>CAYMVV010000035.1:6696-54746 GCA_964393885.1 uncultured Granulosicoccaceae bacterium | reverse complement strand
TGCCGTTATCGACTGTCAAACGTGAAAGCCTGATTCCCCCGGTCTATCTGATCAGCATCGCTCTGCTGATCACGATAGCATTTATTGTATTGATGCCATCGCGTCAAACGTTTTCCTATACGGAAAATGTGGATGGCAAAATTGATAGTATGGACGACCTGGACATCGCCTACATTAAAGCGCGCGACGCATCCGGAGATCTGACGGCAAATGAAATGCGGCATGTCATACAGGGCATGATCCGTGGCGGGCGTTGGGACGAGGCACGTACGTTGATGGCGCGACGTCCCGACATTCGCATTCCGGGTAAAGACCTCTTTGTATTGCATCTGGAAACTGCGACTGCCGGCTATTTCGGCTCGGACAATCAGGCTCGCAGTGCGTCGTTTGAAACGAAACTCATTAGCCTGTTGACCGAGTTTCTAGACAAACGCGATCTGCACGATGTATCGACACTGACTCGCGCCTCGGATGTGGCCACACAATTAAAGCAGCCGGAACTCATAGCCACTTATGCCATGATGCTGTCAGAGGCTGACCCCGACAACGATGTTGCCTGGCTGGAGCATTGCGCCACCACTCTCGCCAGCAATCAAATGCCCGGACTGGCGGAAAATTGCTATCGAACTGCCATCGCCAAAGAAAGTGATGAGACGAAGAATTTTCAGCTAAATTTTAAACTTACCCAACTGCTGATGACGACCTCGGATAAATTTGAGACCGACGTCGAACTCGAAAAACTGGCTGCATCAGTGCCGCGTGATCCGCAATCAGTCGAAGATCTGGCCAAATTTGTATTGGCTAATGAACGACCCGACCTTGCCTATCCGCTCTACGCGTTGATGTCCTCTCTGGACAATGATCGATCAATTTACTGGATGGAGAAGGCAGCCACCTGGGCAGAAGCATCCAACCAGCCAGGCATCGCCGCAGAATACGTGCTGGACATCGGCAACCTGGCCGATCGCAAATACGCAGCGGCCTTCGCCGAACGACGGCAGAGACTATTGCTGGCCGCTGGTCGCAACGAAGATGCAGTCGTGGCATTTCGCGAACGGCTGGCTGCAGACCCGGACAACACCGAATTGCTACGAGAAGGTATCGAACTCTCCAGCGCATTGGGGATTACCGATCAGGCGCAGGAATGGAATGAAAGACTCCTGACCTATATTCCCGATGATGTCGATGCCATGAACAGACAGGTTAATTACTCAATTGCCGCTGGTGATCTGAATACCGCCCTGACCTGGGCACGCAAAATGGCCGACAACGATCCTCAGAACGAAAAAACTCGCGTGAAAGTGGCGCAACTTGAAGAATGGAACGGCAATGTTGAAAACGCCATGGAGCAACGCCAGTGGCTGGCAGTGCATCGTCCATCAATGCAGAATGATCGAGAACTCATCCGTTTGGCGGAGCTCAACTGGAATTCCCGTGTGGCAGCCGACGCCATGCGCAGGGTAGCCAGCCGTGAACCACTCAATAGTGAAGGCGTCCTGAAGCTCGTTGCTTTGTATGAACAGGACGGCCGACCTGATCTCGCGGCCGATGCACTCAACGAGATGATGCAATCATCTCATGCACAGGCTGGTTCACAGGCTATGCTGCTGCGTGAACTGGCTGCTCTGCACAGGCGCCACAGCGATTTCGAAAACTCCCTGAAAGCATGGGAACAAATTGCAGACAGGTTCGGACGCTCTGGCGAGGAGTCGATCAATCGTATGGAGCTGCACTGGCGCTTGAATCAAACCGACGACGCGCTGGCCGCAGCCAAAGGTGTCGACAAGTACTCTTTAGCCAACGCTACAACACAACAACTTCTCCTGCTTTCCGAACTGGGATGGAAACACAGACAGCCCGAACTCGTTTTCGCGGCAGCGCCCTGGCTTGAGCAGTCGCCGATGGACAACGACGAACAGATTACACTGGGTAATCGCATGGTACAGGCCCGCATGGACACTGGCGAATTCAAAATGGCGGTCGAAACGTCCGAGCGACTGTGGCGAAAAACAGGCGAACAGAAATTCCTGCTAACTGCCATTAACGTCGCGTTACGCGAAAACATCTATCCCCATACAGAGCGTTACCTCGACGCCAATCACGAACTGCTGGAACTACGCGAAATACCAGACTACTGGTTGACCATTGCCGACTATCACAACAGAAACCAGGACAATGTCGCGGCACTTGATACCTACCGCAATACCCTGCTGATGCAACCTGACAACGCAGACGCGCTGGCCGGACTTATCTGGACATCACTGGGCAGTAATGCAGACGCCGACACTCTGTCTGAAATTCTTGAGCAGCACGAAGCCGCAGCCACTGACAACGCTGATTTATGGGCGCCCTTTGCATTAGCTACAATGAGAACGGATGATGTAGAGGATAGTCTGCGCTGGTTCAGTAAGATCATGCAACAAGATGATCACGACTATAACATTCTGCTTGCGTTTGCCGATGCACTGGACCAGACAGGCAATACCACGCATGCATACAAGGTTAGAACCTACGCCTTAAACAAACTGCGGCCGCTGGTAGCTGCACAGTCGCCGATCGAAACAAACGATCTGGTTAGAGACTACATCAGTTTACTGCACACCTACGGTAGTGCCAGTGAAAACGAAGCGTGGACACAAAGAGTCTTGCAGGATATACCCGACACATCAGATCAGGAGTCTGCATGGCGTCAGGAGCTGGCGGCATCGTGGTACCTTGCCACCCAGCGCAATGATTACGCTCGTCTGGTTATGACGAAACTCCATGAAAAGCGCCTCGAAGTACCCGTGTGGCAACAACTGGCGCTGGCGATAAACGAAAACAATACCAACTCAATCAAGGAAATACTGGCCAGCGCCAATGATCTGTCTACCACAGATCAGATCATTGCCCTGCGTAAGGTTGGACGTGAAAACGAAGCCTACCAGTTGGCGCAATCAGTTATGAATTCATCATCCGGAGTGGCTCGTAGTATCGCTCAGGACCAGGTCATCGCGTTGCGTGGCAGCAGACCCGGATACTTTTCAAGCGGTGTTAAACAACGTCAGCTGGGCAGTCTGGATATCACCGAGTCCGATCTGGCACTGAGACATACCTTGAATGCACGAGACTTTGGCATCGCGCTTGAGTACCAGCGCAACAACCTGGCCTCCGATGAATTACTGATAAACAACGCAACAGAAGACGATGTAGCGGTAACCGCCCACTATGGCAACTCCAGACGGGATGTACGCCTGACTACCGGTATCAATAGCAATGGCTCCGACGACCTGTCGTATACCAGCGGTCGGTTTTCGATCAGAGGTGACAACGGCCGCAAAGAGTTGACTACAGAGGTCGCGTTTAATGAAATACCAGGCAGCGCTGCAGAATTGCGACTCGCAGCCAAGCGCAATCGTGCGGAAGTAACATTTGAAACAAGCGTTGGCAAAAACGAATTTGTCAAAGTGTCTGGCAATGTCAACGAGGTTGCAGCGCGCGACGAGAACAGTCGCTTTTCGGCTGGTGCTGGCGGCTCCCTCGAATTTGGAACGCGAGGCTCGTTCGGCAGCAATAACTGGTCAATGGGGCTTATTGCCAGCGGTCAGGTAAACGATCAGAGGGGAGATCTGCCAGTCGCCTTATCGCAACTGTCGCAAAACACCAACTTCGAAAGCCTGTTTGCAGATGAGAGTCAGGAACTGGCAATCAGTGCATCGCTGGTTCGCGGTGGCATCGCCTCCGACTATCCGCAAGCGGCATCACCCAGATATAGTCTGAACGCCCGACTTGGCCATGCCTGGCCCACGAACAGCACTGCCGTGCAACTCAGTGCCGGGGCCGGCCTCAGAGTGCTAGGCAATGATGAACTCAGCCTGCAATTGACACATGATCGCAATGTAGAGTTGCAAACCGATGATAACAGCATCTCAACCATCGGCATCCGATACATCAATCATTTCTAGATGCCGAGCCAGACCTTAATGAAACACAGAGTATCTGTTCAGTAGATATGATGACCAGTCGATCGAGACCGGTCAGTTATCAGTGTACTGCATCAAGCAAACTGTCTGGTTTCATTCGGAAATCTGCTACTGGACATAGCCTCCGACAACAACTCATATCGGTGCTCTTCAAAAAGCCGCCCCGCGGGAGCCCGACAATTGTCCCGCAACCGCCTTAAAGCTCTTGATCAGGCGCCCCTCAATGAATAAATCCCTCGAAAATTCCCAGCAAATTCGTTTTTCGAAACAGACATCTCTGATTCTGGAATAACCGCCCCATTCAGTATAATCTACCCGAGCTGAAGATTTATCTTCAGTATGCATTTCAAACTCGGAGTTATATCTTAATATGAAAATAATAACTGTAATCACTGTAACCTTGCTACTTTCGGTCGGTGTACGCGCAAACGCTGCAGATAGAACCTTCGCGGATGTCTATGCCGAGTGCGGTCTTGGTGCACTGCTATTCAATCAGGATGGCAGCAGTGATAATGGTCGCATACTCGCGATCATCAGTAACGCAACCTGGGACCTGGGTACAACGGCACATATTTCCAATCTATCATCAGAGGAGAACTGTCAGGGCAGCTCAACCACCACCGCTGCATTTATCTACCAGAACTACGACCGTATCGAATCTGATCTTGCCAAAGGCAGCGGCGATCACCTGGCGGCACTTCTCGACAATGTAAATTGCCCTGATCAGGATGCTACAGTCACTGCAATGCGTGCGGAGCTGGCTAACCTCGTTGCTGTCGACGAGGATTCAGTCCAGGTGGCCTTTAGAAAAAGCAGCACTTTGTACGACTCACTCGCAACTATCTGCACAGTTTAAAAAACAGAAGCGCTATTGACATATCAGCTTGCTCGCACCCCTGGATTACTCTAGCCGGTAATAACGCACGCATATATGTCAAAAAAATGTCATCGCCTGCTGCCCACTCTTTTGTGGGCAAGTATTATCGTGTCGTCTCTTTCCAACGTGGTCTATTCTGCAGACCTCACACCTAACCTCGACCCCGACCTCGCCCCCAACATCGACCCCAACATCGCCCGCAAGATCGACCCTGACAAACTGACCGAACTTGCCTCCAGCAAGACCTGGCACAGGCTAACCAAAATCGAGCGCAAGGGCAAAGACCGGTATAGTACCGACATTTTATCCGACAATTTTTACCTGGCCACAGGCTCTCCGCCATCACCACTCGACGAGCTACAGGCTACAGTTACAAAGGCCCTGTCTCCGTTAGTGGAAGATCAACCGCATGCACAATGCCGCTTTCCCGCACGTGTGCATTGGTTAAAAACACAGCTACCGGTTTTTGCCGAAGCGCTACCACAAATAGATTGCGATCAGTTGCAGAAATGGTCAGCTAAAACCGCTGATCAACGTTTCTACCTGGTGCATGTTAGCGGCTATTTTGCCAACCCAGCTTCCGCATTTGGTCACCTGCTGCTGCGTATTGGCGATGGAGAGACCAGGCGTGGACTGCTCGACACAGGGATAAATTTCGGCGCAAAAATTCCCCCTGATGACGGGTCACTCACCTACATGATGAAAGGCCTGTTTGGTGGTTATACAGCATCATTCAGCAGCAAAAAACACTACCTTCAGGACAAAGTCTATTCGGATACCGAATCTCGAGACATGTGGGCATACGAACTACAACTGGACGCGGAGCAATCGCTGTTGCTTCGCTACCACCTCTGGGAAATAATTGACCAGCCCTTCGAATACTACTTTCTGAAAAAAAACTGCGCCTATCGCGTTGCCGAGTTACTGAATCTGGTATTCGACAGTGATTTTTTTATTGATGAACACAGCCCGTACTATGCACCAGTACAACTTTTTAACAAGCTTGAACGCTACGATAGCGAGCACGGTGGTCAGTTAATCAGCAAAGTTAATTTTGTCCCGTCACACAAGCGCGAGAGCTTTGAGGCGTTCGAGAGCCTCGATTCCACTGATGCCATTCAGGCTAACCATGCGCTTGAACAAGGCAGTGTCGATTCGCAACGCGAACAGATATCACCTGAATCGCTGGATTTTTTGCTCGAGTATCTGGATTACAAAATTCAGTTAGCCAGCACTGACGCTGAAGCACCACTGCGCCAGCTAAAGCAACAAACGCTTAATCAACGCTTCAGACACCCCGCAAAATCAATCGACAATAAGCTCGCAACCATACTGGCACCTCCCGGTGGCGGTCCTCCGCCCGCTACCGCCAGACTGAGCTTTTCCAACGGCACAGACAACAGACCAGATGATAGTTCGCTGACGCTTGAGCTCTCGCCTTTCAGTTACGATACACTCGACCAAAACAGGGGCTCGATGATTGACTCGGGTTTCGAGGCATTGACACTCGAGCTGAAACTCCAGGATGAATCAGTGAGGTTCGAGCGGCTAACCATACTCGATATTCAAAAATATACTGCCAGTGACGCCTCAATTTATGGAGAGCCAACTCCGTTGGCCTGGCGGGGTGCAGCCGTTATAGAGAACCGTGCCGATTGTGCCACGACCTGCCCTGTCGGTCGTTTCTCTGGCTCTCTGGGTCGATCATCTACGTTAGGTAGCGGCGTTGTTTTCTCGACAGTCGATGCATTGTTAACCACTAACCTGCGCGACCGGCAACTTGGCATTTCGGCAGGTTCTCTCTACAACTTCCCGTGGGACATTCGAGGGAACTGGCGCTCAGCGTTTAATCTATACTCCAATGCCGACCTCGGCAGACGATGGACACATGAAATCCGACTGCAAAAAAGTCTTGGCCAACGTCACGCACTGGATGTGTCATGGGAATACAATACGAACGCCCTTTTTACCTTTGGGTATAAAGTTAAGTGGTAGCAGCAATTGATACCTGCATAAACCCGATGGTTCAGGAATGATAAAAGTCGACAATATTTCCAAAAGCTTTGGCGGACTGAAGGCGGTGAATCATGCGTCTTTGCAGATCGCACAGGGCTCGATTACCGGGCTAATAGGCCCCAACGGCGCGGGCAAGACCACACTGTTCAATATTATTGCAGGGCTGTATCAGCCCAACGAGGGTCGCATTTTCCTCGCCGGGGAAGACGTTACGGGCCTTCCTCCGCATGATCTCTTCCACAAGGGGCTGCTGCGCACCTTCCAGATTGCCCATGAGTTTTCACGACTGACTGTCACCGAAAACCTGATGATGGTGCCAGGGCACCAGTTAGGTGAAAATATCTGGAAAACTTGGACACAACGCAAGTTGATGCGCGAAGAAGAGCGTCGCATTCGGGAGAAAGCCAACGAAGTCATCGAATTCCTGAACCTCCAGCCAGTGGCGCGAGAGCTGGCTGGCAATTTATCTGGCGGACAGAAAAAACTGCTCGAGTTAGGCCGCACAATGATGGTTGACGCGAAAGTTGTGTTACTGGATGAGGTCGGCGCAGGCGTCAACCGCGCGCTGCTGGCCGAGATAGGCGATGCCATCATCAAGCTCAACCAGGAGCGCAACTATACCTTTTGCATGATCGAGCACGACATGGATTTTATCTCCAAGCTGTGTGATCCGGTGATCGTAATGGCAGAAGGAGGCATTCTCGCCGTTGGCACTGCTGACGAGGTCAAGAACAATGAAGATGTCATCGAAGCCTATCTCGGCACCGGTCTGAAAAACAAACCACTGAAAGGTGCCGCAATGGGTGCTGAAGTCTGATGTTTCTGATAGGCGAAAACCTGCGTGGCGGATATGGCGGCGTAGATATTCTGAACGATTGCACGATCGGCGTCGATCAGGGCGAGATAGCAGTCATCGTCGGTCCGAATGGCGCTGGCAAGTCCACCGCCATGAAAGCGATGCTGGGCATGCTGGATCTTTCAGCCGGGCATATATCCCTGAATGGCAAAGACATCACCTCACTCAGCCCGCAGGCACGCGTCGCTGAGGGAATCGCGTTTGTTCCACAGACTAATAATGTGTTTGTGTCAATGACCGTGGAGGAGAACCTGGAAATGGGTGCCTTTCTCAGAGAGGACGATATCAGGGCGACCCGCGATATGGTGTTTGAACTCTTCCCTATCCTGAAGGAAAAGCGGCGTCAACCAGCCGGGGAACTCTCCGGCGGGCAACGTCAGCAAGTAGCCGTCGGACGCGCACTGATGACTAATCCCACTGTACTGATGCTGGACGAGCCCACCGCCGGTGTGTCGCCTATTGTGATGGACGAGTTGTTTGATCGCATACTTGAAGTGCGCGCAGCAGGAGTAGCCATTTTGATGGTTGAGCAAAACGCCAGGCAAGCATTAAACATCGCGGACCGTGGCTATGTACTCGTCACCGGCGAAAATCGATTCACAGACACCGGCGCGGCTCTACTGGCCAACCCGGATGTACGACGTTCTTTTATTGGAGGGTAAGATGCCTGAAACTGTTGACATTCTGAATGCCCTCGTACTGTTTACCAACTTTGTGTTGATACCAGGTATCACCTATGGCTCACAGCTGGCGCTAGGCGCGCTGGGCGTCACCCTGATTTACGCGGTATTGCGTTTTTCGAACTTTGCGCACGGCGATGTAATGGCCTTTGGCACCATGGCCACCATTCTGCTGACCTGGTGGCTGCAGTCCATGGGGGTTTCCCTCGGCCCTTTACCAACCGCATTACTCGCATTGCCGTTTGGCATCGCCGCTACCGTTTTACTGTGTCTGATCATCGACAAATTCGTTTACCGCTACTATCGCTCGCAGAAAAGCAGACCCATTACCTTTGTGATGGCGTCACTGGGCGTGATGTTTATGGTTAACGGACTGGTGCGCTTTATTATCGGTACCGATGATCAGCGGTTTTTCGATGGTGAGCGCTTCATTATCAAGGCTCGCGAGTTTAAACAAATGACCGGTCTGAACGAAGGTCTCGCGATTAAAACATCGCAGGGCCTGACCGTTCTCATCGCCGTTATTCTGGTCGCGTCCTTGTTCTGGTTTCTACAAAGAACCCGCTCTGGCAAGGCCATGCGGGCGTACTCGGACAACGAAGACCTGTCGCTGTTGTCCGGTATTGACCCGGATAAAGTGGTGCGGACTACCTGGATTATTGCCGCCGCCCTGACTGCAATTGCAGGCGTGCTCTACGGTCTCGACAAGAGCTTCAAGCCATTTACCTATTTTCAGTTGCTGCTGCCAATCTTTGCGGCAGCCATCGTCGGCGGGATTGGCCAACCTGTTGGTGCCATCGTCGGTGGATATATTATCGCTTTCTCGGAAATGCTCGTGACCTATCCGTACAAAAAGTTTGTCAACTACCTGGTGCCGGATGAATGGGCACCAACGAGTTTGCTACAACTGTTGTCGACCGACTACAAGTTTGCGGTATCTTTTATGATCCTGGTGATCGTATTGCTCGTCAGACCCACCGGAATTTTTAAAGGTAAGGTGTATTAACATGGGCAATACACTTCGTGCGATCTGCGCTTTTTCTTTCATGGCACTCGCATTGGTCATGGTGGGCATGTACCAGTCCTGGGCACTTTCACTGACCATACTGAACCTGTGCCTGATCTCCAGTGTGATGGCATTGGGCGTCAACATTCAATGGGGCTACGCCGGGCTGTTTAATATCGGCATCATGGGGTTCGCAGCCCTTGGGGGAGCAGCAGCCATGCTGGTTTCAACTGACCCGGTCAGCAATGCCTGGGCTGCCGGCGGCTGGAATATCCTGTTCTCCGCGCTGGGTCTCATTGGCACCATAGTGGTGGCGACTCTTGTTTACCGACGCCTACCGAAAAGTCGTCTGCGTTCACTGGCAATGATCGTGGTACTGGTCACAGGCTATATGTGCACCCGCTATTTCTTCGCACCTGCGGTGGCTGCTATTGAAGCCACCGATTCCGCAAAAACCGGGTTTCTGGGCGGCCTCGGCCTGCCTATCATTTTGTCCTGGCCAGTCGGGGGATTGTTTGCAGCCGGCGCAGCCTGGGTCATCGGCAAGGTGGTTCTGGGATTGCGATCCGACTATCTGGCGATCGCCACGCTTGGTATTTCGGAAATCGTGGTCGCCATTTTAAAGAATGAAGACTGGCTCACTCGTGGTGTAAAAAATGTCAACGGCTTGCCCCGTCCGGTGCCTTATGAGTTGCAGCTGCAGCAAAGCGAATGGTTTACCGGATGGGTGGAAAAGTTCTATGCCGGGACCCTCGACGGCCTTGAGGGTGCTGCCCGCAGCTCTGCTTTAAAAGATGCATTGATCGAGGCGTCAAGCATATTCGTCAAGCTCTGTTACGCAGGCTTGTTTGCTACCGTATTGCTGATTATTCTAACCCTGTGCGTGCTTGCTCTTAATTCCCCCTGGGGCCGTATGATGCGCGCCATTCGTGACAACGAAACTGCCGCTGAGGCGATGGGCAAAGACGTCACCGGTCGCCACCTGCAAGTGTTTATTCTCGGCTCGGCTGTGTGCGGCATTGCGGGCGCGATGTTAACCACACTGGATGGTCAGTTGACGCCGACCTCGTATATCCCGCTGAGATTTACCTTTCTGATTTGGGTGATGGTGATTGTGGGTGGCTCAGGGAATAATCTTGGCTCAATTCTCGGCGGCTTTCTGATCTGGTTTGTGTGGACAGAGGCAGAGCCGGCCGGCACCTGGCTGATGAGTTTTTTAACGAACTGGCTACCAGAGGGCAACGCAGTCAAGGACCACCTGATCCAGAGCGCTCAACATATGCGACTATTCGTCATGGGATTTATATTGCTGCTGGTCATGCGCTTTAGTCCACGTGGAATTTTACCAGAGCGGCATGCGCATTAGTGAGCACCCCTGTCTTCCGGTTTGCCGCGTTTTAAAGTTAGACAAAAGCACTGAATTATCAGTATGCTTGGCGCCTCGGCCGCACAATGACATTGCGTGCGGTCGCGTAAAACGCTAACCCTTATATTCGCGCCGGGTCGAATCATCGTACAGACAATTGTTTTTACAGGTTATTTTCGATCATACCAAACACATCGTGCCAGGTGTAGGTCGAAGAAAACTCTGTCAGAGCACCACTCAAGCGAAATCCACCACGGCGTGAATGGTCCGGGTTGATCCACAGTTAGCCTAATCTCCGCAACCGTCCATTGAGGATCCTGAAACCATGAAAAAAACCCTGATCACAGCCGCCTTGCTGGCAACAGCAAGTGCGCAAACCGCCAACGCCGACGATGTGAAAATCGGTGTTTTCCTCGGCTTCACTGGCGCCATTGAATCGCTCGTCGCTGATATGGGTCCTGCCGCCCAACTGGCAATAGAAGAAGTATCCAAAAGCGGCGCACTACTCGACGGATCAACGGTAACATGGGTACGCGGTGATACAACCTGCACCGACTCTGCTGCTGCGACCGCCTCGGCGGAACGCCTGATCACCTCAGACAAAGTTCACGCGATCGTCGGTGGAGACTGCTCTGGAGTCACCACAGCTGCACTGCAAAACGTTGCCATGCCAAACGGTATAGTGATGGTTTCTCCTTCAGCAACTTCTCCTGCACTGTCAACTATCGAAGACAATGGTTTGTTTTTTCGCACCGCCCCTTCCGATGCACGTCAGGGAGTCATCGTGTCTGACATACTGACCGGTAAAGGAATCTCCGAAGTCGCATTAACCTATACCAACAATGACTACGGCAAAGGTCTGGCAGAAAGTATCGAGAAAAACTTTACCGAAGCCGGTGGTAGCGTAACCATCAACGCAGCTCATGAAGACGGCAAGGGTGACTACAGTTCTGAAGTCGCGGCACTCGCTGCAGCCGGTGGCGAAATACTCGTCGTCGCAGGTTACATTGACCAGGGCGGCAAGGCCATTATCCAGGCTTCACTGGATACCGGCGCCTTCGACACCTTCTACCTGCCGGACGGCATGGTCGGCGACGCATTGCCAGAAGCTATCGGTTCTGATCTGGACGGATCCTATGGTGCTGCGCCTGGTACTGACAGTGAAGGTGCGAGCATCTTTGCAGAAATGGCTGAGGCCGCCGGGTTTAAACCTGGTCCGTTCACCGGTGAGTCCTATGATGCGGCAGCGTTGATCATGCTTGCCATGCAAGCAGCAGGTTCGCCTGAAAGCGACAAACTGAAAGACAAGTTGATGGATGTTGCCAACGCACCTGGCGAGCAGATTTTCCCGGGTGAACTTGAAAAAGGCTTGAAAATCCTCGCTGATGGGGGCGAAGTCGACTACGTCGGCGCTTCTGCTGTCGAACTGATTGGCGCGGGTGAAAGCGCGGGTAACTATCGTGAGATAGCCATTGAAGATGCCAAGCTGACAACAGTTGGTTTTCGTTAGGATTCGCCAATAGAAGTCCACGTTGTGAAAACATGGCGAAACGTGCCATGCCGTGGACTTTAATGCCGCGGACTTCAGGTAGCATCGTTTTATAGCACTGCGACCGGTTATTCGGTGCTATGCACGTAAAGAAGTCGGGGGATACTAAATCCTCCGACTTCTGTCCACTTGAATTACTCCTTCTGTTTGTACCTGCCGTGGTTATTGCATCTGCCACCACATAGCGCCAACTTTTCACACAAACCATGTCGCGGTGATTTTGCGGATAGCGTGCGTAGCAGATATCAACACCGGGGGCAAATCAATCCTGTCGATAGCGCCCGGCACCGTATAGCGCAAACACCGGGGCAATGCATGCTGCGGCGATATACAAGAGCTGAAGTAAAAGCAAAGCATCATCGATAACACTGGCAATCGCAGCGATTACCAGAAAGCTCACAATCACAGATGCCTGAGTGTAGTAACTTTTTAAAATCAGATACCGATGAGCGCCATTCTCGCGGGCCAGATCATAAAATCGCTTGTTTAAAGCAAGTCTGAAAAATGATGTGGCGAAGGTAATCAGCACCAGCAATACGAAAAGCGCAAGCAGAGACAGCTCATCATCTACCATTGATCGGTTTAGCCAGGACACCGAGTAAAGCGCAACAGCCAGCAAAAACATCTGCCGCTTGCCCAGTCTATCGATAGTGTCTTTTAACACAAAAAACAGACCGCCAAATATTACTGCCAATACGATAACCACTAAGCCCAGCCGAGTGAAGCTTTCGTGCGCAAGCAGAAACAGGGATATCAACCAGAAAAAGCTCTCCAGAAAAAGAAAAAAACCATCTACCACAAACATTGAGCGCGAATTGTGTTCATCTTTAAAACTGGAAATCACCTTCCAGGTTAACGCTTTAGTATCTTGCAAGGCATCCGGATAGACCGGCTTTGTAGCGACAAGCAGAACACTGCCGAACAGTGCGATGCCTGCACAAAAAACGACTAACCATCCAAAACCATTGGACTGCAGCAACCATCCGCCCGCCAAAATACCCACCTGCAATGCAGCAAAAACAAACAACTGAAAATTTCCATAGGCCTGCCCTGCCCTGTTCGGATCCATCACTTCAATGAACAGCGCACGTTGCGTTGTCCAGAAAAATCCGTTATAGGTTCCATAGGCCAGCGCCAGACAAAAAGCAGAAACAACGGATCGCTCCACCATTGGCACACTGGCCAACAACAGAAAAAACAGCAGCGTTACCAACAATAACAAATGGTTCAAACCAACCCGGTGTCGCAGACGATCCCAACTCCACAACGACAGGTAAAAACCCATTCCGGTCACAGCGACTAGCAAACTTATCTGAGCCAGATCAAGTCCGCTTTGCCAAAGATAGACAGGTACATAGAAGGGAAACACACCTATCAACAGAGAGTGCATACCGAGATACAAATAGAATGTTTTTTTATCTTGCTGCATATTTTAAGGCAGGAGTGTCGGGCAGTTTTTTACCGGACACCGTTTGGAAGTACCATTTATAAGCACGGGTTATAAGCACGGGTTAAGAACACGGGTTAGAAGCACAGGTTTGAAACACGGGTCGGTAAATACAGGATTGAAAATACAGCTTTAAAACTATCAGATGGTTCTCACAAGGATTGATCGCCCCCGCTACAAATACCAGGGCGTAACTATCAAGGCGCGACAGCAACACAAGTCTACAGCTCCACCGCACCCTCAATGAGAATATTGGTTTCACCGCCGATGTACACCTGCCCAGCTACACTGGTATCAGGCTGAATGTATACGCGGCCAACGCGATCTATCGCGGTTCCCTGTGCAACAATGATATCGTGCTGCAACTCCCCAAGACTGTGCATCCAGTGAGATAACGCTGAATTGAGTGAACCGGTAATCGGATCTTCACTCATACCACTTGACGGGGCGAACATACGCACTTCGTAGTCGCACTCGTGCCCGGGGGCGTGTGGTCCAATCAGTCCGATGGGGCTGCAATCGGGCCACCGCACCAGTGACGAATCAACCGCCAGCACCGCTTGCGCACTATCCATCATAAAAGCCTGCCACACCGGACCGTTGTCAAGCAAAGCGGTCCGCCTGACGGAACCCGCATCCAGCTTCAACGTTTTACGAATGTCTGCCTCGTCGTGCTCTGGTAGTAGTTGAATTTTAGTCGGTGGTGCGATGAACGCAGGTACCTTGCGGCGCAAATCAATTTCAACAATACCGATGCCACACTCCTGCCTGACAATTCCGGCGGTTTGCGGTTTGCCACCCGTGTGCAGCCATGACGCACAACTCCCGAGCGTGGGATGGCCTGCAAACAGCATTTCCCGCGTGGTGGTAAATATCCTGACGCGATAGTCTGCGCTGCTGTCCGAGGGTGGTAGTAAAAAGGTCGTCTCGGCAAGATTTGTCCAGGCGGCGAAGTCCTGCATCTGCGTGTCCGACAGTCCCTCTCCATCGACAACGACAGCAAGCGCATTACCTTTTGCCGGCACAGATGAAAACACATCACACTGAATGAATCGACGGGTCCTGGTCATGTTTGTCTCTTTATTCTTCTGCAACGACTGCTGTAGCAACCGTTACAGGATGGCTTCCAGCAACTGCTGTGTATTTTCTTTGTTCATTGCAACCGGGTTTCCACCGACACTCGGATCGTTCAACGCGGATTTAACCAGTGCGTCTATATCTGGATTCTGAACCCCGAGCGCAGTCAGTGTTTTCGGAATCTTCATTGACGCATTCAACTCATCGACGTAGTTACAGAATCCATCGAAGCCACCATCAATGGACAGATAGGCAGCAGCGGCGGTAAATCTTGACTGAATCGCTTCGCGGTTAAACTGTAGCACAGCAGGCATACATACCGCGTTGGTCGTACCATGATGCGTATTGTGTACTGCCCCAACCGGATGCGACAAAGCGTGGATCGCACCCAGTCCTTTTTGAAACGCAGTCGCGCCCATTGCCGCCGCCGACATCATGTGTGCCCGAGCCTCGATATTGGAACCGTCCCGAAACGCAACAGGCAGATAGTCTTTTACAAGCCGCATACCTTCAAGCGCAATTCCCTGACTCATCGGATGATAGTGTGGTGAGCTATAGGCTTCCACGCAGTGTGCAAATGCGTCAAGCCCGGTACCGGCAGTCAGGAATTGAGGCATACCGACGGTCAACTCCGGATCGCATATCACGGCAACCGGTAACATTTTCGGATGAAAGATAATTTTTTTATCGCGTGACGCAGATTGGGTAATGATGCTCGCCCGTCCAACCTCCGAACCGGTACCGGCAGTGGTCGGGACCGCCACCACAGGATGGATTGCCTCTGCATCGGCGCGCGTCCACCAGTCATCCACATCTTCAAAATCCCATAGTGGCCGTGTCTGCCCTGCCATCAAACCCAACACCTTGGCCAGATCAAGCGCTGAGCCTCCCCCGAAGGCAACCACGCCATCGAAGCCACCGTCTCGGTAATGTGCAAGCCCTGCCTCAACATTTTGATCAGACGGGTTTGCATCGACGTCAGAGAACAGGTGTCGACCGAGGCCGGCATCATCGAGCAGATCCAGAGTCCGCGATGTTATGTCCATCGACGCCAAACCGTTATCTGTAACGAGTAGCGGTTTGCGAATACCAGCGTCGCTGCAAGCCTCTGCTATTTCACGGATGCGCCCTGCACCAAAGCGGATCGCAGTAGGGTAAGACCAGTTTCCGGTTATGCTCATGATTGTTTTTTCTTCAAAGTGGTGGTTGGTAGTTACCGAGAACAAAAAGAAACAGTATCAGGCTCGTTCGAATCCGCGTTGCACTTCCCAATCGGTGACGACCTGCTCAAACGCTTCAAGCTCCCACTCCGCGCACCGGGTATAGTGCTCAACAACAGCCTCTCCCATCGCTTCCTTCAACATATCCGAATCACGTAGCTTAGCTATTGCAGCGGATAATGTTCGAGGAATATCAGGTGAGTCAGTCGACGCATAGACGTCACCCCTGAACTGCTTTGGCAACGCCAGTTTCCGCTCCATACCTTTAATGCCGGCAGCTAACATTGCAGACAGCGCTAGATAGGGATTGACATCAGCACCGGGTATACGGCATTCCACTCTGATGCCCTTTGTACCATCACCGCATAGTCTGAACGACGCGGTGCGATTGTCTACCGACCAGACATTCTTGGTGGGCGCAAAGGTTCCTTTGGCAAAACGCTTGTAGCTGTTGACATAGGGTGCCAGAAACCAGGTGTAATCTGCCGCATACTCTATCAGGCCCGCGAGGTAGTGATCCATGATCTGGCTCTTGCCGAATTCTCTGCTCTCATCATAGAACACCGGAGCATCGCCGCTCATTAACGACTGGTGCACATGTGATGAACTGCCAACTCTTTGATGATCCCACTTGGCAAGGAAAGAAACTGAATGCCCCTGTTGCCATGCGATCTCCTTGGCCGCATGCTTTGCCAGCGTGTGGTGGTCGGCACAGCTTAACGCATCAGCATAGCGGATATTCAACTCTTCCTGCCCTGCCTCTGCCTCACCTTTGGTTCCCTCGACCGGTATACCCATCGCGTACAGATGGTTGCGCAACGGACGCATCACCCCTTCCTCGCGAGAGGTTTGCAAAATATGATAGTCCTCGTTATAGGCACTGATCGGTGTCAGCTCCCGATAGTTATTGTCAGCCAGTGTTTGATAGCTTTCCCTGAACAGGAAAAACTCGAGTTCGGTGGCCATGTTGGCGGTGAAACCCATTTGCTCCAACCGCGAGATTTGCTGTTTCAACATGTGACGCGGTGCATGTGCCACTGGCTCATGGGTATGGTGATCGAGCACATCGCACAGAATCATCGCGGTAGCATCGAGCCACGGCACGTAACGAAGCGTGGCAAGATCCGGTTGCATCACGTAGTCACCATAGCCGGATTCCCAGCTGGTCGATGCATAACCGTCTGGCGTCGCCATTTCCAGATCTGTTGCCAACAGGTAGTTACAGCAATGAGTCTCCTGCCAGGCGTTATCGATAAAGGCATGTGCGTGAAAACGCTTGCCCATCAACCGTCCCTGCATATCCACGATACAGGCAAGCACAGTATCGACTGTGTTCTCCTCAACATCGCGTTTGAGCTGTTCGAACGTCAAAATCCGGTCTTTTTTCATAATCGACACTGTCTCGATGCTTATATCAATGCTGTTGTGAATGCTGTTGTAAGTGCTACCGTGAGTACGGTTGCCAATGCTGCTGTCAGGTCTTTCCTTATCGCCTTTTTCCTTATCGCCTTTTTCCTTATCACGGAGGCTTCAGATTTATAATGCGTTCCAATTTATCGAGAGGCTGTCCGGGCGCAGGGTTCATCACGAGGGCGTAGAATTTTTGAGTCAGATAGTTAGATCAATTGCGAAGACCGCGTGCGTTAGTAAATCATGATCAACTGTTCCCGGACAGGCTCTGTGGATTATACGAACAGCACACCGAATGATCGGGAGCGCAGATACACTCCCGATAACAGATACACTCCCTGCTAACGCAGCGGATAAATCTAACCGTAGCGGTACGGCCTGCCCGCTTTCACCATATCGGCATTGTACTTCTTTAAAATCTCTACGACCTTCGCTTTAGTCGGGCTTTCACTGGCTATCTCATCCCAAAACTTCAATGCGGCAGTTTCGACTGTAGCCCACTCTTCGTCGGGAATCGTGGTCAACTCCATTTTGGTGCCGTTCACCCGCAGTGATGCCTCGCCGCCCCAGTACCACCACTGTCGGTAATAGTGTGACTGATCCATGCAGACCTTTAGCAGCTCCTGCAGATCCTCCGGCAGCTCATTGTAGCGTTCCATGTTGGCAAAGAAGGATCCTGCCCAGGCGCCGGAAATATTGTTGGTCAGAAAATAGTTTGTCACATCTGCCCATCCGACTGTGTAATCCTCGGTTATGCCGGACCACGCGATCCCGTCGAGTTCACCGGTCTGCACCGCTACTTCTATATCTTCCCAGGGCAGTGTTACTGGTACTACGCCAAACTGCGATAGAAAACGACCCGCAGTCGGGAAGGTAAACACACGCTTGCCCTTTAGATCATCCAGGCTGTTGATTGGATCCTTGGTTGCAAAATGGCATGGATCCCAGGCACCGGCACTGATATGTTTTACGCCGACCTTCGAATATTCGGCATCCCAGATCTCGTTGAGCCCGTACTGATTAAACAGCACTGGCACATCCAGTGAATAGCGGGACGCAAAAGGAAAATATCCACCAAAAACAGTGACGTCTGTCGGCGATGCCATGGAATCATCATCTGATTGAACCGCATCGATAGTGCCGCGCTGCAAGGCCTGAAATAGCTCTCCGGTAGGCACCAGCTGATCGGCAAAAAACAGCTCGATCTCCATTCGATCACCGGCAATTTTGTTAAAGCTGTCGATGGCCGGTTTAATGACATGCTCGGCGAGTGCTGCACCGGCATAGGTTTGCATACGCCACTTGATTTTTGATTGTGCAATTGCCGGGGCGCTGATCGCAGCTGCCGCTGGTATGGCTGCCGCACCTTTTATAAACTTTCGTCTTGTGCTCATTTCTCTCTGCTCCTTCGGATCGTGATGGTTAAAATATCTTGTTTACCCGCACATCGATACAAATTTTCAGCTATTGCCAAAGATGCAAATACACTGAATCAAACACTTCAGCCTGGCTTTAATCCGTACACCGTGTCTGGCAACCAGGTAGCTATCTGAGGGAATATCATAACCAGCGCCAGCGCCAGCGTCATAACCAATACAAACGGAATAATAGATACGTAGATATCACGCAATGTGATTTCCGGTGGTGCCATTGCGCGCATCAGAAACAGGTTGTAGCCAAACGGTGGTGTCATGTATGCAATTTGAGTAGTGATAGTATAAAGCACACCGTACCAGATTAAATCAAAACCCATTGCTCCAACCAGTGGCACATACAAAGGGGCAACAATAACGAGCATGGCGGTATCATCCAGGAATGTCCCCATGACGATAAAACTGAGTTGCATCAACACCAGAATCATCCAGGGTGACCAACCCAGTTTTTCAGTAAACAAGCTCTCGATTGCTTTAACCGCCCCCAATCCATCGAACACAGCCCCGAATGCTAACGCAGCAAGTATGATCCACATAAACATACAGCTGATACCAAGCGTTTTACGTACTGAATTTTCAAATACCTCTTTGGTCATCCGCCCTTTGAATACGGCTGCCAAAAATGCTGCCAGCGCGCCAATAGCCGAACTCTCAACCAATGATGTCTTGCCACTGACAAACGGCACCATCATTACTGCAAATATAGCAAGTGGCAATATACCGGCTCGCAGTAACAGCAGTTTTTCCGCCAGTGGCAGATCGCGCTCACTGCGATCAAGGGCCGGGCCAAGTGTCGGGTTAACGCGGCATCTGATCGCAATGTAGAGAATAAACATCACTGCCATCATTAAACCCGGTATCACACCTGCCAGCCACAGCTGTCCGACAGGCTGCCGAGCGATCATCGCATACAATACCAACACAACCGACGGTGGTACAAGGATACCCAGGGAACTGCCTGCCTGGATTACACCTGTTACCATGCGTTTATCGTAACCGCGCTTGAGCAACTCTGGCAGGGCTATAGTCGCACCGATAGCCATACCCGCCACAGACAGACCATTCATCGCAGAAATTAACACCATCAAACCGATAGTGCCTATAGCCAAACCACCACGCAAACCACCCATCCAGACGTGAAACATGCGATAGAGATCGTCAGCTATTTTCGATTCGGACAGGACGTACCCCATAAAAACAAACATTGGCAATGTTAACAGCGGGTACCACTTCATCAGCTTCATTGCAGCTGCGAAACCGAGATCGTAACCACCACGATCACCCCATAACAACAATGCCGCCATCACTGCTACAAATCCAATAGCACCAAATACGCGCTGCCCTGTAAGCAACATCAACATCATTGATGCGAACATCAGTAGCGCGATTAATTCGTAGGGCGTATCCGCGAGCATGTACTGTTTACTCTGCGCGCAATCGCAGGATATCCTTAAACAGCTCGGAAATCGCCTGTAACAACATCAGAAAAATACCGATACACATTGCGACCTTGATCGGCCACAGATAGGGTCGCCACGCAGTGGGGCTTCGTTCACCTCCATATTTAAACGAGTAGAGTGTGCTCTCTATACCACCCCATAACAACACACCCAGATACACTAGAAGAAACAGTACAGTAAAACAATCCATGCAGGCTTTCTTTCTATCCGACCACTCCCCATAAAACAGATCCATGCGAACATTGGAACCCATCTGCAGCGAATACGGACCACCCAGTATAAAATAGGCAACCATCGCAAACTGTGCCATTTCAAGCGTCCACAACGAGGGCAGTAAAAAGGCTTTTGAAAAAGATGACCACAGCAGGATTGCCATCATCACGAATATTCCGTACATCACGATACGCCCTAATCGATAGTTGATTGCATCGACTATCTGTATGTAACGCTTGATAAAATTCAACTTGAAAGCCTCAGGTCGGGGCGACTTTCCAGATCGCTGCAACTCGACGAAAAGGTTATGGTAGTAAGGTGACTCTGTTTAGAATTATCTGACATCACGCGGGTCCTGATAACAGCGCCAGATTAATCATTGATGCCAACTGCTTTGCTACTTCCCTCACACCATCTGCATCCCTTAACAACTTATTATTTACTTCGATCATTACCTGTGAAAGGTTAGACGGCCTTGCGTGTGTCACCAGCGTATGCATCACTCCATCTGACGCACTGTAGGGTTTATTGAGTTCAACTTTAAAAAGAGCCGGAAACGGACCCGGGGAGTTACCCTGCTGCTGGCCTGCTTCTATTTCAAGATCAGCAACGGCTTCGTGCATGCGGATCGCAAACTGGCTCTCCTCATCATGCAACAAACCAATCTCAACGTCTCTGGTCTGGCCATGGTAGATCGGAGTGAAACTGTGCACCGTGACCAGCACTGGCAATTGCCATGAGCTTGCCGCACTATTTGCTACAGGACGCGTTTCAAGACGCGTTTCAAGGCTCTTTTTAAAACGCGGGGATTTAGAAATTTGTGTGTCAGCTGACAGCTTGTCGGATTGTGTCGCTATCTGTTGTGCAAGCATTCTTTCAAAAGGCAGATAGACTTCATCATACCTTTGCTGTCGCTGCTGTGTTGACAGTGAGCAGTTTCCGGGGACGTCATATCTTTCGCTGACTGCTGGCGTGGCACTACTGTCTGCAAGTGGACGATTACAATCGTAAACAAGACGAGACACACGAGAGGCAACCAGCGGCGCATCAAGCATTCGACTTAACGCTATCGCCAGGTCATAAGCGCCGATGTCCCAGGCAATATGAGAATAGCGAGCGTCTTCTGACAAACCCAAATCACCAAGGGAAAATGGAATGTAGCTGGAAGCGTGTTCACAGACCAGCACAACAGCAGCGTCACCATTTGCATTGATGGTATCCACAACAGCCCCTTCATCCGCTGTCATCAATACATTTGAATTTTCCCCTGTCATTGGTCTGCAAGAATGTACAGATTATGGTGGCTTGTCAATCTGTTTTTGAACACCGGTTTACAGGAACAATTTACTCGTAAATCGTGTTACAAACCAACACCGTTAGTTCAGCAGAGATAGTGCAGGACACATAGGAAATAGCAGGGAGAGCAGTCGCGACAGCCACTTACGGCAGCCACTTATCGCAACAGGTGAAACCTGAAGCCAGTGTCGGCAAGCTAGAGCAGTTTGGACACGCTAGCAGGAACCCTCTAGCAGGAACCGGGCGCCTGGCCGACAATAGAGGTCGAGTTGAGGTACATCAGTCGCACAGGGTTGACGGGACAGTGTCAGGCATTGCAGACGAATCAGCCAACTCAAGCTGGCCGATGATCTTATACTCTATTTCATCCGCCAGTCCGATCCAGTCTCGATTTTGCTGACAACGAAGCGCGATAGCAAGGCTTCGCTGCAGCGCCGCCGTCATAAGGTGTGGGTGGTCGGCTATCCTCGTAGTCACCTCGGCGAGCAACTGCTCAAATAACGTCGAGGCCTCTGCTTCTTTGCCCAGCCTGAATGCATCACAGCAGTGCTTTACCATAGTCGTGAATGATGAAGTCATATAGTCGTACTCATTTCAGGCAGCCAGTGGAATACAGGTAACATGTCGAATCTTCGCGCTGTAGTGACCAAGATTATAGAATTTAACCCCGGCGGAAACCTGACGATCAATGTATTGCTCCAGGTCTCTAAAGTAACTGATGAAATTAATCTGACTGGGCATTTCCTCATCATGGTAATTCAGCACTGTTCTGCCATCTGCATACACTGATTTTCTATCCGCAGCAAAAGGGGAATCCACAGCATGAGTGAGTTCAAAGGGAAAGCCAAAGTCCGCCCCGGCCAGGTATACGTTTTCTGCCCCCTTGCGTACAGCGAAATCAACCGCAGGATGAATCACGCTTCCCGATGAAAATAGGACGGTAGATGGTTTTTCGCGATTGAATTTTTCAAAACGACTGTGGCTTCCGATGGCTGAATATCGCTTGTGACTCCAGGCGGCTACGGCTGTGTGATTAGCGGTTGGGAAGTACACCAGAGAAGTAGCGGACAGTCTACTTTGATCAACCTCAAACAAGCGTTCAACATAGTCCAGTGGATCCAGGCAGACCACAAAATCAGGAATAATACCTTTAGCTAGCAGACTGACCAGTGCCGCGTCTACTGCAATAGTGCAGGCACCATTTTTTTGCAACTCCATAACGGCAGCTGCTGAATAATCCAGAGATGGTCCGGCTCCGATCACCACATGGTCGCACGCTGATGCGTCGTGTATATCTAAACCAGCTTCGACGCCATTACCAGTATTGGTACCAGACCGCGATGGTGAGATCAATGTTGCGATGTCTTCATCCTGCAAATGGTGCTCAAGATGATAGGCGATGTTTTCCTCTATTTTTTTCTGGTTAGACTGTTGATAATTCTGCACATGATTTTCACTCAGCTTTTGCAGCAACCAGTCTCGAACCGGAGCAGCCGTGGTTTCTGCTAACTGCAAGGTTGGGGGCGTGGTTACAGTATTTACCGGCAAACCGTCGTAGGTTTCAGCCAAACGCAACTGGACGCGGGAACTGCCAAGCCAGGACGTCATGTCAATCAGAGCAAGCAGTCTGTCAAGCAATGCCAGATTCATGGGTACAACAGTCAGTACACCATCAACCGGTAACCGTTCCAGCAACAGAGGGGGTAAATATCCCATGCCAACACCGAACAGCGTTATGTGCTTCGCCCCCGGGTTTACAACCGAGCATTGCAGCTCAGCCTCTTTTAACGGGTCCCATGCACTGGCCAGCCTGATGTCTCCAGCATACAGTGTCGCAACCGGACCGCTTTTATCCAGCTGGAGATCCGGCAATGCAGCGGATGCTGAATCGACAGCATCCAGCGCATCCACCACAGATGGCCATCGCACTGCGATAATGCGCCGGGCCTCATTCCCTGAGTCTTGATTTGCATCCATGGTGAGTGGTTGGGCAAATCACGTACCAGTACTCATTGCACACAGCAGTGACGACTGAATTCATTACATGCGGTTATAGAACTGACAACATCACCTCGCATAATCAGCAAAGATGCACAATGATTGCATTGAGTCAGAGTGACGCCATCGCGATTGGTAATATTACTCGCTACGGAATCAGGCTCTGAGGAAATTGCATCAGAGATAACCAGTATAAGCAACAAGGATGTTGATTCAGTGCCCATACTTACCAGGCGCTCGCCACTGCGTGTGCACAAAGCACTTCAGAACGCAACTCAGCGCGCAACTCAGCGCGCAACTGAAAGCGGGACTCAGAGCGCAAGTCACAGGGTAGTTAGCAGGGCAGACCACCGCGCGCTCGCTGCCTTGAGCAAACCATCGCTAATGATTCGTCAGGACGGATGCCGGCAAGGTACCGACCGAGCCCGTTCCTGTTATATCCACACCATATTCTCACACCTGCCACTATCACAAACAGGTGGTATCAACGGATGATACCGTATGCCCGACAGGAAATCGTGCAAGAGGACATCGATCAGGTCCTCAGCGTGTTGCAGTCTGACTTTTTGACACAAGGCCCCGTCGTACCGGAGTTCGAATCAGTTGTTGCCGACTACTGCAAAGTAACACATGCGCTGGCAGTCAACAGTGCCACGTCCGCGTTACATATTGCCTGTCTGGCTCTTGAGATTGGCTCGGGGGATGAGGTTTGGACCTCGGCCATTACGTTTGTCGCCTCAGCAAATTGTGCAAAGTACTGCGGCGCAGATATAGACTTTGTTGACATTGACTGTCGCACTTTTAATATGTGTGCCAATTCGCTGCGGGTTAAACTTGAAGAAAGGGCCCGCACAGGCAGGCGTCTGCCAAAAGCAGTAATCCCGGTACATATGTGTGGGCAATCCTGCGACATGCGGACAATAAAAGAGCTATCCGATCGCTATGGATTCGCCATCATAGAAGATGCTTCGCACGCTATTGGAGGACGGTACCATACCAGCCGAATAGGAAGCTGCACCTATTCAGACATCACTGTTTTCAGTTTTCATCCGGTAAAAATAGTTACTACCGGTGAAGGCGGTATGGCCACGACCAATAGCGATACCCTGGCGCAACGAATGTCTGCGTATCGCGCGCACGGGATTACCCGCGACCCGACATTGTTTGTTGACGCGCCAGAGCTGTGTCACTACCAGCAACTGGAGCTCGGCTATAACTATCGGCTGACAGACATACAGGCGGCATTGGGTCGAAGCCAAATGTCGAGGCTCGATTCACTCGTTAGCAAACGCCACACACTGGCGGGTAACTACGATCGGGCATTTTCGAATTTGCCAGTTCGCTGCCCTGCGCGACAACCTGAGACATTCTCAAGCTTCCATCTGTACATTGTCCTTCTGGACGACTCAGTGCGCGCCGGCCGACAACAAATCTACAAGTCCATGCTCGAACAGGGTATAGGCGTAAATATTCACTATATGCCGGTGCACCTGCAACCCTTCTACCGAAATATGGGTTTCTCGCCGGGTGATTTTCCGGTAGCCGAGGACTATCACTCGAGAACCATTACATTGCCTTTGTTTCCGGCAATGTCGTCAACTGATCAACGCAAGGTCGTTGATGCGCTGGTCAGATCGATAGCCACATTCCAGTACGGTTCTGTGCAATTGAAAACAGCGACAGGCTAAAGCGGGTATAGCCAAATACTGCCACCGGCACTATCATGCGGCACTCGCTTACTTGCTGATCTGGTATGCAACAATCACAGGTGGATTAGCATATCGCCCCAGTGTGTTATTCGCGCGCAGCACACTCATGTAGAGCCGTCCGGTGCGCTCATCGTATGATGCACCACCAATGCGTCTGAGCACTTTGCCAGTTTGAAACGGCACATTAAAGACGCCTGATTCATAGGGGGTAACTGCACTTGCCGGCAAAGTTTCATTTGCCACTTTCATTAGATCCCTCATGTCCCATAGCCAGTAGTAGTTATACTGATCGGAAGGATCTTGCGGACAGTATCCACCGCATGGATTCCCGTTAGGTCGCTCCAGTTTGTAGCCTACGCCTGAGCGGTGCCCACCCGATGATCCAAAGGTGGCATAGGTGGATGTACCGGGAACGATAAAACCGAAGCGAGCCTGACTCAAATGAGTCCAAACCGCATTTTTGCCTTTCTGGTTAAACAGATCCTTGTTGAGCGGTCGATCAAGACGATACCCCAGCATCTCCCTGGTCCTGACTCTTTTTTGCGATTGCCCCAGAGCCAGCGGATCGAGGTTAACGCAAAAAGCCGATGGCCCTACACTGTGCCGCGCAATGATCGGCCCGCCACTCGAATGCCCGGTGATATGTGTACAACCCAGCGCTTGCTGCCATTCTGGTGGGACCGTGCTGAGCCATCCCGCCGATCGAGCCTCGCCCTCGAACGAATAAAAACCGGCCACTGATGAGTTTGCCAGTGTCGCTGCATTTTGCACCACAAAGGTCGTCGCCTTATTGTTTGCCGGGGCATCATAGTACTCAACCGCATTGCCTATCAGGCGGCCGTTTACCAGTTCCAGCCCAACAATCTGATCCAGCGCTTCACTGTTACCTCCACTTACTTTTTCGATTACTTTAGTAAAAGCCTGCCTTGGTGATTTGGCATAGCGCAGATCAGCAATGGACCGGCTGTTAACTAACGGGGGCACAACAAATTCGGCGATAGCATCGTCATGATCGTGGCCAACAAAAAAAAGCGAGTCGCCATTGACCTCAATGACTCCGGCAGCAAAGTTCGCGCTGGAATCGCCATAGGTATCGTCGGGCAAGGCAAATGCACCAGCGTATTGAAAATCGCTGATACCGAGTAGTCTGGTGGGAAGATTGCCAGTGTCGACGCTGACCGCAGTCAAATGATCAACAGCGTCGACGTTTGCTGACGTCGAACTGCTACCAGCGTCGACGCTAACCGCAGTTGAATTTGCGCAACCAACAGCCAGACCAAAGCAGGCCACTACACAAATGCAAACATTGCGGCACAACTGTGCAACCACAGTCGAATCTGCTTCTTTGCCAACCCCGCACGAGGTCTGATACTGAGATTCGGTGTGTTTGGACATTGGCATATTTAGCCTCGTTTTCTTATTTAAAACAGCAGCACGTCCGAACGTACGTTGTCGTTTTACTAACGTGCCAGCTTGTGCAATTCGGACCTTTTCTGTTGCTCGTAGTTCAGCAGAAGCACGCCATGTTGTTGGCAACCGGGAGCCAGTCCGAAAACAAAGGTCGTCGTGAGGGCGTGAGATTTTGAGCCAGTTGAGACGGAAGATCGTTCATAGTCAGCGGAATCGATCACATAGCCAGCTATCAGATCGCATCAGCTGCAGATCATTCATTCTCGGACAGCCTTTCATCTAACAAAATTGTAAAAGCACAGCCAAGTCTACAAAAATGTTCTTTGCTAGCTGCGCGACAGTACGCCACTCTGCGGGGCTTCGGTCTCCTTGCCTCTTTGCCTGATCAGGGTGGCCGGGTTGCCGCCCACAATAGAACGATCCCCAACCGCATCTACCACCACTGCACCAGCAGCAATAACACATTGATTACCGACATCAGCCATCACGATTGCACCATTGCCTATCCAGCAGTCATTACCAATACTTACCTTGGTTAACACACCCCCTTGCTCACGAATGGGGGTATCCAGATCATCTATCGCATGCTGACGCTTACCACTGAGAATATGTACACCACTTCCAACCAGACAATCTCTGCCAACGGCACAGCTGCCAAAATTGCACTGTGGACCGATGTAGGTGCCACTACCTATCTCGGTATCTCGTTGCGAAAAAAGTGTACCGAATGAAAACACCACCCCATCCTCGCATCGCGTCATTGTCAAACGATAAAAACTGTTGCGCAAATAGCTTCCTGTTTTCCCGGGAATCAGACTGATCAGTTGTGAGTAACTGGCAAACAAGCCGTCTCGGCCTGCAACCAACCCGAGCAACAAATAACTGAGATACAACGGGAATATCGCCACCGTGCTCACGATATTGACGGCGGCCTTGATGCCAGTCTTCAGCCCGGTAGCGGAACCACCGACAGCACCAGTATTTCCCTTGCTGCCAGACATCAGACAACCTCGACCGGTGACAATTCGACCGGTGATCTTTCGAATAGCCGATATAACTCGGCGTTCATTGCATCCCAGGTGTATCTGTCATTGACCAGTTCGATTGCGTTTTCCGCCATCCTTCGATACAGGCTCTGATCATCTGACAGTTGGATAATTTGATCTACAAATTGTTCGGGGCTACTGGCCAGCGCGTAGTGAACACCACTCTCACACTGTATGCCCTCTGCACCGACTGCAGTGGTTACTACCGGCAAGCCACAAGCGAATGACTGCAACACTTTGTTTTGAACCCCTCTGGCAATCTGAAACGGGGCGATGAACAAACTGGCATCGTGATAACAGGCGAGCATATCGTCGACGAAACCGGTGACTGTGATTCCGTTTTGTCGGCCCAGTTCCTGAATTGCCGGGCTTGGATTCATGCCAGCTATCACGAGCTGCGTATCGGGTCGAACCTGTTTCAGCTGATCCCATACGTTTTCCACAAACCACAGCATCGCATTTTCGTTAGGCAGGTAATCCATAACACCGGAAAACAACAGTTTTACCGATGGGCTTGTAGTCTGAGGTTCATTGCCACTGTGTGCTTCGTGATGAAAATCTGCTGGCGGCTTGAATGCATCCAGATCCACACCGTTGCCAACCACATGTAAATTGTCGGCCGCATGTGGAAGTTTGCTCCTGAACAGATCAACCTCGTTCGAGGATATAAAAATACAGGCATCAAATCGACGCTGAATTCTTTCCTCGTACTTTGACAGTGCCAATTCCTCGTAACGATACACAAGTGACATTGGGAATTTGCTTATTTCACGATACTGTCGCCACTTGTCAGAATCAAGATCCATGAAATCCATCAATTCCAGGTTCTTGTGTTGAGCTGAACCTGCAGACGACCCGGCCTTGAACAGGTACTCCGCCATAGCTGAACTTGTGCAATAGACTGCATCTACAGGCTCTTGCTGCAGATGCTGGTTGACCAGGGATTGCAGTTCGCCATTGTAGAAATTGGACACGCTGAACGCCCTGCCTTTCAGCAGGCCAGCGAGCATAGAGAGCTTTCTAAATCTTGCTTTTACTGTGACCACAGTAAATCCGCTCAATGATGCGTATTGTTGCGCCAGTTCTGCCTCATCATCTGAATCGACCAGACAAAATACAGTTACGATACAACCGGAACGACGAAAATGCTCCAGTTGATTGAATGTACGAATTTTTTCACCCTTGTTTGGCGGATAGGGCAAGCGATGACTTAGAACGATTATATTTGCAGGCGATAGGCTCACTGTCTGTATATCCGTGTAAAATTTCTAACTGGAAAACTGCACTGCAATAGTACCATTTGAGCTACCATCAGGCCTCCGGAAGTTACTGCATAAATTGGTAATCGCGTCATCCGTGGTCTTACCGCCCCAGCTGTTTTTCCAACAGAAAGAAGTCGAAAGAGACAGTGAGCACACATGGGGCCAATACACATTAGACTCAAAGACACCATTGCGTAATCTGGCCGGAATACTGCGTTTTACTTTCGATGACAACGCTTTCGTTGGCACCGGCTTATTGGCATTGGCTCGCTGGCATTAGCTCGCTGGCATTAGCTCGCTGACACAGAGCTCGTGCGCCCGGTGCCACAGGAAAGTTCTGTGCCAGCATGTAGCGCTGACTGTGTCTATGATCCGAGCTTTTTAAATACGAGCTTCTCAAATACAAGGTTCCATGAAATCCAGCCCCATGAGCACATCAATCAGAAAACAGCTGCGCAGTAACCCGAAAAATCTGCTCGAATCACTCACTAAAGACATTCAATCGTCGGAAATACAGACTAGTGTGGAAGCAAAGCTGGATACCATCAGCCAGGTTCTGGCAGTTGAGAAAGAGAAGCTTGCGCAACGTCAACAATTGTCGCGAAAAATCGGTATTGCAAAAAAGGCGAACGAAGACTGCAGCCAGTTAATTGCTCAGGTGTCTCAGCTCAGCACGGAAATTGACACTCTAAAACAACAAATTGACGAAGATATAGATACGTTAACGCTCGAGCTCGCAGGAGGTTCCGCGAACGCAGAAAGGTCAGAAAATATCGATCTGCCATTACACCTGCAGGACCTGACTACAGAGTCAACAAATTCTCCCGATGCGACCACTCTGAAAACCAGCCACGAAGCGCTTGAAGCTGCAGAATGGCAAGCCTTCGTTGACAGTTGCGACGCGGCAACAATCTACCACCAGCCGCGATGGCAATCGGTGATTGAAAAATACTTCAGGCATGACTACCACCTAGTTAGCTGCCGCGATCAAAGCGGCAGCCTGATCGGAATCTTGCCAATTGTGCATGTCAACAGCCGCCTGTTCGGCTCATTCACCATTTCAATGCCCTACTTCAACTACGGTGGCCCACTGGCAACTTGCGCTGCTGCAGAAGAAGCACTCCTTAAACACGCTGCAAATTTGTCAGAATCGATAAACTGCGAGCACATGGAGATCAGGGAAACCAGAGCACGATCTGACTGGGAGTCGGCCCAGCGCAAAGTGAGTATGATACTGCCGTTGCCTGCCAGCGACGAGTTGCTCGATAAACAGCTCGGCTCGAAACTCAGAGCGCAGGTAAAGAAGGCTGAGTCAAATGACCTGACGGTAGAATTTGGCGGTCACGACCTACTCGATAATTACTATCAGGTGTTTTCACGCAACATGCGTGATCTGGGCACGCCGGTCTACGGCAAAAAACTGTTTTCCGATATTCTGAGCAATTTTCCTGACGATGCATTTATTGCTGTTGTAAAGCGACATGGCACACCACTGGCGGCCGGTTTTCTGCTGGGGTACCGGGACAAACTGGAAATCCCGTGGGCATCGTCAGTACGAAGCCAAAATCACCTTGGCGCCAACATGTTTATGTACCGGTCAATTCTGCGTGAGGCAATCGCACGGGACTACCGCTTTTTCGATTTCGGCAGATCCACACGTGACGCCTCTACCCATCGTTTCAAGAAACAGTGGGGCTCTGTGGAACATCAACTGCACTGGCATTACTGGACCAAAGCTGAAGAACATACACCGGAACTTAACCCGGACAACCCGAAGTTTAAACTGGCTATTATGGTTTGGCAGCGCTTACCAGTGTTTGTAACCAGACTTATCGGGCCACCGCTTGCAAGGAATTTACCTTAGCCAGGAGTTCAGTCAACCTGCAACTCGAACAGGGTACGACCATCGATCAATTGTCTGTACAGTTCGGTATATTCCCGAGCCATTTGCCCGGCAGAGAATTTTCTATTAATCTGCTCCGCCGCACTGGCTGCGATATCATCTGCTAACTCTGAGTTCCACAGCAACTCGCGCCAGCAGGCCTCAAGCGCATCTTTGTCACCAAGCGGCGCCAGCAAACCTGACTTGCCGTGCTCAATCAATTGATCAACCCCCGGGATATCATAGGCGGCAACTGGCACTCCCATCGCCATAGATTCCATAAGGCATCGCGGAATACCCTCGCGGGTTGACGTCATCACAAACAGATCGAATCCGTCGAGGTGCTGCAGCGGGTTATTCAAAAAGCCTTTGAAGTGAACACGATCAGCGCTGTCCATTGCCGCCGCATAGCGCTCATATTGCTGTCTTGAGTCTCCATCACCAAGCAACACCAGCCTGACCTGCGGGTAATCCGTGGCAACACGCTCAAAAACATCAAGTAGATCCGCAACATTCTTGCGACCGATAAGTTGTCCTATAAAGCCGATCGTTCTTGCGTTTTCGGCTTGCCCTGACTTCGCATGGGCCGCTGAGGGAGTCCTGAAGTCAATGGCGGTCAGGTCGACACCGTTTCTAACATAGACAATTTTTTTCTCGGGCACACCAAACTTGCGGATGTCATTGCACAACTCAACAGACAGCGGCACAATCAGGTCGAAGTACCTCAATGTCCAACCCCCGAGCCGGATAAACTGATTCAGTTTCCAGTCGTCTGACTCTTCAAATCCATGTGGCGTAGACATACATTTTATACCCGCCAGTTTTGCGGCGATCACGCCGATTATGTCGGATTTGTAGCCATGCGTATGAATGATGTCAATGTCGCGCTCGCGAATAAGTTCTACCAGAGACCGAATTACACGAAAATCAAACCGGCCCTTCATCGGCAGTTCATGTGCCGGCAACTGCAGATCCCGAAACGCCCGGGTTAACTGTAAATCCTGGTTTTCAGCCTCTTGCGTTACCAACAATTCGGAATCAATATCTGCACGATCCAGATTGTTGGCCAGCGCCAGAATCCACTTTTCCGCGCCATAGAACCCGGTCGAACAGATGAAGTGAAGAACTCTGGGTCGGCTATTCATGGTGTCGGTACTCTGGCTTGCGTGTATCTCTTGCGTTCGAACACTCGCTGTGTCATGCCAATGCCTCGCGCAACAAAGTAAATTGAGTAAAAAGCCACTAGCTTGTGCATACCCAGATCAATACCAGACCTGATATGCAGCCGAAGTGCGTATAGCACACCGGGTAGAAAAGCCAGCAACAGGAAAGACAGTGCATTTATCTGGTAGCCCAGAGCAGCAGCCAATACAACAACCACCAGACAGGCCACTACCAACAATGGCAGCAGTATGCTCGGTAATTCACTAACGCAGATTTCACTTCCTGAAAGTAAGTCAATATTCGACTTGCCTCGCCAAATCTCCTTTTTAAACAGAGCGCTGAACGTCAGGTCTTCTCCAAGATGCACAAACCCGCTACGATCTGTTAACACCAGTTTGCCTTTTGATCGCAGAGAATGGGTAAACTTAGAGTCCTCACAGGTCTGCAGATGCTCCAGAAATTTTTCCGATTCTTCAAATACATCTCGACGCATAAAGAGATTAGCGCCAGGCAGAGACTCTATATTGTCACCAACATTCGCTGTACTCATTGCACTGCGAATAACATCGTTCATTTTCCGCGCTACATCTGGTATCTGCACCGCGCTGCCTAGTACGACGCCGGGTACAAGCGTCGACAACATGCAGGATATCCAGTTGGGTGACAGGCGAACATCGGAGTCAACAAATGCCAGATACTCACCTTTTGCGATTGCTGCGCCACGATTTCTCGAAAAGGAAATCGATTTATCCTGGGCAACTCTGATGATTTGAATCGGCATCTCGACGCCTTGATCTCGCAATTCTGTCAAGACCTCATGGCGTTTAAAATCTATGTCGCGTGTCACTACGATCACTTCGGTGAGAAACGTATCACCCATCTGCGCATCAATAGATCGAATGGTTTCGATCAGCATTGAGGTACGCCCATGATGCGGCATGACGAAACTCACCAGTGTGAGAGAGTTATCCAAGACGAGACCTTACCCACTTGACTTCATTTTTTGGATTGAAATTAACCACCGCACGACCCAATCGACTAAACAGATGTGCAACAAATTTGCCCGGCGTAAAGAAGCAGCCGGTATCCGGTGTTTGATCACTCAGCAGTTTATCGAGTCCAGGGTATGGCATGGCCTCTAAGTCCATGAAGTTCGAGGGCCCATGATTCTGCAGCAGGATTATCTGGATTCGAGAAAAGTGCCGCGTCTCGGATTTCGATAGATCATTGACGACGTAATCTCTAAAGGATCGGGCTTTGTATAACAATCGAGTACGATCACTGGTTGCATAGCGATAGGCCGCATAAAGCACATTGGCCCTTCTGATGTCCTGCGCAGCCCAGGTATCATTTGGAAACTCAAGTTTTTCTGGCTGATGTAAATAAGGCTGTTCATTTTCCGCCATCCAGTATGCATAGCGCAGCAGCGCATCTCTTGCATATACGAAGGCATCATCCAGTTCATCCAAAGTTCGCTTGAGATCAAGGTACTTGATCACCTCTTGCAGGAACACAACGTAATGCCACGTGCCTTCTATATCACCGAGGTTACGTGCAGCAATATCGTCGTGGCATCCGAAAGTCCCCTGTATTACCTTTTCCGCCTGATCAATATAATCTCGCTCCAGCGTAACTTCGTAGCTGTCAAGTAATGCCCTGATGTAGTTTCCAACACCTCGATCAAAGTTATACTGATACCTGAAAACACGTCGGCCCCGCGCTATCGACAGCGCGTTTCGTCGTTCGTCGGTTGCCAGTCTCTTGCCAACTTCGAGCAATGTTCCGGTACCTTCATAGTAATAGCGAATCCATGATGTCAATCCGACAACCGCATCACGTGCATCTGTGTCACCAGTCAATTGATAATACAACGCCAGCCCGCTGGTATAGCAGTGCTCAGACCCCGGCCCGCCTCCCTTATCGCCGACCCAGTCAGCTGGATAGTGATCTCGCGAGTACGTACGATGACTGGATGCATAGGCTTTTTCGTAGTGAACCGTGTGCCAGAACAAACCGTTGTTGTACTCTGCCCTGTCTTCTTCAGTTCGATAGATGTCAATGTCGATGACATGCCTCGCCAGATCCACCAGCAACTCATGCCAGCGGCGATCACCGGTAAGCAGATATTGCCGCGCAAATCCATAGATAGAGTCATACTGGTTATTATAATGAGAGACAAAGATGTCATCGTCATCGTAGTAAAGCGTCTCATGATCGGCATAGATGTCACCGAAGTTCCGCCAGCCGTACTCGTCGATTTGTTCTCTCTTGGCAAGGAACCCTTTGTCGGCATCATGAGCAGTGCCTAGGATCTGGTCGTATCCGCACTCGCCGCTTTCATTGTATTCGGGCAGATCATCGGTATAACGCACAGCGCCGGTTGTCGCGATGTATTCAGCAGGCGCCGAAATCACGACCGGGTCATCGACCCATCCCAACGATGCAGCTTGATCAAACGAGAAAACGATCTCATGGGACTTACGCTCACCACCTTGCAACTCATAGTCTCCACCATGTTGGCGCGGAAACAGACCCAGTGCGACGTGGCTTTCGTGGATCTCGATGCATTTGGGGAAGTTTTGCCAGTACTGCCGACAGGTAAAGCCTAACTGGACATCATCCTGCTCTCCAATCCAGACTTGCGGACTGGCTCGATCACCACTTTCGAGCGTCGCGTCATCGCAGACAATTTGGTAGCCCCTGAACGCATTAGGTACGTCGCCCTGTGCATCCACATGGGTGGGGCTATCCCAGTGCTGTCCACCGCTTGATGCCTGAAACAACATCGATTTATCCGGCGCAAGCTCGCTGGGACGATCGTCATTCAGTTGCCAGAAAACAGGCTGTTTGCCACGACCAACACGCAGCGCAAATTCAGAGAAACAGATCGATCCTTTATCGCCCAGATCCCAGACAGCGCCCACATGCTGGGCTCGATGCGGATTGTGCACTTGCACTATCGTACGCAGCCAGCCGGCAAATATTTCATACTTGAATGCTACTCTGAGGTGCCTGTCTCCCGGCAACGCAATCTTTGCATCCACCTGCAACATGGCTGAGGCCGGTCCATGTGATATCAGCTTCAGCGTCGGTTCAGCCAGGCTGTACTCGCCGTTCATGCAGAAATCCAGCGCCATGTCCTCGGCCGAAATTAATTTCGCGCCGCCTTTGTAGACATCCGGAAAGAACTTGCCATCTGAACGCTGGAACGCGTAAACAAAATCGCCGGATGAGACTCGTATACCTGCCTGCAAGTCCTCGATCACGACAGCACTGTCAGTCTTGATAGTCGTATCGTGCCCGCTACTCTTCAGGGTGAGCCTGCTATGCGCATCGCCGCCTGCCACCCATTTGACCACACACCATTTGATACTGTGATCAGGCCAAAAACCGGTAGCGACAATGGTGCACGCACGCGCGGTGCCCGCAGCGCTTTCGAGCCACAGTTCATTGGTTGATAGCACCGCCCCTTTCGCAAAGGGCACAGCTACTGAAACTGGCTGTGTTGTAAACCCGGATTTCGAGGTCGAAAATAGCAGCGGGATCGAGATGGCTTGTCGTTGAGTCAATTTCTTATACACGCATCTGGTAGTCGATCACGAGTGAACACTCGCGATTTCGTCTGTCTGAAAATGGCGGCCAGGACTGTCATAACTTGAAAAAAGGACCTGCCCATGTGCCAGAATGGCATCTGTCGTGGATTTTTTGGCAGGGTAACCGGCGAGCACCGGGTAATCGCGGTACCAGGGAACCGGAATCGCTCAATCAACGATTCGAGACCACGACACGGTCGGTGCGCATGGACTTTGCAACACACTATCTGTCACAAGAGTGTCTGGAAACAATAATCTCCGACTCTACTGGAAAAACCTGATAGCAATAGCCCGGAACAAATAAGACGATCCACTGACCAATATATGTCAGGTTATTGCAAATCACAAACAGGCAAAGTATGGCCTGATTGTTAAATTCAGTTGAAATATGGAAATAGCGAAAAAGACAGGTATATTCGTAACAACTGTCGTTTCATCCGAAACTGCGCGTCCCACACCGGCTGAAAGTTTCTGAATTCAACCTGATACGTTTGCTCACGACTATGAAAAAGCTCCGGACCTAACCCCAGATGTCAATATTTGCAGCTGCCTTTGTTATTGTTTTCAGCCTGTTTGCGATTGTTTTGCCGTGGGCTGGCGTCTTCGCGTACTACATCTTTTCGGTCATGCAGATGCAAGACCTCTTCCCGCACGATTTTGGCGAATCAAGAGTTTCACTGATTTTCACAGGCGCCACCATCATCGGGCTCGCAGGCGCCTCCGCACTCAAACTGGTCGATTGGCGCGTCTTGCTGAACCCCTACAGCTTTATGATGATGTTGTTGATGCTGTTGGTAAACCTGTCGGTCGACTTCACATCGTACGTGGCCTACATTGATCCGACAATCGACAAGAGAGTCACCTTGTCGAATGAAGAAGTTCTCGAAACATTTAACAAAACGGTCGTTTTCTTCTTCATTGCCTGCGTGATCATCAACACACGGAAAAAACTGGAGTGGTGCATCTACGTCCTTGCATTCATATTACTCTACTACTCGTACTGGGCTAACAAAGTCTACCTGACCGGCGAATTCTGGCTATTCGGGGACAATGGCCGCCTGGGTGGACCACTGAACAGTAACTATTTCGATGAGAACTACCTGGCGATGCTCTACGTGCTGGCAACGCCGGTGCTTTACTACATTGCTATGGCTCGCTCCAATTTCTTTCTCCGCTACGGTATCTTGCTCACTATTCCACTCACCTGGCACGCACTTTTTCTAACCGGCTCTCGCGGCGGTTTACTGTCTCTGGCAGTTGTAATGGTCTATTTATTCTTCCGCAGTTTTAGCAAGGTAAACTCTATTGGGATGGTTGTCGGACTGGCGCTCGCCATTGCTACTCAAAGCGGGCATCTACTGACGCGTGTCGACCAAACGGTAGAAACATCAGAACAACTTGCGCAGCTGGAAGACACTGAAGAAGCGCTTGATCCGCGCCTTATCTCATGGGGAGTCGCATTTAAAATAATGCAAACCTATCCGATGTTCGGAGTTGGCGTGGGCAATTTCATGGAAGCGTTCCCTGAATTCAGCAGGACCAGACCTCACGTTGCACACAATACCTTTTTTCAGTTTTCCGCGAACTGCGGGGTATTTGCCGGCCTGATATACCTGTGGTTTTTCGCGGTACGCCTGCCCACCTTAAAAAGGTCAGTGAAGATTCACGGCCGCGACACATTTCCAAGAGGCTTCAAACGAGACTATCTTGACGATCTTTTGAATAGTCTCTTTCTGGGGTTTTTTGTCGTTGCAATATTTCTTGATCTGATGATTTACGAGATTATGTATTACATTCTTATGCTCGGCTTTGTAAAGTACACCCTCGACAGAGCGACCGAACCGAAACGACGAAGCCTTATCGATTCGATTTATCGGTTGGGGCAGAATAGCTCACGACGCAATACCGACGATGATGATAAGAAAGACGCGGAAGATCAGGTGCAAGAGGATTCCAGCGATGATGATCCTACACGTGGCCCAGAACTCGACGGTAGGTCTCGGAGTACCGTGTAGTCATGGTACTTACTGAAAAACGTTGGTTGAAAACAGCAACCGCCTCGCTACCGAGGCGCCGACGCCAGTCTGAATCGTCTGCCAGCTGAAGCATCCGGTGAGACAGTGATTCAACATCTCCAGACTCTACCACCAAACCGTTGACATCATGATCGATAATCTCGATGTTTCCACCAACTGCAGTGACGATGCTGCAGGTTCCAGTAGACATCGCTTCAAGTAGAACCATCGAAGTCCCTTCACTAAAAGAAGTCAACAGGTAGACTTCGATCAACGACATAAACCGGGCCGTATCCTGCTGATAACCGGTAAAAATTACGACATCGGACAGGCCCGACTGTTCGACCTGCGAGCTAAGCTTTTCTCTCTCTTCACCATCTCCAATCAGTAACAACGTGGTCTTCGGGTTGTCTCGATGAACCCGCTGAAAAGCGTCGATCATCATCGGAATATTCTTAATCGAATCAAATCGCGCTATGGTGCCAAAGACGATATGATCATCGGGAATATCATACTCTCGCCGCAGTTGATCCGCTTCACCCATGGTTGGTGACGGATCAATTCCGTTATAAATAACACCTATGCGCTTAGTTGAAAACCACTCATACTGTGCCAGAGCCATTGCTGTTGCCTGGGAGATCGCAACAATCGAATCGGTACACCACCCCAACAGTGGATTTACTATCCGGCGCTTCCATGAATAGGTATCCGGATAAAACCGACCATGCTCCGTAAACACTACTTTTGTACGGCTAAAAAGTGCTGCACAGATACCGTAGACATAGGGCGTGTACTGGTGACAGTGAATGATGTCGTATTGATTCTTGCGCAGCAGTGTTCTAATCGAGCCGATCAGTGCTAAATCAAAACCCGGACGGCGCTCGAAAACGGTACAGTCGACCCCGAGTTGCTGTAACTGCTGACCTAATGGCCCGACTGTTCCGTCGATACAGGCGATCTCGCACTGATATTGACTTGAGTCAAGATGACGAATTAGCTGACAAATAACCTGTTCTGTCCCACCAATACCCATATCATGGGTCACATGCAGAATTTTGTATTTGTGTGACATGTTATTGCTTTTCTCAGCGTCGGTGGAAGCCTGTCGCGGCTATCGCGCGTCAAAACCCCTGATAGAAATACGCAACAGACCCGAACCCACTGTTACAACCCGGGGGTAGGAGATCAGATTTTCGCGACCAGTACCATTTCAATTAATCAAGTAAGTGTTATCGGCGTCCGATACCAATGATGGAGTCAAAAGCTGGCTGCTCATTAGGTGTGCACCACCAGGCCCTTAATTTCTTGTGTATCTCAATTTTTTCAGGGAGTTGAGATCGAGCCGCTGCTGGCCGATCTGTTGTCGACTTGAATACACCGTTCCATGCACCACACCGCAGACTGTTTTTGAAAGGTGTTACTCAGAGGTAGCCTCATGTTAACAAAGATACACAAAGCGCTGGGCATCAAAACTCAACTCGATTCAGCCTCAGCGGCCTCTGCAAAACAAGCGCTGTTCACCTTCGATGATGGCCCCGATCCAACAGTCACAGGTAGCGTGCTGGATGTACTGGATGAAGTTGGTGCAAAGGCTGTGTTCTTCGTTGTCGGAAACCGAATTCAAAAAGCGGAGCACATGTTACAAGAGGTCTTAAACCGGGGGCACCTTATCGGTAATCACTCGCATAGTCACTGGCCTGGTAAACCCCCCGCTTTGCCAGAGTACCTGGCTGACGTTAAAAACTGCCAGCAACGTATTTTCGACGCGTGCGGCTACATACCCACGCTTTATCGCCCTCCGCTGGGCGCGGTAAATCTGGCAACAATAGCAACCGCTCGCAAATTAAACCTCGATATCTACAAATGGTCTCTGGATACCAATGACTGGCGACTTCGAGATGATAGTGCTGCAAAGACTCAGGGCATAGAACTTACCAACCAGGTTGCACATCGCGACGTCATTCTAATGCACGATGACAACATTCACACCCCAGTGATGCTCAGGGAGATGCTGCAACGAATGTCAGATCAGGATTTCGATCTACACTCGTTCGTCGACACGTATCATATGCAATACACACCGGCTCGCCGTTCAGCGTAAGTTAATCTTCCGCAAGCAAAGCTGTTCAGGAACTAACGCGCTTACCGTGCCGTGCCTGGTCTTCTCTGCACTCATCAATGCACGTGGATAGTGCACGTGGATAGTGCACGTGGATAGTGCACGTGGATAGTGCACGCGGGTAACACTAAAGGATTCCCACGCCAAATACTTATTGATAGTTGCAGAAGAAAAAGTTTTACCAGGCACCATGCGATAGAACCAAAGCGCTGGTTGTTTTCTTCTATCGGCCGAATCGAGCCCCATGCAGCATACAATCTCGTAAGCAAACACTCACCAGCTACCCGCCTTTAGATTAAGCACCGTATTTCACTGTCATAGATAAAGCGATAGATACAGTACTAGACCATGTAGTGCTGCCACCATATTTCAAACATCAACAGGCTCCACAACTCCTGCGAATAGTCACGTGAGCCATTTCGGTGCGCCAGCCATAAACTGCGAATTGCAGGCATATTAAATAGATTCGACAAGCCGCTGTTTTCGGCACACAAATACTTTTCCGCAACTGGTGCAATCTCGCGCCGCAGCCAACTCGCCAGTGGCACTGAAAATCCCATTTTTTTCCGGTACAACGTTTCATCGGTCAACATTCCCTCAAACGATGTTTTCAGAATACTCTTTCCTTCGCCATTGTGAATTTTCATATGCGCTGGAACCGTTGCAGCGAAATCCACGACGCGATAGTCGAGTAAAGGTGCCCGCGTCTCGAGCGAGTTGGCCATGCTCATCCGATCGACTTTGACCAATATGTCACCGGGCAGATAGCTTTTTATGTCTGTGTAAAGCACCCTTGATAAATGATCATCCGTATCAGCCGCTGCGTAGTAGTCCTGCGTTATTTGCGCAGAATCGTAGCCGGCGAGATCCGATGCAAGCGGTGAAGAGACTATCTGCTCCCAAATGTGTGCACGGAAAAATGAATTAGACAAAAAGAATGCTCTGGATGGATCATTCGATAAACTCTGGAGCAACGATCCACCACGGCGCAACGGCGCCACAGGGTTGTTCACAAGATGCCGGGACACACCCCCTAACACTGCCCGCGGCAGTGCACCTGGCACCAGGCGCCTGAGGCGATTCTCTCTCTGATCACTCAGGTATTTACTGTAACCGGCAAAATTTTCGTCACCACCATCACCTGCCAGCGCAACCGTCACCATGGTCCTGGCAAGCTTGGATACATAAAATGTAGGTACAAAAGAAGGATCGGCAAATGGCTCGTCAAAATAGCGAGCAATCGACACCAGGTTCGCCTCGACGTTTTCCTGCACAGTCAGCTCATGGTGGCTTGTTTGAAACTGGTCGGCAACCTTGGCAGCGTAGGTTACTTCATCGAACTCTTTGTCATTAAAACCTATGGCGCAGGTTGTCACTGGTGTATCGCTGTTGCCCGCCATCAGCCCAACCACCGCACTGGAGTCGACGCCGCCGCTGAGAAACGCGCCCAGCGGGACATCGCTAATCATACGCATGCGCACGCTGTCATCCAGGAGTTCCACCAGTTCTTCTTCTATCTGATCTCGCGAGCCCGTATGTTGTTTCTCAAATGATACATCCCAGTATTGATGCTGAAACGTTCCATTTCGATCTATTTTCATCCAGTGCCCTGGAGCCAGTTTATGAATACATTTGAAAATGGTTTTCGGATCTGGCACGTACTGGTAGAAAAAATAGTCCTGTACCGCATCGTTCCTTACAGAACGATCAACTTCCGGAGCACACAGAATAGCCTTTATTTCTGATGCAAACATCAGGCGATCGCCCTTTTTGTAGTAATACAGCGGCTTTTTACCAAGTCGATCGCGGGCTAGAAAAAGCGTCTGTTCCAGCGTGTCCCAAATCGCCATTGCGAACATACCGTTGAGCATTTGCACACAGTCGGCGCCGTGTTTTTCGAATAGCGCAAGCAGCACCTCAGTATCCGAGGTGCCACGAAAAGTCACGCCATCAGCCTCGAGCCCGGCTCTCAAAGATTGAAAATTGTAAATCTCACCGTTATATACCGTGACGAAACGGCCAGTCGGAGAGTGCATCGGCTGCGCACCTGACTCGGACAAATCAATAATACTCAGGCGTCGATGACATAATCCGACACAATTATCACTAAAAATGCCCCCTGCATCGGGTCCGCGGTGGCGAATTGCCGCACCCATTTTTTCCAACAATGCTGGCGCATCTATGGCATCTTTGTGAAACTGAGTAAAACCTGCGATACCGCACATACGGGTGGTCACCTTGAATTTGGAATTGCGCATCGCGCAGTTCATAATACCAGCGCGCTCGAACCTGATGAATCAGATTATCAACGCGAAACGTGAGTTGTTCAGTTTCCGTTCAGTTGTCCGTTACCTATGGCAACCAGGTGCGGCGGTAAACCAGCCAGCGTCATTTTATAAGAACTTACAAGCTCAAGATCCCGAACCGATGAGTCCAAGAATTACAAATATCGCAAATGCCATGACTGTAGACGTCGAAGACTACTTTCAGGTTTCGGCATTTGACCCTTATATCTCAAGGGAAAACTGGAAAAATTTTGCTGGCAGAGTTGAAGCGAACACGGATCGAATCCTTGAGCTGTTTGATCAGCACGATGTGAGAGCTACGTTTTTTACACTTGGCTGGGTCGCACACCACTACCCTGATCTGGTAAAGCGCATTGTTGCACAAGGTCATGATCTGGCAAGCCACGGTTGGGATCACAGACGCGTCACAACCCTGAGCCGCAGTGAGTTCTCTGCCGATGTAGGAAAATCCAAAGCAATTCTCGAAGAGGTATCCGGAGTCGAGATAACTGGCTACCGCGCACCCAGTTATTCATTTACAGAAGACACAGACTGGGCGCACAATGTACTACTCGAACAAGGGTATCGATACAGTTCGAGTATTGCGCCAATTAAACACGACCTTTATGGAATTCCTGATGCACCCAGATTTTCACATACATGTGCGGATGACAAGGTTATTGAGCTGCCGATAACAACGACCAGAGTTCTAACAAAAAACTATCCATGCGGTGGAGGTGGCTGGTTTCGACTCTACCCTTACAGCCTGAGTCGCTGGGCAATTAATCGGGTCAATAGGCAAGACAACGAGCCTGCGATATTTTACTTTCATCCATGGGAACTGGACCCGGCACAACCGAGGATCAGCGGTTTGAATCTAGCCACCCGCTTTCGTCATTATCAGAATCTGGACCACATGGAGGGTAAGCTTATTCGGTTGTTAAAAGACTATACGTGGCGTTCGATACCTGAAGTATTTGGTGCTGAACTTACACGGGTCGACCCGTCATCTGTTGCAGCCTGATGCTACAACTCTTTGTTACAACCCTCAGTGTTGACAAAGAACAGCTACGGCACAACAGATCTGGGATCTGCGGCCGCCAAATATTTCTAAAGATGAAATGTCAGATTCAATGAAAATTCGTAACGACAGAACTACAGGGTGTGAGACCTGTCACAAAAATAACACCTACTTTGAAGCTGGTCGGTAAATACCTGCATTCGGGAGATACACTTGCCCGTTTACATTGACCTTTAATAACTAAAACTTGAGTGCGAAGAATTTATGTATACGGAATACTATGGGTTGGAAGCAGACCCCTTTCGCCTTGCAGCGGACAGCAGTAATTTGTATTCCCATCAATCGCTGGTGAAGGCTCGATCGTACCTGCAGTACGGATTGCAGGTTGGCGAGGGAATCATTCTGATGACCGGTGACAGTGGCACTGGAAAGACAACCTTGGTCGAAACAGTTGTTAACGAGCAATTGGGTGCAAACCTCGATCCGATTATTGTAGAGTGCTCTGATTACTCTGGTCAGGAACTCCTGAGTCATTACGCCACAGTGTTGTGTGGTGAAGACGTCAAAGCAGACATACCAGATGCACTCAATCTGATTACTCATGCGCTTATGCAAGCACATTCCGAAGGTAAGCGTTCTCTGTTGGTGCTGGACGAAGCTCAGCAACTCCAATCAGGTGCCCTGGACAAACTCACGCTACTCAGCAACTTGCGTTATGCAGGTGATCAACTTGTGCAGATTTTTTTAATCGGCCGTCCCAGCTTGCGTGAGACCCTGTTGCAGCCAGATCTTGAGCATCTGCATCAAAGACTGGTCGCCACATGCCGATTGAACAAACTGACAAAGACTGAAACTAAAGAATATGTTCTGCACAAACTAACAGCTGTTGACTGGACCGGCTCTCCTGCCATCAGTCCAAATGTTTTTGCAGCAATCCATAAGACAAGCATGGGCATTCCGCGCTGGATCAACCTGATCTGCAGCCGACTAATGCTGCACGGCATGGTCAACGAAAAAGATGTGTTGGATCTACCAGATATTTGCGAGGTGCTTCGCGACATGCTCCGGGAAGACTTACTGCCTGCAGAAGTGCGAGAAGCCAACAATACTAAATCCGCGTCGCTTAGAGCTGCTTAACGAGAAATATGACGTCATGAAAATTAAATATTTGCTAATAGTCCTGATGACTACAGTTACCCTGGGTTGCGCGCAAAAACCCACACAGCGCAGCGCTTACGTTGATCCGTCGGAGAGCAATTCCAACGCTTTATTGGCAGCGGCCGTGCCCGCATCCGGCAGCGACGTGTCATCGCTGCCTGCCCCTGCAGCGTCGTCAGCGCCTGCCCCGGCACAAAGAAGTTCTTCGCGATCTTCCGCACCTGCCGATCAAGACGCAGTCAACTACCAGTATGTTATTGGTCCGGGTGACACTCTGGACGTGTTCGTCTGGGGCTATGAAGATCTTTCAGTCACCATTCCGGTTCGCCCTGACGGGAAAATTACAACCAGGCTGGTAGAGGATATGATTGCCAGCGGTAAGACACCGACCCGGCTCGCCAGAGAACTTGAGGAGCAATACCAGGTATATGTCAAGAACCCCACCGTCACTGTCACGGTAAACGACTTTATCGGCGTGCCGTCGCAACAGGTTAAAGTGGTAGGTGGCGGAGCACAGCCCAGAACGGTACCGTACGTAAATGGCATGACCGTACTTGATGTGATGATTGAGGTTGGTGGTCTGAACAAGTTCTCGAGCGGCAACAAGGCCGTCCTGGTCAGAACGGTTGAAGGTGAACGCAGAAGTTATCGCGTACGATTACATGACCTCCTCAAGAAAGGTGATATCAAGGCCAATGGCTATGTACAACCCGGCGACATCATCATCATTCCGGAATCATGGTTTTAGGATCGAACAAAGACCTGTTGAATCCCAGACTTTTATTTGTAGGCGGCGAAAACAATGCATGAGATTTTTGATAAAGTAACGGAGTTTGTCTGGGGTGTCTGGCGATATCGCTGGACCGCCCTGATAACGGCATGGCTACTCGCTCTGGCGGGCTGGTTTATGGTGGCACAAATTGATGCACGTTATCCGGCCACTGCTCGACTGTTCGTTGATACCAATAGAATCCTGGAGCCTCTGCTCGACGGTATCGCTGTCCAGCCCAATGTAAAACAGCGTGTGTCCCTGATGAGTAAGACACTGCTAAGCCGTCCAAACCTTGAACAGCTGATCGACAAGCACGAGCTGGACGTCGTTCAGGGGCAGCCAATATCGAGGGAACACCTGATTGAAGAACTGCAGGACGAAATCACCATCAAGGATACAAACGGCGCCCAGTCTATATACTCGCTGAGCTACTCTGATCAGGATGCTGGCGTGGCTAAGGCAGTCGTGCATTCACTCATTGATATTTTTGTCAATAGCTCGCTCAATGAAGAACGAGTTGATAATCAAAGCACACAACGATTTCTCGACAAACAGATCGAGCAATATGAAGCGCGTTTAACGGCGTCGGAAAGACGACTGGCTGACTTCAAACGCGAACATCAGGGGTCACTGCCAGGAGAAGCCGGGGGTTACTACCAGCGAATGGAAAATCTGGTGGGTCTCCAGCGCACATCGCAACTGGAATTACAGGAAGCGGTAAATCGTCGCAACGCACTGCGCAGAAACCTCGCGCAGGAAGAACAGAAAATAAGAAACGGCGCTTCGCGCCGCAGCCCGTACGACGCACGCATCGCGGAACTACAAGGCCAACTTGACGAACTGCTGGTACGTTTCACAGACAGACACCCTCAGGTGTCGATCCTTCAGCAGTCAATTAATGATTTGCAACTCAAGAAACTCAACGGTTCCGGTGGCACCTCTAACTCTGCATCTTTGATACAGAATAGCGTCGCCTACCAACAGATCGCCACACTGCTCGCTGAAGCAGAGGCTGATGTATCTAAACTACAGGCTCGGGATTCAACCTACCAGGCGCGTCTGGCTACGCTACGAGGCACCGTTGACAGTATTCCTGAAGTAGAAGCACAGTTAAAGCAACTCGATCGTGACTACGAAACGGTTCGCGAACAACATGAAACGCTGCTAAACAAACGTGAAGCTGCGCGGTTAACCGGTAATATCGAACGCGACTCAAACGACGTAAAAATACAGCTACTCGACCCGCCGTTCGTGCCATCGCGCCCGACCGACCCGGATCGTTTATTACTGAATGCGCTGACGCTTATCGGCAGCATTGTCATTGGTGTGCTGGCTGCCTTCTTTCTGTCGATGCTACACCCTGTATTCTACAATCAACGGTCGCTCGAGCACCTGACTCAAATCCCCGTGCTGGGCTCGGTCAGTCTCACACAGCGTCCCGCAGAGCGTATGTCATCGGTTATGAAGCACATGAAGTTCACAGTCATCGCTGCATTGCTACCAATCGTCTGTGTTGGCGTCGTATACCTGCAATTGAAAAATGACGACGTCTACGACAGTTTGAAAGTGGTTGCGAACGACACTGCGCCAGTGGTTGCCGCTAACAAGCTGGACTAACCTGTCCGTAAACGATTATTTGAGGAGAGTCCACGATATGGGTGCTATTGAACAAGCCTTTGCACGGCAGCAAAGCGAACAAAGAAATAACCAGCCTCCAGGGGCTGGTTCCGCGCAAAAGCGTAGTATTCCACGCCACGAACGCTTGATGCTCGCCGGCGACCAGGGCAAGCAACAGGCAGCCAACAGCCATTTGCGAGACACAGGCAAAAATTCTTTTAGAATGCCCTACGAAGATCTCGAAGCCGAGGGCATGGTCGAAGCTAATGGCAAGCGAAACCAGCTGTCTGAGGAATATCGTGCGATCAAGCGCCCGATACTCTCGGCCATTGACAACGCCGCGAACAGTGGACTGGAGCATGGCAATATTATAATGGTGACCAGTTGTGTCTCTGGTGAGGGCAAGACTTTTTCAGCGATCAATCTGGCTATATCAATCGCGATGGAAAGAGACAGAACTGTCCTCCTTGTTGATGGCGATGTCACCAACCCCAGTGCCGGTCAAAAGCTTGGTTTCAAGCCACATCAGCCAGGCCTGACCGACATTTTGCTCGACACCAGTCTGAATATCAACGACGTTATTTGCCACTCTGATATTCCCAATCTGCGATTCTTGCCTGCAGGCAGTGCTGCCAATCATGTGACCGAACTGCTTTCCAGTCGCGACATGCATTTTTTGATAGACAGCCTCTCCGCCAGATACCGGGACCAGGTTATTGTGTTTGACAGTGCACCGATGCTGATGACGAGCGAAGCCACAGTGGTCGCGGACCTGGCAGGACAGATAGTCTTTGTCGTGGGGGCAGAAACCACCACCAGAGGTATGGTGTCTGACGCGCTGAAGATGGTCAATAACCACAGCCGAGTCGGTTTTGTTTTGAACAAAACAAGAAAGAAGCAATCCAATATCTATGGATATGGCTACGGCTACAACTAGCTAAAACACAATAGTTAAAAAATAAGCTAAACAATAGCTAACACACGACAATTCGGAGTCGTGGTACTCTCTCCACGGCTCCGGTACCAAAGCATCGTGTTCGGTTTGGATTGCTGAACCGGTTTTTCCAAAGCGCGGGTCCAAAGCGCGGGTCCAAAGCGCGGGTCCAAAGCGCGGGTCCAAAGCGCGGGTCC
>CAYMVV010000035.1:0-6596 GCA_964393885.1 uncultured Granulosicoccaceae bacterium | reverse complement strand
AAAGCGCGGGTCTAACACCCGGGTTCCCAGGTCAGTTTTTCAGCGCATGCTTTTCGGAACCAGTGTCAAAGCCTCGTTCGCTGCTACACTATTTCAGTAGAGCATGTCAGTAACACGGCGCAGGTTGCTCGCTTCTCGCAAATATTCACACCGAGAAACCCACCGTCCCTTTGCTTGAATTGGATAGGCACGGACTTCGCATAGCATCCCCATTGTGCGTCAGAACCGAGTTAAAAAGTTGATAACTTTCCAAGCAAGCCTCATCAGGAAACGTAGCAAATGATGTTGCCAATCAGCGTCCCTGCACGATTTTTTCGCTGTAGCATCATTGCCAGCTGCCTGACTTTCAGCGCTACTTCTGCCGCCAATATCGAAGTGTCAAAATTCCTGGAAGTCGGTGCCACGGCAACCGACAATCCGGAACTGCTGGATGGCGACACTGATCCTGACCTGGTCTTTAACCTGGCACCAGCGGTTGAGTTCAAATTTGCCGGAAACCGTTTTGGCGTCATTGCCCGAGCTGAGGTCGAATACCTTCGCTTCACTGACGCAGAGGACGACATTGTCGACCCCAGGTTTGCATCCAGGCTTACTGGCACACTGATCGACAACCTGTTATTTCTGGATGCCTCGCTTGACGTATCCGAACTATCGCCAAATGGCGACTTTCTGCGCTTGTCAGACGATGGCAACACGGCAGCAGAGTTTCGCGTGAGGACATTTCTCGATCGCAGCTTTGGGCGCGTGGCGGATTTTCACCTGGCACACACTTATTCCACACTGATAGATGAAGAGGACGACGCCTTTGAATCTGACCGGCACTTTGTCGAGTTTAACCTGGAACGCAACCCTCAGGACGGTGGCTTTCTCTGGGGTTTTGGTGGGTCCTACAGTGAGGACACTTCAGATCTCAACGAATTCCGCGATTCAATTCTCTACGCTAAGGTCGGTGCGACACTGTCGCAAACATTTCTCACCGAATTGACGGCCGGTGTAGAACGCCGTGATTTTCAAATAGGGGAAACGGCAGAGAGCTTTGTGGAAGAAGATGAGACCTCGGAGTTCTGGCAACTGGATTTTACCTGGACGCCCAGCGAATTTACCGCTTTGACCGCCGGTTACGGTGAGCGATTTTTTGGCAGTGGCCCTTCTCTGTCGCTCAGACATCGCGTGAGAACCTCCTTATTCATCGCAAGCTTCACGCGCGACGTCACACGCGAGACCGCATCTCTGGAAAGAATTACTACTTTGGGTGGCACCGTAGCGCCAACGATAGCCGACACAGATTTGGTGGACCTGACCAACGGCAGTATCGCTACGCCACTGGATGAACCTTTTGTTGATAACCGGTTCCGCCTGGGATACAAGATCGCAGGGCGCAAGAGCGACTTTATTGTTGATGCCGTCTACTCGGATCAGGAGCGTCTGGATGGCACCGACTCGATCAACACTCTGCTCGGCAGATTGGTTTTCGATCGCAGACTGAGCAATTTTCTATCCTTTCGCCTGCAGTACGACTATCAAATGAGTGACTCTGACGATATTCCAACGCAAAACTATACGGAAAATCGATTTGCTGTGAAATTTATTTATCACTTCGACGGCGTCAGCGAGTTTGAGGATGATGATCTCGATATCCAATAGTTAACCGCAAGCAGTTTTGCCAGATATGGCAGGATTGTGGACCGCAGCGCCGACTATGCGTCCTGCAATGGACCGTCGATAGACTCGGAAGCAAGATTTCCTGATGTTACTCTTCAATCTGGTGGGGACCTCCGCCAGATTTCTCGCAAGCGGCGAATACACTCTTCGGTGAAAAGCCCCGCCTTGTGAAATTTCAGGCATAATCGCGCAATTAGTCGCTGCTTTTTTCCAGCATCATGACAACACCACGACGGTAATGGGACAATCACGATTACTCGTGCTCTCTGCTGTACACTTCCGCAAAGCACTTCCCTGATTCAGCATTTCTGCGGCAAGCGCTTGTGCCAGAATTTACCCTACAGGCAGTTAACTCGTCGATGATCCAGTAGTGTTGAGCGAGCAACATTGATATCTGAAACAGCAAACGCTGTCAGTAACTCAGGCAAGATGCCATCACCGCGTAAATAATGCAGCCCGAAACACTGCCGCTAAATGCCAAGTAATCGAGAGTTCCCAAACCTCTTTCGGTATTTTTATCATTGGCGTACAGATTTCAGGAAATCAACCGATTCCATTTTTGGAGCCAGCTTTTCGGAGATTGAAGGCCACAATGTTTGCAGATGCTAAAGCTGCGCTATCCACCAAAATAACTGCTGAGTCGACCAACAGCGCGAGAGTACTCTCCTGGGACGGCTGGCGAGGACTGGCAATCACACTGGTCCTCTGCGGACACTTCTATGACATCCAGTGGCTGTGGGAAGACCGGATGGGTGTGGATGTATTCTTCGTACTGTCCGGAATGCTGATGAGCAGGATACTGTTTGAAAAACGCCTGTGCCTGAAGGACTTTTACATTCGCCGTTTAAGTAGAATCTTCCCGGTACTGGTTTGCTACGTCGTGGCAATCTACAGCTTCTCGTGGCTTTATTCTGTCGACTTCAGAATTTCGGAGATATTTGCGACTTTGCTATTTCTGCGCACCTACCTGCCCGCAGATCCCGGAATCTGGGATACCAAAGTGGCCATTGGCCACCTTTGGTCGCTCAATGTGGAAGAGCATGCCTATGTGATTCTGAGCCTCCTCACGCTGTTTTTTGTGAACACACAGCGCATTGCATACGTACTTCTCGCCCTCGGCACTTTCACCCTGCTGTTGAGCTTGTACCACTATCAAAACAGCACACCGGATGATTTTCCGTTGTACCTGATTCGAACCGAAAGCGCAGTAGTGTTTATCTTTTACTCCGCGGGTTATGGTCTGCTGCGACGTCGGCTAAACTGGCATCTGCCTGTCTGGGTTCCAGTGTTGTGTTTTGCCGCTGCAGTGGTTTGCTATGCACAGCAACTCCCACTATGGCTTATATTTTCTGCAAGTCCGGTTTTACTTTCCATTGCCGTCAATCATCTGGACGACGTTCCGGATTTTGTGAATGCAGTACTGACATTTCCTGTTTTGAGGTATCTGGGGCTGTGGTCCTACTCAATCTATCTTTGGCAGCAATTCTTCTATGAATACGCCTGGGCTTTTCCATATTCAAAAATCCTCGCACCGGTGTTGGCAATCGTAGCGGGAATAATGTCTTACTACATTCTTGAAAATCCGACACGACAATTGATTAACAACAGATGGTCGAGTAACCCTCGATATCTGACTGGTGTGGACGAAAAGCAGTGATACCTCTTTCCAATCGCAACATATATCAGGCATTCGCCCTCGCTGTTGTTATAACTTTTTGCCTGTTATGTCTGATCGTGCCATTGCTAAATCCTGTCGACAACTGGGATATGCTCGGCTACGCTGCATCGATAAAATCGTTATATGGCCTGGACGTAGCCGCTATTCATACTTCGGTTTTTTCCGAATATAAATCTTACGCCACCGCTCAGCATTTTGAGCTACTGACAGCTGACTCAAGTTATCGACGCACCATGTACATGGATGCGGAAGCTTTTTATCAGCAAATACCGTTCTACAAAATACGCGTACTGTACGTACTATTACTGACAGCAGCGTCGCAAGCAGGTGTAAATGTCTTCACGGCAATGCACTTTTTCTCTCCATTTTTCGGCGCTGCGGCCTTCCTGACACTTTATCTTGGCATGCGACACCACGTGCACCCGTTTGTGTGGATTGCAGTTCCACCATTCTATTTTTTTCTTACCTTGGAATTTTCGCTTTTTCAACATGGCGGCGTTGATTCGTTCGCCTTTTTTTGGGTCGCCATGACCACGGTTGCCTTTTTTCGCGGGAGTAAGTGGTTATACCCGTTACTTGCACTATCGGTACTGGTTCGAACCGATCTGATTTTGCACGCCGCTCTAATGTTCGCTGTCGCACTTTATTTCAATAGAACAGACTGGCGTCAAATCATTGTTTGGGGGGTAATTACGCTGATCGCCTACTTCAGTGTGAATTCCTGGGCCGGTAACTTCGGCTGGACGGCACTGATCAACTTTGTATTCGTATCAGACATGCTTGCCACTCATCCTGAGCAATATGCACAAAACAAACTGGGAGTTAAACAGTATCTGGGTTTTGTACTTGGTAAACAAGACTGGATAAGCCCGTGGTTTTGGCTGTCAATTGCCATTTCAATGCTCAACCTGCTTATTCTGCTGGCAATCTTCTTCCTGCCACGGATCCAGCAGTATTTTGATGAAGATCAAATAAGGAGCGCAAGAAGACTTCAGATAATCAGCGCCGTCTGCCTGATCTATATCATTTTACATTATGTCTTGTTTCCAGCGGTATTTATGCGGTTTTTTTATGGCCAGTGCTTTTTGTCGATACTGGCACTACTGACTACAATGAGTCTGGCAGCCGGGCGCGAGGAAATCAGGCAATTGCGTGACAGCACAAAGCGAACAGTAAATTCAGGTAATGCCTGAATTGCCGAAACAGTTACTGTCTCTTAAGTCTGCACAGCGAACTGTAAAAAATGCAATCTGAAAGCATAGATAAAACCGACTACCAGTTTCTGTCTTCTCGACATGAAGAAGCAGCCTTGATTAAATTCAGGGTCCTGTTCGGGGAATTCTGCTTGCTACAGAAGGACTTTGCCGGTCAGGTTATCAAACCAGACATTTTCGCTGACAGCAACAAATTGAGTATAGAGGAACTGAGCGTATCCGATATCGCTGACCTCGCGCATGTCGTTTCAGCTCCGTGCGACCCTGAACATCAAACCGGAGTCTCCGTCCAAAACAAGCGCCTGATCTACACCTACAAAAAATTCAATCGAATGTTTGTTGATGTAAGTGGTGACTACCAGAGCTATCTTTCCACATTTCGCAAAAAATCACTCAGTTCTCTTAACAGAAAAATAAAAAAAGCAGAGAAATCCAACGCTGTGGTAGATACGGTTCGAGATTTCAGTAAACCTTCAGAGGTTCGGGAATTCGTTAAACTGGCAAAGCCAATATCAGCACAGAGTTACCAGGAAGCACAACTGGGTACCGTTTTTCGCACCGACGAAGAGTGGATTCATGAACTGGAAACCCTTGCACGAAACAACCGGTTTCGAGGCTATGTGCTCTACGCAAATGACCAACCCGTCGCCTACAACTACTGTCCGGTATACGGGAATGGCGTGCTATTGTATGATCTTTCCGGATACCTGCCGGATTCCAATCGATACTCCCCGGGCACCGTACTGCAAGCACATATCATAAAGCAATCCTTTAGCGACGAAGCGATAAACTTCTACGATTTGTGCGAAGGCGAAGGTCGACACAAGGAACAATTTGCAACAGGTTTCAAGACCTGCTTTAGTGCCTATGTCTTCCCTGCAACTGCTTATTACCGTGCCTTGGTGGCTATGCATCGCACGCTGGATCAGCTATCCGACACATTGGTAAGCCTGTTGAAGCGACTGGGGCTTAAAGATCGAATAAAAACCTATCTTCGCCGTAAATAGGAAATACCATTCCAGTGTACGCGGCTCCAGCACACACAGCGTAAAAGCCATCAATTGGTATATGCCAGAGCCGCGTAGCAGCACCTCAACCACAGTAGCCGCGCCCTGATGTCGCGTTTGATCTGCGCACTCTGTCGCAGCAATTGAGCAACATCCCTGCTTACTCGGATTCACGAGATGAACCTGTCATATGTGTCCTGTCGTGGCAGATACAACGGGGACATACAGCGGGGCTATATAACAGGGCCTTACAACAGGGTTATACAGCGGGGCCTGATCCAGTGCTGAAACCTGACAAGCCTGACGACACACCCGCTACCAGCTACCCTGTGTAAAACTCCGACAACAACGGCCAGCAAGTTTCTCTCGTTACAAACTGATACAAGTTGTTGCTGTACCGCAAAGCTGTGGAATCCCGGATTGCCGATACTGTAACTGCCAATCAGGCTTTTCAGAGGGATTCAAATGAAACATATCAGCAAAGTTCTAATAGCCATCATACTGACCCTGGGTATTGCCGGGGCCGCAACAGCGTTTGGTAAACATCGCTTCGCCAACCCGGAGAAACGCGCAGAATATATGGTTAGTTACATAAGTGATGAACTGAACCTGGACACCACACAACAACAGGCGCTGTCGGTTTTCAAGGATACACTAATCAACAGCCAATCCATCGTACGAAGTGATATGAAAGATCTTCGCGAACAAGCAAATTCATTGTTTACCTCCGATGTTTTCGACAGAGCAATGGCACTCGATCTGATCAATTCCAGAACAGCCAGGGTTAACACTCTGGCACCTGATCTTGTCAACTCGTTGGGAGACTTCCTGGACAGCCTTGACTCAGAACAAAAAACCCGGGTTAGCGAATTTGCCACCAAACATGCACTTCGCCACAAGAGACACCGACACTAGCCTGGATTATTCGTGAGGATTCGGCGTCCAGAGGAAATCTGGCTAAACAGGTCGGCCAATCGTCAGAGAAACGTGGCTTGCCACGTGCCGAGGAGGATGGGCCGAGATGTGACGCCAGAT
>CAYMVV010000034.1:0-55791 GCA_964393885.1 uncultured Granulosicoccaceae bacterium | reverse complement strand
ACCAGGATGGTGCGGGTGATTCAGCAGTGCATACTGTTGAAGTGCCGAATACAGCACCGGATGTAATCGACCCTGATCCAACACCGGGTACGCCGTCGATAGATCCGTTGAATGCAGAGAACATCATAGTCCCTGCAGTAGATGGTACTGCGATCACAATAGATCTGGATGACTATCTTGCTGATCACAATGGAGATCCGCTAACGATCACGGCTGGTAGTCTGCCCGCAGGTGCGACCTTCGATCCAGCAAGCAATGAACTGACGTTTGTCCCGACAGTGGACAACACTGGTGACACAGTCATCCCGTTTACCGTAGACGATGGCAATGGCGGTGTGATTACACCGACAGTCACGATCCAGCCAGTGAACCCCGGGCCGGATGCAGTCAATCAAACTGTTAGCACGACGCCGGATACGTCAGTGGTTATCGACCCGTTGGCGAACGATATAGATCCGGATGGTGATCCATTAACGGTTACTGAAATCAACGGTACGGCACTGACGCCAGGTGTAGCTCAGACGATAGCAGTACCCAACGGTACGGTTACAGTAGCAGCTGATGGAACAATCACAGTGACGCCGGATACGGGTTATGCCGGTGACATAGATGTACCATATACAATCGAAGATCAGGATAGCGCAGGCGATTCTGCTGTGCATACTGTTGAAGTGCCAAACACTGCGCCAACGCTGGTCGATATTGATCCCGCACCGGGCACGCCTTCAGTAGATCCGTTGGATCCAATGAACATAATCGTGCCTGCGGTTGATGGTACATCGTTGACGATAGATCTTGATGATTTCCTGACAGATCCCAATGGACAGCCATTGACGATCACACCTGATGCTTTGCCAGCTGGCGCTACGTTCAGTCCCGCGACGAATGAGCTGACGTTCGTTCCGCCGATAGACAACACAAGTGATACGGTCATAACGTTTATCGTAGACGATGGCAACGGGGGAACGATCACACCGACAATCACGATTCAACCCGTGAATCCCGGGCCGGATGCAATCAGCCAAACTGTGATCGCGAGCCCGGGTATCCCGGTGATTATCGATCCGCTAGCGGATGATATTGATCCCGATAGCGATCCGTTAACGATCACCCAAATCAATGGTGTGGATCTGACGCCAGGCGTCGCACAGACGATAGCTGTGTCAAATGGTACGGTGACAGTGGCTGCAAATGGCACGATTACCGTAGCGCCGGATGCTGGTTTCGCAGGTAACGTTAATGTTCCTTACACAATAGAGGATCAGGACGGTGCCAGTGATTCAGCGATACATACTGTTGTCGTGCCGAACACGCCGCCCGATATTGTCATTTCTAATCCAGCTCCGGGTGCACCGTCAGTAGATCCGTTGAACCCGACGAATATTATCGTGCCAGCAGTGGATGGTACATCGATCACGCTGGATCTGAATGACTATCTAACGGATCCGAATGCTGATGTATTAACAATCACGCCCGATACATTGCCAGTCGGTGCGACGTTTGATCCGCTAACCAACATCATTTCCTTCGAGCCGAGTATCGACAACGTTGGTGACACCGTTATTCCGTTTACGGTAACGGACAGTAATGGCGGCATGATTAACCCGACTGTGACTATTCAGCCGGTGAATCCGGGGCCGGTTGCCACTGCTCAGACCGTAGCCGGAGCCTTCGATACACCAACGGTAATTGATCCACTCGCCAATGACAGCGATCCGGATAACGATGCACTGGCGATTACCGAAATCAATGGTGTCGCACTGGTGTCAGGTACGGCGCAGACCATATCCGTACCAAACGGTGTTGTAACACTGTCGATAGATGGTGTAATTACGGTAACACCGGATTCGGGCTACTCCGGTGACATTAATGTGCCGTACACCGTTGTGGATGTAGATGGTGCATCAGACACAGCAATACATACGGTGAGTATACCCAATGCGCCGGTGATAGCGGTTGCTGAAACAGTGGCAGGTGCTTTTGATGCTCCAACTGTTATCGAACCACTGGCAAACGACACAGCCGCCAATGGCGGACCTCTCGCCATCATTGAAATTAATGGCGTTGCGCTAATTTCAGGGATGGCGCAGTCGATTACGGTGCCCAACGGCACTGTCACAGTGGCCGCTGATGGCACTATTTCGGTAACACCTGATGCAGGGTATGTTGGTGCCATTGATGTGCCGTATACGCTGGCCAGTTTAGATGGCGTTAACGCATCAGCAGTGCACACTGTTGAAATTGCCAATCCACCACCTGTGGTCAGGGATCTGAATACCCAGCCAGGGACGCCGGTCGTAGATCCACTGGATCCACAGAATATTCTGGTGCCGGCACTTGACGGTGAGGCAGTTACCATCGATCTGACTGATTTTCTTGTCGATCCGAATGGAGATCCGTTAACGATCGTACCTGATACATTACCTGAAGGTGCAACCTACGACGAAGTAGCTCAAACACTTACGTTTATACCCGCCGTAGATAATATGGGTGATGTCTCGGTGCCGTTTTCGGTGACCGATGCCAGCGGAAATGTTGTTAACCCGACGTTAACTATTCAGCCTGTCAATCCGGCACCAATAGCCAATCCTGAAACCATCGTGTCTGCGCAGGGGATAGCGGTAACGCTGGATCTGTTGGCAAATGATACTGACCCTGATGGCGACGAAATTAGCCTCGCTGAACCGCCGATATTACTGGATCCAGCCAGCGGTACTCTGCAGTTGCTCAATGATGACTGGGTGTTTACACCGGCAGCAGGATTCACTGGTGATGCGGTCATCAGTTACATTTTACAGGACCAGGACGGTTTAACTTCCGCGTCCTTTCATACCGTGACAGTTGGTCCTGGTGCGCCTGCAGAAGCGCAGGAAGCGCCCCCGATTGTAAATGTAGAGAGCCCGGTATACAGGCCAATCGTGGTATCTGAAAATAATGTTGAGCGAGATTACTACAAGCCATCCATAGATGCAGAACTGGTTGTGTTGCAAATGGCGGAATCACTTCGTTCGCTTAACGGTTCTGAACTGAGTGCAACAGATGGTCATGATCAACCAACTGTAGAAAATGTTACCTATGCGGAATCAGCCGGCTTCTCATCTGGCAAAGGTTATCGAGGAACACACAGTATTGATCCTACAGATGAATGCGGACGGGTATTTGTAGATACGATTGTCAGAGACAGCATGTTGTCATTTACCGTTCGCAGCACGATTGATCCGGTTCGTTCAAGCGGGGTGATCGCATTCAGTGTCACACTCGAGGATGGACAACCACTGCCAGACTGGATTTCAGAACTTGCTGACGATGAGTTTATGGTTGACAGGCAGGCCGGTGTTGAAATGATTGCGCTCAAAGTTGTTGCACATCAGGAAGACGGCACAGACAGAGTTCGATTTGTAGAAATAGATACGTTAACAGGACATATAAGAGAAAGATCACAAGGATCCGCTTTGGGTACTGGTTTCATTGAAGAGCTGGAGCAGGTGGTTAGTAACGATGAGATGCTGATTGAGAGGGAATCCAATTAGCTGGTGTTCTTATAGACACGATAAACAACCTAACTCACGCTGATTTAATTAAAGCAATGTACCGAGATTATTGATATGAAAAAATTTGCCCATTTATTGGTGGCTGGTGCGCTGGCCAGTGGCTGCACGGTCTCCCCAAAGCCTTTATCGCTACAGAATCTGCAGGAAAAAAGTCAGGCAAGGCTTTCGCAGTTCAGTGCTAACCAGGAGTCTATAGCCGGGCCTGTGTCATTGTACGAAGCAATGGCAAGAGCTGTTAAATATAACCTCGACTATAAAGTAGAAGTGTTCGAGCAGGCGTTGCGAAGCAGTGAGTCTGATCTCGCTTCACTGGATATGCTGCCTAAACTGGTGGCAAACATAGATGCCTCTGATCGAAATAAATTCAGTGGTGGTCGATCCAGCGAGTTGTTTGGTAGAAACGGTGTGGGAGAAGAGTCACTGGTGTCGTCTACCTCGTCTGAGCGTGGCGTAGTATCTGCCGATTTGGCGCTAAGCTGGAATGTACTTGATTTTGGCCTTTCTTACGTTCGAGCGAAGCAAGCAGCTGACGCTGTATTAGTGGCAAACGAACGTAGAAGAAAAGTCGCCAACCGTATTATTGAGGATGTAAGAACTGCCTATTGGAGAGCTGTTAGTGCAGAGCGACTGGTTGGTCGACTCAGGGCTCTTGAAAGTGATATTTCCAAAGCATTGACTGCATCGGATGACGCCTACAGAAAACGCAAAACTCCACCAATGGCAGCATTGACCTACCAGCGAGAGTTGCTGAATATTCAAAGTGAAATTCAATCGATGCACAATGAGTTGTTTGTCGCCAAACGACAACTGGCAGCACTGATGAATGTACCGCCGGATGTTGAGTTCACTCTGGAGCTTCCCGACAGAAATATTGCCTTTCAGTCTCTCGAATTGAATCCTTCCAGACTGGTAGAGGTGGCGATGGTCAGTCGGCCGGAGTTGCGAGAGTTAAATTATGAGCAGAGAATTAACGAGCGTGAAGCCACCGGTGCATTGCTTCAGTTATTGCCCAGCCTGAATCTGGTAGGCGGATTTAACTATAACAGTAACGAATTTTTATACAACCAAAACTGGGCTAACTGGGGTGCATTTGCCAGCTGGAATATTTTTCAGGCTTTTCGTTATCCTGCACAAAAACGTAACAATGCTATTGCCAAAGAGCTTTTGCATCAAAGATCGCTTGCGTTGACGATGGCGGTTGTCACCCAGGTTCATGTTAGTGCCAGCAGGTACAAAATATCTCAGCGCAGGCTGCGAACCATGGGTAAGCAATACGATGTCAACAACAATATTATGAGTCAGGTTGAATCGGGGTATAACGCGCGCAAGGTGAGTCACCAGAATTACGTCAGGGAGAAAATGAACAGCATAGTGGCCGAGGCAAGATTTGATATTGCGCAGGCGGATATGCAAAATGCCTATGCCAACATTTACGCATCCATTGGTCAGGATACCTTCGGCGATATAAATACAGCTGAAACCAGTGTCAACGATTTGGCAAGGCATCTGCAGTCAAAATGGCGACAATTGGAAAGGCAATTGCAAAAGTAGACTTGATAAGAATTCTGCTCTTTTGAGACTTCAGCAAGCGAGATTATAGATGCGAAAGCTATGTGAGAGATTGTTGGTTCCGGCTATATTTTTGGCCACTATTGTTACTGATGTTGCGTTTGCGGACGAGCCGGAGCCGGTACGAGGTGTAGTGAAATCTCTTCAGGAGGCAGTGATGAGTGTCGATCTTGCTGCTCGTGTCATGGAAGCGCCGTTAAGGGCCGGTGAAGCGTTTCAACAGGGTGATCTGCTGATCAAGTTTGACTGTCAGGTGCAGAAGGCGGAAGCGAATGCCGCGATCGCGACCTATGCAGCGTCACAGGCGGCCCACAACAGTAATGTAGAACTCGAAAAGCACGGTGCGGTAGGGCAATTTGAGGTAGGCATGTCAAAAGCGGAAATGCAACGTGCACATGCTGTTGCCCAGGCAGCCAAAGCGCGAACGAGGGACTGTGTTATCAGCGCACCGTTCGATGGTCGAATCGCTGATCTGATGATAAACGCTCATGAGACACCTGGGCCCAACCAGCCTTTGCTAAAGATCGTCAGTAGTGAAGACTATGAGATCAAGCTTATCGTACCATCGTCGTGGCTATCCTGGTTGCGCAAGGGCTCTGTATTTAGCTTTGATGTGGACGAGACTGGCGAAAAGCATAGCGCTCATGTGTGGCAGATAGGGGCTGAGGTTGACGCGGTAAGCCGTACGATTGCGGTGGTGGCGCGTTTTGAAAGTAATGCTGTGCCTGTGCTGCCCGGTATGAGTGGAACGGCCTACTTCCCGGGGTCTTGAAAAAGAGTTTCCCCGGGCATCTGGAATATCGCGCCGGGCGACCTCCCGGTTTGCAAGTCGTGGAACAGTTAACTAATGAGTGAAGTCCTCACGCCAGTCAGGCAGCAGAAGCGGGTTTCCGGATCTGCCGAGCCGACTGTACCACCTGGCCGTTCATCGTCATCGACCAGTTTCCCGAAACAGTTATTAGCCTTTGAAAGCGAAGTTCGTGCGATTGAAGACAGGCGTGAACTCAATGTTCATCTGTGTAACTCAACACGCAAAGTGGTCGGTTTTCGGCAATCTTTTTATGGTATTACCAACAGTGCGGGAAAGCGTTTTAAGCTTCAGGCAGTTTCAAGTGTTGCGGTGGTTGATAGAAGTACACCATTTAATATCTGGATAGAAAAAACCGTTGCTCGTTTGCTGGATACAGATCAGGCAACCGTACAGATTCGATTTACACTGCCTGAATTCTGCGATGACCACGACGAGGAGAAAGACACCTATCCGTTTCGTGAATTTCTATGGACTCCGCAGTGCCGCAAAGGAAAAGTCATCGGTGGCGTTCTCATGGCTCGGGAAACTCCATGGGAGGCTAACGAGTGTGCACTGGTGAATCGATTGTCCGGATTGTATTTACATGCACAGGCAGCGTTAGAAGGTCAACAAGCGCTTATTCCCCGTCGTAGTCTGCTAAGGCCGGTAGTTCTCGGTGCCTGTGCACTGTTAGTAGCACTGGGTTTTTTGCCAGTATCAGTCACTGCATTGGCACCGGCAGAGGTGCTGCCCAGGGAACCCTATGTGCTTGCCGCTCCATTTGACGGCGTGGTCACCAGAATTGCGACCAGTCAGGGTGCCGCTGTAGCCCCTGGTGAGCCAGTTGTGATTTTCGACGATGTCCATTTGCTTAATGAAAAAAATCTGGCTGATCAACGTGCGGCGATTGCACAGGCGCGTTTTCAGCGGGCATCACAGGGCGCTATCGCCGATGCGAGAGAGAAGCGCGAAATAGAGGTTTCCAAAGCAGAGTATCAACTGGCGGTCGCCGAGAGCAGATATGCCACCGAGTTGCTGGAGAAAGCTCGAATGTCATCACCTGTACCGGGTATAGCAATTTTCTCTGACAAGAGAGACTGGGAAGGCAAGCCTGTTTCAGCGGGTCAGGCTATCGTATCTATTGCTGATCCGGCCAACGTGCAGTTTTCCATTGACCTTCCGGTGAAGGATAGCGTCGTGTTGGACAAGGGCGCGCGGGTAAAAGTATTTCTGGACTCGGATCCCTTGAATCCATTGGAGGCGGTGCTGACCGATGTCAGCTACCGGGCGCAGCCTGACAAGCGAGATATATTGTCTTACGCATTGAGAGCGGAGCTAACTGGCAGTGACCAGGCACTGCCCAGAATAGGTGTGCAGGGTACAGCGCAGGTCTACAGCGATAAAGCATCTCTCGCTTATGTCGTATTCAGAAGACCACTTGCAGCCGTGAGACAATACACTGGCTGGTAGCCAGTTGTACTGATTTCTTTATGTCGCAACTGCAAAGCCACAGTGCTTTACCTGAGCTTCGGCCCGAGCTTCAGTTCAAGCCGGGTATACGAGAACTGGACGGTTCTAAAAGCTGGTTAATATTTGATCCGTTGCGCCATGAATATTTTCAGATTAACACCAAGAATCTGAAGATACTTGGATTGTGGGGAAGAGCCACTGCAGGGGAGATTGTCGAGCGCCTGTATGAATACTCTGTCACGCTTGATGACATCGAAAGCCTGCTGCGATTTCTATGGAAGAACTCATTAACGGTTCAGCCACCGAATGAAAATAACGATTTCTACCTTGTCCAGTCCGCTGCAAAAAGGGGCAGTCCGCTAAAACGCCTGCTACACGGATATTTGTTTGTTCGAATACCGTTGCTGCGACCCAATAACTTTTTGGTCAAAACAGAACCCTTTACCCGCTTGTTTTTCACTCGAGGCTGGTGGTTCCTGATTGGCCTGGTAGCGATACTGGGGTTGTTCCTCACCTCTCGACAATGGGATCAGTTCACCCACACATTTTCGCACTTCTTTTCTATGCAGGGCCTGGCCTATTACGGGATCACACTGGTTGTTCTGAAGTGCCTGCATGAACTCGGACATGGCTACGCTTCCGTGCGATATGGCTGTCGAGTCAATTCCATGGGGATAGCATTCATTGTGCTTTTCCCGGTGTTGTTTACTGATACTACTGATAGCTGGAAGCTCACCAGTCGCAGAAAACGTCTGATTATCAGTGCCGCAGGGGTTGCAGTGGAACTGTCGCTGGCTGCGATCGCCACATTGTTGTGGGTGTTTCTGGAAGATGGTCCAGCCAGAAGCGCGGCTTTTTTTGTAGCCACGACCAGTTGGGTGATGAGCTTGCTGGTCAATATGAATCCGCTGATGAGATTCGACGCCTATCATTTTCTGGCGGATGCTACCGGTGTACAGAATCTGCAGGAGCGTTCCTTTGCCCTGGGTCGCTGGTCACTCAGGGAAACTCTATTCAGTTTCAATGACCCGGTCCCGGAAGCCATGACAGTGCGCATGCGACGCGGTTTAACCGTTTTTGCCTGGTGTACGTGGATCTATCGTTTTTTTCTGTTTCTCGGAATTGCTCTGCTTATCCACAGGATGATGTTCAAGCCGTTCGGGTCGATACTCGGAGCGGTGGAACTGATGTTTTTTATAGCGATACCTATTATGAATGAACTAAAACAATGGTGGCTCAGACGGGCCGAACTATTCAGCAGTTTCTCCGGTTGGGTTACCGCCAGCGTCGTGGCAGCTGCTGTGCTGGCCGGCTTCATACCGTGGCAAAACACTATTCGGATTCCGGCGGTGGTCGAAGCACTGGAGCAGTCATCTTTGTATGCACCCGTGGTAGCTCAGGTTGAACAGATACACGTTGCTCAGGGGGATGCCGTGAAACAGGGAGATGTCATCGTAACGCTGCATTCTTCCGACATTGATGATGGCATTGAGACGGCTCAAAAACGCATAGAACTCGTTAACGCATTGCTGAACCGGATAGCCGCAGACGACGGTGATCGAGGACAAAAAATTGTCCTGCAAACGCAAATGCAACAGTGGCAGGAGGAGCTTGCAGGCTTTCAGGAGCAAAAAGCTCTGCTACGTATTGTGGCGCCAATCGATGGTGTAGTCGCCGAGATAGATACTGGATTGCATGCGGGACGGTGGGTTTCCAGTCGAGCGCCATTGGGTACGGTTATTTCCGATGCGGGTGCAAGAATTAGAGGCTATGTGTCAGCAACTGATTTGGGGCGAATCAGCACCGGGGGACATGCTGTGTTTATTCCGGATATTCCCGAACAGGAGCGGGTAGAGGGAACAATATCAATCGTTAATGCAGCACATGCCGAAACCCTGACGATACCCGAGCTGACATCTCACTATGATGGTTCCATTGCAGTTAATAAAGTAGAAAATGATCTGCAGCCCCTTAAGGCCTGGTACAACCTCAGTGTCAATGTAGACTCTTTTCATTCAATGGTGCCCCGTGCAGTGCCCGGGTTACTTTTGGCACAGGGCGAGGCTGAAAGCCTGGCCCTGCGGTTCTGGCGCCGCGCGGTCCATATTGTGTTGCGAGAAATAATTATATAGTGAACACCTGCTCTTGCCCTGCATGATTTAAATGCCTGCAAGGGTCTTTTTGGCAAAGGTCTTTTTGGCGAGGGCCTTTTTGGCAAAGGCGGGGTTGATCCGACACTGGTGTTATTGTGTGGCCCGGTGTGGATTGGAGTGAGATCAGGTCAATAGTGCAGCAGTGAATTGCGGTATCCGCAATGGTTAAAACGTGACACCATAGGAGCCTCCATCAGGTGGAGCCATCCTATGAACCGAAAGCTCATTAACGGCATTGTGTACAAATGTGTTTGTGTGAGTTTCGCGTTATCCGCATTTACGTCAGGTATTGCGTTTGCGAATGATGCGACGGATAGCAAAAGAACTGATGCGGCATCCAATGAGGCTTCCGCTGCAGTCGCCTCAAATCAATCTGCCAGGCAAACGTCCGCTGTACAACTGGGACCGCGGCCTTATTATCTTGTGAATGATATGGACCCCGGGCCATTGCAGCGTGAGCTTGCAAGTTGTTCAGGGTCACCGATGCGTCCCTCTTTGTTGTCGATCGGGCATCGTGGCGCGCCTCTGCAGTTCCCTGAGCACACTCGAGAGTCCTATCTTGCCGCTGCACGCATGGGGGCAGGGGTAATTGAATGCGATGTGACGTTTACTGCGGATCAGGAGCTGGTGTGCAGACATTCGCAATGTGATCTGCACACGACCACGAATATACTTTCGGTGCCGGAACTGGCTAAAAAATGTTCTGTGCCATTTAAACCCGCGCGTTTTGATCGGCGGGGTAATCGAATCAGTGCGGCGTCTGCGCGGTGTTGTACCAGCGATATCACGCTGGCGGAGTTTAAAACCCTGCGAGGGAAGATGGATGCTGCTAACGAGAGTGCCGTGAGCGTAGCTGAGTATCTCGATGGAACCGCCAGTTTTCGTACGGATCTCTATGCCACTAGCGGCACACTGGTTACGCATGCGGAGAGCATCGAGCTCTTTAAAGAGCTGGGGGTGAAAATGACACCTGAGTTAAAAGCACCGGCTGTTTCCATGCCGTATGCCAGCACCTACAGTCGAACCGCCTATGCCCAGCATTTGGTTGACGAGTATAAAAGAGCCGGCGTTCGACCAGAAGATGTCCGGGTTCAGTCGTTCAGTCTGGATGATATCCGCTACTGGGTAGAGGCTGAGCCGGCGTTTGCCCGGCAGGCTGTGTTTCTCGATGGACGGTACCGGGATAGATCCTTCGACCCTGCCAACCCGGCCTCATGGGTGCCTTCGATGGATGATTTGGTTCGTACAGGGGTACGAGTTCTGGCGCCGCCAATATGGATGTTAGTGACACTGGCACCTGACGGCAGCATTGTGCCTTCAGCCTATGCGAATGCCGCCAGCCGCGCTGGTCTTCAGCTGATAGCGTGGACTCTGGAACGCTCCGGCCCGTTGGACACGGGCGGTGGCTGGTATTATCAAAGTGTTACTGACGCGATCAATAATGATGGCGATATCATGACAATGCTGGACGTTCTGGTTAAAGATGTGGGTGTTATTGGTGTCTTTTCAGACTGGCCTGCTACCGTGAGTTATTATGCGAATTGTATGGGGGTCGAGTAGTAGTGGCTCGACGCAGGTCGATTCAGGGAAAACAGGCACTTATCTGTTGGCAGGTGTATGGCAATCCGTGCCGGTAATCCATTGACGCAATCCAGTTCGCTTGTGTAATCTGGGCAGATGAGGTGATCAGGCTGCTCTGACCCTGTCAGGCGCAAACCCTGTCGCGTGCTTCGCCCGCAGGGCCAACAATCAAAGCGCTATTAATCAGAGCACCATTAATCAGAGCGCTAGTAATCAGAACGCTAGTAATCAGAGCTGCGGTAAACAACGCTCTGGAAAATTGACAGTTTAATAAATAGCACACCATTTAAAATCATCATAAAGCCACGAACAAAATATAGTCTTATCTTTTTAGTATCGGAGTTGAAATGAAGTTCACCAGACGTGATCTATTAAAGGGCGCCACCGCTTCTGCAATTGGTATGGCGATTCCTCCCGCCTCAATAGGGGCTGACGAAATAAAAGTGGGCAGTATTATTGATACGTCCGGAATTTTTGGTCTGTACGGTAAGCCGATGGACAAGGCCGTTACGATGGCAATTGAGGAGATCAACGCTCGAGGCGGCCTGCTGGGCCGTCAACTGAGGAAGGTTGCTTATGACACCCGGTCAGATATGGCAACGTATCCAGACTATGCAAAGAGGCTTTCCGGTGATGATCAGGTCGATGTTGTGCATGGCGGCATATTATCGGTCTCGCGCGAGGCCATTCGCCCCACACTGGGCGAGAGCAAAACACTCTATTTCTACAATGTGCAGTATGAAGGTGGCGTTTGCGACAGAAATGTTTTTTGTACCGGTGTTACTCCAGCGCAACAAGCGGAAGTACTCGTACCCGAAACCATGTCTCGATGGGGTAAAAAAATCTACACCTTGGCGGCTGACTACAACTACGGCCATATCACTGCCAAGTGGATTGAGTACTATGCGAAGGAAAATGGTGGTGAGGTTGTCCAGTCGGACTTCTTTCCACTTGATGTAGCGGACTTTGGCGAGACCATCGAGAAGATACAACAGGCAGCCCCCGACATGGTGATGTCCGTGCTGGTGGGCGGTGCGCACCTGTCGTTTTACAGACAGTGGGCCGCGGCAGGAATGAACAAAAGAATCCCGATAGCATCAACGACAATGGGTGCTGGCAATGAGCATGTCGTGTTGACCAAGGAAGAGGGCAACGGAATAATGATGGTATACAGTTACTCGAAAGAGCTGGACACGCCTGAAAACAAGGCATTTCTAGGCAAGTGGCAAAATCGTTTCGGTACCATCGAAGATTTACACGAGCTGGCGGTGGCCACCTATCAGGGTATGCACTTGTGGGCAGAAGGTGTACGCAAAGCGGACTCTATAGATCGAGACAAGGTCATTGACGCGCTTGAGAGCGGCGTTAGTTTTGCTGCACCTACCGGTACTATAGCACTTGATGCTACGACGCATCATGCGGTTACGTCAGTGCATCTGCTGGAAGTTCACAATCAAAAAATGAATGTGATCAAAAGCTTTGGTGAACGGCAGCCGGTTGATACACAATCTGTTTGTGATCTGAAAGCGAACCCGGATGACAACCAGCAGTATGAGATCTCAATCTAGCCGGGATTATCCATAAGGCGACAAGTAAATATAACGAAATGCTATGTGTACAGTTTCAAAGCACTTTTTCGGCACCTTTTTCAACATAGCAGTGTGTCTATTCGACGCCAGAAAAAAATCTGGCGTCACATCTCGGCCCATCCTCCGAGCTTGATCATGTGAGATGTGACGTGATAAGTGATTTTTTGTGAGGCATCCGGGTGAAGTCAGTGTCCCAAAATTATCAGCAGCCAAACCAGCACGACTTGAATTAGCGTTAGCAGTACCGCTGCGGAGCCGACATCTTTCGCATAGCCGGCCAACTCGTGAAACTCAGGTCCGATCCTGTCGACGACGGCTTCTACCGCGGTGTTGAGTAGCTCAACGATCAGCACCAGCAGTACACTGGCAACCAACATCGCGCGCTCCAGTCCGGTATTACCAATGACAATCGCAACGGGTATTAAGATCAGTGCCAGGATGGTTTCCTGTCTGAATGCTGTTTCTGTTTTGAACGCGTGCGTCAGACCTTTTATCGAATAGCCAAACGCAGACCGCAGGCGCTTTATCCCGGTATTTTCATTTTTCATAGGGACTGGCTGGTAAGACGCTGGAAAGTGGTCTGATCTATATTGCTGCCACACAAAATCAGTGCAACCCGCTGGTTGGCCAGTCGCTCGTTCAATGGGTACAACAGTCCAGCCATGGCAGCGGCACAGGCAGGCTCGACCGCCAGTTTGAGATCGGTAAACATCAGACGCATAACTGCCGTAAGTTGCTCCTCTGTGACTGTGATGACCTCATCAACGAACTTTTGCACAATCGCAAATGACTGTGGCAGATGCATCGGGGCGCCGAGACTATCGGCAATGGTATTAACGTTGACCGGATCGACGGGTGATTGTTGTGCCAGGCTGTCAGTCATACCTGACGCGCCGTCCGGTTCTATACCGTAGACTTTACAGCGGGGTTGAGTCAGCTTTATAGCCGTTGCAATGCCCGAGATCAGGCCGCCGCCGCCAACCGGCACAATGACGGCATCCAGGTTTGCAACATGCTGGCTCAGTTCGAGGCCTACTGTCGCTGTCCCCGCAAAAGTATGCTGACCTTCAAAAGGATGCACCATCGTCCTGCCTTCACTGCGCTGGAGTTCAGCGACAATAGAACGCAACTCGGCGATATCCTCTCCAAAAATAACGTCGGCACCTAACTTTTTGCAGCGCTCGACCCGAAAGGGATTGGCGGTCTTTGGCATCACTACTTTGGCGGTGGTGCCCAGCTTGCTCGCTGCAAACGCGGTGGCGATGGCATGGTTTCCTGCTGAAAATGCGGTTATCCCTCGGCGTTTTTCGTCGTCGCTCAGGTGCATGACTACGTTAATTGCACCTCGCGGCTTGAAACTACCGGTCTTTTGCAGCAACTCCATTTTCAGATAAACATCGGCACCGTTGGCGAATCCCTCCGAGCCGTAGTACGGCAATACCGGTGTAGTGGCGATATAAGGCGCAATGCGTTGAGCCGTTGCATTGATTTCTTCGAGTGAGGGATGATCGGTCATTGAGGGATGTTTGTAGCTATGACAAATGTATACAGTACACTAGCCAGGGGACACTACAAAACAAAGGGCACTGCAAAGGCTTCGTCGCGTTTTACGTTTTACTCTACCTGACAGGCCACGGCCGCCGATTGTCCTGGTGGCCGTTTGGAAAGTTCGGTAACTGTGGCTGTGAAAGGTCTGTTACCGAACGTCCCGCACAACCCACTAGCGTGTTAAAAATCCACGACGCAGGCAAAGCCCGATCAGTAAAACAAGATAGACCGCGGTCAGCATCATTGGCAGCCCGTACAACGTAGATACCGTGATCGACCATCCACCTGCGATCGATCCAGCCAGTGCGCCGATGCCCCACATTGCCGAAAAGGCGGCTGTACCGTTAATGAGCTCCTGCCCTGAAAACCGGTCTCCCAGCGATTTAAGCGACACGGTGTAGACACCATAGCCGGTTGAGCCGGCAAGAATTAACAGTGGCCACAGCCAGTCGCTGTGTAACAGCCAGGGAATCGGGAAGATGAGTACTGATGTGAGTGCAGCGCATCCGGCCAGGACGATTCTGGGTGGATAGACATCGGACAGCCATCCAATCGGGAACTGAAGAATCACGTTGCCGATGATCAGCGCAGTCAGTGAGAACGCGGCGTCGCTCTGGCTCAGTCCGTTACTAACGCCGTAAACCGGTAGCATTGGCAGCGTTGCAGAATCCAGAATGGCGAAACAGGCAACGGCAAGAATCAGCATCGGTGCCTTTGGCACAAATGACAGCCAGCCGATTGCTTTGGGCTCACGGGCGCGATTGACCGGCTCTTCGCGAATCAGGCTGATGACCAGTGTCCCGAGAAACAGGCTGAGTGCGCCTATGATAAACGGCTGCCAGCCATCGATACCGATGTATCCGATCAACGCCGGGCCGGCCGCGAAACTGATTGACAAGACACTGGCGTAGATTGCCACCACCTTGCCACGATGTTCGTTCACGACTGAGCCAATAATCCACGCCTCGCTCAACACGAAGAGAACTGAAATTGACATGCCATTCAGTGTGCGAATCAAAAACCAGGCACCCACACCATCAAAGATCTTGTAGCAGAGGAACAGCAGGCTTGTGATTATTGCGGCGACGATTGCCAGCCGGCGGGGCCCAAATTTTTCTGATAGAAATGGGATAAACGGTGCGAATATCAGAATACCTAACGGCATCATGGCAGAATTTAACCCGATCAGCTCTGCGGATACCCCCTGTCTTTCCATCAGCAAAGACAGCAGCGGTGCAGACATGCCAAAGGCCAGGCCGAAAACCCCGATTGCCGAACAGGCTGCGATGAGATTGCGCATGTCGGTGTGTTGACGCGATATTGTTCTTGTTGTGATCGTGTCCATTAATTTTTTTAACTTGTACTCTTGAAAGTCAGGGCTGTTGGCAACAGCCTCTTGTTAGTTAGACAGAGATACACAGATTCCGTAAAATGTCGGACGTCGGCAGAACACTGCCATCCCCCCAGAATTAATTCACAGAGATAAACCGGTTGCGTAGAAATGCCCTATTAGCGCTGGCCGACGGCACTGTGTTCGATGGTCAGGCCATTGGATCCGAGTGCCTCGGTATTGGAGAAGTGGTATTCAATACTGCGATGACTGGTTACCAGGAAATTCTCACCGATCCGTCCTATTCGAAGCAGATAGTTACACTGACTGTGCCACATGTCGGTAACACCGGTGTGAATTCAGAAGATGAAGAATCGTCCGCTGTTCACGCGTCAGGTCTGGTGATTCGAGACTTGCCGTTACTGACCAGCAGCTTTCGCAGTGAAGGGGATCTGGAAAGCTATTTGATCTCGCGAAATATAGCGGCTATCGCAGACATCGATACTCGCCAGTTGACTCGACTGTTAAGGGAGAAGGGTGCTCAGTCGGGGGTTATTGATGCCACGGCAGCGCCAGACAGAGAAGCTGCCATTAAAAAGGCACAAGAGTTCAGCGGTCTGGTTGGAATGGACCTCGCCCAGCATGTGACCACATCGGACAGCTATCAATGGAATAGCAGTACCTGGCAGCTCGGAATTGGTTCAGTCGAGAGTGCAGATCTGCCTTTGCATGTGGTGGCCTACGACTACGGCGTTAAAAGAAATATTTTACGTATGCTGGTTGATGCGGGCTGTCGTGTCACTGTTGTCAACGCGAAAACACCGGCTGCCGATGTGTTGGCGATGCGGCCGGATGGCGTGTTTTTGTCAAATGGACCCGGTGATCCCGAGCCTTGCGGTTACGCGATCAAAGCCATCAGGGAAATCCTGGGCCAGGTGCCCGTGTTTGGAATTTGTCTGGGGCATCAGCTGCTTGCTCTGGCGAGTGGTGCAAGCACTGAAAAAATGAAGTTTGGCCATCACGGGGCCAATCACCCGGTCATTGATCTGGACACAAAACAGGTGATGATTTCCAGTCAAAATCATGGCTTTGCGGTAAGCGAGGAGAGTCTGTCCGCAACACTTGTCGCCACACATCGGTCGCTTTTTGATGGCACGTTACAGGGTATACGCAGAACGGATGTGCCGGCCTTCGGGTTTCAGGGGCATCCCGAAGCGAGTCCGGGGCCGCATGATCTGGCGCCGCTGTTTGCGCAGTTCACCCGGATGATGAAAGGGGCGCAACATGCCTAAGCGCAGTGATCTGAAAACCATATTGGTCATAGGTGCCGGCCCGATCATTATCGGCCAGGCCTGTGAGTTTGACTACTCGGGTGCGCAGGCTTGCAAGGCGTTACGCGAAGAGGGTTATCGCGTCGTGCTGGTTAACTCCAATCCGGCGACTATCATGACTGATCCGGCCACTGCAGATGCCGTCTACATCGAGCCGGTTGACTGGCAGTTGGTTGAGCGCATCATTGAGCGCGAGAGACCAGACGCCATATTGCCAACCATGGGCGGGCAGACGGGGCTGAACTGCGCACTCGATCTCTACCATAACGGGGTACTGGACAAGTATTCTGTTGAGCTGATTGGCGCCAGGCCAGAAGCCATCGATCTGGCTGAGGATCGCGATAAGTTTCGTCACGCCATGACGGACATCGGTCTTGCTACGCCGAATGCCCGCATCGCTCACACTATGGATGAAGCCTATGCCGGTCTGGAGCATATCGGATTCCCGACGATTATTCGTCCATCTTTCACCCTCGGTGGCAGCGGTGGCGGCATTGCCTTTAATCGCGATGAGTTTACCGAGATCTGTCAGCGTGGGCTCGATCTGTCGCCCACCACCGAAATACTTCTCGAGGAATCAGTACTGGGTTGGAAAGAGTACGAAATGGAGGTTGTGCGCGACTCTGCTGACAACTGCATCATTGTCTGTTCGATTGAAAATCTTGATCCGATGGGCGTGCATACAGGTGATTCGATCACCGTCGCTCCAGCGCAGACACTGACAGACAAAGAGCTGCAGATAATGCGTAATGCATCGATAGATGTGCTTCGCAAAATTGGTGTGGATACCGGTGGTTCAAATGTGCAGTTTGCCGTTAACCCGGACGATGGCCGCCTGATAGTGATCGAAATGAATCCGCGGGTGTCGCGTTCATCGGCGCTCGCGTCCAAGGCGACCGGCTTTCCCATTGCCCGGGTAGCTGCAAAACTTGCCGTTGGCTACACGCTCGATGAGTTGCGCAACGACATCACCGGCGGTGCGACCCCCGCGTCGTTTGAGCCCGCAATTGACTATGTGGTCACCAAGATACCTCGTTTCACCTTTGAGAAATTTCCAACTGCAGATGCTCGGCTGACCACGCAAATGAAGTCGGTTGGTGAGGTCATGGCGATTGGTCGCAATCAACAGGAATCGCTGCAAAAAGCCTTGCGTGGTCTTGAAATTGGTGTCTGCGGGTTTGATGAAATCCTGTCGGATGATCTGCCTGACGAAGATCGCGAAAGCGAGTTGCAACTGCAACTCAGCCAGCCGGGCGACAGGCGCCTGTGGTACGTGGCGGACGCATTCAGGTTTGGCTATTCACTGGAGAAAATCCATCAGATCACCCGCATTGATCCCTGGTTTCTGGCACAAATCGAGGACTTGATCCACTCGGAGGAAGAGCTGAGACACAGGCACATAGATGATGTCGACCGCCCGGAATTGCGTCAGCTGAAACGCCAGGGTTTTTCAGACATGCGCATAGCAAAACTGTGCGGCGTTGACGAAAGTGCGGTGCGCGAACGTCGCCATGCATTGGGTTTAAGGCCGGTCTACAAGCGTGTTGATACCTGTGCTGCCGAGTTTGCTACCAATACTGCCTACCTGTACTCGACCTACGAAAACGAATGTGAGGCAGCCCCGACTGATCGCGACAAAATAGTTGTGCTGGGTGGAGGACCGAATCGAATCGGGCAGGGTATCGAATTTGATTACTGCTGTGTGCATGCGTCTTTGGCGCTGCGCGATGATGGCTATGAGACCATCATGATCAACTGCAACCCGGAGACGGTATCGACTGACTACGATACATCCGATCGACTCTATTTTGAGCCACTGACGTTTGAGGATGTGTCAGAAGTGCTGCATGTTGAAAACCCCAAAGGTGTCATTGTGCAGTATGGCGGCCAGACTCCACTCAAGCTGGCAGATGAGCTTTGGCAGAACGGTGCGCCGGTGATCGGCACATCGCCGGATGCAATTGACCTGGCAGAGGATCGCGAGCGATTCAAGCAGCTTGTCGATCGGCTTGGTATTCGACAACCACCAAATCAAACAGCGAGCACACTCGACGAGGCGCTGCTGGCCGCCAGTGAGATTGGCTATCCGCTGGTCGTACGTCCTTCGTATGTGCTCGGTGGCAGGGCAATGGAAATTGTCTACAGCGATGACGAACTCCGACACTACATTGCCACCGCCGTTGCCGTATCGAATGACTCACCCGTTCTGCTGGATCGGTTTCTGGATGATGCAATCGAGGTGGATATCGATGCGATTTGCGATGGACAGTCGGTGATCATCGGCGGCATCATGGAACATATTGAACAGGCTGGCGTTCACTCTGGAGACTCGGGTTGTTCTCTGCCACCCTACAGTTTGTCGGAAGAGGTACAAAAGCGGTTGCGTGAGCAGATGTGTACCCTGGCGATTGAACTCGGTGTGGTCGGACTGGTCAATGCACAATTCGCGATAAAGGGTGAAGACATTTACATCATAGAGGTTAATCCTCGGGCATCGCGCACTGTGCCCTTCGTGTCAAAGGCAACTGGTGTGCCGCTGGCGTCAGTTGCAGCGCGCTGCATGGTGGGTAAATCTCTGGCTGATCAGGGTCTTACCAAAATGGTCAAGTTAAAGCACTTCGCCGTTAAGGAGTCTGTTTTTCCGTTCGTCAAGTTCCCCGGCGTTGATCCGCTGTTAGGGCCGGAGATGAAATCCACCGGCGAGGTCATGGGTAGCGGAAGCACTTTTGCCGAGGCGTTTGGGAAGAGCTCACTCGCGGCCGGTATGAGATTACCCGAAGAGGGAGTGGCACTACTCAGTGTGCGCGACGCTGATAAAAAACACCTGGCCGAACTGGCTGCAATGTTACACAAGGCAGATTTCTCGCTGGTTGCGACTGCAGGCACCCAGGCGCAGATTGTTGCCGCTGGCTATCCCTGTGAGCTGATCAACAAAGTGAAGCAGGGGCGGCCGCATGTGGTTGATATGATTAAAAATGATGAAATATCGTTGATCATAAACACGACAGACGGGCGTCAGGCAACCGTCGATTCGTTCCTAATTCGGCGCGAGGCGTTGAATCACAAGGTTGCCTATGCGACTACCATGGCAGCGGGCAAGGCGATCTGCTCGGCGCTTAAGGAAAATCCCTATAAAAATATATATAATTTACAAGAGCTACACGAGGAGTTGGTATGAGCAAGGTTCCATTAACAGCGGCTGGTGCCGAGGCGCTTCGAAAAGAGCTGACCGATCTCAAATCAAATCAGCGCCCCCGTGTGATCCAGGCGATTGCTGAAGCTCGCGAGCATGGTGATCTCAAAGAAAATGCCGAGTATCACGCAGCGCGTGAGCAGCAGAGTTTTATTGAAGGCCGCATAAAAGATATTGAAGGCAAGCTGTCGAACGCGCAGGTGATCGACGTCACTCAAATGAACGTTGATGGCAAAGTCATCTTTGGCGCGACGGTCGAACTGACCGATCTCGATGACGATAAAACCGTAACCTATAAGATCGTCGGCGAGGACGAGGCGGATATCAAGCAGGGGCTGATCAGCTATAGCTCTCCGCTGGCGCGAGCGATTATCGGCAAGTCAGAGGGAGATGACGTCGAATTTGAAGCGCCCGGTGGCATCCGCGAATATGAAATTTGTTCCGTGACTTATGTTTGAGCCTTATGTGTGGGACTTACGTTTGAGACCGGGGTTTGAGGCCGGGGTTTGAGACCTACGTTTGGGACGTAAATATGGGGCGACCATGTGAGAATGCGGGGCATCGACAGCGGGTATCATCCGTATCTTCTCATCTATAGCGTCTGGCAGTAAATAGTTGGGCAGTGTGAATCGAAAGCCTAAATCACTAACAATTGGGCAAAACGCTATAACGGGGCAGCATTAAATTGATGGTAAATGCGGCGGCTCTGTGAATAGCGACGGTCGTGGTTTCTGTAAACGATCATTTCTTCGGAAAGATGATCACAGGTTTTTCGTGATTACGACGAAATAACACCGCAGTCTGCCCAACCTGCTGAACGATAATTCCCTTTGATGTATCAGCTATTTGTGTAATTGCTGCACTTCTGGCGTCGCGGTCACCGACGCTTACCTTGATCTTGATGAGCTCATGATGTGACAGCGCGATCTCCAGTTCTGTCATGACTGCATCGGTCACACCTTTCTGGCCTATCCTCACAACCGGCGTCAGTGCGTGACAAAGCGACTTCAGGTGTTTGGTTTGTTTCTGGTTTGGTATCATTGAGGTTTCCCGAGCGAGCAGGACATGTTAACGGTAAAATCAGCTGGATGCCGGAATTAAACCCTGTATTGAACATTCAGTCGAGTCGTCAATGGAATTATCCATTTAGCTGGCAGTCGATGGTGCAAGCGATCTTTACCATGGTTTGTGATCCGATTTGTCGGCCGCTATGTAGATATAACAGCAACACAGGTCATGGGACGTGAGTCGCAGCAAAAGCAGCAAGCGCTGGCTCGACGAGCATCACTCAGACAGCTACGTAAAAAAATCGAAGGCGCAGTCGTATCGCTCAAGGGCGGTGTACAAACTGGCAGAAATCGACGAGCGAGACAAACTGATCATACCGAGTCAGTGCATCATTGAGCTGGGTGCAGCCCCGGGCGGCTGGACTCAGTACATTGCGCGAAAAATGTCAGTGAAAGGGTTTTTACTGGCGGTGGACATTTTACCGATGGATCCGGTGGAGGGGGCTCATGTACTGGAGGCCGACTTTACCGAACAGGAAACGCTGGACCAGATGCGTGTCATGCTGGGTGGCCGTCAAGCTGACCTTGTTTTGTCCGATATGGCCCCCAACTTTACCGGACAGACTGCTGTGGATCAGCCCAGATCCATGTACTTGACCGAATTGGCACTGGATATGTGTGGAGAGTTTCTGCGAGACGGTGGTTCGCTACTGGTCAAAACCTTCCAGGGGGCAGGTTTTGAGGAGTTGAATCGAAGTCTTCGCAGTGAGTTTGAAGTAGTGAAAACACGCAAGCCGTCGGCCTCGAGGCAACGCAGCCGGGAGGTTTACTTGCTGGCGAAAGGCAGACGAACGCGGTAATTCGGTATAAACTGATGTGCAACGGGCATCATTGCAGAACTTTTGAGGCAATTACAGCTTGAACGACCTTCTAAAAAATGTACTTCTTTGGGTAGTAATTGCCGTCATATTGGTGGCGGTTTTTAATAATCTTGGTGGCCAGGCGCAAATGGGCAACCAGATCAGCTACTCTGAATTCATCAACGATGTCAAAACCGGGCAGGTAGAGACAGCCACCATATCCGGCAGAGAGATCACCGGACGGATGCGTGGCGCGAGTGGTGCGTTCAACACCTACAGCCCGGAAACCGACAATCGCTCGTTGATTGGCGAACTGCTTGACGCCGGTGTCGAAATAAAAGCCGAGCCTCCCGAAAACCCTAATTTTCTGCTTCAGCTACTGCTCAATACCTTCCCGTTCCTGTTGTTTATCGGGATCTGGATCTATTTCATGCGGCAAATGCAAGGCGGTGGCGGTGGCCGCGGCGCCATGTCGTTTGGAAAAAGTAAAGCGCGCCTGATGAACGAGGATCAGGTCAAAGTGACATTCGCCGATGTGGCTGGTGTCGAAGAGGCCAAGGATGAAGTGGAGGAGCTTGTGGAGTTCCTGCGCGATCCGGGCAAGTTCCAGAAACTGGGTGGCAAGATTCCTCGTGGTGTACTGATGGTCGGTTCACCTGGTACCGGTAAAACGTTGCTGGCCAAGGCGATTGCCGGTGAGGCGAAGGTACCGTTCTTCACTATTTCCGGCTCGGATTTTGTCGAAATGTTCGTCGGTGTTGGTGCATCACGCGTGCGCGATATGTTCGAACAGGCAAAGAAGCATGCGCCCTGTATCATATTCATTGATGAAATCGACGCCGTCGGTCGCCATCGTGGCGCAGGTCTTGGTGGCGGACACGACGAGCGCGAGCAAACGCTGAATCAGCTGCTCGTTGAAATGGACGGTTTTGAGGGTAACGAGGGCATCATTGTCATCGCCGCAACCAACCGACCGGACGTACTCGACCCGGCACTGTTGCGTCCTGGTCGCTTCGACCGACAAGTCGTAGTGCCGTTGCCCGATGTGCGCGGCCGCGAGCAAATACTTCGCGTGCACATGAACAAGGTGCCGGTTGCAGACAATGTGCGGCCTGACCTGATTGCACGCGGTACACCGGGTTTTTCCGGTGCGGATTTGGCCAACCTCGTGAATGAGGCTGCATTGTTTGCCGCACGAGCAGACAAGAAACTCGTCGAAATGACCGAGTTCGAACACGCCAAAGACAAGATCATGATGGGTGCCGAACGTCGATCGATGGTAATGAGCGAGGACGAGAAAAAGCTCACCGCCTATCATGAGGCGGGTCACGCTATCGTCGGGCGCTTGGTGCCGGATCATGACCCGGTTTACAAAGTAACCATCATTCCGCGTGGTCGTGCGCTCGGTGTGACGATGTTTTTGCCAGAACAGGATCGATACAGCAACAGCAAGCTGGGATTGGAAAGCTCGATTTCGGCGCTTTATGGTGGCCGTGTGGCGGAAGAGATTATCTTTGGTGCAGACAAGGTAACCACCGGCGCATCCAGTGATATCGAACGGGCCACCGAGTTGGCGCGCAACATGGTGACCAAGTGGGGTCTTTCCGATAATCTTGGTCCTCTGGCCTACAGCGAAGAGGAAGGCGAGGTTTTCCTTGGTCGCAGTACCAGTCAGCCAAAGCAAATATCCGGCTCGACCAAAGAATCCATTGACTCGGAAGTGCGGGCAATCATCGATCGTAACTACGATCGCGCGGAAGATATATTGCGTCAGCACCTCAGTACACTTCATTTGATGGCCGATGCGCTGATCAAATACGAGACCATTGATGTGGGTCAAATTGATGCAATCATGGAAGGACGTATGCCTGATCCACCGTCCGGGTGGAGCGATGATGGCAGCAGTGGCGGTGGTGTTGGTGGTGCCGGTGTCGCTGTCGACGATGGAACTGGCAAGAAAGATGACGGTGATGCGAATACCACTCCACCCGTTTCCGATCCTGATCCGGATCCCGCGAGCTAGAAACGGTGAGCTAGAAGCGGCGAGCTGGAAGCGGCAAGCTGGAAGCGGCAAGCTAGAAACGGTGAGCTAGAAGCGCGAGCTGGAAGCGGCGAGCTAGAAGGGCAGGGGGAAAGTCGGAAAGCCAGCAGAGGCTGTAAGCGACATCAGGCAGCAATGACTGTTCTGACCACTAACCCGGGTGCTTAAAAGCGCACCCTCGCCGTGTGCTTTGTTAGTTGGGCGGATCCTGCCGGACACAGTCCGGTGCCAGGATACATGGCGATGTCTTCAGATCCTGAGCCGGGTAGTTCGATCGAAAGAAGCGCATAGCGCTTCTTGACGAAGTTAATCGCAATATTAGCCAGTCGCAAGCACGCAACCTAAGCAAAGGGTCTGTTCTCTGACGGGTCGCCTGTGCTGTTTCTGCACAAAACTTGCGAGCACAGGCCATTCGGTGACGGTAGTCGCGTCGCATTTTTATATTTACGGAGCTTCTGAGTATGGCGAGAAAGTATTTCGGCACGGATGGAATGCGTGGGCGCGTTGGTGTCGAGCCCATGACTGCTGGCACGGTGATGAAGCTCGGCTGGGCAGCTGGTAAAGTGTTGGCGTCGCAGGGTAATCGCGAAGTCATCATTGGTAAAGATACGCGGGTGTCCGGCTATCTGTTCGAGTCAGCGCTCGAGGCGGGACTGGCGTCCGCCGGAATCAATGTCAGACTGCTTGGTCCCATGCCAACTCCGGCAGTTGCCTACCTTACCAGAACTTTTCGTGCTGCGGCTGGCATCGTTATTAGCGCGTCGCATAACCCCTACTACGACAACGGGGTGAAGTTTTTCTCTGCAGAAGGAACCAAGCTTCCTGATGAAACAGAGCAGGCTATCGAAGACATGATGGGCGAAGAGTTGGAAACCGTTGATTCAGCGGAACTGGGCAGGGCCAATCGGGTGGACGATGCACCCGGACGATATATTGAGTTCTGCAAGAGTACCTTTCCAACCGGTGTCCGACTGGACTCCATGAAAATCGTTGTCGATTCCGCTCACGGGGCTGCCTATCATATTGCCAAGGGCGTATTTGAAGAGCTCGGTGCAGAGGTGGTAGCGATTGGCGCAGAGCCGGACGGGCTCAATATCAATCGCGACTGTGGGGCAACTTCTCCGGATTTGCTGCGTGCGCACGTATTAATGGAGCGCGCCGATGTGGGTGTGGCGCTTGACGGTGACGCTGACCGGCTGATTATGATCGACCATCGTGGCGAAATTGTCGATGGCGACGAGCTACTCTACGTGCTTGTGAAAGCGCGCATGGACTCCGGCGAGAAAGTCGAGGGAGTCGCTGGTACCTTAATGAGCAATCTGGGTCTTGAGCATGGTCTGCGCGACATGGGAGTGGACTTTGTGCGAGCGAAAGTTGGTGATCGCTATGTGCTCGAAGAGTTGCGCAACCGGGGCTGGAGACTGGGCGGTGAGTCGTCGGGGCATATCATTTGTCTTGACCGCACGACAACCGGAGATGGTCTGGTCGCTGCCTTGCAAATACTCGCCTATGTGCAGGAATCTGGTAAGCCCTTGTCAGAGTTGCGAGGCGGCATGACACGTTATCCACAAGTGCTTGTCAATGTGCCACTCAGCCATCGAGAGGCGCTCAACGATAACCCGCTGGTGCAGGACGTAGTTGCCGAGGCGGAGCGCGAGCTTGGCGACGCTGGTAGGGTACTGTTGCGCCCGTCAGGAACAGAGCCTGTTGTGCGTGTGATGGTGGAAGGCCGGGTGGCCAATGACGTTGAAAAGATTTGTCACCGGGTCGCAGAGGCAGTCGGCAAAGTGTTGAAGTAGCAATTACTTTTGTGTTCCCAGGTGTCAGTTCACTGTCAGTTCAATTTTGCGGGTGGCCCTTCAGTCTGAATTTCAGTCCGATCTGAGCGTATTGTATTCGGTTGCGTTGAACGAGAAATCAGGGTCCGCTTTTCGTTCAACGAAGCGCTTCGGCTAATATCGCCGCCCGGGTTCGATTAGAATTTCCTCAGGATGTAACTACACTCTTAACTGTAGTAGCCAGTCGGTGCCGAACTGCCTTGAACTGGTGGTTGCCAACCGTCTGGTTCGGCAACAGTGCTGTCGGAAAAAGCCGTACGATTGCGGTAGCTGGTATGCAGTGCGATCGGTGAATATTTCGATTGGAATTAAACCTGTAGCGAGAAACTGTCATCCGGGCTATTTATTCAGGTAATGTTTTATTCGCAAGCGTGTTTGGATTGCAATTTGGCGGTGCGCGGGTTAGTCTTGCGCGCTTTTGAAGGCTAATGTTTCAGCCACCTTTAAACCTGTCACACTCGTGACCGAGAATACCCACATGCGTGCTCCTTTCGTCGCCGGCAACTGGAAGCTTAATGGCTCCCGCAGTAGTGTCAGCTCTCTGGCCAGTGAAATCGCCAGTGCTTCTGCCGCAGGCAGCGGCGTGGAGGTTGTAATCTGCCCTGTTAGTCTGCATCTGTCGGACGTCGCGCAGGCTATTGCAGGTTCCGCGGTGAAGCTCGGTGCGCAAAACGCATGTGCTGCAGAGTCAGGCGCGTTCACGGGTGAAGTGTCATCAACGATGCTGGCAGAGTACGGCTGTGAGTATGTAATCATTGGCCACTCCGAAAGACGATCCCTGTTTGCTGAATCAGATTCCCAATGTGCCGAGCGCCATGCTGCCGTTCAGCAAGCCGGGCTCAAGCCAATATTTTGTATCGGTGAGAGCCTGCAGGAGCGAGAGTCAGATCAAACCTTTGCGGTGGTCGAGCGACAGTTAAATGCATTGGTTGAGGTGGCAGGGGCCAGCGTGTTCGACAACATGGTTCTGGCTTACGAGCCCGTCTGGGCCATCGGTACTGGTAAAACCGCCACACCCGAGCAGGCGCAGGCTGTTCATGCCCATATTCGCGAGTACATAACTGGCCACAATTCGGATGCAGCGTCTCGGGTTCAGATCTTGTATGGCGGTAGTGTCAATGCGGGCAATGCTGCAGATCTCTTTGCCAATGCAGACATCGATGGCGGGCTGATCGGCGGGGCTGCGCTCAAAAGCAAAGACTTTTTAGCTATCTGTGATGCTGCAAATCACAGTCAAAGCAGCTGATAATTTTTTTTAGCGGATCAGGAATCGATGCAAACTATTGCACTGGTAATACATGTTTTTTTAGCGCTGGGCGTTATTGGCCTCGTGCTTATTCAGCATGGTAAGGGCGCAGATGCCGGGGCCGCTTTCGGTGGCGGTGGTGGTGCGTCGGCTTCGGTATTCGGGTCCAGAGGGTCGGGGTCGTTTCTTACCAGAATGACAACACTGTTTGCTCTGGCTTTTTTCTGTACCAGTATGGTTTTGTTCTACCTTGCCTCGCAACGAACATCGACACTGGGCAGTGTTGTTGATGGCGTTACGATTCCTGAAGCGCAGGAATCTTCCGAGCCTGCGGTAGAGACAGATTTACCTGCCACTCCTGGCTCTGAAAACAGCGAGTCAGATCTTCCAGCCGCACCTTCAACGACGCCCTCGAACTCGTCGTCTGAAAGTACAACCGGAACATCTGAATCTGATCTGCCAGCAGTTACTGCTCCGGCGGATCAGGAGCCAGCTGTCAAAGAGTAAGAGGGACAACAAATCCTGTAGCGCTGCTAGTACGTATCACTGTTTCTGTTTACTTATAAACGGTTCTTCAGGTGTAAATTTACTCAACCCTGCAATGCAGTCTGGTTTAACATACCGCTTGCAGGGAACACATAGCCGACGTGGTGGAATTGGTAGACACGCTATCTTGAGGGGGTAGTGGCGTGAGCCGTCCCGGTTCGAGTCCGGGCGTCGGCACCATCTGTTTGTTCGAACAGGGTGTCACCACAGGGGAGCCTTGCCTGACAGCACAAAAAAATTGGCCGTAATCCCGGAGTTTATCGGGCTTTTGATAGCGGCTTAAAGATAGTGTCTAAAGTCAGGTAGAACCTTTGTAGATCTAGCCAAGTCCAAAGTAGATAAATTGCGTTGGACGAATTTTGCAACGGACAGTAATGCTCCGGAATTGCAGAGAGAAACTAATCAGGGTCATACAACCTGCACGGGGTTATTAATGCTCGCCAACTACTTTCCCATTTTGATTTTCATTGGTATCGCACTGGTATTTGGTGCGGTGCTTTTGTTGCTCGGTACATTGGTGGGACCAACCGCTCCAAATACAGAAAAAAACTCACCATATGAGTGTGGTTTTGAAGCGTTTGAAGATTCTAGAATGAAGTTTGATGTTCGCTACTATCTGGTGGCCATTCTGTTTATTATTTTCGATCTTGAAATAGCGTTCCTGTTTCCCTGGGCCGTCGTGCTCGACACAATTGGCATTGAAGCGTTTGCCGCTATGGGGGTATTTCTGGGGATACTGTTGATCGGGTTCATCTATGAGTGGAAAAAGGGAGCGCTGGAATGGGAATAGAAGCGGTTCTCGATAAGGGTTTTATAACCACCTCGACGGACAAGCTGGTCAACTGGGCCAGAACCGGATCAATGTGGCCAATGACATTCGGTCTTGCGTGCTGCGCTGTAGAGATGATGCACGCTGGCGCTGCGCGCTATGATCTGGACAGATTTGGCATCGTCTTCAGGCCTAGTCCCAGACAATCCGATGTGATGATTGTAGCTGGCACACTGGTAAACAAGATGGCACCTGCGTTGCGCAAGGTTTATGACCAGATGCCCGATCCTAAATGGGTCATTTCGATGGGTTCATGTGCAAACGGCGGGGGCTACTATCACTACAGCTATGCGGTGGTGCGAGGCTGTGATCGAATAGTACCCGTCGATGTCTATGTACCTGGCTGCCCGCCAACGGCCGAGGCGTTGCTGTACGGAATCATACAGCTGCAAAACAAGATTAAACGCCCCAACGTCATAGCCCGCACATGAGCCACTTGATAGCGGACTGGCACTGCAGAATCAGGTGGTGAGTAGAACATGAATAAAAAAGCGACTCAAAGCACGCTGGCACAGGACCTCAAGACACTGGCCCTCGATGGCATCAACGAAATAAACGTAGATGTTGGCGAGACAGAGCTGGTAGTAAACCCGGATAATCTGATCGAGGTGGCAACCGCATTGCGTGACCAGCTCGATTTTGAGCAACTCATAGATGTCTGCGGAGTCGATTATTTGCTGTACGGCAAAGATGAGTGGAACACAGATACCTCGGCCGCTGGAGGATTCAGTCGTGGCGTGTCAGGGGCGTCAGTCGGGCGCATGAGCTTCGGCGATGAAATAGAACCGCTGGCCGACGGTGAGCCACGCTTCGCCTCGGTGTACCAGCTACTTTCCCTGAAGAACAACCGGCGCTTGCGAGTAAAGGTTTATGCACACGACAACGAATTTCCGGTGGTGCCGTCGTTAACTGAAATCTGGTCGAGTGCCGAGTGGCCCGAGCGCGAGTCCTTCGACCTGCTCGGTATCCACTATGAAGGGCATCCGGATCTGCGGCGCTTGCTGACAGACTACGGTTTTGTCGGTCACCCGTTCCGAAAGGACTTCCCGTTGGTGGGTAACGTGGAAATGCGTTACGACCCGCAAAAGAAACGTGTCATCTATGAACCGGTAACGATTGAGCCCCGGGTCCTGGTGCCAAGAGTCATTCGTAATACCACGCGCAAGCTTCCCGTGGTTGCAGATGAAGCGGGAACAGATGAAGCCGTAGCAGACGATTCATCTGCAGGATCAGATGCTGCAGGGAGTAAAGCCGATGCCTGAGATTCGTAACTACACACTTAACTTCGGACCTCAGCATCCGGCCGCACACGGTGTGTTGCGACTGATACTGGAAATGGATGGCGAGGTAGTTGATCGCGCTGATCCGCATGTAGGTTTATTGCACCGCGGTACCGAGAAACTGGCGGAGAGCAAGCCCTATAACCAGACCATCGGTTACATGGATCGCCTCGACTACGTATCCATGATGTGCAATGAGCACGGCTACGTGCTTGCCATCGAGAAACTGTTAGGCATTGAAGTACCCGAGCGCGCGCAGTACATCCGCGTTATGTTCGATGAGGTCACCCGCATTCTCAACCACCTGATGTGGATTGGTGCACACGGCCTGGATGTCGGTGCGATGTCCATGTTTCTGTATGCGTTTCGTGAACGTGAAGATTTGATGGACTGCTATGAAGCGGTATCCGGAGCCAGGTTGCACGCCACGTACTACCGCCCCGGTGGCGTGGCTCGCGATCTGCCCGACAGTATGCCGCAGTACGAAGCCTCGCGCTTTAGAAGCAAGAGTGAAGCGGCCAAACAGAACGAAGCCCGACAGGGTTCGATGCTCGACTTTCTTGCAGACTTCACCGATCGCTTCCCCGGTTGCGTCGATGAGTACGAAACCCTGTTGACTGATAACCGGATCTGGAAACAGCGCTTGGTCAGTATCGGTGTGGTCAGTCCTGAGCGCGCTATGCAACTGGGTTTTACCGGTGCCATGCTGCGAGGCTCCGGCGTGGAATGGGATCTGCGCAAGAAACAACCCTACGAAGTGTACGACCGAATGAAGTTTGATATACCGGTTGGCCTTAATGGCGATTGCTATGACCGGTATCTGGTGCGCATGGAAGAGATGCGACAATCCAACGCTATCATCAAGCAGTGTATTGCCTGGTTACGCAAGAACCCGGGGCCGGTACTCACGGAAGACCATAAAATCGCACCCCCCAGACGAGCAGACATGAAAGGTGATATGGAATCGCTTATTCATCACTTCAAACTGTTCACCGAAGGATTCTGTTTGCCCGCCGGCGAAGCCTATGCAGCGGTAGAGGCACCCAAGGGTGAGTTCGGCGCCTATCTGATTTCCGACGGGGCTAACAAACCCTATCGACTGAAAGTGCGCGCACCCGGCTTTTACCACCTTGCCTCGTTAAACGAGATGGTGCAGGGGCACATGCTGTCAGATGTTGTAGCCGTTATTGGTACACAGGATATCGTATTCGGCGAGGTAGACCGATGAGTAACAACAGCGATTCAAGTCACGGCACGGACCAGGCTGGCGTGCTTGATGCGCACAGCATCGAAGAGATAGATCACTGGTTAACCCGCTATCCACCCGACCAAAAACAATCGGCCGTGCTCGCCGCTCTGCGCGCTGCTCAGCACCAGAACAAGGGTTACCTGACGGTCGAGTTGATGGATGCGGTGGCTGACAAACTCGAGATGTCAAAAATTGCGGTCTACGAGGTGGCGTCGTTTTACTCGATGTACGAGACAGAGCCGGTTGGTCGTCACTGCGTTGCCATTTGCACCAACATCAGTTGCATGCTGATGGGAAGCGATACCATCGTTAATCATGTAGAGAAAAAGTACGGTATCAAGCTGGGCGAAAGTACATCAGATGGCAAAATCTTTCTGAAAGTCGAGGAAGAGTGTCTGGCTGGATGTGATGGTGGCCCTATGATGCAGGTGGATCATGTCTACCACATGAAGCTGACGCCGGAAAAAGTCGACAAAATTCTGGATGCACTGGAGTAGCGACGAGTGAAACACGAACCCAATCAGGTGTGTTACACCACGCTGAAATTTGATCAGCCGTGGACCTACGAAAATTATCTGAAAATCGGTGGCTACGATGCGTGGAAAAAAATCCTCGATCAGAAAATGGCGCCGGAAGATGTCGTAGCCGAAATCAAGGCGTCAGGTCTCAGAGGGCGTGGTGGTGCAGGCTTTCCTACCGGGCTTAAGTGGAGCTTTATGCCAAAGCCTGTCGAAGGTGGCCAGAACTACCTGGTCGTCAACAGTGACGAGTCCGAACCCGGCACCTGTAAAGACAGAGACATACATCGCTTTAACCCGCATTCACTGATTGAAGGCATGTTAATCGGCTGTTATTCGATTGGCGCGTCCGTTGGTTATAACTATATGCGCGGCGAATGGATGGATGAACCCTATGCAAGATTCAGCGCGGCGCTGAAAGAGGCTTACCAGCATGGCTGGGCGGGCGACAACATCAAGGGTTCCGGGGTTAATATCGACGTCATCGGTACGCTGGGCGCAGGTGCCTATATCTGCGGAGAAGAAACCGCTCTGCTCGAATCGCTCGAGGGTAAAAAAGGTCAGCCACGCTTTAAACCACCGTTTCCTGCGAACTTCGGTTTGTATGGCAAGCCGACCACAATAAACAATACCGAGTCTATCGCCTCGACACCTGCCATTATGCGCAATGGCGCGCAGTGGTTTCAGGATCTTGGCGTTGAAAACTCAGGCGGCCAAAAGTGTTTTTCCATGTCCGGCCACGTCAATAACCCCGGTAATTTTGAAATCAGTCTGGGCACACCGTTTAGCGAGTTACTGGAAATGGCGGGCGGTGTCAACGGTGGCCGAAAATTGAAAGCCGTCATACCCGGTGGTTCTTCGATGCCTGTATTGCCGGGTGAAATCATGCTCGCCACCAATATGGATTACGACTCAATTGCCAAGTCCGGCTCTATGCTCGGTTCGGGCGCGGTCATCTCTATGGATGAAACCACGGATATGGTCAAAGCACTTTGCCGTATCTCGCGTTTCTATTACTCGGAGTCCTGTGGCCAGTGTACTCCCTGCCGCGAAGGCACAGGCTGGTTGTATCGGATGCTGGTCAGAATAATCGATGGCAAGGGACGCCCTGAAGATATCGATAAGCTCGAGGATATCGCAGCTAAAATCGCCGGCCGAACGATCTGTGCACTGGGTGAGGCAGCAGCCTGGCCGGTACAGGGGATGTTGCGGCACTTTCGGCACGAGTTCGAATATTACGTTGAACATAAACGCAGTATCGTACAAGAAAAGCTTGGTACGGCCGCGTGATGGTGAAATCCTATGAGCGATGATCTAATCAACATCACAGTAGACGGACAGAAGCTGGAGGCTCGAAAAGGCCAAATGCTGATTGAAGTGACCGATGCCGCCGGAATAGAAATACCGCGGTTTTGTTATCACAAAAAACTCAGCGTCGCGGCAAACTGTCGTATGTGCCTGGTCGAGATCGAAAAAGCCCCTAAACCGATGCCGGCCTGTGCCACACCAGTCGGCCCCGACATGGTGGTAAATACCAAATCGGAACTCGCCACAGGTGCTCAGCAGGGCACGATGGAATTTCTGTTAATTAATCATCCGCTGGATTGCCCTATTTGTGATCAGGGTGGTGAGTGTGAATTACAGGATGTTGCGATGGGTTATGGCAACAGTTCCTCTGACTACGTTGAAACCAAGCGCGTCGTGATGGATAAAAATATTGGCCCGCTTATCTCAACCGAGCTGACACGCTGCATACATTGCACACGCTGTGTACGCTTTGGCGAGGAGATAGCAGGTATACGCGAACTCGGTGCTACCGGCCGCGGCGAGAACATGCGTATCGGCACCTATATAGCAAAGAGTGTTGACTCCGAACTGTCGGGCAACGTAATTGATTTGTGCCCGGTAGGCGCCCTGACCGCAAAGCCATCGCGCTTCTCGGCACGCTCCTGGGAGTTAAGTCAGCACGCAACAGTAGCTCCACATGATTGTGTTGGCAGCAATATATTTGTGCACGTGGGCAATGATCAGGTTAAGCGTGCAGTACCACGCGAAAACGAATCGGTTAATGAAACCTGGATTTCCGATCGTGACCGATTCAGCTATGAAGGTCTCTATACTACAGATCGTGTAACCTCGCCAATGGTGCGCATCGACGGTGAGTTGGTTGCCGTTGACTGGCCGACAGCATTGTCCGCTTGCGCCACAGCGCTCAGGGACAGCGTTGATAATCACGGTGCAAAGTCAATCGGCGCACTGGCTTCATCGCAGGCCACGCTTGAAGAGCAGTATTTATTGCAAAAATTGATGCGTGCCCTTGGCAGCAACAACGTCGATCACCGCTTGACGCAAACCGACTTCAGCGACCAGAACCGCGCGCCGGTAATGCCGTGGCTGGGCATGGCCATTGAAGATCTTGAGAAGGTAGATGCGGCGCTGTTGATCGGATCCAACATTCGCAAGGAACAGCCGCTGGCAGGCCTGCGTTTGCGCAAGGCATCTTTGCGCGGTGCGAAGATAAGCTTGCTCAACCCTCGCCACTACGACATGAATTTCGACACGCTGCAGAACATCGGCGCGTCGCCTGCCAACATGGTCTTGCATCTGCTGGCGGTCGCTGTGGCATGTGGCTGCAAGGATGATGTGATAGAGAAAATTGCAGCGCAGGCAAAAGTTGACGATAGTCATCGCGCTATTGCTGCAAGTCTTAAAGATGCGGACGATGCCGTATTGCTGCTGGGTAACTCTGCAGTAATGCACTCGAATTATTCAACGTTGCGCGCGCTGGCCAGTTGCATAGCGAAAGCAACCGGAGCGACGCTCGGTTATTTGCCAGAGGGCGGTAACACCGCAGGGGCCTGGTTGGCCGGCTGTGTTCCGCATCGTACAGCCGGTGGCGTTGCCACTGACAAAACAGGGCTGAATGCTGCAGAAATAGTAGCTGCGCCATTGAAAGCGGTACTGATATTCGGCTGCGAGCCGCGCTACGAACAGATCCACAGTGCACAGGCCAGGCAGCAGCTTAAAAACGCCCACACGACAATCATCTCTACTCATCTCAGTAAACATGCGGTGGATCACGCTGATGTCGTATTGCCCACAGCCGCATTTGCTGAAACTGCGGGTACCTTTGTGAATGCGGCAGGTGTATGGCAGATGTTTAACGGTTCAGTGGCGCCACCGGGTGACGGGCGCCCTGCATGGAAGGTGCTGCGTGTGCTTGGCAATGAGCTCGAACTGGATGGCTTTGAGTACAGCAGTGTCACTGAAATTCGTGATGAGCTCAAATCGCTGTGTCGGGACATCGAGCTCAACAATGACTACACAGCTGACAGTATCGAATTACCTGAAGCGCCCTCGATTGCGCATGGCTTGCTGCGTTGTGGTGACCTGCCAGCCTATAAGTCAGACATGCTTGTCAGGCGTGCCAAATCATTGCAAAAAACCGCCGATGCACAACAAAGCGCGGTGATGCTGAATACCATAGATATGACTGCACTCGGCCTGGAAGAGGGTGCCGTAGTCAACCTGGAGCAGGGAGGCGATACCGTAATGCTAAAAGCAGTACGAGACGACGGTGTGCCCGAAGGGTGTGCATGGCTGCCGATTGGCAGCATGGATTTAGCCGGGTTCGGAGCCTTGTTCGAGCCCGTTGCAATACTACCCGGGAGCTGATGCATGGGATTTCTGGATAGTCTGTTGCTGTTGATTGTTACAGTATTAAAAGTACTGCTGATAATCGTACCGCTGTTGTTAACCGTTGCTTACCTGACTTATGCCGAGCGCAAGGTTATCGGTGCGATACAGGTTCGCAAAGGACCCAATCGGGTCGGCTGGCATGGTCTGTTACAACCCATAGCGGACGTACTCAAATTGCTGACCAAAGAAGTACTGGTCCCGACCAACTCACACCGCTTTTTGTTTTTGATCGCACCTATATTATCGCTCGCTCCGGCATTTGCCGCATGGGCGGTTATTCCTTTCAGCGATACCGCAGTACTTGCCGATGTAAACGCAGGTCTGCTCTACGTGCTGGCACTGACATCACTGGGAGTCTACGGCGTCATAGTCGCTGGATGGGCTTCTAACTCTAAATATGCCTTTCTCGGTGCCATGCGTTCAGCAGCGCAAATCGTCGCCTATGAGATTGCCATGGGTTTTGCTCTGGTAGGGGTGCTGATGGTGAGCGGTAGTTTAAACCTGGGTGATATTGTCAGAGCGCAGGAAGGCAATATATTTCACTGGTTCTGGCTGCCACTGTTTCCGCTGTTTATCGTGTACTTTATATCCGGTGTCGCTGAGACCAACCGTGCACCATTTGACGTGGCAGAGGGTGAGTCAGAAATTGTCGCAGGCTTTCATGTTGACTACTCGGGCATGGCGTTCGCGTTGTTCTTCCTCGCCGAATACGCCAATATGATAATGATCGCGGCGCTTGCCGTAATCATGTTCCTCGGTGGCTGGTTGTCGCCAATCCCCTTCATACCTGATGGCATGGGCTGGTTTTTCGCTAAAACCGCTTTTATGCTTTTCTTCTTCCTGTGGTTCCGGGCAACTTTTCCGCGCTATCGCTATGACCAGATTATGCGACTTGGCTGGAAGGTGTTTATTCCGGTAACTATCTTGTGGCTAACGGTAGAAGCGGTAGCCATTCTGCTAGAAATCGAACCGTGGTTCGCTGTACGTAGCGCGATTTAGGACAGCATCAAATGACCGGTAACGTAAAAAGCTATTTTAAGAGTTTCATGCTGCTTGAGCTGCTCAAGGGTATGAAGTTAACTGGCGGCTATCTCTTTGCCAAGAAGTTTACGGTGCAGTACCCGGAAGAGAAAACGCCTCAATCACCACGGTTTCGTGGTTTGCATGCACTGCGTCGCTACTCCAACGGAGAGGAGCGTTGTATCGCCTGCAAACTGTGCGAAGCGGTTTGCCCGGCGCTTGCGATTACCATCGAGTCGGAGCAACGCGCTGATAACACGCGACGCACCACTCGTTATGACATAGATTTGTTCAAATGTATTTTCTGCGGTTTTTGCGAAGAGGCCTGTCCGGTCGACTCGATTGTTGAAACCCGAATATTCGAATATCACTTTGAAAAACGCGGTGAGCAAATAATGACCAAAGACAAGTTGCTCGCAATCGGTGATCGTTTCGAAAGTCAGATAGCGGCAGACCGTGCGGCCGACGCACCGTTTCGCTGAGGCCGGATCATGGACTTTAAATTATTTGTATTCTGGGTGTTCTCACTGGTGCTGATTGGTGCGGCGGTAGGTGTTATCACCACGCGTAACCCGGTGCAAGCGGCTTTGTACTTAGTACTGGCGTTTTTTAACAGCGCCATTATCTGGATGTTACTGGAAGCCGAGTTCCTCTCTATCACGCTGGTGCTGGTGTATGTGGGGGCGGTCATGGTGTTGTTTCTGTTTGTGGTGATGATGCTGGATATTAATCTGTCTCCACTGCGAGAGGGTTTCAGTCGTTATTTACCGTTAGGGGCAGTGATTGTCGGCGCTATTGTGGTGCAGATGATATTCCTGCTGCGTGCCAAGTCGTTTTCAGCTGACAAGTTTCCGGTACCGGTTCCGCGTGGCGAGGACTACAGCAACACCAGCGAACTGGGTATGGCGCTGTACACCGATTACCTGTTCCAGTTTGAGGTGGCCGCGGTTATTTTACTGGTAGCCATCATTGCTGCCATTGCGTTAACCATGCGCCTCAGACCCGACACCAAGTACCAGCGACCGAGTGAACAGGTACAGGTTAAGAAGGAAGATCGACTGCGTATTGTCAGCATGGATTCCGAAGGTGGTGCCAAATGATTCCGCTGTCTCACTATCTGACGCTTGGTGCGATCCTGTTCGGGTTGAGTATTGCCGGCATATTCCTCAACAGAAAGAATGTCATCATTATTCTCATGTCTATCGAGCTCATGTTGCTCGCAGTTAATATGAACTTCGTTGCCTTCTCCCATTTCATGGGTGACACCGCAGGACAGGTATTTGTGTTTTTTATCCTGACTGTCGCTGCCGCGGAGGCGGCAATTGGTCTTGCCATTCTGGTCGTGCTGTTTCGCAACCGGGGCACTATCAATGTATCTGACCTCGACGAGTTACGGGGGTAGATGCCAATGAAAACTCTCTACATTCTGACACCGCTGGCACCTCTGATCGGTGCCATTGCCGCCGGTTTTTTTGGCAGGCAACTGGGTCGCGCAAACTCGCATCGAATTACCATCGCCGGTGTGGGTATCGCTTTTCTGCTGTCCCTGCTTGCGTTGCGCGACAACCTTGCAAACGGCATGGTATTCGATGAAACCATCTATACATGGATGACCAGTGGCGGGCTAAAATTCGAAGTCGGGTTTCTCGTTGATCGACTAACTGTTGTCATGATGACAGTGGTGACATCCGTGTCGTTGATGGTGCACATCTACACCATTGGCTATATGCATGAAGATCCGGGTTATCAACGATTCTTCAGTTATATTTCGTTGTTCACCTTTGCGATGCTGATGCTGGTGATGTCCAACAACTATCTGCAGCTGTTTTTCGGTTGGGAGGCAGTCGGACTCGTATCCTATTTGCTGATCGGGTTCTGGTACAAAAAGCCCACAGCAATTTTCGCCAACCTCAAAGCCTTTCTGGTCAACCGGGTAGGCGACTTTGGCTTCTTGCTGGGCATTGCAGCCGTAGTAATGTATACAGGCACCCTGCACTACGGAGAGGCATTTGCAGCCGCTCCGCAACTGGTCGGTCAAACCATCGAAATTCTTCCCGGCACGGCCTGGTCGGTCCTTACGGTTATTTGTATCGGTTTGTTTATCGGTGCGATGGGCAAGTCTGCGCAAATACCCTTGCATGTGTGGCTGCCAGATTCGATGGAAGGGCCAACACCGATATCGGCACTGATACACGCGGCAACCATGGTGACGGCGGGTATATTCATGGTGGCACGAATGAGCCCGTTGTTTGAGTTGTCCGAGACCGCGCTGACGTTCATCCTGATTATTGGTTCGTTGACAGCTTTGTTGATGGGTCTGATTGGCATCGTACAAAACGATATAAAACGCGTGGTGGCCTATTCGACGCTGTCTCAACTTGGCTATATGACGGTCGCGCTTGGTGCTTCGGCCTACAGTGCTGCGATCTTCCATTTGATGACGCATGCCTTTTTCAAGGCGTTGTTATTCCTGGCTGCTGGTAGTGTCATCATCGGTATGCACCACGAGCAGGACATACGAAAAATGGGCGGTCTGAAAAAGTACATGCCCATAACCTACTGGACCTCGCTGATTGGTACGCTGGCGCTGATTGGCTTTCCCGGCTTCTCCGGTTTTTTCTCCAAAGACGCAATTATAGAGGCGGTTCACGGATCGCAGACTGCTGGTGCCGGATTCGCCTACCTGTGTGTATTACTGGGTGTATTCATCACCGCGTTCTATAGTTTCAGGATGTTCTTTTTGGTCTTTCATGGCGAGGAGCGGATGGATCAACACACCAAAGAACATCTGCACGAATCACCAAAAGTTGTAACCGTGCCACTGATCCTGCTTGCCATCCCGTCAGTGATACTCGGTGCGATGACTTTGGGCGGCATGGTGTTCGGCGGTTACTTCGGCACTGCCATACAAGTCGCCGAAAATCACGATGTGCTGGGCAAACTGGCAGAGAACTACCATGGCGTACTGGGGTTTGTACTGCATGGTTTTAAGACGCCACCCGTGTATCTGGCGCTGGCTGGATCTTTCGCGGCCTGGTACATCTACCTGCGCAAGCCCGAGATCGCCGATTCGATATCAAAGCGCTTCAGCTTTGTTCATCAACTGCTCGAGAACAAGTACGGCTTTGACGACTTCAATCAGAAAGTATTTGCAGGCGGAAGTCTGCGAATAGCAGACAAGCTGTGGAGTGTCGGAGACGTTAAATTGATCGACGGAATAATGGTAAACGGCACCGCTAATAAAATCGGCGTGTTGTCACAGCTGATACGCAAAGTGCAGAGTGGCTTCTTGTACGATTATGCATTCGCGATGATCATCGGCCTGTTGGCTATGATATCCATTTTCATTTTAAGCACCTGAGCCGGCTCTGCTAATGCCTATTCTTAGTATAATTATCTGGTTGACTATCCTTGGCGGTGTGCTGGTTCTGGTTGTTGGCGATCAGCGTTGCAGGCCGGTTGCACTGGCAGTCTCGGTGCTTGCCTTTCTGTTCAGCCTGCCATTGTTTTTCGGGTTTGATCGCAGCACGGCGGCACTGCAGTTTGTAGAGCACGCCGCCTGGTTACCTTCGTTTAATATTAACTATTCACTCGGCGTTGACGGTATCTCTGCTCCGTTGATTCTGCTGACGACCTTTATCAATATCATCGTTGTGATCTCCGCGTGGGAAGTGATCAAGGACCGGCCCGCCATGTACCTGGCATCATTCCAGATCATGACCGGTTTTATGGTCGGTGTGTTTGCCGCAGCCGATGCCATATTGTTCTATGTGTTCTTCGAAGCCACCTTGCTGCCGATGTTTTTAATAATCGGTATCTGGGGTGGGCCGCGGCGTGTATACGCTACCATCAAGTTCTTTCTATACACCTTCCTCGGTTCAGTATTTATGCTGGTCGCGCTGATTTACCTCTACAGCGAAGCAGGCAGTTTTGATATTCAGGCGTTCCATCAGCAGCCGCTGGGTGCAAACGCACAAACACTCATCTTCTTCGCCTTTTTGATTGCGTTCGCCGTAAAGATACCCATGTGGCCCGTGCATACCTGGCTACCGGATGCGCACGTTGAGGCGCCAACCGCGGGTTCTGCCGTGCTGGCGGCTATCATGTTGAAGATGGGTGGCTATGGCTTTTTAAGATTTAGTTTGCCCATCGTGCCGGACGCGAGCCTGCAACTGGCCTGGCTTATGATATTGCTCTCACTGATTGCGGTGGTTTACATCGGCTTTGTTGCGCTGGCTCAGGCGGATATGAAAAAACTGATTGCCTATTCGTCAATTTCACACATGGGCTTTGTCACCCTCGGCATGTTCATCATGTTTGGCATTATGGCCAACACGCAAGGCAGCGACGATATCAGCCATGCGGTGCTCGGGCTTGAGGGCGCTATGGTGCAAATGATTTCGCACGGGTTTATTTCAGCCGCCATGTTCCTTTGCGTCGGCGTGGTATATGACCGCATGCACTCGCGCATGATTTCAGACTACGGTGGTGTAGTGAACACCATGCCGGTGTTTGCCGCTTTCATGGTGTTTTTCGCCATGGCTAACGCCGGCTTGCCCGGTACCTCGGGGTTTGTTGGCGAGTTCATGGTCATCATCGCAAGCTTCAAGGCCAACTTCTGGTTTGCCTTCCTGGCCGCCACCACACTGATACTGGGCGCCGCCTATACATTGTGGATGATCAAGCGGGTTGTGTTTGGAGAGGTTGCCAACGATAACGTCGCAGCACTGACCGATGTCAATGGCCGCGAGAAACTGATGCTGGCGTTGCTCGCTATTATGGTTTTGTTTTTCGGCCTGTGGCCACAACCTATGGTTGACCTTATGCACTCCTCAATCAGTAACCTGGTGGCGCATGCCACTGTGTCGAAACTTTAGGGGGCTCACTGATGGATAACCTAGGCCTTGCGACCCCTGAAATATTTTTGCTTTGCGCTATTTGTGTCATTTTAATCGGTGACCTCTATGTACGAGAAGATCAACGACCACTCGCCTATCTGTTAGCGCAGGTATCATTAATTGGCACCTTGTTGCTCACCTGGAGCATAGCGCCGGAGACAGGTGGTGCGACTGCGTTTGGTGGCAGTTTTGTGATGGACCAAATGAGTGTGGTTTGTAAAACCTGGATACTGGCCGTGTCCATTGGTGTCTTTCTGTACTCGCGCGACTATGTTAACTCGCGCAATATCACCAATGGCGAGTACTACACACTCGCTCTGTGTGGCGTGCTGGGTATGATGATTATGGTGTCTTCAAGCACCATGCTAACGCTCTATCTAGGACTCGAGTTGTTGTCATTGTCGCTCTATGCGCTGGTCGCTTTGAATCGCAAGGATGTGCGTTCATCTGAAGCGGCAATGAAATATTTTGTGCTCGGTGCACTCGCATCCGGCGCATTGCTGTATGGCATCTCGATGATCTATGGTGCAACCGGCAGCCTGCACTTTAATGCAATATCTACGGCACTGGCCACAGACGCAGACTCCACAGCAGCAGTATTTGGGCTGGCATTTCTGGTGGTTGGTATTGGCTTTAAGTTTGGTGCTGCACCGTTTCACATGTGGGTGCCGGATGTCTACGACGGTGCGCCAACGTCGGTTACCTTGTATATCTCATCGGCGCCCAAAATCGCCGCGTTCGCACTTGCCATGCGCTTTTTGGTTGATGGCTTGGAGAACGCGCATTCGAACTGGCAGGGGATGCTTATTATCCTGTCGTTGATGTCAATCGTATTGGGTAATGTTATCGCCATAGCGCAGGTGTCGATCAAACGCATGCTCGCTTATTCGACGATCTCCCACGTAGGGTTCATTCTGCTGGGCATTCTCTCGGGCAGCGAGCAGGGTTACTCAGCTTCAATGTTTTATGCCATTACCTATGCGTTCACCAGCATGGGTGCGTTTGGAATTATTCTCGCGATGGATCGTGTCGGTGCTGATGTTCAACTGCTGACCGATTTGCGCGGGTTATTCAGGCGCAACCCGGTGTATGCACTGGTGATGATGCTGTTGCTGGTCTCCATGGCAGGCGTGCCGCCATTGGTTGGCTTTTACGCAAAGCTGGCGGTGCTCAGCGCCGTTGTACAGGCAGATCTGGTGTGGCTTGCCGTGGTCGCCGTGATCTTTTCGGTTGTTGGTGCTTTCTACTATTTGCGTGTTATCAAGTACATGTTTTTTGACGAGCCTGCCGAGACACAACCCGTTCTGGCGGCGTTTGACGTGAAAGTCGGACTCTCGATCAACGGTGCGGCGGTATTGCTTTTTGGCGTCTTCCCGGGGCTGATCATGGCTGCTTGCGTCGCTGCGTTTAGTGGTTGAATATCATTGCCGGCAAGGGCGGCGCGCGCGATTTGCTGCTCGCCTGCCAGATACCGCTTTCTGCTCGGGAATAGTTTCCCGATTTTTCTTACGGTAAGACTTGTGTTTCTGGCGAATTACACCTATCATTCCTGACTGCAGTTGCGGGGTGGAGCAGTCTGGCAGCTCGTCGGGCTCATAACCCGAAGGTCGTAGGTTCGAATCCTACCCCCGCTACCACGGTTTACAAGAAAGGCCCCTTCTAAGGGGCCTTTTTGTTGCCGTTACAATTTTCTGGCTGAGCCCAAAAGCAGTGCCTGGTGTTGTGGCGGTTTTTGTACTCGTTAGTAGTGAATAGGCAGTACAGCTGGTCTGCACTTCGGTATACTCGGCGGTTCGCTCAGAGGTGGTGCAAGAGCAAACCAGCGATTTAGGCCAGGTTAAGGCAAGCACTGGATCGAAGGACTAGATCGAAGGGCACGATTACAAGGCAAGGTCGAGCGCAGAATTCCAGAGTTTGCCCGGAGCGAGAGCTTCGAGATATAAATGTTCGATATATCAGTCGAGCAGTATGAAGATGGCCTCAGGGCCACGGGACATTACAAAGAAGGATGCGGCGAGCACCTGAAAAAATTTGGAACTTTGTCGCACCGATTGTGGCCGGGCTTGACTACGAGTACGTCGGCGCTGGTCTCGGCCAAACGGAATCTGGCCTGACGCTTCGCGTATATATAGATAGTCCGGAAGGCATAACCGTCAACGATTGCGCAACGGTTAGTGGCCAGGTTGGCGCCGCACTCGATGTTGAGGACCTTATAAGCGCTGACTACTGTTTGGAAGTATCGTCACCGGGCATGGACAGACCGTTGTTTGAGGTGGAGCACTACAAGGCCACGGTCGGACAACATATCAAGGTACGCATGGCTATACCGCTGGACGGAAGGCGCAACTTCAAGGGATTGTTGAGCGATGCGGGTGAAGAACTCATATCGATTGAGGTAGATGGCGAGCTGTACGATTTGGCTATTCGCGATATTGAAAGTGCGAATTTGGTTTCGCAATTTGGCGGATAAACCTTTAGATAAAGGAGATTTACAGTTGGTACCCGGTTGTGGCTTCGGTTTTTTTCCGGCGAATTTTCTGTAGATAGGGCTTAACACTTATGAGTAAAGAGATACTACTGGTCGTGGACGCCGTCTCTAACGAGAAAGGTGTCGACGAAGAAATAATATTCGATGCGCTCGAAGCTGCCCTTGCGTCCGCTACGCGCAAAAGAAGTGGCAAGGATATCGAAGTCAGAGTGCAAATCGATCGCGAGTCCGGCGACTATGAAACCTTCCGTCGCTGGGAGGTCGTCGAAGACGATGCAGAGCAGGAATTTCCGTTGCGGCAGATTACCTTGTCCGCTGCCAAGGAAGATGATCCTGAGCTCGAACTCGGTGGTTGGGTAGAGGACGAAATAGAATCGGTAGATTTTGGCCGTATCGCTGCGCAAACTGCAAAGCAGGTTATCGTACAAAAAGTTCGCGAGGCCGAACGCGCACGTATTGTCGAGGCATTTAAGGACAGAGTGGGTGAGCTGGTGATGGGTATCGTCAAGCGCACCGAACGCGGCGGTGTGTACATTGATCTGGGTAACAACGCCGAGGCCTATATCCGACGCGAAGAAATGATCCCTCGCGAGGCCGTGCGAACCGGCGACCGGCTGCGTGCCTTCCTGCGGGAAGTAGAACCCGATCAACGTGGTCCGCAGTTGTTTGCCAGTCGTACCTCTCCAGACTTCCTCAGCGAGTTGTTCAAGCTCGAGGTACCGGAAGTCGGTCAGGGTGTTATAGAAATACGCGGTGCCGCCAGAGACGCGGGCAGTCGTGCCAAAATAGCGGTGGTATCTAATGATCCGCGTCTGGATCCGGTTGGCGCCTGTGTCGGTATGCGTGGATCGCGCGTGCAGACTGTATCGAACGAACTCGCCGGTGAACGTGTCGATATTATATTGTGGGACGAAAATCCTGCCCAGTACGTGATCAACGCCATGGCACCTGCGGAAGTGGCATCGATCATTGTCGATGAAGACAACGGCAGCATGGATATCGTTGTCGATGCAGACAAACTGTCGCTGGCAATTGGTCGTGGTGGCCAGAATGTCAGGCTTGCAGCCGAGTTGACGGGTTGGGAGCTCAATGTCATGGACGAAGGAGCTGCCGACGAGAAAAACGAAACCGAGGCCCGCGATCTTGTCGAGAAGTTCGTCGAAGAGCTAACGGTCGACGAGGAAGTGGCAACCATTCTGGTGCAGGAAGGGTTTACCAGTGTTGAGGAAGTTGCCTATGTGCCTCAGCAGGAACTGCTCGACGTCGACGAATTCGACGAAGAGATGGTCGAGGAGCTGCGCAGCCGCGCTCAGGATGTGTTGCTGACGCAAGCGCTGGTAACAGAGAACAAAATAAAGAGTCTGAATCCCTCAGACGAGCTGTTGGCCATGGAGGGTGTCAGTGCGGAGCTTGCGGTATCACTGGCAGAGATAGAAGTAACCACAGTAGACGACCTCGCAGATTTAGCAGTCGACGAACTGATGGTCATCGACGGTATGGATGAAAACACCGCCGGCACACTCATAATGAAGGCACGCGAGAGCTGGTTCCAGGAAGAGAATCAGGTAGTCGAGGCGGGAGCCGAAGCTAGCGGGGGATAGAAATAACTATGGCAGAAGTTACGGTCAAACAGTTGGCCGACACAGTGGGAACACCGGTCGACAAGCTATTGGAACAGCTGAAAGATGCTGGCGTCGCTAAAACGGCAGCGGAAGACATGATTGCGGATTCAGAAAAATCGCAATTGCTGTCTTTTTTACGTCAGTCTCATGGCGTAGAGAAGAAGTCGCTTGGAACCAGCAAAATCACCCTGAATCGCAAGAAACGTGGCGAGATCAAGGTGGGCGGACCTGGCCGCAAGGCGGTAACAGTTGAAACTCGCGGTAAGCGAACCTACGCCAAAAGAGACCAGGCGGCTCGCGAAGAGATGATTCGCCAGGCGGCAGCACGACAGAAGCAGTCTGATCCTGCTGCGGCGGATGCCGACGCCACAGACCCTGTCAGTCCGGCTGAAGACACCGTAGCGCGATCTGCCCCGGATCAGGCAACGGCAAGTCAGACCACTGTAGACAGTAGCGTTGCACCGGAATCAGCAGGCGTTGATACCGCCGCGCTTGACAGTGCAGTTGATGCAAGCACCACTAACGCTGAAGAGACAGCCGCCGTAGAAGCTGCTGTCGAGAAAGACGAGGCCACGCTGGCTGCAGAGCGTGAAGCTGAAAAGAAAAAGCGTGAGTACGAAGTTCAGCAACAGGCAGTAGAGGCAGCGCGACAGGCAGAAGAGCAATCGCGTTTGCAAGCTGAACAGACACGTCTGGCAGCAGAGCAGGCGATAGCCGATGAAGCCAATCGTCTGCGCGAGGCAGAAGCCAAAGCGCAAGAGCAAGCCAATGAAGATGCGGCTCGCGAAGCTGAAACACAGCGACTGGCCTTTGAAGAAGAGCAAAAAGCACTAGAGCAGAAACAGCGAGCTGAACTCGAAGAGCAGGAGCTTCTGGCAGCACAAAATGCTGCGAGGCTTGCGGTAGAGCAAGCGGCGCTGGCGGAACTGGCGCAAGGCGTTGAAAACGCCGCACAAGCGAAGATCGATGCTGCCAGAAAGGCCGCCGAGGCCGAGCTGCAAAGAATTGAAGATGCCAGGCTCAAAGCTGCGCAAGCGGCGATGCCGGCTAGCGGCGGCGGTCGTCGCGAGAAGCCTTCATTTACTCCCGGTCCTCCGCCTGATGACAACAGTGGCAAGCCCGGCGCAGGGCGTCGTGGTCGTGGCAAGGCTGCCGGCGGACGCAAGGAACTGCGTGTTGCTCAAGGGCGTGGCGGCAAGCGTGAGAAGCGTGGTTCGCGTCGTGAAGTTGCCCGTAACATTGAAGCCAAGCATGGTTTTGCCAAGCCGACCGAGCCGGTTATTCGCGATGTAGACGTACCGGAAACCATCACGGTTGCCGAGTTGGCCAATCGTATGGCTGTCAAAGCGGCTGAAGTGATCAAGTCCATGATGGGAATGGGGGTTATGGCCACCATCAACCAGATGCTGGATCAGGACACGGCAGTGCTGGTTGTTGAAGAGATGGGCCATCGCGCCAATACCAAATCCGCTGACGATGAAGAAAAGCAACTGCAAGAGCGCATCGTTGCAACCAGTGATGAAGTCGCAGCCGAAAATGCCGAGCCCCGGCCTCCGGTTGTCACCGTCATGGGCCACGTTGATCACGGTAAGACCTCATTGCTCGATTACATCCGGGCTTCTCATGTTGCTTCCGGCGAGGCGGGCGGTATCACGCAGCACATCGGTGCCTACAGCGTCGAACACGACAAGGGCAAAATCACCTTTCTCGATACCCCGGGTCACGCCGCTTTCAGTGCCATGCGCGCGCGTGGTGCACTGGCTACGGACATCGTGGTACTGGTGGTTGCAGCGGATGACGGCGCCATGCCCCAGACCGTAGAAGCAGTTCAGCACTCGCGAGCGGCGAATGTGCCGATGATTGTTGCAGTCAACAAGATAGACAAGGAAGACGCTGATCCCGAGAGAGTGAAAACCGATCTGTCTCAGCATGAAGTGATTCCAGAGGACTGGGGTGGAGACACGATGTTTGTGCCGGTATCGGCATTGACCGGGCAGGGTGTTGACGATCTTCTCGACGCGTTGCTGCTGCAGGCCGAAATACTCGAGCTGCAGGCGTCGGCAACGGGTCCGGCCAGAGGGGTTGTTATCGAGGCGACACTGGACAAGGGACGTGGCCCTGTCGCGACCGTGCTGGTTCAGGGCGGAACGCTCAAACGTGGCGATATCATGGTGTGCGGTAAGGAATTTGGTCGCGTGCGTGCCATGTTTGACGACGAAGGCAATCAGGTTGAAGAAGCGGGTCCGTCCATTCCGGTACAGGTGCTGGGTCTGTCAAATGCGCCCTCTGCCGGTGAAGACATGCTGGTGTCGAAAGACGAGCGCAGCGCGCGTGAACTTGCCGATCTGCGAAACGAAAAATCGCGTGATCAGCGTCTTGCAGAGCGACGACCGGCCAAGCTTGAAGATGTCTTCTCGCAGATCAAGGGCGGTGAGTCCAGTACGCTTAATTTGTTAATCAAAACCGATGTGCAGGGTAGTTTCGAAGCACTTCGCGATGCACTGGAAAAGCTGTCTACCGATGAAGTGACCATCCGTGTTGTCGGTGGTGGCGTTGGTGGTATTACTGAATCCGACGCACAGTTGGCTGCAGCATCCAGCGCCGTGGTGGTTGGTTTTAATGTGCGGGCAGACAACAGCGCGCGTCGCATTATCGCCGAGCAGGATATCGAGCTGCACTACGACAGCGTGATCTACGAGGTTATAGATCGAGTCAAGGCAGTAGCGGGTGGAATGTTGCCGCCGGAAATTCAGGAGCGCATTATCGGTCTGGCCGAAGTGCAGGACGTGTTCCGGTCACCCAAGTTTGGTTCGATTGCCGGTTGTATGGTGGCCGATGGTGTGGTGCGCAAAGCAGAGCCGATTCGTGTCCTGCGCGACAACGTCGTGATCTACGAAGGCGAGCTCGAATCGCTGCGCAGATTTAAAGACGATGTAAGCGAAGTGCGCATGGGCACCGAGTGCGGTATCGGTGTTCGCAACTACACCGACGTCAGGCCAGGTGATCAGATCGAAGTATTCGAACGCAAGGAAGTTGCGCGTACTTTGTAATGTACAAAAGTAAGCGACAACAAAAGCAGGCAGGCCGCGAGCGCAGGTTGAACATCGGTGGCTAAAGACTATCCTCGTAGCTATCGTGTGGCCGATCAGATACAGCGAGAGCTCTCTGAACTGATTCGCTTTGAGGTGAAAGACCCGCGAGTACCTGATTCGGTAACGATTGCAGGAGTGGACGTCAATCGGGATCTCTCACACGGCAAAGTGTTCGTGACTATGCTTGAGATCGAAAATGACGCCGAAGCCAAAGCCGATGCGATCAGAGGGTTGAACAAGGCTGCCGGCTTTTTGCGAAAGCAACTGAGCCGTAAAATGCGCCTGCGCAGCGTACCGGCACTTCACTTTCACTACGATGAAGTTCAGGAATCCGCAAACAAGTTGTCCGCACTGATAGACGATGCGGTAGCAACCAACACCACCCTTGATGAAACGCTCGCTCTGTCTGACAACGCTCTAACTGAAAACGAATTAACAGAAGTAACACCCGGTAAGACCGCAGTAGTTCAGCAACTGACTGCCGCTGAGCAACAACCGCAGGAAAAGCAATAGTTGCGCGCACTTGACGGCATGCTGTTGCTCGACAAACCTGCCGGGCGAACATCGAACCATGTGTTACAGCAGGTTCGTAAGATGTATCAGGCCAAAAAAGCGGGCCACACCGGCAGCCTTGATCCGGCTGCAACCGGTATGCTGCCGATCTGCTTTGGTGAGGCAACCAAGTTGTGTGGCTATTTACTGAATGCCGAAAAAACCTATGAAGTAGAAGGGTTGCTGGGTAGTCAGACAGATACCGAAGATGCGGACGGTGAGGTCATATCGGAAGCTGAAGTACCGGTGCTGTCGCAACAGGACATGGAGCAGATCGTCGCAGGCTTTGCCGGTGATTCCCTGCAGATTCCTCCCGCTTATTCTGCGATTAAGCGTGGTGGCGTGCGGGTCCACAAGCTGGCCAGAAAAGGGGTGGATGTACAACTTGAGCCGCGCCCGATCAGTGTACACAACATTGAACTGGTATCGTTTGACGGAAGTTGCTTCAGTATGCGTTTGCGAGTATCGAAAGGCACATACATCAGATCGATTGTGCGCGACATTGGCCTGAAGGTCGGCTGTGGTGCACATGTTAGAATGTTGCGACGCAGCTCGGTTGCACCATTTCATGATCACGCCATGGTCGGTATCGAGCAAATAGAAGCGGCTGATACACCGGATTCGCTGTTGCTCGGTGTCGATGCGATGGTATCTGACTGGGAGAGCCTGACACTGGATAACGACAGTGCAAAGCGCTTTCGGCATGGTGCCAAACCGCAACTGGCAGATGATGTGTTAACGCAAATAAAAGCCGTCGATCAGCGTTTACGCATCTATGACGCCGACAGCAATTTTATAGGCCTTGGGCAAATAGCCGAAGGTCGCTTGCAGACTGTGCGCCTTATTGGCCCGCAGGATTAACGACCTGGCTCGCAGACCCCACAGTTTGGTCCGCAGGCCTGACAATACGACTATTTACCCGCACTACAGCGGACTAACCGGTCGTGGCAGGCGCCACGACATTTCAACCACTATTGGAGATAGAAAATGGGTTGTTTAAACGCCGAGCAAACGGCGGAGATTATTGACGCACATAAGCGCGACTCCTCGGACACGGGGTCACCAGAGGTACAGGTAGCATTGTTGTCCGCACGAATCACTCACCTGACTGAGCATTTCCAGCAACACAAGCATGATCACCATTCCCGTCGCGGTCTGCTGCGTATGGTCAATCAACGTCGCAAATTGCTCGACTATTTGAAACGGAAGGACCTTACCCGTTATCAGGACCTCATCGCCAAACTCGGTTTGCGCCGCTAGTGCGGTCCATTCAAACAAACAGGATTTAAAGTGAATCACGTAACTAAAAAATTCCAATTTGGTGACCATGAAGTCGTCATGGAAACGGGCGAAATCGCTCGACAAACTTCAGCGGCAGTGATGATCAGTGTGGGTGATACCGTGGTGTTGGTGTCAGCTGTAGGCAAGAAGGAAGTCAGGCCAGGCGCCGATTTCTTTCCACTGACTATTAACTATCAGGAGCGTACCTACGCAGCCGGTAAAATTCCCGGTGGCTTTTTCAAGCGTGAAGGACGCCCCAGTGAAGGTGAAACCCTCACATCAAGGTTGATCGACCGTCCATTGCGACCACTCTTTCCCAAGGGCTTTCGCAATGAAGTGCAGGTTATTGCTACTGTCGTGTCGCTAGACCCTGAAATTCAGGCAGACGTCGTCAGCATGATAGGCGCCTCGGCTGCACTGGCCTGTTCCGGTATGCCGTTTCAGGGGCCAATTGGCGCTGCGCGTGTTGGCTATATCGATGGCAACTATGTGCTGAACCCGGGTATCAGCAAGCTCGAAGAGTCTGATCTTGATCTGGTCGTGGCAGGTACAGATAACGCTGTATTGATGGTGGAATCAGAAGCTGCCGTGCTGCCTGAAGAAGTCATGCTTGGCGCTGTTATTTTCGGTCACGAGCAAATGCAGGTAGTAATAAACGCGATACGCGAGATGGCCGCAGAAGTCGGTACTGAAGCATGGCAAATAGAAGAGGTGCCAACCAATGATGCGCTGGCGGCTCAGGTAGCTGCAGCGGCAGAGGCCGGTTTGACCGAAGCCTACATGACTGCTGATAAAATGGAACGACAGCAGAAAGTCGGTGAAGTGCGTGATGCGCTGGTCGAACAACTCGTCACCGATGCAGAGGATTCACCATCTAAAGATGATGTAAAAGCTGCATTCAGCACGCTGGAGAAATCCTTGGTGCGCGGTCGAATACTGTCGGGTGAACGCAGAATAGATGGTCGTGATACACGCTCCGTGCGGCCCATCGCTGTGAAAACCGGGTTACTGCCTCGAGTACATGGATCATCGTTGTTTACCCGCGGTGAGACGCAGGCAATTGTAGCCGCTACGCTGGGTACCACCCGTGACGCTCAGATCATCGATGCACTGGAAGGCGAACGACGCGATGCCTTTATGTTGCACTACAACTTCCCTCCGTACTGTGTTGGTGAAACCGGTTTTGTTGGTTCGCCAAAACGTCGAGAAATAGGGCACGGTCGGCTCGCCAAAAGAGGCGTTGCAGCCGTGATGCCAGACAGTGAAGTATTTCCTTACACGGTTCGTGTTGTGTCCGAGATCACTGAATCCAATGGTTCCAGTTCCATGGCCAGTGTCTGTGGTTCAAGCCTGGCCATGATGGATGCCGGTGTACCATTGTCTGCACCGGTTGCGGGTATCGCCATGGGTTTGATCAAAGATGACAATCGCTTTGCAGTACTGAGCGACATCCTCGGTGACGAAGATCATCTCGGTGATATGGATTTCAAAGTGGCTGGCACCGAAGGTGGTGTTACCGCACTGCAAATGGATATCAAGATCGACGGCATTACCCGCGAGATCATGGAAGCAGCACTCGAACAGGCCAAAGAGGGACGTCTGTTCATTCTGGGCGAGATGAACAAGGTCTTGTCTGCGCCGCGTGAAGAGCTCTCCGAGCATGCACCGCGTTTCATCACGATCAAGATTCATCCTGAAAAGATTGCCGCGGTAATCGGTAAGGGGGGTGCGGTCATTCGTGCGCTGACAGAAGAGACTGGTGCGACTATCGATATCGGTGATGACGGTGTTATCAAGATTGCATCAAGTGATCGCGTCGCCGGTGAAGAGGCCCGTCGTCGTATTGAGCAAATCACAGCGGATGTCGAAGTGGGCACGATCTACGAAGGCAAGGTCCAGAAGATTATGGACTTCGGTGCGTTTGTTAATATTCTGCCCGGCAAGGATGGACTGGTTCATATCTCGCAAATTTCTGAAAACCGCGTACAAAACGTGGCAGACGAGTTAAGCGAGGGCCAAACCGTTCGCGTTAAAGTACTTGAAGTAGACAAGCAGGGTCGTATTCGCCTGAGCATGAAAGCGGTAGCGGCAGACGAAGCAGCTGCCGAAGGTGCTGATGAAGCCCCGGTGGAGAGCTAATCAGGATCTGCTGAGCTTGCAGAACATGCAAGCTTGTAAAACGGCCAGCAGGTAAAACAGTAGCGTATAAACAGGCGGACTTTAGTCCGCCTTTTTTTTGGCCGTTCCAGGTCGCTGCCCTTATATACTGTTGTGTCGTAACACCGGACCGAAGGGTAAACCGTGATAACAGTTCAAACGGTGGACAACGAGGTACAGCGTGGTTGACCATCAACATTACATGCAACGCTGTCTGCAACTCGCAGAGCTGGCTGCAGAGTCTGGCGAGGTGCCAGTGGGTGCCCTGATTGTCAGGGACGGCCATATTATTGCCGAGGCTGGCAATCAGCCAATTTCAGCCTGTGACCCAACCGCGCACGCGGAAATCTGTGCCATTCGAGCTGCGGCACATCAGCTTGATAACTATCGATTAACCGGGTGTTCGCTGTATAGCAGTATCGAGCCGTGCCTGATGTGCGCCGGAGCGGCGATGCACGCGCGCGTTGATTCAATCATCTATGGTGCCAGTGAACCCAGAGCGGGTGCTGTGAGTGGCGGAACCGATTACTTTCAGCATTTGCGTCATTTACACCCGCTGGAGATTACCGGCGGCATTCTCGAAGCGCAGTCACGCGCGTTAATTCAGGCATTCTTTCGTGCTCGCAGATAGATACTGCCCGCATTTGTGAAAACACTCACGTAAACCCTGGCAATTGAGAACCATACCCAGCGACTTGCTCTCAAGCAGACCTTACCGGTGACGATAGTACTAAAACGAAGGTAGTTTAGAAGGCCCTCCGCGGGTGTCCAGTATTGCCGGGCGGCGGTCGATTGTGAGGAAGTCATCTGTGCGTGTCACTGCGGAAAAATCAGAAAACGGGGAAGAGGCCACAGTCTCCGTTGAGGGTCGGTTCGACTATCGGGTTTACGACTCGTTCAAATCGACATACAGTTCACTGCCGGAGAACAGCAAGCAAATCAATGTTGATCTGAGTGGCACTGACTACATAGACAGCAGTGCGCTGGGTATGTTGTTGATGCTTCGCGAGCATGTCGGTCGTGCAGTGAACATCATGCTGGTACATCCACGGCCGGAGGTCATGCGCGTACTCACCATTGCCAACTTTGACAAGCTGTTTTCAATTCGTGCATAGCTGACCATTGTCGCTGGTTGCTGTAGTTCTATTAGAAACTGCGCCAGTACACGGACTGCTTTCTAACGACTACGTGTTAACAAGAGTAATCCCCCTTGCACACCAATACTCAACAAGACGTCCTTAGCTGGCATTTCGATGCGGCGCAACTTCGGGATCCCGAGCTTGTAGCGCGCATGGTGCAGCGTATTGCGGTTGCCTGTGATCTGCGTGGGGACAATACCTATCTGCAGTTGATTGTTGTTGAATTATTGAATAATGCCATTGACCACGGCGTCCTTCAGCTGGAATCAAAACTGAAAGCAGAGGCCAATGGTTTCACTCGCTACTATAAAGAGCGAGAGCGGCGTCTGAGCGATCTGCGCTCTGGCTGGATTGAGGTATCGATCGAGGTAACTGCCAGCCAAACGCTTTGCGTTCGTGTGCTCGACAGTGGAAACGGTTTTGACTACCGTGCTATGAACGGGGCCTTGCGCGGCGGAACTCGGGGTACCGAGGCATCGTCGACAGTTGCCAGTGCTGAAACCGAAGTTGATTCTCGCCAGCGCGCCGAAAACGTGAACGCGGCGGACCCGTTCGGTCGCGGTCTAACCATACTTAATGATCTGTGTGATACCGTGGCCCACGTCGGTTGTGGCAATGAAGTTGTTGTTGAAATAAAGCTCGAAAGCCTGCTCAACACAACAATGAAAGATGTTAAGGATTATCGCTTACCTGGTACTGAAAACGCCTAGGAGCCTGTCCGAGAACCAATGATCTACTGCGGACGCGGTCTTTTGGTCAGCTATTTCGATCAATTTCGTTAAATATGAATGACTATTCGCCTCAATTGATCGAAATATCTGACTCAAAATCTCACGCCCTCGCTACGATCCTGATTCTCGGACAAGCTCCTAGCAGCGCAAACCTGCAGAGTCTGCGGTTGAATCACACGGGAAAATCAGACCCGGGACAATAGCGTCTGGATAAACAGGGCCTGGTATCAGCCAACTGCATGTCGGCTCAGGCCGACTGCGCAGCAGTTAAAACGGATATAGTGTCACATCCGTTCGGCCTCAGATAAAAACTCCATGTTACGCCTCATTTGGAAGTTGATAAAACTACTTTTACTGCTGCTCCTGTTACTGGTTGTGGGCATTGCAGGCTTTATGTTGCTGGCCCCCGTGTTTGGCGGCTCACCTGACGAGCAAAGTGCTGCTCTGATTAAAAGCTCGCCAAACTATGATGGCGACAAATTCATCAATAACATTGCAACGACGGTCAGTACCCCCAGTGCCGATGAGCCAATGGATATATGGGGCATGATCTCCCCGCCGGCCGGAAAAAATCCCGCCGCTCCTTTGCCATCAAAACTATTTGACAAGGCCGAATTTAGTGAAGGCGATGTTGTCTGGTTTGGACACTCAACCGTTCTATTGAAAACCGATGGCTTAACCGTTCTGACTGATCCGGTTTTCTATAACGCATCGCCCGTGCCTTTCACCGTCAAACCGTTTCCGGTGCAGATAACTAACACCATTGAACAACTGCCAGCGATAGACGTTGTAACGATATCGCATGATCACTATGACCATCTCGACTACAAGGCCATTGTCGAGCTCGACAACAAGGTAGGGCGTTATCTGGTGCCGCTGGGCGTCAAGGCACACCTGCAAAAATGGGGTATTACCGACGACAAGATAGCCGAGCTGGACTGGTATGATAGCGTGCAGCACCAGTCGCTGACGTTTACTATGACGCCATCGCGTCACTTCAGTGGCCGCAGTATTAAACGCGCCAATACACTGTGGGGTTCGTGGATTATCCGCTCGAGCGCGCTCAATCTATATTTCAGTGGTGACAGCGGTTACTTTGACGAATTCAAAAAAATAGGAGAGCAGTTTGGTCCGTTCGATCTGGCTTTCATTGAGAACGGTGCCTACAACCTCAACTGGACTCAAATCCACATGATGCCGGAAGAGTCAGTAAAGGCCGCGATTGACCTTAAAGCAAAGGTGTTTTTCCCGATACACTGGGGCAAGTTCGATCTGTCTTCTCACCACTGGACAGAACCGGTTGTGCGCGCAAAGAACGCTGCAACGCAACTCGGGGTAGCAGTTGCTTCACCATTGATTGGTGAAGTCTTTACACCGACCGACTACCCGGTCAGTGACTGGTGGTCAGGTGTTCAATAGTTATAGACACAACGAGTCCGTGCGCAGAAGCTCCACTACTGCGCAGACTTTCATCTTGCAAAATTGCGGAATCCGAATTTTAGAGTCCAGGTTTTTTTACGTATATGTAATAAACTTGTTCTTGCTCTTGCTCTTGCTCTTGCTCTTGCTCTTGCTCTTGCTCTTGCTCTTGCT
>CAYMVV010000033.1:0-55842 GCA_964393885.1 uncultured Granulosicoccaceae bacterium | reverse complement strand
ATCTCACGCACCTCAGTGATTCTCGCTACACCCCTGTTTCTGGATGGGCACTAGCGACAGCACATTATGGTGTATTTCTTGAATGCGCCTTTGCCTCATTTACCCACCGGAAACCTTGTGAAATCAATTGCAATTATCGGTTTGAGGTCTCTTGCTCTGCCATCGCTATTGATTGCGCTTTGCTCCCCGATAAAGGACGTCAGCGCATTTGAGCCAGTCCATGCAGGTGGCAGTAATCTGGCCTGGTATGACATCAGCGAATCACTGCGCCCGGCACCGGATACCGGAAGAAACTGCCGTGAGCCATTTGGCATACTTGCAAACTATGACGACAAACAGGTACGCAAAAAAGTTCGCACTCAGCTGCGGGCAATGTATCAGCAAGGCCAGCGTCGACTGCGCATACCGGTGTTCCACATGCGAGACTCGTCGACAGGTAAAACCATACTTGACTCTCGCGGAGGAGAGATTGGCAGTTCAGACGCGAAGAAACTTCAGCGGCTACTGACAGACATCCGTAAAGCCGGGTTTGAGTGGATTGAAGTCGGGTTCTTCCCTGCAGGTGAAAATGTACCGTTCAAATGGAAACAGTGGCATGAGGATATCTACGAGGAAAACTGGCAGTTTATAAAAAGCGTGCGAAAAATTGTCATAGATTCCGGCTTGCCGTACCAACTGGATTTGATGAACGAGGGTGCACCAGCCAGCAACCAGCCAATGATGAAACAATATGTCTTTCGTCTGTGGGATCGTTACGTCCGCTATTACGGTAGCGAAGACACCATTGGCTTTTCGATCGGGGCGGCCAACATTGATCGCTACAACAACATGGTTTCACAGATGCATAGAACCGGTCGAGGCTTGCCGCCTCACTGGAGCATACACATATACGATCATATGTTTCAGGGACACCTGCAAAAGCTCGATAAACACATGGTCGACAACGGAGACAATCGTGCCTGGGATATAGGCGAAACCTATTACAATGATGCACGTGTCGACGCTCTGTTTGATGCTGTGCAGTTGACCCGCGATGTGTTGCACATTCTTCAGTGGCCGGTTACAAGCCAGCGTGGCTGCGATGGTCACGTTGACACTGTTCCAACGGTGGCCTATCCGTATGCGCCGGACCGCGCGCTGGATATTTCACAGAGCGAGTAGACCCATAACGGGCCGGGCAGATCGCTCCAAAGTCATTGCGGGAAACGCAGGATCCACCAACCCGCTCTACGCACATCACGCACACACCACACACACTTCGGACTTAACAGGCAGATTAACCGAAGTAATAGCAAATAGTTCTACAGCCCACTAGAAAAAACCAATCAATTCTCGTCACAATTTTCCCGCTCGGGAAAACTCAACCCTACCATTCTTTTCACCGATGCCTGTCCCTGTATTTTTTCCTGTATTTTTTTGCCTCGGTAATTTTTCCTATCGAGAACTGCTAAACGTTGGAAATATCTGGACAATCACACAAGATTTGTTTATTTTTACATTTGATTTTGGTCTACCGATGACACGGGTTGCTCTGTCTATCAGTTTTTAAATCAACAACGTCGGCCAGTGACAAGCTTGTTGGTTAACGCAACCTGCGATCAGGAGGAAAGTTGAACGGAGATATAAACGGGGGCGTCGAAGGCATCGCTGTCGAAAGCGTTGATTTAGAAAGCGTTGATGAAGTGCTTCGAGTCACTGATCTCACCAAGAGCTATGGCGGCCTGAAGGCAATGGACGGAGTAAGTTTCTCTGTCAATCGTGGCGAAGTCATGGCACTTGTAGGCGACAACGGGGCCGGTAAATCAACGCTGGTTAAAGCACTATGCGGCGCGCAACCTCCTGACAGTGGTCAGATTGAATCCGATGGCAAACCAATAGAGCTGCGCAGCCCACGCGACGCAGACGCCGCAGGTATCGGATGCATACACCAAAACCTTGGTCTGGTTGACGCACTCAACGTAACAGAAAACGTTTTTCTCGGTCGCGAGCTGCAAAGAAAGCGTTTCGGTTTTCTTCCCGAGCTCGATCATGCGAGCATGCGGACAGAAACGGTAAAACTGCTTGAACGTTTCGGCGTCCACCTACCCACTCTCAATAGCCCGGTAATCGAACTGTCCGGCGGTCAACGCCAGACCATAGCGATCAGCCGCATGCTATTGCAGGATGTGCGCCTCGTTATCATGGATGAGCCTATGGCAGCACTCGGCGTAGACGAAGGCCGCCGGGTGATGGAAATGATAGCCAATATGCGCGATCAGGGTATCAGTATCTTTATTATCAGCCATAACCTGGAGCACGTCTTCCAGATTGCCGACCGCATAGCTGTACTCAAGAGTGGCAAACTTATCGACGTTGTGGAAACAGCCACTACCAGTCGGGATGCAGTGATCAGGATGATCACCTTCGGCAGCGTTCACTGAATCTCTGGATTCTAACTATGACCACTATCAGAAAAAATCCTGCAACCAGCGGTGCCATCGGTCATGCAGACCGTCACTGGCTCTTGCAAAGCGTAGGGCTAACGGTAGTGGTGATTGTGCTTGCCATCATATTCAGTCTGATTAATCCGCGTTTCGCTACCCTGGTCAATCTGGCAAACGTGTTGACGCAGGCATCTCACTATATAGTCATTGCGGTTGCCATGACATTTGTCATCACCAATGCAGGAATCGACCTATCCGTCGGGTCCGTATTAGCGCTGGTCACAGTAATTGGATTTGCTTTCATCAAAAACGGAATGAATCCAGCGCTTGCAGTTGCCATCATGTTCGCTCTGGGCACTGTGATCGGCGCTTTCACAGGCGCTCTGATAGCAATAATCAAGATTCCACCATTCATTGCAACGCTTGGCGTAATGGTCAGCCTGCGTGGCCTGGCCCTGTTACATTCGGCAGGCACCATGCACTTTGGCTTACCGGAGTCATTGACCTGGCTCGGTCAGGGCAAGGTTGTCGGCGTACCCGTACCCGTGATCATGGCCTTTGGCGTGGCGGTTATCGGCGCCTGGCTGTTCAACCACACAAAGTTTGGTCTCTATGTGCGTGCCATCGGTGGTAACCGGGAGGCAGCAAGGCTGGCCGGTGTACCGGTAAACCTGATCGAGATTCTGGTCTACGCACTGATGGGACTGGCGACCGCTATAGGCGGACTCATAATGATCACCCGCATCGACTCAACCCAGGCCACCATCGGCACCGGCATAGAGATACACATTATCGCAGCAGTCATCATTGGTGGCACCAGCTTGTTCGGCGGTAAAGGTACGATTTACGGCACCGTGCTGGGCGCAATATTATTGTCGATGATGACCAACGCGCTGGTTATCGCAGGTGTCGACCACTTCTGGCAATTGGTCATCATGGGCATCATTGTACTGCTGGCAGTAGCAATCAATAACCTGCGAGAGCGCCGCATTCCGGTGTTCTCCTCCCTCATGCGGCGCAGCCGCTAACACCTCGGAGTTAACTATGACTATGAACACGATTCGTCGATATAGTCGTCGCCTGTTTATTGCGACGAGCGCCGCCGCACTGCTGGCCACAGTGTCACTGCCAGTGCATGCTGAAAAGTTGCGCATCGCCTATCTATCGCCGTCATTCGACCTCTCGGATGCCTGGGAGCGGGTGTACTGGTCAATGCAAGGCAGGCTTGACGAGCTAGGGATTGAATATGATATGCAGGCTCTGGCAGTAGCCAGTCACGTGGACCACGCCGGGCAGCTGGCGCAAGTCGAAGCCGTAATAGCACGCGGCGTTGACTACGTGGCACTGGGGCCAACCGAGTATGAGGCAGCTATTCCTGCATTGCGTAAGCTTAAAGATGCCGGTATTCCGACCGTACTCTACAACTATCTCGAGCCGCACGAAGACGAGAAAGCCAGAGCCATGAGCTACATTGCGTTCTCCCACCTCACCGGCGCTCAGATGTCAGGCGAATGGGCGGTTGAGCACCTGGGTGGTAAAGGAAAAATAGCAATAATTCAGGGCGCACCCGGTGTAACCAACGATCAACGTGTCGGTGGCTTCATGGAAATTATCGATAAAAACCCGGATATCGAAGTGGTCATGGGGCCGCATACCGATTTCGATCGCACCAAGGCATTCGATGCTGCGCAGAACCTCCTGACAGCCCACGACGACATCAAACTGATTTACGGCGTGTCGTCAACAATCGGATTAGGTGCTGGCCAGGCGATACGTCAGGCGGGCAAATCTGACTCCATAGCGTCAATGGGTTTTGGCGGTACCGGCGACGAGATAGTCGCCATGCGTGAGGGCTGGCTGACAGCATCAGTGTTGCGCTCAATCGATGACAGTGGTGTCGCCGTAGTAGACGCTTTCGTGGCCCACAGCAAGGGGGAACCAGTGGAAGAAGTCTGGGGCGGCCCGTTTGTGATGATCGACAAAGACTCCGATGCCGATGCACTGGTAAAAGAAGCGACACGCTATTCAGCACCTTTGATGGGGCGTTAAACGCTCCCTAAAGACGATGAGCCCCTGGTATTCAATATCTTTGAATACCAGAGGCTCTGAATCGAACATGTGTGACAACGATCCCCTTTTACAGTGCCATCCAGGCTTAAACACTGATTTTCGCAACACAACAATCAATGACTTACAAGCGATTTCAAAGTTAAATTAGTGTATCATTTTTGCTACAAAATTATGCTCTTGCAACCTTTTGATTTTATTGAATTTAACGTTGGCTACAGGGTTGGAATCACCGCCTGATTAATAAGGCATTAAGACGTTTGGTTATCATTAACAAAGCCGAAAAAAGATTAGTTGGAATCACCGCCTGATTAATAAGGCATTAAGACTTTTGTGGGAGGGCGGTTCACACTCATGATGGGTTGGAATCACCGCCTGATTAATAAGGCATTAAGACGTACTTATCCTTCTCGATATCGAACCTTGAGTCGTTGGAATCACCGCCTGATTAATAAGGCATTAAGACATTACAAGCTTCATCCACAAACCTCGGACTTGACGTTGGAATCACCGCCTGATTAATAAGGCATTAAGACTTTATACTCATAAATCTCTCCCGAGATGTAGTCGTTGGAATCACCGCCTGATTAATAAGGCATTAAGACCTTAACAAATACCACGGTTCTCGACCCCGCCCATGTTGGAATCACCGCCTGATTAATAAGGCATTAAGACCGTTTTTTTCAACACGCCTTATCTGGCTCCAGTGACAGACAGAGCACGACAACGAACTATTAACTCTGTTTTCGCACAACCATCAGTGACCTAATCAACAAATAAACACCGCCATGCACTCGAAATTTTGCGAGCAGCACCTCGCCCGGGTCTGTTGATTACTATTGCTGCAAGTCATCAAATTGGAGACTTGCAAAATGCTGTCACAAAGCAATGGAGTACTGACCAAAACAGGTCTATCACCTGGTTTGTTTACTATCGGCTGGTCACTTCAGCTGGGTGTTGGAACGGGTTTGTTTGTGGTGTCCGGGCTGTTCCAGTTTCTGGTATTGGCAAAAATTTTGTCACACACAACCGTGGCACTTGCCGTGGCGGTAGCGTTGGCAATTGGCAAAGTGATCTCGATTGTATGGCATCGCTACCTTTCTATTCAGCTGTCCAGTTATCCGCCACGCTCCCGCCTGGCATCTTCATCATTCCGACTTACACTGATAGTGTTTTCGTTTCTTACCACCACTGTGTACCTGGTTGGTTCGCTGGATCGGCCACACTTGCAAACGGTACGGCAACAGCATCTGCAGCAACTGGAACAGCAATTCTTAAAAAACCAAAGCGAACTGCGGGAGCAGCATAAAACCGCCCTTCGGGAACTGGATCAACAGCAACGCGGCGATTCCGCTGAAAAGCTTGGCAGTTACGACAGGCACATTGCACAGCTCATAGCCGACTTGAAACTCGAAATCGATGATCACAACACTACACCGGTTCTCGGGCCTCGCTACCTGGAGCTCAACAAAAGACTACAAAGAGAACAGACGTATCGCGACCAGCTTGCCGGCACAATCGCAGAGCAACATCGCCGGCAGCGAGAAATTCTGGTGCAAACCCTGAATGAGACACTGCAACAACTAAATCAAAATTATGCAGATAAGAGCCATCAAATAGAAAAGGACGAATTTCTCAATGACTACCAGGTGAACAATCATCTGATCAATGCGCTGCTGACGGTAATCGAGCATGTAATCGGTTGGCACCTGCCAGCACTGACTATTGTTTTGTTCTTTTCCCTGTTACTGGCGCTTGTCATGGAGTTGGGAATTTTTATAGCGTTCGAAACTATAACACTCGCAATGCTGCCAGCCATTGCCACGCAACACGAGCAGCAGATACGTGTAGCAACTATGTCTGCAAAGCTTGGCAGCGAAATGGAACTCGACCGGGTTCGCCACAGTGTCAAATTAAAGCAGGCAAATACTGCAACAAACAGCATCATAGAACGTGCTCGACTCGCCGTGCGTGCTGCTCAAAATTCCGCATAGTCACCACACCGATGTCGCAATATTGCGAGCGCTGAAAGCAGGTGAAATAACCAGTAAATTAGTAATCACAGCTAGATTTTCAGTTAGTAGATCCACAAACAGAAATTGCTATCTGCCAAACAGGAGACCCTGAATCATGAACCACTATGACACTATCGATCAAACCGAATTAACGAATGTTATGCCAAAGGCAGCCACCCGACACCAGGGGCAAATTGACCATCGAGTCGAGCGTGCGCTGCATAGCCATAAAAACCGTATCATTCCGTCAGTATTTAAAAGCGAGGAACGCAAGCTGGTACAAACACACCTTGCAGCCGAATTGGTACAAGGATTTGAACATCGCCGCGAGGCACTTGCAATGTTGATGGAAACCAGGCTGCATACCGTCCGCGAAACCTGCAATCATTTACTTGTTGCCGGCAAGACGCAACTACGGCAGGAACGCATCGAGTACTTCGCATCGGTCTACCGAGACCTTGAAAAAAAGCTGCACGGTCTGACCGACGAATTTATTCAGGATACAGATGCTCGATTCGAGCGGCTGGAAGCGTTGAAAACCAAAGTAGTACGCCAACGCGAGCAACAGCGACTGGAACGTTCGATAGACGATTTTTTAGCAACACTTGATGGACTGATGCAGGAGTTCCGCAACATTGTTGCCGAGTCAGTCAATCACCAGCCAGACAATCAGTTGTCAGAATCAAATAGTAATGAATACCCTGCCTATCTGAATCGTACATCCTATGAAACGTGAGCCAGCGGTAATCGCTTATGACGTTACCAGCAACCGCAGGCGCCGCCGTGTGCGGCGCAAGCTGGCCGCCTGGAGCCTTGATTGCCAATATTCTGTATTCGAGTGCCTGTTAACCCGCAATGAGGCAACCGCTTTGTTTCTGGACCTCGCGTCACTGATTGATGACGACACCGACAAACTGCTGCTGGTCTGGCTCGATCGGCAGCGTCCGTCACGAATGGTTGTAGGCCAGGCCACGATGCAATTCCAATCACCGGCGTTATACACGCATTAGCCGAGACTATTCACACACTTATGAAAAACTGGTATCTGATCGCCTATGACATACGGGAACCGCGCCGTTTGAAGCGGCTGCATTACCGTCTCCGCAAACATGCGCTTGCTGTGCAGTATTCAGTGTTTGTCATACATGCAACGACCGATGAATTACAACAGGTCGAACAAATGATCAGCCAGAACTGCGAGCCACAGGATGATGTGCGGTTGTATGCGACAGGCGCACCGCTGAACTACTGGGCATCAGCAAAACAGGCGGAGGCACTGCAAAGCCTGTACACGGCGCAAACACACCATCGGCAACCACCACACCCACAACCACGTCCTGGCTTGATTGACAAGCTGGGCCGATTGTTAACCCGGAGCCTGCGTTAGTTGCCAATACGCAGCCTGTATTTCTGATTACTTACGGCGCATGTAACCTAACCCGGACTATTCATGAAATGGCGAGCATATCGTGCAGGGATTTGTTTTCACAGTGAATTTTCTTCTTGCGTCGAATACTTATTGATATTTGCAAAAGAAAAAATTTGCTGTGGAATCAAAGATCAAGTGAGATGCCGTCAATTTCGTGAATAATTCGGGCTAAGGGCAAGGCTAAAGGCAAGGCTAAAGGCAAGGAAAATGATACTGATCATCGACAAGCATTGCAGCACAATAGACTATGATAGCGGCAATCTAAAACTATCACACAGCAACGGTAGTCGACGTGTACCATTAAAAATGCTGGAACAGGTTGTAGTATACGGCAACCCTTTGATCACTGCCCGGGCGCTGCGAGAGTTGGCTGCTGCGTGTATTCCATCAGTGTTTACCACAAGTCGTGGCGCCAATCGTACCGCGTTGATAGGCCGGGGTTTTTCCGGACAGCTACAGTACCGCACACTACAACATTCACTGGCTGCAGATGCAAAGACACGACTGTCTGTTGCAAAATGGGTGGTGAAGAACAAACGTCAGTCATATACCCTGGCACTTGACGAATTTGATCCCGGCTCCGGTAATCCGCAAGCGAATACAGATAGGTTTGTCGCACGGTGTCAGCGCGCTGCGGATTCAATTGCAAGCGCGAATTCATCATCCAGTCTATTGGGCGTAGAGGGGCAACTGGCACAGGCCTGGTTCGCTTTACTCGCAAGGCAACTGCCATCTCACTGGCGATTTACAGGGCGTAACCGTCGACCACCAAGAGACCCGGTTAACGCGATGTTATCTCTGGGCTATACCCTGCTCGGCTGCGAAGTTCGCGAGTGCTTAATCGGCCATGGATTAGACCCTGCATTGGGGTTTTTGCATTCTGCCTATCCCGGTCGAGATTCAATGGCGCTTGATTTAACTGAACTGTTTCGAAGTGCCGTGGATGCATTTGTCATACAGATGGTATTAACGGAGAAGTTTCGTCCTTCAGATTTCAGCTTTCACAACGAGTACGGCTGCCGGTTAAAAAAGAAGATGCGAGGCAACTGGTATGCTGCATGGGCTAACTATCGTTACCACTGGCCCAGGCTACTGGCAGTGCCGCCGACTTCAGGCACCGTAACGCCAGAATCCAGTGTAACGCCAGGCGAAACGCTGGAGTCAAATGATGAAAACACCAAACACAATAAGGAAGGCAAAACAGGAACATATACTGATATAGCCGAGCTGCCAACGGCAATAAATCACTGCATAATGGTATTCAAGCAGGTGTTAAAGCACATCGATCAAACTGATGGCTGACTCTCTCCTTCAACAAGCCATGCACCCCGACACACTGGATGCCAGTTGGCGTCGCCTGCGCAGTGAACACACACCGTGGTCAGTGAGCACAGATCGTGATCAGTTGGCGCAACACACGATCAAACACTTGCTCGAATGCCGCGATCAGGTCTTATCTGGCGGATATCGACCAGAGCCCTTGCGTCAGTTCACCATGAAAAAGCCCGATGGCCGGCAACGGGTATTAAGCGCACAGCACTTGAAAGATAAGTGGCTGCAGCGCGCACTGCTAATTGTGCTGGAACCGCGGGCCGAAGCGCTGTTCCATAACGACAGCTACGCCTACCGTCCGGCCCGTGGCGTTGAACAGGCAATTGGCAAAGTTCGCGAGCGCGTTCGAGTGGGTATGGATTGGCTGGTTGATACCGATATTCAGTCGTTCTTCGATGCCATTCCTCACAAGCCACTGATCAAAGTGCTGGAGTCGTTTATCAAAGACAGAGCGACCATGAAACTGATCCGTCAGTGGTTGCAGCAAGGCTGCCACCGTACTAGTCTGTTGGGAACGCGCAGAGGCATATCGCAAGGGGCTATACTTTCGCCTCTGTTCTGTAATTTGTATTTACACAGTTTTGATCAAAGTCTGTCGCGGCAGAACATACCCTTTGTGCGTTACGCGGATGACTTTCTGCTATTTGCAGATACAAAGGCGAATGCCAGTGCGGCACTGGACTTCGCACGTATAGAAATAGAGAGCCTGGCCCTGCAGCTCCATCCGAAGAAAACCCGCTGTGTGCGTAGCGGCCCGGAGGTTGTATTTCTCGGTAAACCATTACCACACCCAAGTCGCTAACAATCGACCATTCAGTTTTTATAATTGAGAGTATCAATGATCAAATACAACTTCTCGGGCCACCCGGTCCCCGGGTTTGAGCTGGCTTTTTTTATCGGCCGTGAATTCCCGTCCGATGGCACAGCCTTAGTATTGACCATGCGCGACACACTATTGCAGTTGCCCCACCGCAACGAACTGCTACTGGGAGAGATACCACAAATCGTACTCCCGGGCCTGTCGCAGGCAGCTGCTGTATTACTGGCCGAGTGGCATGGGCAGTTTGGCAACTTCCCGCGCATTCAGTGGGCTACCCGCCGCGACAATGCCTTTGTATACCCGGCGGAGTCCAGCGCTGACCTGTCTATGGTACGTGCACAAGCGCGCAGTGCCAGAAGTGACAACGGCGATGTAGAATAGCAGCGAATGTTTTTGAAACTGAAAACCGCCGGAATGGCGTCAGCAGCGACAGGTTTGACGCGAATTTGCAGATTTAATATCAATGACTTACAAGCGATTTCAATGTTAAACGCGCAGGCAAAAATCGGTGTCATTTTTTTCACTTGTATGTACTTGAAAAGTATGAATAATATTAACCATGCAGGGTTTGAGTTACCGCCTGACTAATAAGGCATTAAGACCGTGGTTTACCAGAACTGTAGGCATCCCAGTCAGTTTGAGTTACCGCCTGACTAATAAGGCATTAAGACTTACATAACCAGAGTAAGCTCCTGACATTCTACGTTTGAGTTACCGCCTGACTAATAAGGCATTAAGACACCCTCTTTAGACGCTCCCTCGCTGCCATAGGCTGTTTGAGTTACCGCCTGACTAATAAGGCATTAAGACCGCCGATCCTCTTGGGAATCGACTTATTATAATGTTTGAGTTACCGCCTGACTAATAAGGCATTAAGACTTCAAGAATGTAAAAACCATTCCGAAATGATTTTGTTTGAGTTACCGCCTGACTAATAAGGCATTAAGACTTGGTAGGGTGTGGCAAAGCCACGAAAAATCAGTTTGAGTTACCGCCTGACTAATAAGGCATTAAGACCAAACGAGTCTGGAATTCGTTACTCCGCTCCAGGCTGTTTGAGTTACCGCCTGACTAATAAGGCATTAAGACCTGCCATAGGCTGCGAGGGGAAATAATAAAAAGTTTGAGTTACCGCCTGACTAATAAGGCATTAAGACTATACTCATTATTACCAACGCCGGTTATTGTTAGTTTGAGTTACCGCCTGACTAATAAGGCATTAAGACGTTGCGTACCCGGCCGGGGTTTATAATCGATATGGTTTGAGTTACCGCCTGACTAATAAGGCATTAAGACTCCTCGGGTTTCCGTCTGTTGGGAAACCCGGCTGGTTTGAGTTACCGCCTGACTAATAAGGCATTAAGACGGATGCTTATATAAACGCATCCGAGCAACTTAGGTTTGAGTTACCGCCTGACTAATAAGGCAATACGACGTACCGCTTTAACATAGCCCTGTCATTTTTTTCTGATTGAATTTACCGACTGAATAACAATAGGCTTGTGCCAGTTTTAGAATTTGGTGGTCGAACGATCACCGATTAGCAGGCAACGGACCTGACCGACAGATCACTCGAAATATTGCGAGCAATGCAGCAAACGGTTGTTCAGTACAGAATAGCTGGCAACTGAAAAGCATCGGGGTTGGCAGTGCAAAAAACGTCTCATTATCCGCGCCGAATTTCCATGATCGCTATGGATGTGTGCCCCTAAATTTGTCACATGCACTCCTGTACAAGCGAGCCCGTGGATTCACGACGGATGGGCTTTGCGCGCAGCCAGATTAGGTTACACTGTTTGTGGCCTCTCTATTCGCGCGCAAGAAGTGTTGCAATTCAGTTCCCGAGAGCGTCAGTCTTATTGCAGGAGATATCAATGACATCCATTTTTATCAGCTACTCAAGATCAAACAGGCAATTTGCCAACTGCTTACACTTCGAGTTGTCCCGTGCGGGCTTTGATCCATGGATTGATGTACAGGATATCCGCTTCAGCGAGAAATGGTTTGATCGACTTGAACAGGAAATAAAAAATTGTGACTATTTTATTTTACTGCTACCAAAGACTCAGCAAATTTCGGATCCTATCCTGCAGGAATATGAATGGGCCAAATCCTATTTGGGTAATGAAAAAATCTGCGTTGTAAAATTGACCGACGATGAGCTACCGAAAGACATTGCTGAAATTCACCTGCAGGAACTCAAAAACGGATACGAACAAACGGTTAAAAATGTGCTTCGGTGGCTTGGCATGGAAAACGATCAACCACCGACCATGGTTGAACTGCTACAAGCAGGTGTGCCCGCAGAGCAAATCGAAACCTTCATTCCATACGACGAACGCCGCATGGCCGGCCTGCGTGTTCTCCAGCCACTATCGGTATACCACCTGCCCTGTGGCACAGGCGGTGATGAGCCGAACTCCACTTGCATTTACAACAATATTGCCGACACATAATCGCTATGACCTAATGATATCGCGTTTAGAAATCTTATTCATCTATTGATGCAACCATAATCTGAATACTATATATTCTGTGAAGGTCTATGAATAAATAGTTCATACTGTAGCGCAAACTCGAAGCGAGCTTCGACGTTACGCCAGAGTAGCCTCGCAGAACAACGACGTCGGATTTCGTTTGGTGCGAGCAATACAATCCTCCCCGAATTTTTAAGTATAATCTCAATGAAATCTATAAAGTAAAATCCAACCACCAATTGTTAGAATTGGAAATACGAACAAGAGCCAATTCTGCCGAAACCTGAAACTTGATCTGGAATGATCAGTTTTCCATGAATGGCGTGCTAGTGTCTTTCTAATCGAGTTCTCAACATACTGAATGATTAAGCGATGTTTCCTTAGAGAAATTGTATCCTCCACGCCCATTAAAAACCAAAGTACCGCCACAATCAGACCGACTGAAGGGATGCCTCGCGCAAGGAGTATGTTTTGCGTAATTTTATCCAGATTCGAGAAATAGAAACCTAAAATTGCCAGCTCCAGTGTCAACAACCAATTAAATCGGTTCCATACGCGATCCGAATAGGATGTAAACGCCATCATTCTGATTTCAAAATAAGTAAGGGACGGCTCTAGTAATTCCTGATTTGAACTACTATCCTCGTCAGCCATCAATGGGGACTGATCAGGCATTTAAGTTAATCCAATCCCCAACTTTATATTTATCACCATGCGCAATTACTACCAGATAGGCTGACTGCTTTGGGTCAAAACACGCAACAGCCTGATAAAGATGCGCGAGTCCATGTGCTAACATCATTGCTACCGGCACACTACACGGCCCGTTAATGCGAATCACCTCTCCTCCGCTAATATCGTTACCACTTATTAAATTTTCTAATTGCTCCTTGGCAGATAGTACTATGGCGTCATTTTGTGCTGGATCTCCAAATCCAATCTCCAGCAAATTTTTTTCAGCAATGGACACGTGAAACGGGCGCATAATTTTCTCTGTTGGTTTGATTTTTAAACTCTCAGGAATACTTTAACTTTCTTTGACCATTCTCTCTAGAACACCAGCTAGTTGTTTTATCGTTGGACGATCTGCGACCGAGTTATCGCCGCGTTCCAAATGGTGCACAGATCCGCGATATACGCCATCAGAAGACAGTGTTAGAGTGGTATCCGCAACAGCGTAATAGTCACTATGAATTTCTGCAATAACCGTAATTTCGAGTTCTGAACAGAAGAGACGCCATTCGCTCAATTCGTCAACATCGCCTGCAACCAGAATGGCGTGAGTTGCATGTTCGCAGATAACACGATTTTGGTCGCTGGGGATACCACCGATGTCTACCAGGGTAAGTTCCGTAGTGCAATTCTTGACTGACTCCGCCCAAAGTTCAACGAATTCATGCGTAAAGGAGCGCTTGTAGTTTTCCTTCAATTCCATGGCCAAATTTGTATCGGAGCTGACTGTCTCCTGAAACCAACTACCTTCTCCATCTGGACATGCAGTTATCACATAAGGATATACATCCGTTTGTCTCCTTTTAAACGCTTCTTTCAAGCCATACCTCAAACATGATTTGCCAGACTGCGGAGGACCACCCAGTATAATTTTTAACATCTTTTCCGGCCTGCATGACAATGCCTGCAATGAAGATCTGCAAGCATCAAGATTCGACATAAACGTACCATATGATGGCACTACCCTAATTTCTTTGTGCGTAAAAGAGATATAGCTGCTTGTATTCATCTTGCGGGTTAAACGCTCCTGAGTCCGCTCTTTCCTATCTCAGTCTGCCAGCAAGCCCTGAATCTTAAGGCATCGTTTGGCCTGACGCTTTTTAAGACGATTTCCACCTGCATAATCTGGATTCCACTGATCCGCCGTAATCCACTTCTTTTTTACAATAGCAGCTACCTCAGAAATCGCCTCAGTGTCTTTCCAGTGACCACTATCCAGGAGCTTGATTACATCTTTTAGCGGATCTTCCTTATACGAGTCACCGATGATTGCTTCAATCTCTCGCTCGATGTCGCTTTTAGCAGCCAATTCATCAGCTGCAGCCTTTGCTTCATCTCTTTCTTCTCGAAGTCTTTGTCGTTCGCTTGCAGCAGCCTGACGTGCTTTTTTTGCTTTTTCTTTTTGCTTGTCCAAATTCTTCATTAGCTGTTCAGTTTGTACCCTGCAATACGTCATTTCTCCATAACCAGTAGCGGTCTTCGCACCAATTCCGTTGTAACGTAACCCCTGCTGCAGCGCCTCCCAAACGAGGTCCAATTGACTCTTCCCAACTGTTGAATTCTGTGCGCGCGGTGCAATACAAAACACCATGCTGGCTTCGTGCACAGTCAGAAATGGTATCGGATTGGGATCGTTCCAGTCAGCCGGTAGCCGCTCGGGAGTACCGTCACAACTTTCGATTGTATTTCCACTTAAATACCATTTACCACAATGAGGGGTCATAATATCTTTGCCAAGCTGGACTGGAGCTATTGGCAAGGCATCATAAAACACGACACCGCCAGCCCGATTTTCGAAGTGCTTCTGTTTCGGATCCTTGTCTGTACTACCGAAAATCTCCAGTAGCCAGTTGTAACGCTGCTCAAGTGATGTGTATTCAAAAGCGGATTCACAGATATGTCGAATTAAGCCTTTAACTGTTGACGCTGGCAAGTATGGCGTACCGAGCGTCGGGTGCCAGCAAAATCCATTTTCGATGGCGTGCGGAATACCCATACCGGTAACCATATGCCAATTGACTGTAAATACGGCTACTTTGCCACCACGACTCCGAGTTAGCTCGGCCTGCTGCATGGACAAACGAGCGCTGGCATCCGCATTACCGAGTTTATGACCAGTAAAATCATTTAGCCAGTCACTCGCACCTTCCGTGTGTACCTTAGAGTAATCTGCATCATAGCGATCGAAAAAACGCTCGAACCATAACCCGTGATGGCCAGTTGAATCTAGCACTGCGCTCATCCCGTCTTTGTAGATTGGCCTGCTCATACCGGTGTGCTCTCTCCATTTGCAATGTCTTTTTCCAGGCTCTTTAGAAAAGCCCGGGCAAACTTCTGTATCCATGACATCATCATCTGCGCCTCTGCCTGTGCCTGACGATAGGTGTGCATATCGCATTTTGTTATACCTGACAGCAGATCTTTTTGACCATTGTAAGGCTGTCCATCAGAGGTTAACCACTCACTAAGCAAGTCGTATAGTTTGGAATGATTGTCCTTTTTGGATTTGCAAAAAGCCATCGCCTGACCAAGCCCGTTCATGTGTATCATTGCCGGAAGTGAAGAGGCGTAGCTTTTTAGTTCCGCTTGATCCTTGATTTCAAAGTCCCGATATTTTTCGATTTTTGCCAACGCGAATTTTGCACGTTCCTGCTGCGCAGTTTGCATAGTCAGACTCCATACTCATTAATATTCACCCAACCCATACCAACTGTTTCATTGCCACCGATTTGTAGCCAGGGATCATCATGAAACAAGTCTCGAAACTTGTCCGCCATACTGGCAGAGTCAGCAATGACAACGGGCGTTTCCTTAGCTGACGGCGGCTCTCCTTTGGTTCGCGGCATACGCGATTTCGTTGTATGTATACCGGAATAGAGCAGTGTTTCCGGTGGCAGAGTTTCTTCATACCACAAGGCGCCTCCTTTGACCGTGCCTGTTTCTGTATCGATAGCGATATGTGGGTTTACCGGTGTAGCATGAGTACAGAGATGAGAAAACATATCGTCGCTGATAATCACCAATTGCTGCCCAAGTACCGCCTCCGCGTAGTTAGCGTCACTCATAAGGGGTGCGATATGTTCAATTATTTTTGCAAAATCCTGGGACTTGGTTTCAAAGCGATACTCTTCAAGGTATAGATTACCTGGCGATGCTTCATCAGGTACCAGCGCACAATCATTGGTCAGTTCATTAAGCGACTCTGGCAATTCAGGCTCGAGACATCCAAATCGTTTGCAGTCGACTTTGAATCGCACCAAAGCCTGTGGACAGGTAACCCATTTAAATTGCGAAGTAAGTGAACGCACTGGCAACAGTAGGAGCCGCGCGTCGCTAACCATTATTGCACCAGCATATTCAGACGCGTTGTTAGTATCAGGTCCAAACATGCTCAGCACCATACCGAGATTGTCGTGCCAGAAGTTTTCCGCATGAGCGCGCAGTGCACCTTTCATCGCCGACCCAAAAACGCAGGGCCAGCCATTATGGCCTTCTCGCTGAATAGGCAGATCTATCACACCCAGACTACTACCTGCACCAGCGTGAATAGAAGTGCAGGCATGAAGTCCAAAAATCATTTTATTTTTCATGAGATTATTCCACGTCGTTCCAGTAACCAACCGCTATAACGCCACGGCCATGTTTTTGTTCGTAACCAATTTGTGAACCGTGTAGCGCTTCCGCGGCCTGCCGCAAATTGCCCCTGGGTTTTATAAAGAAACAACTCCCGGCCGGAGTAAGACTGAGCACTTTTCTGGGCGCGTGCTCTGCCGCATCCCACCCTCCCTCACGCAACGGCTTTCCGATCACAGCGCTGATCAGATCTATTGGCACACCATTCAACTCTCCGTGCCAGCGGGTCGGAGTGCCTGACTGTCGCTTAAAACCTGGAAACATCGTGTATTTATTGCTACGCATTAACGCAGGTGTTAACAGGTACAACACCAAACCACTTGCCTTACCTGCATCCGGTAGCGACGGAAACTGATCAATATGCTGATGTAAACTAACACTGGCTGCCCGCCCCTCACCGCCAAAGCGAGTCATAAGCTCAGCTGGCACACTGGTTACGCTCGAACCGCACACATCCACCTCAAATGCCAGATCACCAGTAGGTCGAATATGACGTGTTTGATATAACAGTCCCTCGATCACGGTTGCGCGCCTATTGTTTCTGGCAATGCCAAGTCGTGGCTCACTATGAACCAGCCAACGGACCGCACCACCTGCGAAGTCACGACTAACCAATAAAGTCGACAGATCTTTTGGTATTGAACCGGCAAGCAAAGACTCGAACTGCGTACCTGTTACCCAGACATCGCTAACGGGCAAAGCGCCACGCATGTTGCCCGAAATTTGGGGCAATCTCACGGCTTGGCCCAAATCGCATCCGATAGTATCCGTTCCGGGCGTTAACCAGCCATATTTGTTGTCACCCGTAGAGGTACAAGTTTTTCTCAATAATCTAAGTGGAGCCGGGTACAGGCGCTCTCCTCCCAGACGCAACCACACACCTTTGAATGACAACGGTCCAAGATTATCTATGCCATAGCCAATTAGTGCCGCTGCTTTGTGGATTTCCTTCTCTTTACTAAAGCCCGACCAATCCATAGCGTCGCCAAGGGTCGTTTCAGCAATTAGAGTGCGTGTTGCGCCAATCAGCGTATTAATCGGGGGCGGAAACAAACTATCTATTTCACCAACACCGCTGGAATCCATCTCGCGCGCTTCTTTGAAAAACACCGAATCAATCGCGTTGTATTGCCACGTGAACGTATCGCTCATTGCGCAACCCCCTTGCTAGCTAAAAAGCGCACGACGAACGCGGCGTCAAGCGCTATTTGACTATCATTGACCACAGAATAATTCACTGCCTTATGGCCTATTACGTCACTGGTTTCCTGCACCAACCGCATTTGTGGAACTGACTGACTAAGCAAAGTTTGTATAATTTTCTTCGCACCCTGTTCGATCTCAGCTCCGCCAGATTCCTCATCGAACCGGCGTCCATAGGCATTCAAGTATTCAGACTCCATCAGCTTACTAGCTAGCTGCAACTCCGAGGCATTCGAGCCACCGAGTTTCATATCGGAAAAGGTTTGCCGAAGCTTGTAAAAGAAACGACTTGAAAAACCTTCACGTTTGCTTTCATTTTGGAAAAAAGTGTCGGCCAGTTCATCAATATGCAATCTTTGATTGTTCAATGCCACCTCCCATGGCTGACCCCACAAAATTCTGTCGCCACCAGGCTTGCGCACACGAATTGCGATAGAATCACGACCGCAGTGGTCTTTGGCATAATCATCAAGAAGGCTGTGTGTGTCTTGTAACACGCGAGTCAATGGTGTTTTTACATGCACATACTGAATGGCGGCCGAGATGGTGTAAATGTATTCGTCAGGCTTCGTTTCAGGGACACTTCTAAACGCCTGCTGGTATTCACGGCGGAGTGCTACCGCACATTGTGTAGCATCTTCCAACGGTGATAGCGCGAGTACATCATCGCCTCCTGCATAGATTAAAAAACCGTTATGTTGACTTACAATCGCATCTACCCGATCGGTAAATCGTGCCAGCGCAGCTGATATATGTGACTGTAAACCGGTAACCGACAGGTTTTTCCCAAGTGAATCACCATCCATCATTAGAACAGCATAAAAAGGGGATGGCGGGCCGAGCGCTACAGCTTTAATCAGATTGTCCAACGCCAGTACAGCTGGCCCGGCCCTTTCCTTGTGTAGGTGTTGTAGCAATTCAGGAAAGAAACACTCACCGTCAAGAGAGGCAAATTTCCACAGTTGTTTATTGCCTGCTACTTTACGGTTGATACATGCGATCTTGGTATGAGATGCGAACTCGCCATGCTCAACCCCTAAGTTACTGCAGGATTTATAGAACTCCATAAACTCGTCTGGCTTATCCAGCGCTGCCTCTAGCCAGTGCACCGCGGCCATCCAAACAACGGACGGCAGGTTGATTGGTAGTGGCCAGCCCTTTGCAACACACCCACTGGCAGTTTGCGCCATGAGATTTTCAAAACACTGTTCGCGTGAGAAACGTCGTTTGACAAATGCAATAGCACACAGGCATTCATGCTCTCTTAAATCAGTTTTCATACCCGGGCGACTTACGCTTGCACGCAGATTGTCCCAGAAATTCCTTTGCCCTTTACCAGCACGCTTCTGGCCCGATAGTTCTTGCCATCCAGCCATTACCGAGCAATTGATACCAGCTTCTTCTGGTGGGTGCCATACACGCCAGTTCTTACGTTGGTCAATTATTGAGGAGTCATCGGCGATGTCAGATATTGCCCAGCTTATTTCCCACGCAGAGACAATTTGACGCTCCCATATTTTACGTGTTAACGGTTTATCTCGACAAAAATCCGCCAAATCCAGTTCCCAGATCCTCTCGGCCAATTGCTTCCAGACTGTATTAACGGCCTGTTCAACCAGCTCACCGGGGAAATCAGTTTTGTACACCCTTACTTTAAATCGATTGGGTATGCTTCCCTGCTGTGGTCTGTCAGCAGTACTTACCTGTTCAATCTGATCAACCAGTTTTTGCTTATCAAGCTCGGGAAACTCGACTTCAGCCCGACTATCAAGCGCCACTACCTCGCGAATCGCTATTGCAGACAGCCACGACAATATAAACGAACCAGCCCAAAAATCACGTGTGCGCCTGGCCTGCGCTACGAAGCTCTGCACCGGACCAATCGTAAAGTGAAAGTATTTTTCGCTCATGACTTGCACCCATCCAACAAGTTATTGCGACTCTCAAACCGATCCAAATAGTCATGAATTACTTTCCATTCAATTTTACTTTCCTGATGTGGAATATTTCCAGCATAGGCTGGTTTAAACTGCATGGTTGCAGTGGCCGGCAGAAACACTGCGGGAAGCAAAGTTTGCATTGCAACAAAATCATCATCACCCGGGAACTGATGAATGTGAATGAACAAGGGAGATGCACGACGTGATCGATTATCATCCGCCACTGTTATGCCCAAGCTTTTTCGATTAGAAGAAAAGAAATAGTTATGTGGAAGGCCGAAAACACCGCGTCTTGGGAGAGACGGTCTCTCGCCATTTATAATATCTGCAGCTAAGTGATGATCATCTTCAAATAACTTGTCACCTCTCCATGATCGATACTTTTGCATATTTTCGCCAATTTCATTAAGTAGCTGGAGTGCATTACGATGGGTAGCGGACTGATCGATTCGGCTCAGTTTCGAAAACGCAGTAAATGGTGGTTTAGGAGCTGTGAAGGCGAATTGCGATAATAATTCTTTTACGCCAAGCGGGCTGTCCGCAACCGTTTGGTCAACACCATTAAGAAGTAGCTTTTGCAGAGCTACGGACCCGAAACCATGCCGCGCACGACTGCCAAGGCCGCCAAATGTACCCAGGTACCGAAGCGCATCTAATAGCGTTGTTTGAAAATCAACCAAATTACCTGTGCCCAGTGACTGAGGATTAAAATAAAAATTAGCGACAAATTCACAGGGCGTAATGCACCTGCGTTCCCCAAGCCCCAGGCAAAGTAAATATTTAATACCGTCGCCTACAGGCGTACCACTGGTTCGCAGCTGCGATGGCTGGACGATTGTCAGACGTACCGCAGCCCTCCGACTGTATTTCGTGGCAGCGCTGCCAAACAGAATCGCCTCACTGGCATGCAACTGCTTTAACGCTGTTGGCTCAGAGTCAGACTGAGCCTGCAACATTGGCCAGACGATTGCTCGCCACCAAAACCGCAAAGCCCCCTTGAAAGAATTTGGGCTAATGGTAGATGGAAGCTGATCGGCGTCCCCCAAATACATTGGCGTAGTCACTTTGAATCGAGCTTCAATATGTCCGGAAGCTATCAATTTCGGTAGTGGCTTAGTCATAAGCGTATTACCATCAGTGTTGGATTAAATGAAATATTGGAGATTTGCAATTGTTCTGCTCAAGGCATTTGCTCCAGCCAGCACAACTACATGTTCCATTTAGGGGTGAGGCGATACTGACCCAAACCTGCGGAGGACATTTTACCCACATTCAGATATTACCCCGTACACGAAAGGCCACAGTGGCTTTAACAAGTCTCCCTCGAACACAATTTTACTGTTGAACACACTGATATCTCGCATCCGCCTCTTTCTGATTGCTTCCGCAACAGGCGGATTGCGGGAAAGCCGGAGCTTTTTCTTGCCTTTACTGATCGCATCTGACGGATAATCACCCCTAGCAACGGTATGACAAAACGGCAAATCAGGTACAATAGATTTAACAGTCAGATACCATAAATCACGTAATTTGCGCGCTTTTTCATCGGCGTCATCACCATCGATAAATAGATAGAAAGCCGCCCCGCCAAGCCGGGAAAACCAACAGTTGTCATCCGGCCTTAATTCCAGTTGATTTAACACTATGCCCAGCTCACGCAGCTCTGCCGCAGGGCCGGATTCAAAGTACACCAGCGACTCTATAAGCTCACTGGCGCATACCATATCCCTAAGTGTTCCACCTTTGAGCACATACTGCTGTATCGAGTGTGCTTCAAACATGTAGACTGTGTTTGACACGTCTATCTCCAGAATTATTGAACGCCCGACTCAGTAGCAGCACACCGATCAGCCAGTGCACTCATATCTATCGGGCAAAGTGGTTAAGCTATCTTCAGCTTGCGCAAGGCGATAACACAACACCTGTACGACAACTTAGCTGACACAGCGAAACTGCCCCATGCCATAAGAAGCCTTTTTACCAGCGTTGAGGAACTGCCCTGCGTAAAGGAATGGCCAGAAAGTCGCGGCAGTTTGGTCTTCCATTTTCAGGATTCCGGTAAGTCCCTTTGACAAATAGCCTTCCCGGTTTTTGTGCGAATAGTGCTTACATTCGCTGTTATCAAGCGTTGCGCTACAGCCGGTATCAATCAAACTTTGCCTTTTAAGGCCCTTAAAATCACCCTCAAGCTTGATACCATTATAAAAATACCCCAGCAGATCGACTCTTCTGACAACCGCCATAAGAAAAGCAGAAAGGTCAAAATCCTGTGGCCGGGCGCTTCTGCTACCAGTCGGTAAATAAGGCGAGATAAACTGCAACGAGTAACTCTTTGGAGCCTCCGGCACATCGATACTTTCGGGTTTATCAAAATCCACACTTGAATGCTGCAGTTTTTCTATCACTCCATTTTGTCGGTGCCGACTTACCGCGGTCAAAGCTGCTGGCACTCGATCGATGCCCAGACCATTGGTGCCAAGCTTTTGCATGGCGAGCAGCACCGCCGGCAACCGGTCGTTAGCGTTACCAATCAGTGAAAACCTGACAGAAAACTCTTTTACCGGTGCTGATATATCGTCTACCGTCGAGATCTGAAACACATGCGGTGCCGGTATCTGTGTATACTTTTTCATGATCACAGAGCCTGGCGGCAAGCCAGGCTTGAACAAAACCGGATAGTCACAGTCATGCAACCTGAAACAGTCTTCACAGTTAGATGTTGGATGTGTGCAGCTGATATCGTGCAACGCCTTGCCAAACAGGCTATGCCACATCAAACCGGGCGGGTTTGGCAATTTCAAAGGCGCATCGGCTTTGAAATGCACTTCGTAGACTGATAATTTCAACAATTGGTATTCCTCTTACTCCGCCTGTATATATAGCAACATAAAATCACACTCCAAAGCAACCGGCTTTTTTCAAACACTCAATCGTGTGTCGGCAACTTAAATAGACGTTTTTACCTGTTAACTTCGGTTAATGCATTGGCGTCATCTTGATAAATGGAATATCAATTGCTTCAACCGGCACATCCAGCTCATAGCCAACCTTGTCGTCTCGCTCACGAACTTCGATAAGAAACGGCTTCGAAAAACGCTCACCAAGGGTATCTCTGATAGTGCGATTAATCAGTGAACGATGTGGTCCGAACCAGGCTTTCTCTTTTTTGGCGAGCTCCGTGGCCTGGCGCCTGCGGTTCCCCGACTCGGAATCATATAAAACTGCCTCCGCTCTTTCGTAATAGCCGGAATACTCACTATAGAGCTGGCGGTACAGTTGCAAATAGGGCTCGATTATTCCCAACGAACCGTCAACACCATCCTTTTCAACAGGACACAACCCGGATTGTCGACGCGCACAAAAATATAAATACAATACGAACTTTGAGCGCTCTAACCGAATAGATTGCTCGTTGATGAGTATGCACTCACTTTCAAGATCTGCGTTCACTACCGGTGGGCCGAGAAAGCGCTGAATTATATTAACTGTATCCTGGAACCCGCTATCACCATTGAGTAATTTGCGCGGAATATGATAGTGCAGGCGAACGTACGGTATGTCAGACAGAATAACCTGCGCATCAGCTGTGCTGTACCAACGATTATGTACCTCGAAGCGCCGTGGGGTAGATGGCGGAAAGAAGAACTCTTTGTTCGACTGAAAAGGCTCGTTAACCAGCACATGCGATAACCGATCCTGTATTCTTCCATACAAGCTGAGCGCATAGCCGGCATAGTAGGACATGGTTTTTCTGCCACCAGCCAACGAAACATGCAAGGCAGTAGAGTCATCGCGGGTAAACTGCTGTACAGTGCGGGTTATAAAATCTGACGCAACAATATTGTGCCGTCGTGATTCAGAGTCGCTTGTGAAATCACTTTCGCTCTCTGGAATAATATGAATATTGCGCTCGCAAAAAACAATATTTGTCAGTTTGTAGTCATTGCACAGGAGTCGGAACTGACCCACCTCACTGCCCAGCCCCAGTAATGATAGCCTGGCTGACTGCGCACCCTTTTTCGTCGTAATCAAATGCACTTCTGTTGGTATAAAAGCGGGGGTTTTCTGTACGGCCAGCTTGAACAGCGTTTCGGTAACAATTTGCGGGGTCAGACCCATTACCACCAGCAAGATTCTTCGTTCAAATGTTTCCGGTGATGTTTTCATTGGCTGTTCCATAATTAACTTAAGCCGATGATATGTGTAATGGTACCGACATGCAGCGCTCACAATATTTCGAGCGGAGCAATTCGCTACATACACTTCCGGCAATATCAACCATGGAAAACTACCCGATACCTTGTCTTACATAAATCACCCTTCCCACTGCCTCCGACACTTCACACCATCGATTTTGCAATACCGATCATCATAGACTTGCCCGCCAACTGTACAAGTCTGACTAAAATCGCAACGCAGTGTCTATTACCGATTTAGACCACTACTTATCAGCACACAAAAGATGTGCTTGCATTGGCGCAACTGACAAGCCGGTTCAACAGGAACTGGATGGTACGATAGCCCTCAACTACGCAATGAATCAGAACCCTGACTATCTATTGATTTAATCCTAGCCTGGATTATTCATGGGGATTCGGCGTCCAGAGTAAATCTGGCTAAACAGGTCGGCCAATCGTCTGAGAAACGTGGCTCGCTGACGTACCAAAAAGGTGCCGAGGAGGATGGGCCGAGATGTGACGCCAGATTTCCTCTGGCGTCGAATAGACACACTGCTATTTTGAAAAAGGTGCCGAAAAAGTGGTTTGGAACTATATACATAGAATTTCGCTAACATTTACTGGTCGCCTTATGAATAATCCAGGCTAGGCAGACGGCAGAATGATTGACTTCAATAGCAACCATTGAACACCTGGATTATCGGATCGCATAAGAAACGGCTCAAAATCGCTCATTGACATACAACGTTAGGTGTGGGAAAAAGTCTCGGCAACTGACCCTGTATATGGTAAAAAATCGGGGCCGGAGGGAGAGGTAAAAATCAATAACTTACGTGCGTTTTCAAAGTTAGTTAGGTGTATCTTTTTTGGTACACAAAAATCCGCCTGTAACTTACTGATTGTATTATCATTATTTTGAGGCTCAGGGTTGGAGTCGTGGCCTGATTAATAAGGCATTAAGACCATAGGCTAATCGCTACGAAGAAAAGAAGTAGAGTTGGAGTCGTGGCCTGATTAATAAGGCATTAAGACGGCCTCGACGATTGTGACGTTCTTGCGTTTTTCGTTGGAGTCGTGGCCTGATTAATAAGGCATTAAGACGGGAATCCCACGTATGTATAGCCGTCCCAGTCGGTTGGAGTCGTGGCCTGATTAATAAGGCATTAAGACATAATCAAAGTGTACGAGCGGCAACAAAAATTGGTTGGAGTCGTGGCCTGATTAATAAGGCATTAAGACTTCTTTGAAGTGAAAGGAAGAAAATCAGGAAGGTGTTGGAGTCGTGGCCTGATTAATAAGGCATTAAGACTAACCGCTTCCCACTGATTTACGGGAAATTGATGTTGGAGTCGTGGCCTGATTAATAAGGCATTAAGACGCTGGCATATTCCAAGGCTTATTAAATATTAAATGGTTGGAGTCGTGGCCTGATTAATAAGGCATTAAGACCAAAATACGCGTCTAAAACGCTAAATTTCGCCGTTGGAGTCGTGGCCTGATTAATAAGGCATTAAGACTTATTCGTGCTGCGCAGTCAATGCAGCTCGAACGTTGGAGTCGTGGCCTGATTAATAAGGCATTAAGACAGCAATACCTGAGCTGCATGCTGACCCACCCTGTTGGAGTCGTGGCCTGATTAATAAGGCATTAAGACTCAGCTAAATCGAACTCGCCGTCTTTATTAAGGGTTGGAGTCGTGGCCTGATTAATAAGGCATTAAGACACAAATTCATTGTCACCCTGTGGAAGCAGAGCGTTGGAGTCGTGGCCTGATTAATAAGGCATTAAGACGCTTAAGTGAAAACTACTATGTCACTAGATTCGCGTTGGAGTCGTGGCCTGATTAATAAGGCATTAAGACCCTTCTTAGAGCATTTATTTCTCTTTTTGTGACGGTTGGAGTCGTGGCCTGATTAATAAAGCAACAGCACACTTGATCGTTTTCACCAATACCAACTACGCTGCTTTAATCAAAACCAGGTACCGACTATTTATTCAATTTTTTCCAGTACACTACTGGCGGTGTGTGAATAAAAATGGTGGCCACTCTTTCCAGTAACAATTCGTGGTCCGATATTCAGCTGCTCAGTTGCCATTTTTCTGTGTTCTTATAAAGTTGCACAGACGATCTGCACAATCAGAGCAAGCACCGACCAGGCGTAAGCAGATTTTTTTAAAATATATTTATTGAGACGCTGAGGTTTATATTGAACGATCCTCTCACTCGTAAAGCCTCACGAATTGTTGGTCACCGGAAGCTGGATAATAGACTTGTAGATTGCATACCAGTGATGCGCCTGCACAAAATGCGAGCGCTCAGGTGATGGCGAAAACCCCGTCAGCGCTCGCAAACAAATAACCTGATATATTTCAATCATATAGCGCTTATACTATGATATACTTAGTATGAATTAACAGAAAGACATCGTGTATCCCGGCAGCACTCGCAACACCCCCCTGAAACCCAACGCCGGTGCGGGTTCTGACGCGAGCGGTATCAACGTCTACCTGATGAATAAGGTATTAAGACCTAGCCACTGGTTACGAGGTTACTACATTGCCTGTGGGTATCAACGTCTACCTGATGAATAAGGTATTAAGACCTGCTTCAATAGTCGCAAGCAACGGCTCTTTCCATTCGTATCAACGTCTACCTGATGAATAAGGTATTAAGACTTGGTCGTGTTGCTCGGGTGAACGACTCCCATTCGATGTATCAACGTCTACCTGATGAATAAGGTATTAAGACAAATTCGTCTCCACCATTATAAATCATATTATAATGTATCAACGTCTACCTGATGAATAAGGTATTAAGACGGGTACTTTGGAGACGCAACGTAAAATTGTTCCTTGTATCAACGTCTACCTGATGAATAAGGTATTAAGACACCTGAGACGATTTGCGATGGGTTGTTCGTAAAAGGTATCAACGTCTACCTGATGAATAAGGTATTAAGACAACATACAGCAGTGATTCAATGTAGACTACGCAAAAGTATCAACGTCTACCTGATGAATAAGGTATTAAGACGTTTCGTAGTCGCTCATGACTGATCACCCGCAGACACCGTATCAACGTCTACCTGATGAATAAGGTATTAAGACCTCTAAACGGAATCGGTTGAAAAAACGCTGGGTGCGGCGTATCAACGTCTACCTTATGAATAAGGTATTAAGACCACGTAACCGTTCCATTCCTCGCCGCTGCCGCCGAGTGGTATCAACGTCTACCTGATGAATAAGGTATTAAGACTGACCTCGGCCTTCAAAAGGTCTAGCTTAGACTGTGTATCAACGTCTACCTGATGAATAAGGTATTAAGACCGATCGTTGTCACGCGTCGTTTGAATCTATCAATCGTATCAACGTCTACCTGATGAATAAGGTATTAAGACTCAGAATTTATTTTTTTTATTACTGACCATTTGTTGTGTATCAACGTCTACCTGATGAATAAGGTATTAAGACGTAAGCGCTATTTTCAGACGCTTTGTTTCCTCCTTGTATCAACGTCTACCTGATGAATAAGGTATTAAGACACGGAATCCAGTGCAGGGCCTGTATTATCCGTCGCCGTTTCAACGTCTACCTGATGAATAAGGTATTAAGACCGCCTGACTTAACCCTTTCGCCAGCCGCGCTTTGCGTTGTTTCAACGTCTACCTGATGAATAAGGTATCGAAATCACATAGCGAACCGCTTATAGATTGATTGGGATGGAGTGGAGTTTAACGACACATCGACGTGTGCCGTTCAGACGCCGGAGGAAAGCGAGCCGGACTATAACTGCATCAATAGTGCTGCCCCAAAAAAAAGGGGCATCGCAATCCGCAATTCGAGCATATCCTGATTTATTCTGCTCAAAAAAAAGCAACAACCAGTCAACGCTGTTTTTTATTTTACCTGTCCGGATAAATCCTCAGTACGCTCACTACGAACTTCTCTGTACGACTGCGTTAGCCGGCGTTGTTCTTTAACAAGGCATCCGCTTCATCACGCGAGGGCATAGAGGGTGCCGTTCCGGCACGGGTCACAGACAATCCTGCGACCGCGCAACCAAAACGCGCTGCATCAACCGGATCCTGGTTTTGCGCCAGTGCTGCGGCAAACCCTCCATTAAATGCATCCCCCGCGCCCGTGGTTTCAACAACCGGGCCTGCGTTTATCGCGGGTATATGCACAGAGTGCCGGGCGTTATGCAAGAGCGCTCCCTGCTCTCCCAGTGTGATTAATGCGGTGCCAACACCCTTGGCAAGCAATGCATCACCGGCTTTTTTTGCATCAGCTATCGACACCACTTTAACACCGGTATAGGCCTCTACTTCTGTTTCATTGGGAGTAACGTAGTCACACAGGCCGAACATTTCGTCATCCACGGGTTCAGCCGGCGCGGTATTGAGAATGGTGGTTACACCGGCTTGTCGCGCCATCGACAGTGCATGCTTTGCCGCATCGATTGGCTGCTCCAGCTGGGTGACAAACACGTCGGCGCTCTCGATGACTGAGCGCACGCTGTCTATATAGGCAGGGGTAATCGTCATTGCTGCACCCGGACAAACGATGATGGCGTTGTCACCTGTGTTGTCATCAATAAAAATATAGGCCGAACCCGTGTAGCTGTCTGACGTTTGTTCGATGTGTGCAGTGATTCCCTCAGTGGTGTACATATCCAGTGCCATTTGCGCAAACGCGTCCTCACCCAGTCGGGATATAAACGACACATCTGCATTACATCGGGCGGCGGCAACCGCCTGATTCGACCCCTTGCCGCCCGGCCCTAGTGCAAAGCTTGAGCCCAGAATGGTCTCACCCATATTTGGCTGTCGGGTTGCACGATAGGCGGCATCGGCGACGAATACACCCAGTATGGCCACTGCACCACTACGATCTGTCGATGTTGTGTCAGGCATCAGGTGGAGTTACTCCCTTGGTAAACATGAAGCAGCCGTAAAACCGGCGCTCGCCAGTCGCGATAACAGCGTAGGCTTTCTTTGCGCGATCATAGAAATCGAATCGCTCCACCGATACCATGGGCCAGGGCTTGCCCTCGGCTGCGTCAATCGCACGCTGTACTTCTTCCTGCACGGCTGGTATCTCATCAGGTGCACCGACAATTTCCATTCTCTGCGCTGCATCGTCAATAAAAGTATCCAGCGGCATCACAGACAAAATAGCTTCTGTTGCACGCGCAGCGGATACGTTGTCGATGCGCAGCAGTTCCCCGAGACAGGTTTCGTGAGCGACCGAGTCAGCCGGAAAATTGGTATCGCACACCACCAGATAGTCGCCGTGCCCCATCGCTCGCAGAGCGTACAGGACATCAGCATTCAACAGAGGATCTATATTCTTAAGCATTGTATTCCCCGATAACCCTGACCCGGATTATTGTCGACCCGGTTTGTTGGTGACCCGGGGTTATTGGCAAAATGACGAGTGTGTTCACCCGTCGAAGTCGCAATGCTCCGGGCTCTGCGGATTTTGATTTACGATGAGTCAGTGGTGCGGTGTATGCCAACAGAAAATCAGGCAAACGTCAACATTGATGAACCGGTACCATTATAATTATTCAATATTCCTCTAATTCAGTTTTTTACTGACGGTAAATACCAACAATGGACGACACCGCGGCAATAACCACGAGACAGATTCGTAAAATCGTCAGCCTGATTGACCTGACCAATCTGAATGACCATTGCGATCAGGCAGCTATTGAGGCGCTTTGCACACAGGCCGAAACCCCTGCAGGCCGTGTGGCAGCGGTGTGCATCTGGCCTTCGTTTGTCGCCGCTGCCCGATTGTGTTTAGGCAAACACTCACCCGTCGAAATCGCCACCGTGGTGAACTTTCCGGGCGGAGATGAAGATCTGCAAACGACTTGTGCGGCCATCGATAACGCACTGCACGACGGTGCAACAGAGATAGACTATGTACTGTGCTACAAAAAACTCATCGATGGCGATACAACCGGAGCTGGCAACGCGTTAAAGGCGGTAAGGCAGCAAACCCCTGATCATATACAGTTAAAAGTGATACTGGAAACCGGTGTACTGAAAACCGATGAACTCATTCGCACAGCGGCACAGATTGCGCTTGATCAGGGTGCCGACTTTATAAAGACATCGACCGGTAAGGTGCCGGTCAATGCCACACCACAAGCGGCATCTCTTATGTTTGACGCTATTAAGCAGTCAAATCGCCATGCTGGATTTAAAGCAGCCGGAGGCATCAAGTCTATAGAGGATGCCATCGTCTATACAACGATGGCCGAAGAACGCTTTGGAGCGGATTGGGTAGTCCCCGCCAATTTTCGCTTTGGTGCTTCCAGTCTGTTAAAAGATGCGCTGAACAAACTGGAGGGCGGTGGATTGCAGGCGTCGGCCAACCAGCAAAGCGATTATTAATAAAGCACGGGTAGTACAGCGCAGGTATCATAGCGCGGGTAGTACAGCGCAGGTAGCATAGTGCGGGTAGTACAACGCGTGGTGTGGCGTTGGCGTGGCGCATGGCGTAGTGCGCGTTATGGTGCGCAGTGTGGCGCGCTATACGCGCCAGATACGCTTGGCATTCTTATAAAAAAACGCAGCTCGCTCACTGCTCGACACTTCCGCAAACAGTTGCCGTGTAGCTGCAACCCAGCTTGCCAGTGGCCCACCGAGTGTACACACCGGAGAGTCGCTGCCCCACACCACCCGCTCTGCACCAAAGGCTTCAAAGGTGTGTTCGACAAACGGTCGAATATCATCAATACACCAGTCAATACCATTACCGTAGGCAATTACCCCGGATATTTTGCCCGCTATATTGGGTCGCTGCGCAATGTCGCTCATGGACGCGCGCCACGGGTCGAGTGCAGCGTCTTTGACATTTGGCACACCACAGTGATCAAGAACAAACTGAACATCCGGGCAGGCATCGATCAGTTCAGCCATTACCGGAAGCTGATCGGCGCGGGCGCAAATATCGAAAACGTGCCCGCTGTCTGACAGCATTCTGATATTGCTGCGAAAGCGTTCGCTGCGTGAAAGCTCATCGTCTACCACATGTAATACGCGTCTGAAGCCTTTAATCCACGGTCGTGCCATTTGCCGCTCCAGATAGGCTGGAAACTCTGCCTGCTCTGGCCGGCACGCAGCGATTGCACCGGCCAACCGATGTCCACCGACCCCGGAATCAGCAGAATCCATCTGTTCCTTAATGAACTCGGATTCATTTTCCATATCGTTTTCGGCAACGTCGACTTCCATGTGCAGAGATTGTTCGATGCCCAGCTGCCTGCACTGTCGTACATAGTCCGTGTAGGACGCATCCTTGTTCAGAGCCGGCACATTGGTCAGCCATGGATAGCTGAGGCGATTGCGATCAATTAAATGTACATGGGTATCGAACAACATTTACATTGCCTCCGCAGAATTGAAATTTTATGTCCACTTTGCCCGTGACGAGCGATGTGATAGCTTGGCAGGAGTCTGCCCGGCAGAATCTCTGCTACTGCGAACGCGCCCTGCCGGTGTGTTTTTATCGATCATTTTCGTTACGTATGAATAACTATGCGCCTTAAATGATCGTCCCGTGGTTTCAGGAGCAGCACCCTTGACATGGCACGCTCTCGTTACGCAGACTTCTACCGCGCAGACTCCAACCCAGGTAATTGTTCGCACTCATGCCAGCCACACGGTTATTTAACCCATCAGCGTTAGCCCAGTCCTGGCCACTGCCGACGCAGCCGCGCCCGGTGGTGATTTTTGGCGCCGGATCAATCGTTCGCGATGCGCATCTGCAGGCCTATCAACTGGCCAACATACCGGTTGCAGGCATCTACGACCCCGATACCGACAGGGCCCGGCAGTTGTCCGATGACTGGAACATACCGCTGTTGTCCACAGAAGCTGAAGCACTGAAGCAGCCGCAGGCCTGTTTTGATTTGGCCACCCCGCCATCTGTACATGCCACGCTGCTGGAAAAGATACCACAGGGATCACCGGTACTTATACAAAAACCTATGGGCAGTGATCTCGACGATGCAACACGGATTTTGTCGATTTGTCGCGAGCGCAAGCTTGTTGCCGCGGTCAATTTTCAGTTGCGGTTTGCGCCGATGATGCTGGCCCTCAGGCAGGCGATTGACGAGGGTCATCTGGGCACGATAGTCGACTTTGATGCATGGCTGGCACTGGATACCCCATGGCACTTATGGGAGTTTCTCGAATCACTTGATCGAGTCGAGATTGCGGTTCATTCAATCCACTATCTCGATTTTGTACGCTCGATACTGGGCAACCCGCTCGGCGTGCACGCAAAAACAGTGTCGCATCCGCGTAGCAGGGTTGCGCAGTCGCGCACCGCAGCCATTCTGGACTACGGTGACGACATCAGATGCAGCCTGTCAATTAATCACGATCATTTTTTCGGTCGAAAGTTTCAGGCCTGTGAGTTTCGAATCTGCGGTACCGAGGGCGCGGCGTATGTAAAACTCGGCGTCAATCTCGATTACCCGCGTGGCGAGCCCGATGAGTTGTGGATATATCCGGCCGGTGGAGACAACTGGATGCAAGTCAACCTGACCGGCTCATGGTTTCCCGAAGCGTTCAGCGGGCGGATGAATAACCTGCAACGCTTTGCAAACGGCGAAGATGCGGAACTGGTGAGTTCTGTGGAAGATGCGTGGAACACGATGTCACTGGTAGAGTCTGCATTCGAGTCCAGCGCAACCAGTGCCACACCCCTTGCCTCTGTTCCAAAGTACCTCTGTTGAAAACACCGCTATTCAAAATGCCTCTATACAAAAGTCCGCTCTTCCAGATACCGCAACTGCTGATACCACATCTCCTGACAGTGCTGCTCTAGCTGTGCGCTCGTAACCATAATAACTACATTAACCGGTAACCCGTCATGTCAAATAACCCCCTTTATGCCGCACGGCTGAATGCATTCAAAATAGGTGCAGACAGTTACTGGCCCGGTAAAAACCGCATAACAACAATCGATATGCTGACCCGGGCTGCAACCGTCGATGGATTGAATGCGGTAGATTTTAACTATCCCGATCATTTTGATGACTGCACTGCCGCAGATCTTAGCCAATGCATGGCCGATCTGGATGTGCACCTCAACGGTATGGCGATGCGCTATTACACCGACCCGGCGTTTAAGCTCGGTGGCTTCACCAATCCCGACCCAACCGTCAGACAAACTGCAATCGATCTGACGCTGGAAGGCATAGACAAGCTATCGGAAATGGGTGGATCACTGATGACCTTGTGGCTTGGCCAGGACGGGTTTGATTATTCGTTTCAGGTCAATTATCAACAGCTGTGGGACCACACCCTCGAAGCACTGGCTGTTATTTGCGATCACAATAAAGACATTGATATTTCGCTTGAGTACAAACCCAACGAGCCGCGCTCCTATTCACTGATGCCCGATGTCGGCAGTAACCTGCTGGCCTTATCGGAGTTAAACAGACCCAATACCGGTATCACCCTCGACTTTGCCCATGTTCTGTACGCCGAGGAAATGCCGGCGCACGCCGCTGCGATGGTGGGTCGCTTTTCGCGACTGCTGGGGGTGCATTTAAATGATGGCTATGGCAAGCGCGATGATGGCCTGATGATTGGCAGTGTACATCCGGTGCAAACCGTGGAACTGTTTGTCGAGATGAATCGACTGAACTATGACAGCACGATCTATTTCGATACGTTTCCGGATCTATCCGGGCTCGATCCGGTTGCAGAGGCAACGGTAAACGTGGATATGGCAAATCGTCTGGCAGCCGTTGCAGACACACTGTCGGACAACGCCGAGCTTCAAGCCGCCATTGCCCGACAGGATGCACCGGCCAGTCAGATGATTGTGAATCGGGCGTTGTACGGTAGTCAGACAGCATCATGAGATCAACCGCAGCTGTCACTAAAGAGCCGTCACTAAAGAGTAAAACGGGTAACCTATTGCCATCGCACAGCAAGCACGCGCGCAATAAAGAGAGGACAACATCAAGTGATCAACACACGGCATTGGGACAGACTGGGCAATGGTGGCCTGACCTTCACGGAACTGGGTTTTGGCACCGCCCCGCTTGGCAACTTATATAAAGCTATTTCAGACGAAGACGCACGCGCCATACTGGACGCGGCCTGGGACGGCGGTGTGCGTTACTTCGACACCGCACCGCTCTACGGACTGGGCCTGTCTGAAACTCGACTCAACCCGTTCTTGCGCGGTAAACCACGTGACGAGTATGTGCTGTCCAGCAAGGTTGGCAGACTCATTCAGGCATGCGCACCAGAGTACCGCGCAGGCGTTGGAAAATGGTTTGACGTGCCCTGTCGGCGCGAAAATTTCGACTATAGCTACGACGGCGTGATGCGCTCCTTCGAACATTCGTTTTCGCGCCTCGGTGTCGATCGTATAGACATATTGTACGTGCATGATCTGTGTGTGTTTACCCACGGCTCTAAAGAAGCGTCGGATATGCGTATCGAGGAGTTCTTTGCCGGCCGCGGTTATGACGCCATGGTCTCATTAAGGGATCAGGGGCTTATCCGTGCCATCGGCGGTGGCATCAACGAGTGGGAAGTCTGTCAGACACTGGCAGAGCGCGGCGACTTTGATCTGTTTCTGCTGGCGGGGCGATACACACTGCTCGAACAAACCGCGCTCGACAGCTTTCTGCCACTGTGCGAGCAGCGTGGCATCGGCATTGTCACCGGCGGCCCCTTTAACTCCGGTATTTTGGCCAGTGGTGCAAAGCCCGGTGCTTTCTATAACTACGATCCGGCACCACAACATATCCTCGACAGAGTCAATGCGATAGAGTCTGTCTGTAACGATCACGCTGTGCGCATGGTAGATGCGGCGTTTCAATTTCCACTGCTGCACCCCGCCCATGTGGCAGTCATACCCGGTGGACAGAGCGCTGCAGAAATGGCTGCTAACCTGCAGGCGGCAGCAACCAGTATTCCCGCCGCCTTGTGGGATGATCTGAAATCTGCCGGATTGCTGCGAGAAGACGCACCGACTTAAAGTGGCGAGGTGTATCATCGTCGACATCTCAATGGAGACTCCGATATGACGGAAAATTTTAAGCGGATTTTCGGCGACACCAAACCGGTTATTGGCATGGTGCACTTTGCCGCCTTACCGGGTGCACCACTGTACAACCCCGATCTCGATCTGGTCGCCGCCGCCAGAACCGAGTTACATGCACTGCAGGATGCAGGCTTTGATGCGGTGATGTTCGGCAATGAAAACGACCGGCCCTACGAATTTACTGTCGACACCGCATCGACCGCATCGATGGCGGCGATAATCGGACAGCTAAAACCCGAGATCACCGTACCGTTTGGTGTCAACGTGCTGTGGGATCCAATGGCATCCATCGCTGTAGGTGTTGCCACCGGTGCGCATTTTGTGCGCGAGATCTTCACCGGCAGTTATGCATCGGATATGGGGCCGTGGACAACCGACGCCGGTAAGGCGATGCGCTACCGCGACAGACTCGGACGTTCAGACATGGCACTGCTGTACAACGTATCGGCAGAATTTGCATATTCACTTGATCAACGCTCCCTGCCCGACCGCGCTCGCAGCGCTGTTTTCTCGTCTATACCCGATGCCATCCTGGTATCCGGACAGATTACCGGCGAGGCCGCTGCCATGTCAGACCTGTCAGCTGTGAAATCGGCATTGCCGGACACTGCGGTGCTGGCCAATACCGGTGTTAAACACGATACCGTGGGCGAGGTATTAACGATCTCGGATGGTTGTATCGTCGGCTCATCTCTCAAGATTGATGGAGACACCTGGAAACCTGTCGACCCAGAGCGCGCGCGTAATTTCATGGCCAATGCCAAAGCGGCACGTGCATGAAAAACGATTTAAAAAAAGCGTCCGTCAGTCGAACGCAACTAAAAAAAGACCTGATGGATCTGATGTTGATCCCCGGGCTGTCCGGGCATGAGGACCGCGTGCGTCGCGCCCTGCAGCGGCGCCTGTCGACTCTGGGTATAGATACACAGTCAGACACACTGGGTAACCTGCACGCACACTTTGCAGGTGAAGGTCCGCGTATCATGCTGTTTACCCACATGGATCAGCTGGGGTTTATCGTTCGCAAAATAGAGTCAAACGGACTGCTTCGGCTCGAGCGTCTCGGCGGTGTGCCGGAACGCGCACTGGCAGCGCAGCAGGTGCTGATCTGTGTGGCAGAAGGTCGCGACGTGCCCGGCATCATCGCCAACAAAAGCCATCATGCGACTACACCGTCTGAAAAGTACACGGTAACACCCTATGCAGATCTCTATGTTGATACCGGGCTCGGCAGTAGCAGTGCGGTACAGGAAGCCGGCATTCGTATAGGGCAGCCGGTCGTTTACGCGCCGGCGTCAACAGAGCTTGCCGACAATAAAATTTGCGGCACTTCGGTGGACGATCGCGCCGGTTGTGCAGTGCTGCTGGCAGTGGCGGAATTGTTAAAGCAGCGCAGCGGTGGTCCACCGGTTGATCTGGCCTTTACCGTGCTCGAAGAGTTTAACCTGCGCGGTGCACAGCCACTGGCGCAACAACTTCAACCGCATATCGCCATACAGATTGATCTGATGCTGGCGACAGACACACCCGATATGGCAGAGCGCGGCGATATGGTTTTAGGTGGCGGCCCCGGTATGAGCCTGTACAGCTTTCATGGTCGCGGTACATTGAACGGTGTTATTCCACATCCGGCGCTGGTGAGTTTGTTCGAGACCACCGCGCAGGAGCAAGGTATTCCACTGCAGCGCAGTGCACAAACCGGGGTTCTTACTGACCTGTCCTATGTACAACTCTGTGGCGCAGGTGTCGCCTCTATCGACATAGGCTTTCCGATGCGCGCCTCGCATTCCGCTCGTGAAGTGTGTGATCTGAATGATCTGGCACAACTTGCTGAACTGCTGAATGCATCGATAGCCAAAGCCGACGCAGAATATTCTCTTAACCGGGATGACTACACCTGATGAGTTATACCCTAGGCATCGATATCGGCACGTTTGAAACCAAGGGTGTGCTGGTTGATCATCAAGGTGTGGTCCACGCACAGGCGGCGCGTGGTCACAAAATGATTGTGCCTGAACCCGGCTGGGCCGAACACAGAGCGGAAGAAGACTGGTGGGGCGACTTTGTCACTGTCTGCCAGACACTGTTAAAAGACAGCGGTATTGATCCTGCCGATGTTAAGGCGGTCTCCTGCAGCGCGATTGGTCCGTGCATGCTGCCTGTCGATCCGCAAGGTCAACCATTGATGAATGGCGTGCTCTATGGCGTAGACGGCCGCGCACAAACACAGGTACAGGCACTCACCGAGCGCATAGGAGAGTCCGTTATTGTCGAGCGTTGCGGTAACGCGCTCACGTCGCAATCGGTCGGGCCGAAGATTTTATGGCTAAAACAACAGCGACCCGACATCTATAACAAAACCGCCCACGTGCTGACATCCACCAGCTTTCTGGTGCAGCGGCTCACCGGTGAGGTAGTCATTGATCACTACACCGCCGCTAACTTCGCACCGCTTTACGATGTGAACCGACAGTGCTGGGTGGATGATCTGGCAGACGATATTATCGCACTCGACAAACTGCCACGGCTGATGTGGTCAGACGAGATAGCCGGTGAAATAACACAGTCCGCTGCCAGTGAGACAGGACTTGTCAAAGGCACACCGGTCACAACCGGCACCATAGACGCTGCAGCGGAGGCGCTGTCGGTTGGTATGGATGGTACCGGCGACATGATGATGATGTACGGATCAACCATATTTATTATTCTGCGCACCGCTGTGCGAGTGGCGGATCCGCGACTGTGGTATGCACCGTGGCTGTTTAAAGGCGAGCACGCGTCGATGGCGGGGCTTGCAACCTCCGGTACTTTAACGCACTGGTTTCGCGATCAGATAGCCAGAGATCTGGACCCGCAATCGGCTTTTGCAGCACTGGCAAACGAGGCCGATACATCGCCACCGGGTGCCAATGGTTTGTTAATGCTGCCCTACTTTTCGGGTGAGCGCACACCCATTCATGATGTCGATGCAAAGGGCGTTGTGTTCGGTTTAAATCTTACCCACACACGCGGTGACATGTACCGGGCTTTAATTGAAGGTATCGCGCATGGCACACGCCATGTCACCGACACGTTTGCAGAGCTGGGGCAGTCCCCTGCCCGCCTGCTGGCGGTGGGCGGGGGAACACAAAACGCACTGTGGCTGCAGGCGACGTCAGATATCACCGGTATTAATCAGCTGGTGTGTGAAAAAACCATTGGCGCCAGTTATGGAGATGCTTTTATCGCCGCTATGGCTATCGGCCAGGCCACACGCGCTGACATCAGCCAATGGAATCCACCGACCCATACCATTGAGGCGGTAGCCAATCCGGTGTATGAAAAGAGTCATCAGCTGTTCCGCCGGCTATACGAACAAACGCGGGATATCGCCAGTGAACTCTCGACATGAGTGTGAACATTACTTAACCGCGCCGGCCGCCATCCCCTTGATGATGTATTTCTCGAGAAAGATTGCCACGACAATCAACGGCAATATGGCAGCAAAAGATAACGCAGCCATCGACCACCAGTTAATACCCTGTGACCCCGTTTGCGATGCCACCATCACCGGCAATGTGGTTGAATTCGTCGCCGTCAGCAAAGCGGCAAAAAAGTACTCGTTCCAGCACAGCACCAGCGACAAAATAAACGCCGCCACCATACCGGGCAATGCGATGGGTAGTACAATTTGTATAAACGCCCCCCAGATGCCGAGCCCGTCGACCAGTGCCGCCTCTTCCAGTTCAATGGGTATGCCCTGAAACTGATCGCGCATGATCCAGATAACAATGGGTAACACCATGAGCGTATAGAGCAATATGAGCCCGATGCGGCTATCGAGCAGCGCCAGTGATTTGTACAGGGCAAGAAATGGCAGCGCCAGTACCACCGGTGGCAAAATCATTTGGCTGAGAAAGAAAAACGAAATATCCGAGTTTCTCATAAAGCCGAATCGATAACTAAAACGCGATAGCCCATAGGCGGCCAGAGAGCCCAGCACCACTGCCAACAGAGACGACGTCACGGAAATGATGGCGGAGTTCCAGAAGCGCTTTAGAAATTCATCGCGTACTGTCGACACCTCGCCAATGAGTCGCGGTGACATGCCAATAGACTCCCAGCCCTTCCAGCGTGGCGTAAAGTCCCACCACGGCACCATATTGCCGCGCATGACATCCGGCGCCAGTTTAAACGAGGTGGTCAGCGTCCAGTATATCGGGAACAGACAAACCACTGTCCACAGCAGCAGCGCACCGTATATGGCTACCCGACTGCTCCACCATCTGGCGTTTCTGTGAGTGCCGTGGCCGTGGTCGTGGTCGTGGTCTTTAAATATAGCGCTCATGCGGGGCGCTCCATCCAGCGGCTGACCAGTTTAAGCAATGCCGTGATGAATATAATAATCAGGATCAGATAGACAATGGCGAGCAGAGTCCCATAGCCGACGTTTGAACGATCGCGGTATTCACGGAATATAAAGCTGGTGACACTATCAGTGGCACCTCCCGGGCCGCCGGAGGTGACATTGATGATGATGTCCGCGAGTTTCAGTTTGAAGATAATGCGAATGACGATTGCGGTGACCGATACCGGAAGCATCAGCGGAAATATTACTTCCCTGAAGCTCTGCCAGCCGGTCGCACCATCGACTTTCGACGCTTCTATTACCTCGCTGGGCAAGGCCTGCAACCCCGCCAGCAGCATTATCATCATAAATGGTATGAAGGTCCACGCGTCCATTGCCATGATCATGAAGCGAGCTATTTCCGGTGATCCAAAAAAGCTGGGCTCAATGCCGATCTCACGCAGTACGCGCGATATCGGACCGAAGCGAACCTCGAGCATTGACTTGCCAATCATCCATGACACGGCGACCGGGCTAAGCATCAGTGGCAGCAGAAAAACCACCCGGAAAAATTTTCGTGCACGAATTTGACTGTTTAACAGCAGCGCCAGACCGAATGCGATGACGTACTCAACGCTCACGGCCAGAACATAGTAGACCATGTTTTTGAGCGCATTCCAGTAGAAGTCATCATTCCACATCTCGCGCATATTAGCCCAGCCGTTCGGCTGGGGCCCGCTGGGCGATGCGAGGTTCCAGTCAGTAAAAGAAATGTAGAGTGCGAACAGCAGCGGAAAGACCACCAGGCTCACAACAAACAACGCAGCTGGCAACACAAACAGGGTGCGCTTGCCTTTTTCACCGTTGACGATAACCTGCGACACACACAGCGCTGTGGCCCACAGCATGTAGGCATAGAGTACCGGGCGCCAGGTATCGAAGCCACTGCTGACCCGGCCCGTCTCGTAGGCAAATTGCCACAGCGCGAGCGCCATTCCAAACAGCGCCGACCCCCAAACCAGCAGCTTGCCAAAACGTTTGCGTCGGTCCGAGATATTGTCTGCAGTAACGGTGTGCAGAAGATCGCCTTCGATCAACATGGTGATAGGCTAGCCAGTGTTTGCAAACAGATTATTATTTTATAGCAGTAGCGCAAAAAGAAAGCGCAGCCGCGCTGCGCTTTCCTCTCGTCACGTTAACTACCGATCCGAATTTTACAGACCCAGTGATGCCTTGTAGACCGCTATCTGGCTGTCACGGCCAATCTGATCGGTGATTTTCTCCCACGCAGCGGCAATGGCGTCTGCCGTTTCCTGAGCTGATTCGTACTTACCTGCATAGCCTTTTGCAAGCTCGTCCTCAGCGACAGAATAGTACTGGAAGATACCCGGGATACGCGGTTCAATTGCCGCATTGGGGTGGTTGTAGCTATCGGCATTCGATCCGAGATAGTCCTCAATGTACGCGCGATCATAGCCCGCCTCTTCCCATTCCTCGAACTGGAAGTGAGAGTTACGGTAGGGCTGAAAACCTGACGGATAGGCAGATGCCCACAGTGACAGGTCCTTGCCACCCAGATGCGCCGCAGCAGACCATGCCGCTTTCTTTTTCTTCTCGTCACCCTCGACGGTTGCCATGACATAGACACCCCAGCCAATGTAGGCCATGTTCGGTGCTTCGTTGCGTGTGTCTTCCCATGCACCGCTTTGCGCGTTGTAGACGCGTTCAGATGCCGGATTAACACCGAAACCGACCACATCACCGACCACAGAGGTGTCCGAAGTACGTGCGCTTGAGCCGACATCACCCCACCACATCAGCATTGAACCCGAGCCTGCAAGGAACTGGGAAAACGCAGTGGTGCCGGGGTCGGCATTGATTTGATCTGCCGGATACGCTTCGGCGTCGATTAGATCCATAACATCCTGAATAGCCTGCACCCAGGCCGGGTTGTTCACCATCGGCTTCATTGTATCGGGCTCGAACAACCAGGCCGGGCTGTTCGGGTGCTTGGCATAGGCAGAAGCGCGATTCTCAAGAAAGTAAAAACCGAAGCCGCCCCAGCCCTTCAGCGGATCGAGATAGCCGTGCGCAGGCAGTCCGGTCAGTGGATCTTCCTTGCCGACCAGATCTTTTGAAATCTGATTGATTTCCTGCCACGTTGTCGGCACCTCTTTACCGGTGACGGAGCCCTCGCCAAAATAGTCTTTGCGATACGAGAACGAATGGCAATCACCATCAATGGATACACGATAGGTTTTGCCATCCCAGGTGCCAACAGGTGCTTTCAGATAATCGACGTAGTCGTCCATATCGATTTGCTCTTTGACCCAGTCGGGCATTTCTGACGCCAGGCCCTTACCCAGTACGTCGCCTTCGAATGGAGCACCCATCTCAATGATGTCAAAATCAACCGTACCCGTCGCTATCGACTGCTGCAGACGAGCGTTATAGTCGGCTTGTGCGAGGTCGATCCAGTTGATTTTCGCACCGGTGTAGGCCTCCCATGGCTTCAGGAATCCGCGGAACAGAAAATTGTGAAGGTTCTGGTTGTTGAGCCCCATGAAGGTCAGCTCTACGCCGTCGAACTCTCCGGCTGTAACGCTTTCCTTTGTGGCACCGAGGCACATTTCCCCGACTTTTTGCCAGTCGCTATCGGTTGGCGAGCCTGCGCCTACACCGGGAATCTTTAATATTTCAGCCCGCACATTGGAGTGGCCGTCAGCGGTGGCCAGTTTCGGCATCATCGCCGCAGCACCGGCGGCTGTCATGCCTTTCAGCAGTTGTCGGCGATTCATTTTCTGCGCGGCACGAATGTAGTTGTACAGATCAACCTTCATAAAATTTCCTCCAAAGATAACGTCAGATAAGTTGTTAAAAATTTGCCAAATTCAAAGGAAATCCCACCACTCATATCGCCTGAACCGGTATACGTGCATGACGCTGGTCTCGGCAATGCATTTCCCAAGCGCTAACTTAGGCTGCAGCCAAAGTCTTTGTCAATACATTCCTGATATCAATCGAGGGTAAAACGTCATTGACAACCGCTGTAGTTTCAGCAGACTCGCGCGTGTCTGCCCTGGCCGAGTTGCGGTTTCAGGCATGTCTGACACACCATCCTGTCGAACCATCTTCGTATTCGGTTGTTGCATTAATCACGCGTACAAGTAACGCAGTTTTCAGTACACTGCGGCATACAGAAAAAGCGTCAGCGGGAAAAACGCAATGGGAAACGTCACAATTCGGGATCTGCGCAAATCCTACGGGTCCGTAGAGGTCATCCACGGCTTAAGTCTGGATATTGCCGATTCGGAATTCGTTGCACTGGTGGGGCCGTCCGGCTGCGGGAAGTCAACATTACTCAGAATGATTGCCGGTCTCGAGCCAATCAATGACGGCACCATAGCCATCAGCGATCGGGTGGTAAATAATTTGCCGCCGTCGCAGCGCGATATTGCGATGGTTTTTCAAACCTACGCGTTGTATCCGCACAAATCTGTCGCAGAGAACATGGGCTTCGCGCTGAAGGTAGCAAAAAAGGACAAGGCTGAAATCGCACTTCGGGTGAACGAGGCAGCCGAAATTCTCGGTTTGACCGAGTATCTCAAACGCAAACCCCGGCACTTGTCAGGTGGACAGCGTCAGCGAGTTGCAATGGGACGAGCCATCGTCAGAGATCCACAGGTGTTTCTGTTTGACGAGCCGCTGTCCAATCTGGACGCAAAGCTTCGCATACAAATGCGAACGGAAATAAAGCAGTTACATCAGCGCTTAAAGACGACAACCGTTTTTGTAACGCACGATCAGATAGAGGCGATGACACTGGCCGACAGAATTGTGGTTATGCAAAACGGGTATATAGAACAGATCGGCTCGCCACTGGAACTGTACGATCAACCGGTAAACGAGTTCGTTGCTACCTTTATCGGCGCACCGTCAATGAACCTTTTATCCGGCATGTTGGAAGACAGCCGGGTCAGCGTTGGCAATCAGACCTTTGCCGGCCCCGCCGGTAGCGCAAGAGTCAAAGTTGGTATCCGTCCGGAGCACTTGATTTTGTCGGACGACGGAATACCGATGACGGTAAACGTAGTCGAGCCTACCGGTTCCGAGACTATGGTTTTCCTTAACTTTGAAGATCAGGATGTCACCGCCATCTTTCGCGAGCGCTACGATTTCAGCCCGGGTCAAACAATCAAGCTTCGACCAGATCCGGCCCACCTGCATCTGTTTGATGCCGAGGATGGCAGGCGACTGCCATCTGCCTGAGGAGTTGTCGGGCTCTGCGAGATCCTGACTCACTGTACAAATGTCATGCAACAGGATTCAGTTACTCTGTCCAGAATTGTGTAGCTGTGGCGTTGCAACATCCGGCGACGCGTATCGATGAATCTCAACTTCCTGGGGTTTTTGTTTCTGTAGACTAGTCTGCCAAACTCACAGTACACCTTTTTTCAGAATGAAGCAGCCGTAAGGACCTTCATCAGAGGTTTGTACAATGGCAAAAGAACCTGATGCCTCTTTGTAGAACTCAAAACGCTCCAGCGATCGAATCGATACCGGCCTGCTTTCTGCGTCGTCGGCAACCTGTTGCATAGACAGATGCGCTTCCACCAGTTCGTCTGGTTGACCAACCACCTGCATTCGGGTGATCGGCGCATCCACGAACGTATCGAGAGGGAAATGCGTTAATATGGCTTTTGACAGATCGGGAAGCGTCGCTCCAAATACCGTGAGCAATTGTCCGTGAGTAGTTTGGGCAGCTATTGTCGTTGCCGGATGGTTTCGGTCGCAGATAACCAGATCGTCGCCATGTCCCATCGCCTGCAGCACGTACAACAGGTCTGGCGTCATCAACGGGTCTATCAGTTTAAGCATGCTTGTGTTTTCCTGCCAGTGAGACGTTCTAATGTTACACCAACGACAGCAGGTTAATTACACAGTCACCGTTGCCAGCATAGCAAGCGTGCACTGATCACCGCGCCGAAAAGCCGTTCCCGGTTTCTTCGCTTGCTATGCCAGTGCGGCACTTTGTGTTGACAAAAAGCCCGAGACCAGCCGCAGTCCTTCTTTTAGTATACGAGGGTTATTGGCGTAGCCGATACGGACATAACCTTCCATATCCATAACAGAGCCTGGTGTGAACATCACACCGGTCGCTTTAAGTAGAGCGGTACAAAAGTCACGGGAACTCATCGGTAGATCGTACTTCAACAGAGCGATCGTGCCGGAGTGTGGCCTTACCCAGGATATGCGTGGTTCCTGTGCTATCCATTCGTCAAGAAGTGCAAGATTGCCGCGTGTTATTGCCTGACTGCGCGCCAGCACGCTGTCGCGATTTTCAAGCGCCAATGTGGCGAAGTAATCGTCGATCACACCAACGGAGATCGTATCGTAGTCTCGGTGGATTGAGACGCGTTCAATCAATTCAGATGGCCCCGCAACCCAGCCAAGACGCAAGCCGGCAAGCGCGAACGCCTTGGACATTCCTGCGGTGCTGATTCCTTTTTCATACAGGTCTGCGACCGAAACCGTCACCCCATCGCCCTGCTGATCGGTTCCACGGTACACCTCGTCACATAGAATCCACGCACCCGCAGATCGAGCGATAGCAATGATTTCTTCAAGCATTGCACGATCCATCAGTGCACCCGTCGGGTTGTTGGGATTGGTCATTGCAATGAGCCGTGTACCAGCATCAACCATGGCGCGCAGCTCATCCAGATCAGGCAGGAAGTTGTTTTGTTCGCGTAGTTTTAACTTATATACTTCAGCGCCGATACTGGCCGGAATTGAGTAGTGCTGCTGATAGGTTGGCACCACCGTCACTACATGATCGCCTGCTGCAACCAGTGTTTTGTGAATCAACATATTGGCACCAATGGTCCCGTGCGTGACGACGATGTTTTCTGCTTTTTGTTTTTCGTAGAGCGCGGCAATAGCTGTGCGTAGACGAACAGACCCTTCGATGTCACCATAGGTCATTTTAAGTGGCAGTAAATCGTCAAGGCTTGCCTTTGTCTTGCCGGTCAATTTCAGCAAGTCGGTAATCGTCAGGCTCTCTACGCAGGTTTCAGCCAGGTTCCAGTCGCACCGGGTCTCCCACTCATTCATCCAGATTTCAACGCCAAAGGGCTCGATGTGCATGGTTTAGTTACTCCATTCAGCTAAGAAGGTGCGGTATATCGCAATGGCTATCGCAGCATCTTCCAAACCCGGGACGATAGATAGTCGCAAAAAGGCGGATACAAAACAGTTGATAGCAAGTTATTTCTTGACAAATAAGTTAAACGAAGATAGCGTCATGACAGATTAAAGCCAACCGGGCTATTTAACATGCGATTATTCTACCTCGCTATTCTTCTATCGCTGCTTCAATTTACACCAACCTCTGCCAACACATTACTACCTTCTTGCTTTCACATCGCATCCGATCAGGACGGTGACGGCTTTGGTTTCGAGAACTCAACAAGCTGCATTGTTGACGACACTACCCGACAACTCACTGAACCAAATGTATGTATAGATGATAACGCAGACGGCTATGGCTGGAATGGCATTGCGACCTGTCTTGTTGAAATACCAGTCAATCCGGATTGTGAAGAAACTGAACCGACCGGTGATGGATGGGGCTGGAACGGAGAAGAATCCTGTCGCGTCGTACCGCTGCCTGATGAGCAAATATCCGAGCTCGAAATTATTAAATCAAAGCTGGTAGATATACCCACCCGAACAGGATTCGGAAGAATTGCTGCTTTCTATTGTCCGTCAACTGACGAAACAGTCTATCTGAATATACGCGGATTCATGGAGTATTTTATTGGACAAGAGAGCATATCGGACGGCACATGGACAACCGGACTATTCGATAAAGACAATTCACTACTGCTTCAATTTGTAAATCAGGAAATGTTTCCATTCCCCTTTAGAACAATACTGCTTGACGGAGACGATATATTATTCGGTACCGCACTAACATCCTGCACGTGGTTTGCTGATTGAAAACATAAGGACACCGGACGATGGCTATGCAACTGACAGTAGCGAACGGGGCTGGAGCCTATGTCGCCAATGCAGATCTTGAAAATCTGACAGACTCTGAGGTCGAATCCCTGCGCCAGGCAATCGGGGAGTACGGTGTGCTGTTTTTTCGCAATCAGACTCTCACCCCGGAAAGCCATATAAGAATGGCCGAATCATTTGGCACAATCAATATCAATCGATTCTTTACACCGGTGGCTGACTACCCGCAGATTGCACAGGTGCTCAAGGAACCTGACCACCAAAAGAATATTGGAGAGAAGTGGCATACAGATCACAGCTACGATCAGATACCTGCACTGGGTTCCATTCTGGTAGCAAGGGAACTACCGGATACCGGCGGCGATACTGTGTTTGCCAGTATGTTCGCCGCCTACGATGCACTGGACAAAAGCATGAAAAAGCGGCTGGCGAGCCTTACCGCAACTCATTCCAGTCGACACACGTTTGGCGCAAAAGCCTACGAAAAAGAGGATCACAAAGACCTTGCCGGACGCCTGGGTAACACAGGTGCGGCAATGCAGGACGCTGTTCATCCGGTAGTGATTCGTCACCCGATTAGTGGCAAGCAGGCTTTGTATGTAAACCCCGGCTTCACGCTTTACATAAATGATGTTGACGAAAAGGAAAGCGAAACACTTCTCGAGGAGCTATACGCACACTGCAGGAATGAAAAGTTCATGCATCGTTTTAAATGGGAAGATGGATCTGTCGCGTTTTGGGACAACCGTGCAACCTGGCACAGTGCCATGAACGACTACCCGGGGCAGCGACGATTGATGCATAGAATCACCGTGGCCGGATCTGCCTTGTCTGCCTGAGTAGCAGATCAAAACGAGTCATCTCAACCGAAATCGATAATGCGTTAGTTGGCAAGAACGGCACATGTAGTAAAAAAGGAAGGATTATAGCAATCCTTCCTTTGTACAGAGCACTGGATATAGACTACTGGCTTGTGGACAACCAGCTACTGAGCTGTGGTTGCCATAGTTGCCAGATTTGCTAACGCTCCGGCTATTGTGTCGATTGTATCCTGCTGATCAGTGATGCCATGTCTTTGTGCAAGAAACGCAGGGTCATTATAGGCTACCGACACCTGACCTTCAGCATCTTCAAATACAAGCATTTTCTGTGGTAGATCGATACCTATTGATTGCCCGGATTGCATTAACGGTGTACCGAGATTCGGGTTGCCGAATACAAGCAAACGTGTAGGCAACAGAGTCAGGCCAACCCCCGCTGCATTTGCGCTGTGGTCAAGGTCGGTAACAAGCGTAAGCGGTGCTGCCGACTCAATGGCGTCGCGCAGAGTGTTGAAAGTAGTATCGAAATCATTCGCACTTTCTACGACAACAATACCTTCACCGCTGGCGGGCGCTGTCACCTCCACCGCAACAAAATCTTGTCCGCTTGCTGCCGATGCCAACGTGGCTAACGCGCTGTCTATGGTATCCAGCGTGGATTGCTCCGCCCCAAGATCATGCCTGCCGCTTAAGTACGAAGCTGAGTTGTACGCTATATTTGATTGCCCTTCTGCATCGGTCCAGGCGAACATTTTCTGCGGCAAATCCAGACCCGCCAACTGATTCACCTGCATCAGCGGTGTACCAAGATTCGGGTTGCCAAATAGTGTCACGCTGGTTGGTCGCAGTTCCAGACCATTAGCTGCTGCATTAGCCTGATGATCAATTTGCGCTACAATGCCGATCAAATCGTTTGCGTTTAGAACGGTTTCCAGATTACCTATAGTCTCTGCAACCGACCCGACTGTAGCGCCCGATTGAATACCACTTAGCAGTGCACTATCAGCAGCGTCACCAGAATCGCCATCTGAATCGTCATCGCTACTTCCACAGGCGCCCAGCAAAGCCACTGCCGCCACCAAAATTAACTTCCTCATTTCAACTCCTCGTGATTCGGAGTGCCAGTATAACCTAAGTTAAATATTTTCCCACCCACGACAATATAACGGGACAGGCACCCCAATGCGATTTTTACAGCCCTTCTAAATGCCGTAGAGGTCGCCAGAGACTCTGTGGACGGTTGATTGAAGTTAATGGTCATCGACAAGATGCCTGCTCCTGAGATAGGTACTCTGGATGAGCGAATATTTCGCCCATCTGCCCCCATTTTTTACAATGCTTGTCCCGACAAACCCCAAACAAATCCTCGGCAATCAAACCAAAAATAGTACTCAAATTTCCCCCATTAAAACAATTTGTTCAGCGTTTGGGCTTTTTTGCACTGTTAGTTGTTCTTTTTTACAGTGCCTGTCCTGGTAAAGGTAATATTTTTTACTGAAATAAACTCAATCCTAATAACCCGAATATCGCAGATATGTTACTAAGAAAAACAGTCGCAACTGTCTTAACTGGTAGAGGAAATGTCGGACACATCCTTAAATAATAGAGTTCATCGGATAGATGACTAGCTGATCTCAAATCAGAAAACCCCTTAGTTTGAAGTCGTCTGTGGTTCTTCAGCTTTCGTTCTAATTCTTCAATTGCAGGGTAAACAACTCTCCTTTTCGCGACCTTCATCTGTTTTGCCAAAACGCTGTTAGGAATCGCCCAAGCAAAAAGAAAAACTATTAGGTTTACTAAAATAAGTTTATAAAATGCCGCAGACCAAATAAACGTACGCTTTTCTTTTTCACAGTCCCAATATTTCACATAAACACTGTCTGTATCATCGTCGCACCGCATGTAACCATCGAACTCATATGCAAACGTATTTTGCTCAGGCATTTCGATGTTTTTGGCTTGCACTGTGGCATACGCAAGTAACAACCAACCGGCCATAAAGGCTGTAGGTATTAAAATAACAAGTGCCTGCTTAAAATAGTAGTAACCAAGATGCCCAAATCCTGCTGCCTTATCAGGATGCGATGAATGAAGGAAAAACTCAGTATGTTTCGTTATTTTAAGTGTACACAATCCACTTGCGACACCGAACGAAAATCTAGTTGAAACAATGTATACAGCAATCATTCCTCCAATAATTAGATAAATACCAGGTTCGCTTAATGAGATATTTAATCCAATTAGGTATGTAATACAAAGCCCAACAACCATAGGTATAAACACCCAGGTAGATATAAAATTAGTATCCTCACTCAAACCATCTAAATGTCCATAACCATCAAAAATTGCTCCACTACGAGTAAGCAATTTTACTTTCTCCACAAACCGAACCTGAATCAACTTCGCGCTTAGCGTTCCTAATAAAACAAGTCCAAACCCGATTGGCGCCATAGGCTCTTGCGCAAGGGTATTACCACTTATTTCTACGGAATTTCTAAGAAACCAAGCATAAATAAGCAAACCCAATATCCAGAGTACCTTTTCAATTACTTCAATAATATCCCAAGTTGATTTTTTCATCGCTCTATTACGCGAAATCTCTCTAGCACGCTAGTAGTCGACACTCTTTACTGTCCCTGTAGATGTACTTTGTTAGTCTATTCTACTGTTCATGCCCACGTTATTCCATACTTCCTTGAGCAAACTAAACAACTGAGGTACCCCGAAAAGTGCGCTCAATCAGTGTCTGATAGGTATTCGACCCTATTGTCAGCGACGCCTGACTTCGGATTCGAAGCATTGCGAAAAACAGGTTCACCACTCAGCTCACTTTTCATTGCTTCGAAAAAAACGGCACGATCTTCCACATATTCGCCCAAAAGCGCAGACTTTCCATCCCTCCACACTACCGCACCTTGGCCAAGCCGTCTTACGTACGACCCAATGGGATTTTAAAGACCTTCTAAGCGCTTTAAAGGTCGCCAGAGACTCTGTGGATGGTTGATTGAAGTCAATGGTCATCGACAAGATGCCTGTTCCTGAGATAGGTACTCTGGATGCGCGAATATTTCGCCCATCTTCCCTATTTTTATACAGCCGGTTTTTATACTGCCTGTCCCGATAAACACCGGTTCCTATGAAGACCACAGACACCAGATCGAACAGTCATTGGCTTGCTATATTGCCTGTCCTGATATTTTACTGATTAGATTAACAGCAATAAACTCAAATTCTTACCCAAACGTTCCGCATCAAATATATTTATTCAGCCGCACTGCTTTTTGGTAGCGGTGGTTAGCCCTCCATAAAAAAAGCTCCCGCAGTATGCAGGAGCTTTATCACAAACATATAGATAACAGCGTACCACCAACGCAGTAGTAACTACTGAGCCAGATCGCGGAACCGGGTGTCTTCACTGGCGGGAGTTTCTGCTTCGGAAAAACCGTCGGTGGCAAAGTTTGCCAGCAGGAACTCAGCCAGTGCATCCTGCTCTGATCCGGGGTCGGCAAATGCAGACATGCCCGGGTCGGTTGTTACATCGACCCGGTTCGCAGCAGTCAGCCCTTGCAGCGGGTAATCGTCACCACAGGTCGCGGTGTCGTCGCCAACACACTGTGCGATAAAGTCGAGAATGACCATACGAATGGTGCGTGTGGCATCGCCCATCAGAGCGCCATCAGTTACCAGTGTATCGGTTACGGCGCCGGTATCATCGACGATGGTCATACTGCGAATGCGCTCACCGGCAATAGTCACATCGCCATTGGTGTCAGTGCCTTCACGCGCCGCAAGCGAACTGTCATAAGTGAAGTTAAGGCCGGCTACCTGAGGGAACTGCCCCGGGGTGGCACCGGGTTCAGTGGCGGCAACAGCGTGTTCCATGATGTCTTTCAGTTCTTCTGCCGTGACGGTAAGCAACGTCAGGCCATTGTTAAAGCGCAGCACGGTTTCCAGATCAAACTGGGAGATATCGCCTTCTTCCCTGTTGGCAGCGGCGTTGGCCTGTGGCGGTAAGAACTCCACCAGTGACGGGTCAGTGGTGCCCGGGGGTTGCAGCACCAGACCAATGTCAGAGCGAATGCCACCACCGTTTTTCAGTGATACGGAGACAGTCGCGTCCTCCTGCTGTGCGACCCACAGATTGGCATCTGCTGTCAGGTTACCCATGTTGGTTTCCTGTGTACGCACCTGGTTGCGACGGCCATCGAGGTAGACAGCAGTTCTGCCGACGATGTTGCCATCACGCTCAAGCAACACACTGGCGATAGCATCAGAAATAGCCTGAACTTCAGCGTTGGGAGTGGCATTGAGCGCGCTCAACTGAGCATCGGTCGTGGCCCAGGCGCCGTTAACGGTATCATCAAGGTTGCCATTAAGTACGCGGCCTTCGGCATCAAAGTCGAGCAACAGTCGGCCCAGGTACCTGTAGTCGCCATCGGTGTTTACCAGCAACACAGGTTCACCGCTTGCCGAAGTAAATTGCAGCGGGTAGGTGTCGGCAGCAGTATCGCCATCGCGCAGTGTGTCGTTGTCGTCAGCAAGTAAGGTGTTTGAGCCACCAGCTACTATCACATCAACACCGGATAACAACGGTGCAAGCGCCTGTTCAATGGCAATCTGTTGCATGTGCGCGAGTAGAATAATTTTGTTAATACCACCTGCCGTCAGTTCGTCAACAGCGGTTTGAATGGCCGCAGCCAGCGCTGCCGTGTCGTTGGCATCGGCCGGATTAATGGTGATCCCCCCGGCGCTGGTAATGGACGCGAGTGTTGGTGTGGTGGCACCGACGATACCTATTTGTTCGCCGTTGACTGTTACAGTGGTCGACGGTGCGATCTGCCCGCCAATGGTGTCCGCTGCCTGGCCACCGGCTGCCGCAAGTAATGCCAGATCTTCATCGGTGGATACATCGAGATTGCTCGACAGGTACGGGAAGCTGGCGCCGGCATACGATGCACCGGTCTCGTCATCAGTTTGCGCTGAAATCAGCTCGGCAAAGGCACTGGTGCCCTGGTCGAGTTCATGATTACCGATGGCGCTGGCGGCGAAGCCCATGGCGTTAAGGAACGCGATATCGGCGCGGCCATTACCCGGTACACCGAGGGTTGCTGCCGCCTCATCGGCTGACGCGGCAAAAAAGCGCGGGCCGGGAATATAGTTGTCGCCAGAACTCAACAGCAGTGTACTGTCCTGAAACTCTGAACGAAACTGATCGACCAGCGCCGAGAACTGACTAACGTTGTCCAGTGCACCACTGGCGCCATCCATATCGGCGGCATGCAGCAGTTGCATGGAGAAAGCGGCATCGCCACTCATCACGACCTGCGGCACTGCGCTGTCGTCGTCATCATCGCTGGAGCAGCCAACGGCCAGCAGGCACAGGCCCGCTACTGCAAGCTGTCGGTAGTTTTTTGCTTTCAGGGTCATTGTATCTCCGTATATACAGAAGTAGGCGGATTTGAGTACTGATCGAGTGTATCGATCCTGTGTGAACTTCGTGTTATTTGCGGCTACAAAAGTGTGGACAGCCAGTATGTGCGGTAACGACAGATAGTCGGGCGCCTGCAGGGTGCGTATTGACAACGAAGCGACGGTCCAGTCCGAAATTCGTACATATTGTTTTCTCTGTTAGCACAATGGCACGCATGACCCTGAAGATACTCGCCCCTGAAGCAAAATACAACGCGATAGCAAGTGCGACTTCGAGCCCGGGCATGTCCGTGGGATGCCAACCCAGTTGGCGAAACTGATGCGATTTGAGGCTCCGTATGACGGACGCACCGCACCAAAGCGTTCGCTCATACGAAGATGCGTGCAACAATACCCACCTCGTTTTTTACAGTGCCCGTCCTGATATTTCCTGCGCTACAAGCCTAAAAAGGTCACTCAGAAATAGTTCAACGCAGAACATCCGGGATCAAACAAACGCAAACAGATTGACGTGCTGATCGACACCCGGCGAAAGCAGCTGTAGCAAATCAGCTGGTTTATGAAATGAGAATATCGCACCATGAGCAAACACACCATGAGCAAACACAGCGTGAGCAAACAAACGAAGACGAGTGAAGCTTACACCTGGTAAGCGAACCGACAATATATTCGATATGCCAAATATAACGGGACAGGCACCTTCAAAGAGAATTTAAGGGGTCATTCTCATTGCAATGTGGTGGTTGGCAGCGACCTTGGAATCGTTGTTAGCGGTAGAAGTAATGCCCTCTTTTTCAGTACCTGCCGCGATAATTCCTCCCCCTTATTACGACGCCTGTCGTGACAATTCTATACAATGCCTTAAGCGATCCAAATCTAAAAGAGCAATTTAACATTGACAACTGACAGGCTTTTTAAACCTTCTCGTAAAGCGGCAATTAGCATGCTCTCCGAATTCATACCGAACGCGGGATCAGACTACTCAAACAAACGTAACTTCGATTACGGTACTGGTAAACACCAGTCTGTTTCCAGACTTTCCCCGTGGTTGCGGCACCGTTTGATCACTGAAAAGGAAGTGGTATCTGCTGTACTCTATTCACATTCCGCAAAAGAAGCACAGATGTATCTTCAAGAGGTGTTTTGGCGCACGTACTGGAAAGGCTGGCTTGAGATGCGCCCACAAGTCTGGCATCAGTACCAACTCGATGTGCAATCGCTGTATCAGGATGAAAAGGCCTGTTCCGAGTGTATGGCAGCAGTAGAAAGCGGTACGGGTATCGAGTGCTTTGACTACTGGGTACGCGAATTGACAGAAACCGGTTACCTGCACAACCATGCGCGTATGTGGTTTGCGAGTATCTGGATTTTTACCCTGCAGCTACCGTGGCAGCTAGGTGCTGACTTCTTTCTACAACATTTGCTTGATGGCGACCCCGCCTCGAACACGTTGTCATGGCGGTGGGTTGCGGGTCTTCAGACAAAAGGAAAAGCCTATGCAGCTAGTGCCGAGAATATAAACAAATACACCGATGGTCGCTTTAACCCTGCAGGCCAGCTGAATGAATGCATCGAGCCATTGACAGAAGACCATGACTTTAAAAAACACGAACTGCCCGTGCTTGCTAACGAAGCTCCCGCCGGATCATTCGGACTGCTTGTGCACGAGGAAGACCTTTCTCCACAAATACTACAAAATTGCACGGCGTGTCAGTCGATAATCACATTAAAAACTCGCAAAATGCTCTCACCCGGTGGTGTAAGTAAAGCGGTGTCAGACTTCACCAGTCAGTGCATCGACTCAGCTGTGCATAGTCACTCGTATAATATACACACATCGCTGGTGTGTGACGAACAAGCAGATATTCAACCGGTCTGTGATTCAATCGTACAATGGTGCAAGGACAGAAAGCTCAACGCAGTAACCTGGGCCTACCCGCCGACAGGGCCAACAGCGGCTGTACTGCATATGGCGAAAAAGACCTTACGCGTTAATAATATCGAGTGTGCAATAATTCAGTCCCGGTGGGATAAAACAATCTGGCCACACGCGGACAAGGGATTTTTTCCATTGAAAAAGAAAATTCCGCAGCTTCTTCACGACCTGGACATGTAGAAAAAGCAGAACGTTGTAAAAGATACGCAGATTAGTCGTCGGTTCTGGCTGATGCTAAATTTTTTAAGGTCGCACCATATCTGCAATTTGATCGATATGTTCGGACCAGGATTTGAGGCATTTAGCCCATACGCCTGGTTCGCATGAATCTTTTCCGGCAACTTGAAGCGCGAAGATGCGGCTCTTGTCGATGCCTACTGCCGAATACGCTTCAAAATCGGTGGATTTGTCTCCGTATGCAGCAAACAGGTTCCAGCCATTTTCCTGAAACTCTCTTAATACACGTTTTTTATAAACAGCATGATTTTTACTATCGGTCTTTTTGCTTACTTGAATGTTGCCCTCGGGAAACCCTTTCCTTTTCAGCCAGCCAGGTATGCCCGATTGAAGCGATCTTCTGCGCGCAGTCAGGTAGATTATCAGGTAGCCATTGTCGGCGAACAACTGTGCAGCTGTGGTTGCATCGTCTCTTGCCGTAGAAAAAGCCAATTTTTTTGGAGTCAGCGTGCCGTCGATATCAAATACAACAGCCTTGTTCTGTTTTGGCGGAGCTTGTTGAATATCATGGGCTCGTAACGAGCAACCCGAACATAAGATAGCCAATAGCAGGATACTGAGGTTTCGCATGGAATTCGTCATTGTCTGGCGTGGGTTGGATGATGCCTGCGTGCAAAACGCACCAGGGTAAATTGAGAGCTTAACAGGACAGGAACTCCAAAATGAGAAACTAAGATATGATTCTCGGTGTCATGTTTAGTTCGAGGCAACCCTGGTTTTGTAGTTAGTCG
>CAYMVV010000032.1:0-57320 GCA_964393885.1 uncultured Granulosicoccaceae bacterium | reverse complement strand
AATCAGGGGTAACGGCCGAATCATACGAACAAGCGCTATTGGCAATCTGTCAACCAGCGTTGCTGTTGATATGCGTTTTTGCTGATCGGAGTTGCAAACCTATAAATGTTCCGGCATAGCCTGTTTTTGGTGTATTTTCCTGTTAAACAATGTTTTGGCGCAGGAATATTGTTCGCCCGGACTCCTTTTTCCAAATGCAATCCGACTTGAGTTTCGCTACATAATAGTGCCAGGGTGAATAATTTAACCACTGACGAGGAGTCGTGACATGTTGAGGCGTTTTTTGAAAGCCGCAAAAGCCATTGCGGAAATTAAGAAGCAGATGCATCCGATGTGATTTTGTCGCTCAAGAATCTCGTTTTAAGTTTTTGGCGCGGCCGCTATCACCAGTTTTGCAATCTCGATATCCTGTACAGCAACCCCGTCAGGTCAGCGACAGTGATCTGATCAGGATGCGTGCGTCCTTTCCCGGGGTGCTTAATGACATTGCCAGGCTCGACTATTGAATTTGTAGAAAGCGGAAGCGACTTTAAGAATGTAATACTCATCGCCACGAAGGTACCCGTATTTAATATGTACATCACCAGGTGGATTATCAAAGTGTAGAAAGCCCACTGGAGGTACTTCAGCAAGCCCTTCTGAATAGCTTACGAAGCCCGTTTCGATGGCGTTGATCAGTTCGGGAATGTTAATCAGTTCCCTGATTTTTTCGAGTGTCAGTACTGCTTTCAACTACGTTGCTTCGTATTGTTTTTTCAAGAGCGCAGTGCGCCAGTTATGCAATATAAACCGCATCATCTGACGCGTACAGTTTTCTTATAAGATGTTCGTAGTTGTTTCTCAGTGCCCTCTGGTTGAGGCTGCCTTTCTCCGTGATCTCTCCCTTGTCGAGGCTGGGTATAGCATGCAAGACTGCAGCGCGCGATACCCGACTGGCAGAGCCTGAAGCAACAGCAGCAGCCTGAGCCAGTTTTTCTGTCAAGGCTTGCTGAAGCTGCGTGTCTGGCATTTCCTGCGCTGTATTTGACAGCAGCAACAAAGCACCAAGCTCTGTCTGATTTTCACCGACGATAACAGCATCTCGTGCCAGACCCCCCAGTGCGTCGACAAGGCTTGTGCGTACCGCACCGCAGGCTACCCAGGTACCGGTTGCCAATTTGAAATTCTCGGCCAGGCGTCCGTCGAAATAAAACCCGCGTGAGAAATCATCCGGGTTTACCGGTCGCAACGCATCTCCGAGACAATAAAAACCTTCTTCATCAAATACCTCGGCAGTGAGTTCCGGCTCCGCGTAGTAGCCAGGTGTAATAGAGGGTCCTTTTAGTCTTACCTCGAGCTTGCCGTCTGTGGGCACCAGTTTCATGGTCAGCCCGCGCGACGGTACACCAACATTGCCTGCGGTTTGTTCAAGCTCTGTCCAGGCCAGTGCAAAAGGTGCGGTTTCAGTGGAACCGAGCCCGGTTGCGAGCAGGATGTCTCTGCCAGTTACCTTTTTGCCGATTTGCATCAATGCAGTCCAGGTATGTTGTGCCATACCGGCACCGGCATAAAAAAGCATATCGAGTTTTGAGTAAAAGTGACTGGCAAGTTCTGTGTCTTTTTCGAGCGATTGCACCAGTAAATCGTAACCAACGGGCACCGTGAAATACCAGGTGCAGGCAATCTCACGCAGATTGCGCAGGGTTTCATCAAACTTGCCCGCTACCGGGCGACCATCATCAATGTAATAAGTGCCTCCGTTAGTCAGGACAAGGTAGAACACCTTATTACCGGCAGCGGTATGGTTCCAGGGTAACCAGTCGAGTACAACCGGCGGATGATGTTCCAGAAAACGGTAACAGTCGCGAACCATAGCCTGCATGGAACAGATCATACGATTGGTATTGATGACAGCCTTCGGTGAACCCGTAGAGCCGGAAGTAAACAGGTACTTGACTACGGTATCGGGGTTGAGTGTTGCTCTTGCATGCGCAGCGTTTGCCGGGTCATGCCGTAGTAAGGAGTCAAACTCAACTGCACCAGTTACAAGATTCCGACTATTGATTATTTTACATTGATCCGTTGATACTTTGGACAACGCGGCTGTAAATGCTTCGCCGTCATCGGCAAAAACTGCACCGGGATTCAGCAAGTCAAATATTCTGGCGGCTTTTACAGCTTCTTCTGACAACAGTGAATAGGCCGGTGATATGGGCGCATACGCAATGCCAACGTAAGCACAGGCAATACCGAGCAGCGCATGTTCAAGGCTGTTCTCAGAGAGTATTACAAGAGGTTTGTCGGCATTGAGCCCCATATCCAGTAACGCTGCACCAATAGCGCATGCCTGGTTGCGGGCATCCCGGTAGTTGATCTTTATCCACGTGCCGCTCTCATCCCGTCTTGCCAGCCAGACGGATGATGGTGTGGCATCAGCCCATTTGTCGAGATAGGCGGCTATCGTCTGCGGATGCTCCGGCAAGTCATCGACATGCTTCATCAATACAGTGCCATCATCCCTGTGCTCGTAACTGAACTCAGGATTCCAAAACAGCTGTTCCGACGTTTTAAGCTGTGACGGCATATCGTTAGTTGGGTCGCTGAAAAATTTGTTATACAATATAACAATCATGTTTCCCAAGTAAATAAAAATGAAGATTGAAGAATTTTGATCAATCTTTTTCTAAACGGTACCACCATCAGGCTTGATGGCGCTGTTCTTCTACCCCCTCGTTAAGGAATTGCACAGTGTCTGCAGAAACCGATCTTTTAACTATTGAGGTGGCGGATAAAATCGCCACACTCACGATGAACCGGCCTGATAAGCGCAATGCCATGTGCGAAGCCTTACTTCAGCAAATCGATACGTTTTTTAGCGCACCACCGAAAGAGGTGCGGGTGGTAATCCTTACCGGTACTGCAGGGCACTATTGTTCCGGTCTCGATTTGTCAGAGCATGTACATCGCTCTGCAGAGGAGAACCTTTATCATTCGCGTCACTGGCATGCGGTGATGGAGAAAATCCAGTTTGGCGGTCTGGCTGTAGTCTCTGCCATGTTTGGAGCCGTTATTGGTGGTGGACTGGAACTCGCCGCATCAACTCATGTACGCATTGCAGAGAAGTCCACCACCTTTCAAATGCCGGAAGGCAGGCGCGGTATTTTTGTCGGTGGGGGTGCTACGGCACGCGTTGGTCGCTTGCTTGGACCGGACCGGATGACCGAGATGATGCTCACAGGCCGTAAGTACAATAGCGATGAGGGATTGGCACTGGGGCTTACACACTATGCTGTGGCAGATGGTGAGGCGCTGGCACTTGCACAAAAGCTTGCCGGCAAAATATCGCGCAACGCGCCTTTGTCTAACTATCTGATGATTCAGTCTATACCGCGTATCAATGATATGTCTAAAAGTGATGGTCTGTTTACCGAGTCACTTGCTGCCGCGTTGTCACAAACCACACCGGATGCTGAAGAAGGCTTGAAAGCATTTTTAGAAAAGCGTGCACCGGAGTTCAGATAAACGCCATGGCTAAAGCAGATAAACTGCCAGATGAATTGACTGCGTTTAACTATGAAACACTGGATCGATTTGTCGGTTACCACATGAAGCGCGCCTTCAATGTTGTGCAGGCCGACTTACAGGAAACACTAAAACCTCTTGATCTGCGCATGCTCACTTATACCGCGCTTGTGTTGATTGCAGACAACCCGGATTTAAGCCAGACACAGCTTGCCACCGCTATGGATATAGAGCGAGCAAACCTGGTGGTGATCGTCGATGAACTGGAAAGTAAAGAGCTGATTGTACGCGACCGTGTGCCGAGTGATCGGCGGGTGTATGCGTTAAACATAACGCTTAAAGGCCGCAGGCGGCTTAAGAGGGCTACCGCTGCAGTAGTGGCACACGAGGCACGACTATTCGCGGGGTTAAACAAGGATGCCCACGATGTACTGGTTGGAGCGCTGTCCAAATTTCACGCGAATCATCACACCTGATTCACATGGCAGCCACAATGAAACGAGCAAGCTTAAGGAAATAGTAGCAATCCGATGATCGATATCTCAAAAGTCTGCGCCATTGACATCCACACTCATGCCGAAGAACCCTGTGGTTGTCACGCAGATGACGGTTATGACGATCTGCAATCGACGATGGCGAACTACTTTGGTGCGCCCTGGGAGCACCCGCCAACGATTGCAGATACGGCCGCACATTACCGCAAACAGAATATTGCAGCGGTGATATTTCCGGTTGATGCAGAACGTGAAACCGGTTACCGACGCTACTCAAACGATGAAGTCGCAGAGGCAGTTGCCGAGAATTCTGATGTGCTGATGCAGTTTGCGTCGATCGATCCCTGGAAGGGCAAGATGGCCGTTCGGGAAGCCAGGCGACTGGTGCGTGAATATAAGGTTAAGGGGTTTAAGTTTCACCCGACCATGCAGGGTTTCTTTGCCAATGATCGAATGGCTTATCCGTTCTATGAAGTACTGCAGGAAGAGGGTTGCATTGCGTTGTTTCATACCGGACAAACGGGTGTTGGCTCTGGCATGCCCGGTGGTAACGGCATGCGGCTCAAATACTCCAATCCGATGACCATGGATGATGTGGCCGTTGATTTCCCTGATCTTAAAATTGTGCTGGCCCACCCGTCTTTTCCGTGGCAGGAAGAAGCGCTGGCGGTGGCTCAGCACAAGCCGAATGTTTATATCGATTTATCCGGTTGGTCGCCCAAATACTTCCCGCCCATTCTTGTGCGTTACTGCAATTCAATTTTGCGCAAAAAGGTGTTGTTTGGATCCGACTGGCCAATGATCACGCCGGAGCGCTGGTTAAGTGATTTTGAAAAAATCGAAATCAAGGATCATTTGCGAGAAGACATCACAAAAAATAACGCCGCAAGATTGTTAGGGCTGATCGACTAACAAAACTGTTTGCGGCCCCGGTTAGCGATAGTCTCTTCTCACTGAATGAAGTCGCTGATGCTGCCAGCCTGCCATTGTGTGATGGTGGCTTGTATGCAGAAATACTGATATGCCTGACAATTATCGCCAGCCTATTATCGCCAGATCGTAGAGCGCGATTAAATAATTCAACCGAGTCTATAAAAGACAATGAGCAAAACAGGTATTTGCAAAGCAATCAAGCAGTTTGCGATTCTCGTGAGCCTTTGTATTGGAATGGCTAACCCGGGTATTTCTAATACTCCCCAGACACACGATGTGCCCGCGTTTCACAATGATGATGGATTGGGGTTGCTCCAGGATTGTACGTTTATGAAGGCGAGGGCCATCGGCGCTATTACCGATGTTCCTACGACTGTTGCGGGAAGATCGGTCGGATGTTTAACTTCAATAAAGAGTGTTGCGCAGCTCCTTTATAGCTTACAAGCATCAGAAAATTCATCAACAAATTGCCTGCCATCGGCCGATCTGGATTGGTTGGATGTGCTCGACTTTGTTATTGATTACATGAAAAAACAGCCTGAAGCGATTCTCTCAAGCAAACTGTATGGAGTGTGGATTAACGATGCACTACATGAGAAATATCCGTGTAAATAACAGCGGTAATTTTTCCGGGCTAAGCAAGGAATTTGGCCCTGTCAGATTAAAATGATGAACCGGGCTGCTGCAGAAAATCAAGCTCGTCTTGTGTGGACTCGCGGCCCAGTATGCTGTTTCGATGGGGGTATCTGCCAAATCGATCGATGATTGCCTTGTGCCTGATTTCGTAGTCGATGTTGTCTTGCTTGCCGTTTTTTTCAAACAGGGTTATCGCTATTTCGTGCACTGCTTTTGACTCACTGTGCATATAGGGCATATACAGGAAAGTTCTTTGTGCTGTTGACAGATTTGCATCTAAGCCCTGGCTTATGGCCTCCTGCGCAAGTGCGAGGGCCAATGGATCGCTAACAAATGCGCGTGGCGTGCCTCGATATAGATTGCGGGAGAACTGATCGAGCACGATTATTTCTGCCAATCGTCCCTCGGCGGTACCGCGCCAGGGAAAGAGCTCTGATATTTCTGCTCGAGCGTGCAGACCTCCGAAACGCGACATCAATGTCTGATCAAAGGCGTCGTCTTTTTTAAACCAGGATTTTGGTTCAATTTCTTCAAACCAGAAATCGATGATTTCCTGATAGCTCATGGTCTTTTTCTGCATAACCTACATCGTTGCACCAACCTGCCACGGCACGAATTCGTGATCGCCAAGGCCGTGTTTCTCACTGAGCGACATTTCCCCTGACGCAACGTTTATCAACAGGTCGAATATTTCCTGCCCGACCTCAGCAATGCTGGCGCCATCGGATACTATCTTGCCTGCGTTGATGTCCATATCATCGTCCATGCGTTTATACATCTCTGTGTTGGTGGCGATTTTAATACTGGGCGATGGCTTGCAGCCATAAGTTGACCCTCGACCGGTGGTGAATGCCACCAGATTGCAGCCGCCTGCGACTTCACCGGTAATGGAGGCCGGGTCGTATCCGGGGCTGTCCATAAATACAAAACCGTTGCGATCGATTTTTTCGGCATAGCGAAACACTCCGTTCAATCTGGTGGTGCCGCCCTTTGCTACTGCACCGAGTGATTTCTCCAGAATCGTTGTCAATCCCCCCAGTTTATTGCCCGGTGACGGATTGTTGTCCATTGAGCCGCCATTGCGAGCGACATAATCTTCCCACCACAGGATTCTATCGATCAATTTTTTACCGGTGTCTTCATCCGTTGCCCGCCGCGTGAGCAGATGCTCCGCGCCATACACCTCTGGCGTCTCAGCCAATACCGCCGTGCCGCCCTGTGCGACCAGCAGATCGGCGGCGTAACCTAGTGCCGGGTTGGCTGTGATACCGGACCAGGCATCTGACCCGCCACACTGCAGTGCGAGCTTCAACGCAGATGCGGGGCAGGGTGTGCGTTTGACATCGTTGGCCTGCTCAAGCATTTCCTTGATACGGGCGACGCCTGCAGCCACAGTTTTTTGATGGCCGCCGACCGACTGTATGTTCATGGTTCGCAGTAGCTGGCCGCGCTGCATTTGATATTGCTCTACCAGTGCGCTGATCTGGTTTACTTCGCAGCCAAGACCAACTAGCAGCACACCAGCGACATTGGCATGTTGTGCATAGCCCCACAACACACGTTGCAGATTCTCGAAGCCGTCGCCGCTATCGGCTAGACCACAGCCGGTGCTGTGAGAAAAGCCGACGACACCGTCTATATTGGGGTAGTTGCTGAGCATCTCGGGTGTGAAGGCGGCGGCAATATGCTGCACGGCTGTGGCCGAGCAATTTACGCTGGCGAGGATGGCAATATAATTTCTGGTGCCTGTTTGGCCGTCTGCGCGTTGATACCCCATAAAGCTGGTTGCTTGCGCAGCTTTGGGTGGTTCTGCGTTGTCTATACAGTATTCGTAGTTGTGTTCAGTGGCGCGGAATTCGATATTGTGAGTGTGGATGTGATCGCCTGCGGCTATGTCTACGCTGGCGTAGCCAATGAGTTGTGCGTATTTAATTACCTTTTCGCCCTTGGCTATGGCTTGTAACGCAAGTTTGTGACCTCGCGGAACATCATTGACCAGCGTAATTCCGTCGATCGTTTCTGCACTGTCAAGGTTGCGCAGTGCAATGCCGACGTTGTCGGTATCTGTCAATTTGATAAAGCCCACATCCTTTGAAGGGCTTTGCATCCATGATATGGGAGTGATGTTATCTGTCATGAGAGTTACCGGTCATTGGTCAGCGACAAGCGAAGGTTCAGTTGCTGCAACATCTCGATGCATAGCGGATCGGGTAGTGTTGCGGGCAATCGTATGGGCGATACCCCAGCCAATAAGAATAAAAACAAAGTTGCTTATGGTGATGGCGCTATAAAATATCAGGCGCTCCGAAACTACCATGTCATTTAAAAAATCGTATGGCAGCCCGCTGGTCTGTGTTCCGGCGGGTTTATTATTTAGTGGTGCAATGATCCATTCAACCCATACCGGGTAGGCGATTCCCATGATTAAAGCGTACAGAAAAACACGTTTAAGCCGTCGGAATACTCCGTGAATAAAAAAGGCATCAAACCACATCAGCAACGGCCCCAGCGCATGCAGGTAGTATTCCTGCCACCAGTCGATAGAATCACCGTCGCGGTAGAAGTTTTCAGGATCAGCCAAATACAATCGCCAGTAATTGACAACAACTGAAATATTCATTACGACGACAAAGCTGACGAATGCAGGTATCTCTTTGGTCGATTTGTTGAGTGACAGACGCAGCATTTGCGCGGCCACAATGAGATTGGCTGTCAGTGTCCAGACAGTCAGGTAGCGAAACTGCCATCCGTAGTCAGACCATGACTCAACGGTGAAGAACTGATAGATCCAGTAACCCAGTGCGAGAACAAATACAATAAAGCGGAACGCAAGTGTTCGGTTAGCCATTTCGATTTATTGCACCTGCATACTTGTTACGCTCATTCTGCGTTTCTAGTCCAGATAGTCTTCGATATAGTCATGCACTATTTGTTCAATTGAACTATCCATTGGCAGACCCAGTTCCTGTGCCCGGCTGGTGTCTACTTTTTTGGGCCAGCCAGAGCAAATGGCTACGATCTGTTCATCTTTTTTCATGATATGTTCACCGAGATGACGATTCCCTGCAGCTTTCTTTAATGCATCTATCAACTGCTGTACATTCGCATTAAAGGCAGGTAGTCCGACGGCCCGGTCAGTACCAAATTTTTCTGCGGGTAGCTCTGCCAGCTTTATAATGCCGTTGACGATAGAACGGTAGCCAAGAACCGGCATCTCCTGAGATGCGTCTACCGGTATAACACAGGGCTCACCCGATAGCGGCTCTCTGAATAACCCGCTGACAAAGCTGGAAGCCGCCAGATTAGGCTTGCCTGGCCGTACAATAACGGTTGGCAATCTGGCACTGCGCCCATCGAAAAACCCCTTGCGGCTATAGTCGTTTATCAGTAACTCGCCGATTACCTTGGTGACACCATAGGTGGTGAGTGGTGTTTGTTTTGAGTAGTCGCTCAACTGTTCCGGCATGCTGTCGCCGCCAAAGGCGGCAATGGAACTTGCGAAGACGACTTTTGCATTGTTGTTCTGTGCCCGGATCGCTTCGAACAAATAACGTGCACCATCGAGGTTCACTTTCATCGCGAGGTCGAAGTCCTGCTCACCGTGCCCGCTGACAATGGATGCCAGATGAAATACCACGTGGAATTTCTGATCGAACACCGATTTGATATAGGCTTCGTCACTGATGTCGCCAAACGTGGTTGTGATGCGTGAGTCGTCGCGCAGGCCATCGTGCCAGAACGGAGGTTCCGCGTTGTCTGTAAGCACGATGTTTTCAATGGTAGCCGACGGCTTGCCATCAATGTCCAGATTGCCCCTTCGCAAACATTCCATTGCAACGCGCTGCCCGATAAAACCTGCGCCGCCGGTAATCAAGATATTCATAGCTGTTCCTGTCGGTTGCAGCGCGTGTTAAATTGGCGTCTGCCTGATGACAAGCTCAATAGCTGAGCTGATTCTAATCTGGTGCCTGACCCAGTGCTCGACCTAATGCCCGACCTAATGATTGTGTCTTGGTAGTTCATCGACCACGCAATGATAGGCCTCGGATAGTTCGACGCACGCTCCGCTCGCCAGCTGGCCGACGGTTGTACGATAGATATTTTGCCACGGTGTCTGGTCTGCCGGATAGTCGGTTTTGGCGTTGCTGCGACGACGCTCGAGTTCATCGTCATCGACCAGCATATCAACGCGTCGTTTGTTCATATCAATTCGAATAATGTCATTGGTTTGCAGCAGCGACAGCCCACCGCCGACCGCCGACTCGGGAGATGCATTCAGGATTGACGGGCTTGCGGAAGTGCCGGACTGCCTGCCATCACCGATACAGGGTAATTCGGTTACACCGGCTTTGATCAATGCGTCTGGTGGCTGCATGTTGACTACCTCGGCTGAACCGGGCCAGCCTATCGGGCCGGCTCCACGCATCACCAGAACGCAGTTGGCGTCGATGTTAAGTGCAGGGTCGTTCAGTCGATCGTGGTAGTCCTCTGATCCTTCAAAGACAATAGCACGTCCTTCAAATACGCCTTCGCTACCGGGTGTTTGTAAAAAGCGTTCTGCGAATTCATCGCTGATGACACTGGATTTTAAAACTGAAGAGTCGAACAGGTTGCCCGACATAACCAGGAAGCCTGCTTTTTCACGCATTGGCTCGTTGTAGGGCTTGATAACACGCGTATCGGCTGGATGCTGTTCTTCACAGTTGTCGCCAATGGTCTTGCCATTAACGGTCAGTGCGCCACCATTCAATTTACCTGCCCTTGCGAGTTCACCGAGTACCGCGGGAACACCGCCTGCACGATAGAAGCTCTCACCGAGATACTCTCCAGCGGGCTGCATATTCACCAGTAGTGGAATGTCGAAACCGTGGGTTTCCCAATCCTGTATGTCCAGCTCTACGTTCATGCATTTAGCAATGGCGTTAACGTGGATCGGTGCGTTAGTGGAACCACCAATGGCAGAGTTGAGTGCGATAGTGTTTTCGAATGCTTCACGCGTCATGATTTTGGAGGGAGTGAGTTCCTCATCGACCATCTCAACAATGCGTTTACCGGTTCTATAGGCGATCTGGTAGCGTTCCTTATAGGGTGCGGGAATCGCCGCACAGCCCGGCAGCGACATACCGAGCCCCTCGGCCAGCGCATTCATTGTTGAGGCGGTGCCCATCGTATTGCAATGGCCTGGAGAGGGTGCTGATGACGCGGTAATTTCAAGAAATTCTTTGTAGTCGATTTCGCCCGCGGCCAAACGCAATCGGGATGACCATACAATAGTGCCTGAGCCAGCCAGCTTGCCGTCGTGCCAGCCATCGAGCATCGGACCACCAGACAGAACAATGGCTGGCAGATTGACTGTGGCTGCGGCCATCAGGCAGGCCGGAGTTGTTTTGTCACAGCCGGTGGTGAGAACAACGCCATCGAGCGGGTAGCCATGCAGAATTTCAACCAGGCCGAGATAGGCCAGATTCCGATCGATAGCAGCGGTCGGGCGGCGCGAGGTTTCCTGGATCGGGTGGACCGGAAATTCTATTGCGATGCCACCGGCCTCGCGGATACCCTCTCTGATGCGCCTGGCGTTTTCAATGTGGGCGCGATTGCAGGGTGACAAGTCGCTACCGGTCTGCGCGATACCAATGACGGGCCTGCCGGATTGCAGTTCCTCAAGCGTGAGTCCGTAGTTCAGATACCTTTCCAGGTACAGTGCTGTCATCGACGGATTAGCGGGGTTGTTAAACCAGGCCTGGCTGCGTCTTTTGAATTTTTTTGGCTCTGAACTCATCTTTGCTCCGGCTGCATCTGTATCAGTGCTGTCGATAAACGTCGGTAGAGTAGGGTACCAGTGACATTGTCAATGCGACAATAGGAGGTGTAATCTGCGTTTGCGAAATTTGGGTTGCTGCGGGTGCGATATCCGCTTGGGTGTGCGCGCAGAAACACAACAAAAATGAAAGCGAAATAAGAGGAGCGCCCGGCTATGCACACCCATCCTGATCTCGATTTACAAGGCCATATCAGACCCGGACTCGATATTCTGGCGAACGAAATCATCATTGCGCTGAAGAAACGTACCCGCTTTCGAGCCAATCAGGCTGTTTATGAGCCAGGTCTGGTCGTCGGTCAGCCGGATAAATCCCTGCTGCGCTATGAACTGGCGCAGATCGAAACATGCCACGCCGAGCTGGGCCGGTACGCCTTTGCCTCGCAGGATGCGTTTAGCGAGGTAGCGCATGTCGAGTCAATTGTGGTGCGCAGCGAGCCGGAAAGCCCGGTACGCAACATGGCCAGCGGCGTTGGTGATCGAGTCATTGAATTCTATCGTCGATGGGTTAGTCATGCCTGTGACGCTGGCGGCGAGGAAAGCACCTACGGAGAAACCGTCACCGCGGACGTGGTGGCGCTGCTGGCAATTATGGAGCGCGTGAACCTGGGGAAACTGGTTGCCGAGTCCAAGTATCTGGAGAATCCGCAGGCATTTATTGCGAGCAAGGGCGACAGAGAGACGATGCTGGATCTGATTGTGCGGCGCGATCGCGAAGCCAAGGTACTCGATCTGGCGGCAACGCTTGCAGCACACTATGATCTGGAGCCCTCTTACGCGGTCGAGGTATTTCAATTTATGATTGAAGTGACCAAGGATATCGAAGTTGATTACCTGCGGATGAGAATTGCCGAAACCTGAACTGATCGCGACTTTTTTTACCCGCCTTAAATGGGTTAAGAGCGCCCGGGCGCTTTTCAAAACTACTTATATAAACCACAGATAAGGGGTGAGCCACCTTGGGGTGGATTCTCTTAACTCACCAGCTTTTCCAACACAAATTGAACAATTTGATCGCGAGCAACATCAGTTGCATCGCTGTCTGTTCTGCCTTTGTACTCCACAATACCCTTGCCTAATCCTTTGTCACTCAATACAACGCGCATTGGTATGCCGATCAATTCCATGTCTGCGAACATGACACCGGGGCGACTGTCGCGGTCATCGAAGAGCACGTCAATACCGGCTGCTTTCATTTCGTTGTACAACGTTTCTGCGGCCTGTTTTAGATCATCGGATCTGCGCATGTTGATTGGAACAATGACTACCTGAAACGGTGCAATAGGTATTGGCCAAATGATGCCGTTATCATCATTGTTTTGTTCGATAGCTGCAGCGGCCACGCGGGTGATTCCGATACCATAGCAACCCATTGACATGACCTTGTCTTTGCCGTTTTCATCCAGTACGGTGGCGTTCATTGCCTGGCTGTATTTATCGCCCAGTTGAAAAATATGTCCGACTTCTATGCCGCGCATGATTTGCAGTTCACCGTTGCCATCAGGTGATGGGTCTCCGGCTTCGATATTTCTCAGGTCTGCAACCAGCGGCTCTTCTGCATCGCGTTGCCAGTTGATGCCGAAGTAGTGCTTGTCTTCGATATTAGCGCCTGCACCAAAGTCTGCCATGGCTGCCACCGTTCTGTCGGCAATCACGGGCATCGGCAGCTTGACCGGACCCAGGGAGCCGGGGCCTGCGCCAACTGCCGAACGAATTTCTTCTTCGCTTGCAAACTCAAGTGGTGAGCGTACCAATGAATGGTTGTTTGCCTTTACTTCATTGAGTTGATGGTCGCCGCGAACCAGCAGTGCTACCAGGTTGCTATCGCATTCATCTGATGCGTGGCAAATCAGTGTTTTGATCGTTTTTTCTATGGCGAGGTCGAAGTTGTCAACCAGTGCCTGAATGGTTTTGGTGTTTGGTGTGTCTACCAGTTTCATTTCGTCTGCAGGAGCAGGGCGTGTGTCATGGCACACCGCTTCTGCTTTTTCGAGATTTGCTGCGTATTCACTTTCGGTCGAATAGGCGATGGCATCTTCACCACTGTCAGCCAGCACATGGAACTCTTTGGAACCTGAACCACCAATGGCACCACTGTCTGCTTCGACGGCTCTGAATTTAAGATGCATGCGGGTAAAAATTTTGCTGTAAGCCACATACATGCTCTCGAAAGACTGTTGTAGTGATTCCGCGTCGAGATCAAACGAGTAGGCGTCCTTCATGATGAATTCGCGGCTGCGCATGACACCGAAACGTGGCCGTACTTCATCGCGAAATTTGGTTTGTATCTGGTAGTAGTTAACGGGTAGCTGCTTGTAGCTGCGTAAGTCGCGTCGAGCGATGTCGGTAATCACTTCTTCGTGCGTTGGACCGACGCAGTAGTCGCGCTGATGTCTGTCTTTCAGCCTCAGTAATTCCGGGCCGAATTGTCCCCAGCGACCGGACTCCTGCCATAGTTCAGCCGGTTGCACGGCTGGCATTAGAAGCTCGGCACAACCCGCATCATTCATTTCGTCCCGCACAATGGCTTCGATTTTTCTGAGCACTCGCAAACCGATTGGCATCCAGGTGTAGAGGCCAGCCGCCAACCGTCGGATCATGCCGGCGCGCAGCATCAGCTGATGGCTGATCACTTCGGCATCATTCGGGGATTCCTTGGTGGTGGAAATTTGCAAATGGCTGGTGCGCATCGAAGAGTCCGTGGCGAGATTGTGGGTGGATTCGGTGCGTGACGTATAATGTGCCAGCCCGATTTGCTCAAGCTTCAATAGTAGCGGAGACAACTCGCTATTGTTACATGCTGTCGGGCTTGTGTCGCGCCGGGTTTTCCAGCCCGGGTTGCCGCCCGTGTTTGCCAACCCGTGTTTGCCAGCCCGTGTTTGCTAAATGAGTGCGAAGCCGGTGTGCGAGATCACGGCCGGCACGCATGGACGGTGAGCTTTTCCACGGCCTGCAACGCTACATGGGAGCAACATGGCAGAGTGTCAATATTCAGTCACTCTGCAAAACCACTGTCACACGCAGGGCATCCTTAGTAATATAGGGGATCGCAGGGGGCCGTATCTGGCATCCCCTGATCGTCAGTATTGGATTTAAGGTCTTGTCTATGCGTATTAGTGACCCCAAATCCTGCAAGCTAAGGTGTTTGTACAGGTTTTGGCACGGGTTTTGGCACGGGCTCTGGTCCGACCGGCTGATTTCAGGCACGCATTCCGCAACATAATTTATAGATCCGATTCAACCAACTGAACGGTGACTCGCTATTAAAATGATCGAACCACTCCGCGAGTGGTATCAGAGAAACTTCTCTGATCCTCAGGCGGTGATACTGGCGCTGCTGCTCATTGCTGCGTTTATGCTGATATGGTTGCTGGGGGATATTCTCGCCCCGGTGCTGGTTGCGCTTGTTTTTGCCTATTTGCTCGACGGTATCGTCACCACCATGCAGCGCTATCACATTCCGCGCCCGGTTGCCGCGACAATAGTTATGCTGGCCTTTATATTTTTCTGCCTGCTGCTGCTGTTCGGTGTGTTGCCGTTGTTATCTCAACAGGTAACTTCGCTGATTCGAGAGCTCCCCAACATGATAGCAAAGGGTCAGGAGCAGCTAATGCGTCTGCCCGAGTTGTACCCGGCGATTTTTACCACCGAGCAGATCAATGAGCTGATCGGTAATGTAAGGAGCCAGGTCGGGCGATTTGGACAGAGCTTTCTGTCTTTCTCGATTGCCAGTGCGTTGAATTTGTTTGTACTTGCGATTTACGTGGTACTGGTGCCTCTCATTGTATTTTTTACATTAAAAGACAAACAGTTACTGATCGAGTGGGCACGCACGTTCATGCCAAATAAAAGTCAGTTGGCAGAAAAGGTATGGTCGGAAGCGGATGGCAAAATTGCCAACTATATCCGCGGTAAATTCATTGAAATCATGATTGTCTGGCTGGTGTCGTACGTTACCTTCGCGCTGATGGAGCTGAATTACGCGGTGTTGCTGAGTTTTCTGGTTGGTATATCCGTGATTATTCCGTTTGTTGGTGCGGTGGTGGTTACCCTGCCTATCGCGCTGATCGCCTACTTTCAATGGGGTTTTTCGGCAAAACTGGGTTATTTGCTGGCCGCCTACCAGGTCATTCAAATTCTTGACGGCAATGTGTTGGTGCCGCTGCTGTTTTCCGAGGTGGTGGATCTGCACCCGCTTGCAATCATTGTGTCGGTGCTGTTCTTTGGTGGTTTGTGGGGAATACTCGGTGTGTTCTTTGCGATCCCGCTGGCCGCCCTGATTCAGGCAGTATTAAATTCATGGCCGCAGCACCGAGGAGGTGTGACGGAGCTGCTCGTCACTGATGACAAGATCGATCAGGCCAGCTGATAGAAGTACTCGGTGGCTCGCGAGTTATGCCAAAGCCTTTGCGCTTTCCAGCACTTCTTCAGCGTGGCCAGCGACCTTCACCTTGCGCCATTCCTGACGCAGAACGCCCGTCGTGTCTATCAGAAAGGTGGAGCGTTCGATTCCTTCGAACTCTTTGCCGTACATTTTTTTCAGCTTGATAACATCGAAAAGATTGCACAGCGTGGCGTCCGGATCTGACAACAAATCGAAGTTGAGTGCCTGCTTTGCAAGGAACTTCTCGTGGCTTTTCAGGCTGTCCATTGATACACCGAGTATCACGGTATTGTGTTTGTGGAACTGTTTTTGTAGATCGCGGAAATCCTGAGCCTCCGTGGTGCAGCCTGGTGTGTTATCGCGCGGGTAAAAATACAGCACAATATTCTGGCCGAGCAGTTCTTTTGACTGAATGGTTTTCTCGCCAGTCGCCTCCAGTGTCCACGCCGGCACTTTCTTGCCAATTTTGATTGTCATGTTGATTCCTCTGTTTTGTTCGCAATGGCCGACCGCTCTCACCCTGCAGAATACTACCGTGCAGCTTTTCGTCTCACAAATCTGCAAAAGTGTTCCGGGTTAGTTACACAACAGTGTTTTGCTTGCCGGGGCAGATTCTCAGGGTGATCCAATCCGTCTAAAGTGTACAGATAGCCGGATCTGCAACTGTTACCTGGCTCTGTATACCGTGGCTCAGTAGAAATTGACAAGGCATTCGACAGCGCTTTCGTTGTCATAAAACCGGTCGCAAAACATAACGCAACAGTTGAGTTGCGACAGTGCAGGCGCGAGTGGCTTGTCACCGTAGCGGGCTGCCAGTAAGCTTCGAGCAGTGTGGCGCCAAAAGGCGTGACACAATACGAAAAAAACCGTTACGCTTCGCCACCAGGCTCCACCACACCACCGGGCCAACCGTCGTAACCAGTTAGTCGGCTGGTGAACGTACTCAAAGTTTAAATCGAGAGGCAGGCAAATGTTCCAGGGCAGTATCGTTGCTATTGCGACACCCATGCAGGATGACGGTGCTATCGACTTTGAAGCCCTGCAATCCCTGGTCAAGTTCCATGTGAAGGAAGGTACTGATGCGATAGTGTCGGTGGGCACAACCGGTGAGTCTGCCACGCTTGATATGGATGAGCATGCGACTGTTATTGCAAAAACCATTGAATATGCGGCCGGAAAAATTCCGATAATCGCTGGTACCGGCGCTAATTCCACCAGCGAGGCGCTGGAGCTGACGCACAATGCCAAGGCGGCTGGTGCGCAGGCCTGTCTGCTGGTGACGCCGTACTATAACAAACCGCCACAAGAGGGTTTGTACAGACACTTCAGGCACATTGCGGAAGCGGTGGACATTCCACAAATACTCTACAACGTACCCGGAAGAACCTCCCTGGACATGGCCCCTGCGACAACGGCACGACTGGCTGAGATCGACAATATCATTGGCATTAAAGAGGCTTTCGGAACAGTCGATCGCATCCGCGAACTGGTCGCTCTGTGCCCGTCTGAATTTCGTATCTACACTGGTGATGATGCAACGGCGCTGGAGAGTATCCTCGCCGGTGCGCATGGAAATATTTCGGTTACAGCCAATGTTGCACCAGCGTTGATGCATCAAATGTGTCTTGCTGCGTTAAACGGTGACGAGGCTACAGCACGTGATATAGATGGCAGGCTATCGGATCTTAATCGTTTGTTGTTTATCGAGTCGAATCCGATTCCGGTAAAGTGGTCGCTGCAGCAAATGAAACTCTGCGGGCAGGGTATTCGTTTGCCGCTGGTGCCGTTGAATAGCGAGTATCATACGCAAGTGATAGATGCGTTAAAAAAAGCAGGATCGGTGGTCTGAGTTTAACGTTGCGACAAGCGTGTACAGGCAGTTGGCCCATGTGTCAGTTGCGATGAATGGTCAGCGCGGTGCAGCCTGCTTTGTCCGGTCGGGTCACTGTTTGAGTGATGGTTTTAGTGCCGGTTTTAGTGCTGGTTTTAGTAGTGGTTTCGGTGCTGGTATTGGTACTGGTTTTAGCGCTGGATGCTACCGAAACGGAACTATCAATTGAGTTTGCATTTTATCAGCCTGGGTAGCGGCAGCAATGGTAATGCAACACTGGTACGTGTGGCAGATACCCTGTTGTTGATTGATGCCGGTTTCTCTGCGAAAGCGCTCTGTGAGCGCATGCAGTCTATTGGTGTATCACCCGATGATTTAACAGCGATACTGATCTCGCATGAGCATTCTGATCATGTAAAGGGCGTATCAGTGCTGGCGCGCAAGTATCACATTCCGGTCTGGTTAACGCGTGGTACCTACAAACGTCTAAAAGACCGGAACCTGCCATCTGTTGAGTTTATCCATCCGCATGGCTCGTTTTGTCTTGGGGAGGCCAAGGTTTCGCCATTTCCCATCCCTCACGATGCGGCAGAGCCCTGTCAGTTCGTGATTGGAGATGGCAACCGCCGGTTTGCAGTAGCGACTGACATGGGGTTTGTTACACCACACGTCAGAGAGCATCTGCGTAACATTGATGCGTTGTTGCTGGAGTCCAACTATGATGCAGAAATGTTGAAAAATGGCTCTTATCCCCATGCACTGCGCGGGCGCATTGATGGTCGCTACGGCCACTTGAGCAACCAGCAAGCTGCGGAATTTGCCCAGAGTCTCGAACATTCCGGACTTCAGCGTTTGTATCTCGGACATCTGAGTGAAAACAACAATACACCGGATTGTGCATACGCAGCCGTTGCGGATCGATTGCAGCGAGGTGGTGACGATCTGCGAGTATTGCAAAGAACACGCGTTGGGGAGTGGTTTGAGGTGGCCTGATCAATTAGCCAGCAGGCTTGTCAGGTTGTGTCGACCGATGTGCTGCCTGAGCGCGACAACGCCGCAAAAGTGTGTGTTGCTAGCGATGATCTATTTGAGCCCAGGCTGAATGATTATGGATCGATTCGAAATTTTCTACTTCGAGCCGATAGGCAAGCAGGTTTGTATTTTTGTTGAGTTCCGCTGCTACTTCTCGAATCAGGTCTTCAACAAACCTGGGGTTATCATAGGCTCTTTCAGTGACAAATTTTTCGTCAGCGCGTTTTAACTGGCTGTAAAGCTGCGCAGATGCCTGCTCTTCAGCAGAAGTGATGAGATCTTCCCAGAAAGTTTTGTCGGTACTATTGACCACCGCATCAATTGAAATTACCGAGCGCTGGCTGTGCGCGCCGTATTTGGAAATTTCCTTTGAGCAAGGGCACAGTGTTGTCACAGGCACATCGAGTTTTACACTGGTACTGGTGTCACCGTTTGCAGCTGTTGTAGCGCTCAGGCTAACCTGGTAGTCAAGCATCCCGGCCTGTTTGGTTACCGGTGCGAGTTTTTCAATAAAATACGGGAACGATATTTCGAGACTGCCGGCATTGCTGTCGAGACGTTCCAGCATATCTTTATAGATGTTGCCAATGGTGGCGATCGAATACACACTTTCACGGTAGTCGTTGAGCAACTGAGTGAAGCGTGACATGTGTGTGCCCTTGCGGTCCTCGGGCAAGAAAACAGCGAGTGAACAGTCTGCTACGGTGTGTTGTTGTGCAGATTTGTCTGCCACAATCACTGGAGATTTGATGCGTTTGATGCCGACACGGGTGATGGCCAACTGGCGTGTGTCGCGGTAGGCCTGCACGTCCGCCATGGTTTCACTGGCAGATTGTGTGGCGGGTTGATTATCGTCTGTCATTAATGATGAGTCTGTTGCGCGAGGGCCGTTTTCAATAACTAACCGACAGTTTTTCTGCCGACTCTATAGTTTCTTCCAGATACTCGTTGATCTGCTGACGGATGCCATCGACATCCAGTTGGCATTCTGCCAGTAATTCATTGCGCTCGCCGTGCTCGCCGTAGTTATTTGGCAGACCGATGTTCAGCACTGGCAGATGGATGTTCTGTTTGTGCAATGATTCGTTAACAGCGCTACCCGCACCACCGGAGATTGTATTTTCCTCGATGGTAATCAAGGCATGGTGGCTGACGGCGAGTTCTGCAATGAGTGTTTCATCCAGTGGTGCGATGAATCTCATATTGACGACAGTTGCTCCAATTTCGGAGCCCGCGGTGAGCGCTGCACTGACCATGCTGCCAAAAGCCAGCAGGGCAACGCGTTTACCCTTTTGCAGAATTTCGCCTTTGCCAATCGGCAAAGCGGTCATTTTCTTTTCAACTGCTGCGCCCGGGCCGGTGCCTCTGGGGTAGCGAACCGCCGACGGGCCCGAGTGTTTGATACCGGTGTACAGCATTTGGCGGCACTCGTTTTCATCTGCAGGTGCCATCAGTACCATGTTTGGCAGACAACGTAAAAAGGTGTAGTCAAAGCTTCCCGCGTGTGTTGGTCCGTCCGGTCCCACCAGACCTGCGCGATCTATTGCGAATAATACAGGCAAATTTTGTATAGCGACATCATGCACAACCTGATCGTAGGCGCGCTGCAGAAAAGTGGAATAGATTGCGACAACCGGTTTCAGACCTTCGCAGGCCAGACCTGCAGCCAGGGTTACCGAGTGTTGCTCGGCAATGCCCACATCAAAATAACGCTCAGGGAAGCGTTGCTCAAATTCAACCAGTCCGGAACCTTCACGCATGGCCGGCGTAATGCCAACCACGCGGTCGTCTTCGCTGGCCATGTCACATAGCCAATGGCCAAACACTTCGGTATAGGTTGGTGAGGCGGGTTTTTTAGCCGCAGCCGCTTTCTTTTTACCGGTCTCGGGGTCGAATGGCGTCACCGCGTGCAGAGCCAGCGCATCCTCTTCTGCGAATTTGTAGCCTTTGCCCTTTTGTGTCACAGCGTGAAGCAGCAGAGGACCATTGAGTTCCTTGATGTTTTGCAGCACTTTCACCAGATTGGGTAGATCATGACCGTCGACGGGCCCAAAATACTGAAATCCGAGTTCTTCAAACATGGTGGCCGGTACGACCATGCCTTTCATGTGTTCCTCTGTACGTTTGGCCAGTTCCATCATCGGCGGGATGTGCTTTAGCAGGCGTTTGCTGCCTTCTCTGGCACCGGAGTAAGTGCGGCTGGTCAGAATGCGGGTCAGGTACTTGTTCAGCGCGCCAACGTTGGGTGAGATCGACATATCGTTGTCATTCAGAATAACCAGCAGGTTGGCCTTTTGATCTCCTGCGTTGTTAAGCGCTTCGAATGCCATGCCCGCGGTCATCGCGCCATCTCCAATCACCGCAACGACCTTGCGGTCTTCGCCCTTGAGAGTCGCACCGATTGCCATACCCAGTGCGGCACTGATAGACGTACTGGAGTGACCGACACCAAAGGTATCGTAGTGACTTTCACTGCGCTTTGGGAAGCCTGCCAATCCGCCTTTTTTTCGCATGGTATGCATGCGATCGCGACGTCCGGTCAATATTTTGTGCGGATAGGTTTGATGGCCGACGTCCCAGACAATTCGGTCATCGGGCGTATTGAAAATATGATGCAGAGCAATGGTCAGCTCAACTGTACCCAGACTAGCGCCGAGATGCCCTCCGGTTTCGGCCACAGAATGCACGAGGTACTGTCTTACCTCACTGGCCAGCGCAGTGAGATCCTCAATGCTGAGGGAGTTGAGGTCAGCGGAGTGCTGAATATTCTGCAGAAGCGGGTAGTTATCTGAAGTCAGCATGGGAGTTCAACTTGCTCAAATTGGATCATTGCTAATAAATCTCGTCGGACCGGCGTCGCGATGCAGGGTTGTCTACCCGATAAGCTAACCGGGTGAACGAATGGTTGCCCTGCATTGTGCGCTTTGGTTGTTTTGTTTTTTCTGGTTATCGTGGCTGGCTTGATACGATCGGTGTGCCTGACCAGGCCGCATTAAGCGGATCTTTGTACGACATAACGCGCCAGTTCTCGTAATTCATCAAAGGTTGACCCCAGGCCTTGCAGCGAGTCCAGAGCCCGGTCTCGTTGGTCGCGAGCATGTTTCCTTGCACCGTCCAGCCCCAAAATGGAGGGGAAGGTTGGTTTGTTGAGCGCGATATCTGCGCCACTCGTTTTACCCAGTACCTCTGTGTCTCCGACCACATCGAGTATGTCATCTACAATCTGAAATGACAGTCCCACAGCGTTGCCAAATGTCCTGAGCCGGTCAAGCAAAGAGTTATCTGTGCACTCCGAGCACATGGCTCCCAGTATGACACTGGCGGAAATCAAGGCACCGGTTTTTCGGCGGTGCATTGCCTCCAGTGCGTCGAGGTCGAGGGTTTCACCGACTGACTGCAAATCTATCGCCTGCCCGGCAGCCATGCCATCGACACCGCTTGCCGAGCCCAGTTCGTCAATCATGTCGAGGATTTTTTCTGCCGGCAGATGGTGGCGAAGTGCACCGGCCAGAGAGGTGAAGGCCAGTGCCTGTAATGCATCGCCGGCCAGTATTGCCATCGCTTCGTTAAACTGAATGTGGCAGGTCGGTTTTCCTCGACGCAGGTCGTCATCGTCCATTGCCGGCAGGTCATCATGCACCAGTGAATACGCGTGCATCAGTTCTATGGCGCACGCCGGTATATCAAGTGTTGAGTCGTTGGCGTTCAACGCTGCGCCGGTTGCGTAGACCAGCATGGGTCGGACACGCTTGCCGCCGTTCAGTGTGGCATAGTGCATCGCAGCTTCAAGTGATGTATGCGTTTTATTTAGCTCGGGTAAAAATTCCAGCAAAGCCCTGTCAACTCGACTCCGGTACTTTTGCAGACTGATTTCAACTGAAGATGTCACTGATTGAAATCCTGCAGATCCTGTGACTGCGCATCGCCCTCGTTGTCGCTGTCCGCGGTTAGAATTTTGATTTTCTTCTCTGCGTCGGTTAACGATTGCTGACAAAATTTGCTGAGCAGCATGCCGCGCTCAAACTGAACAAGAGACTCTTCAAGAGAATGCTCGCCGCCCTCGAGTTTTTCTACCAGTGATTCCAGTTCCTGAAGTGCGTCTTCGAATTGCGTGCCCTTGGCAATAGCCGGTGCTTTTTTACTCATGCGAAGGTATTCCGATAAAATTCAGTTATGGTTAAGTGTACTCGGGATGTTCCGGTGCTCGATCTTCCTGTCAGTGCGCATGTTGGACTTAGCGAAACGCCCACGGTCAGATATATTCCAGTGCATCGATCAATCGCTTTACGGCAATCACCTCCAATCCATCGATCGCAGTTCGCGGCTTGTTGGCGTGCGGCACGATTGCTCGGGTAATGCCATGCTTGCCGGCTTCCGCCAGTCGTTCCTGTCCATTGGTAACGGGTCTGACCTCACCCGACAATCCAACCTCGCCAAATACAGCGAGCTTGTGATCAAGGGTGATATCCCTGAAAGAAGATACGGCCGCCAGTAGTACGGGTAAATCGGCGGCGGTTTCGGAGATTCTGACTCCACCGACGATATTAACGAAGACATCCTGATCATGCATTGTAACACTCGCGTGCCGTTGCAAAACTGCCAGCAGCATATTGAGGCGGTTCTGCTCAAGGCCGAGCGTTACACGTCGTGGATAGCTGCCATGACTGCCGGTAACCAGCGCCTGGGCTTCCACCAGAAGTGGCCGTGAGCCCTCTCTGGTCACCATGATGACACTGCCGGATACCGGCTCATCGTGTCGTGACAAAAACAGCGCAGACGGGTTTTTCACGCCTTTCAAACCGGTCTCTTCCATGACGAAAACACCCAGCTCGTTGACCGCGCCAAATCGATTCTTGATCGCCCTGATTACCCGATAGCGACTGTTGGTATCGCCTTCGAAATAGAGCACGGTGTCAACCATGTGCTCAAGTACGCGCGGGCCAGCCAGTGCACCTTCCTTGGTAACGTGCCCGACCACAAACATTGCTGTGTTGGTTTGTTTGGCGAAGCGAACCAGATTGGCGGCGGATTCACGAACCTGAGCGACAGACCCCGGCGCAGATTGCATGGCGTCGGTATAGACCGTCTGGATTGAATCGATAACCATGATGGCAGGTTTGTCCGATCGTGCATGGGCAGTGATGGTTTCGACGTTGGTTTCTGTTAGCAGCCGCAAATTGTTAGCCGGTAACCCAAGTCGTCGCGCGCGCAGCGTCACCTGTTGCAGTGATTCCTCGCCGGTGACGTAAAGTGACGAAAATTCCCCTGCCATAGCGGCCATGCATTGCAGCAGCAGGGTTGATTTGCCAATGCCGGGGTCGCCACCGATCAGGGTGATGGAACCTGGAACCAGTCCACCGCCAAGTGCTCTGTCGAGTTCCGACAGACCTGTGCTCAGTCGTGGTTGTTCTGCGAGGCTGACATCTTCGATGGCAGTGATGACAGATTTACCCGCATAGCCTTCAAAGCGCTCCGACAGTGAACCGGCTTTGGGTTGTGCACTAACAGCTTCTTCAAGCGTATTCCACTCGCCACAGTCTGCGCATTGCCCGTTCCATTTGGTATGAACCGAGCCGCAGGAGCGACACGTGTAGGTTATCTTGGACTTTGCCACCGTAAATGACCTGATAAGTCGATAGTCGCCAACAGCCAGCGTGATCGAAGGTTGTGGAGCGTGTTGTGGTTCAGGAGCCTGTCGCAGAACAGATGGTCTTCTGCAGGCGTTATCTTTTGCCAGCTATTGCGATTTTTTGCGTTGTTAGTACGGATTCACTACCCGGTCAGGCCATTGGTGACAGGTCGTGAACTGAATCGATGTTGCCTCGGGCCCGTGCTACGTACCCGCGCTACATACCCGTGCTAAATAAACCCGGAGAGATTGTACCCGGTATTTACACCAGCCAAGCTGTATGAGTTGTTAACTTGTGTTGATAAAAAACGCTGAGACCTATGCCTGCCAGTACTACATGCGATGGGGGGTTAGTGTTGCAGTGAAGTACGCATTTTGGCTTCGGTAAGCTCCACATCGCTGCTTTCACTGACCACATAGTTGTGGATTGGAGCATCTATTCTTGCCAGTTGTACAACATTGCCACTGACTTTGGTTACCTCGATTGGTCGTCCGTTGATGATAAAACAGGCGCCTGTTTCGGGAATATTCTGCAAATGTTCCAGTACCAGGCCGTTGAGAGTTTTAGGGCCTTCGGTCGGCAGGTTCCAGTTGAATTCGCGGTTTAGCTCTCGTAACGAGACGCTGCCCTGAACGGTGTAGGTACCGTCCTGTAACAGCGATATTTCGCGAAATTTATCATGCTGTGTCGGGTCGCTGGTAAATTCACCGACAATTTCCTCCAGTATGTCTTCAATCGTGATCAATCCCTGGATATCACCGTATTCATCCACCACCAGTCCGATTCTTTTCTTTTGTTGCTGGAAGTTCAGCAGTTGCAATGTAACGGGCGTGCCCTCGGGGATGAAATAGGCCTCGCGTACGTTACTTTCAAAGTAGGCCTGTGTCAGTTCCTGGCCGCGTAAAAAATTGAGCATTCGTCGAAGATAAATAAAGCCTTCGACGTTGTCGATATCCTCTCGGTACACCGGCATCCGACTGTGCCCGCTGCGACCCAGATTGTTGACTATTTCAGGCCAGGGATCATTCAGATCGATGCCTTCGATGTCACTTCGCGGCACCATGATTTCGTCGACAGTCGCCTTTTCAAGATCAAGGATATTGATGAGCATCTTTTGATGCCGTTCCGGAATCATATCTCCGGCCTCGTTAACTACTGTGCGTAGTTCTTCGCTGTTGAGTTTATCGCCATCTCCTCTGTTTAGTGGGTCAACACCGATGACCGACAAGAGCTTGTTAACGAGTCTATTGATGACAAAGACCACCGGCCATGCGAAACGCAAAAGCGGGGTGTAGATATGGGCGGCGAAAAAGGCGAGCTTTTCTGGTCGCAGGGTGGCCAGTGTCTTTGGCAGCACCTCAGCAAAGATGAGGATGACGAGCGTCAGCAAGCCGGTGACAAATGCGACTCCCTTTTCGCCCCAAATGACCAACGCCAGCAGGGTTGCCAGCGCCGAGGCAAGAATGTTGACAAAATTATTGCCGAGCAGAATCAGCCCGATCAAACGGTCTGGCTGGTCGAGCAACGCGGCTGCTTTGATCGCACCACGATGTCCGTTTTTTGCCAGATTTCTCAGGCGATATCGATTGAGTGTCATCAATGCGGTTTCGGACCCTGAGAAAAATCCAGATAGTCCGATCAAAATGATGACCGTAAGCGCGATAAGCCAAGCGCCAGAGGGAACGTCGTTCAAGTAGGTTGCTGATCCAGGCCCAAAGTTTCATACCTATAATGATAGTGTGCCAAATAAACTGTCAAGCATTCAGGCAGATTTAACGCGTATTATTGCCCGAGATGGCTGTAATGATGCCACTTATCAGCTCAATATCAGCTCAATCACCAGTTTACTGCCGAAATAGCCCAGTAGTAACGATACAAAAGCGCCAAGCGTCAGAGATGCGGCTTTTTGTCCTCGCCATCCCCAGAGCAGGTGACCCGCCAGCAGAATGGCGATAATGAGCCAGGCCACGATTGACAGGGCGGTCTTATGGACAAGCCGCTGTGCGAAGAGATCGTCGAGGAAAACGAATCCGGTGAATAGAGACAGGGAGAGCATGATCAGCGTGGCGCAAAGCACTTGAAAGAGTACTTTTTCCATCACCGTCAGTGGAGGCAGGTGTTGCAGAAAACCACCGGGTCGATGGTTGTGAAGGCGCTTGTTTTGCATCCACACCAGAATAGCCTGTACTGCTGCCATAGTGAGTAGAGAGTACGCAACCACAGAGGTCAGCACATGCCATTGCAATCCAGGATCAACACTAGCACCCTGTTTATGGCCAAACAGCATTGCAATCAGCAGTATAGCTGCGGTGAGCGGGAACAGTACCAGTCCCAGGTTGATTACCGGACGGCCTGTATTCCAAAGCAGTGTAATAGCGACCGTGCACCAGGCGGTGACAGATAAGGAATTGAAAAAAGCGAGGTTCAACCCATCTGATTTGAAGGTTGAAGCTAATAAAGTAACGCCGTGCAGGATGACAGCTGCCAGTGCAATCAACCAGATTTTCGAGTTTTTGCCTGCTTCGGCCTGCTGGGTTTGATTTTTTCCGACGTTGCGATACAGCATCGATGTGCTGGCGACATAGAGTGCCAGGGCTGCAGCGCCGGTGATCGCTGATGCGGTTGTCGCGGTGGTCATGCACCATTGTAATGCCGACACCACGGGTTAAATCAAGTGGTTTGCTGACATAGTTATGGAGTTTTGATTACACTGAGTGAGCACCGGCAGGTATGCAGCGCGTTTGTTTTTTCAAAGTGCAGGAGTTCGTCAACGTGCAGATGCCCTGCATTAGGTATAGCGCCACTTGCAGCGGTTACATGCTAAATATACATCCTGTTCTGACCTCGCTTGCGGCGTGGTCGACCGGAAATCGTTTGGATCGGAAATTTTATGTTTGACAGCTTAAGCGAGCGGCTTGGCCGCACGGTTCAGAATCTGAGAGGGCAGGGTCGCCTGACCGATCAGAACATGAAAGACGCGCTCCGTGACGTGCGTATGGCCTTGCTGGAGGCTGATGTGGCGTTGCCTGTTGTCAAGCAACTGATTGATTCGATTCGCGAAAAAGCGATCGGGCAGGAAGTGCTGACCAGTGTGTCCCCCGGCCAGGCTCTGATCAAGATTGTCAATGATGAGCTGGTGCAGATCATGGGCGAGAAGTCCGAGGGTCTGGATTTGTCGGTGCAGCCGCCGGCGGTGATACTCATGGCGGGACTGCAGGGCTCGGGTAAGACCACGACGACTGGTAAGCTCGCCCTGTTACTGCGCACAAAAGAGAAGCGCAAGGTGATGGTTGTCAGCTGTGACGTTTACCGTCCTGCAGCGATCGCTCAGCTGAAAAAACTGGCCGGCGATGTCGAGGTAGAGTTTTTTCCGTCACAGACTGATCAGTCACCCATCGAGATAGCCCGGGCAGCGCATGCTCATGCGAAGAAACAGTTCGCTGATGTGCTGATCGTGGATACCGCTGGTCGCCTCGCTATCGATCAGGCAATGATGGATGAGATCACCGAGCTGAATCAGGCATTGTCGCCTGTTGAAACCTTGTTTGTAGTGGACAGCATGACTGGCCAGGACGCGGCCACTACCGCGAAGGCATTCGGTGAAGCGCTGCCATTGACCGGTGTCGTGTTGACAAAAACTGATGGTGATGCGCGTGGTGGTGCCGCGTTGTCGGTGCGTGTGATTACTGGCAAGCCGATCAAGTTCATCGGTGCCGGTGAGAAAATGGCAGCACTGGAAACGTTCCATCCGGATCGGGTCGCGTCCCGCATACTGGGTATGGGAGACGTCGTTAGCCTGGTCGAGGAAGTACAGGAAAAAGTCGATCATCAAAAGGCGGAAAAGCTTGCCCGCAAGATGCAAAAAGGCAAGACGTTCACTATGGTCGATTTGCGTGATCAGATGGAGCAGATGCTCAATATGGGAGGCATGAGCAGCCTGCTGGACAAGCTTCCCGGTGCAGCGAATTTGCCCGATGCGGTGAAAAACCAGGTAAATGATAAGGAAATCCGGCGCACAATCGCGATCATCAATTCAATGACGCCGCACGAACGTAAATTTCCAGCCGTCATAAAGGGCTCGCGCAAGCGACGTATCGCCTCCGGCTCCGGTGTGCAGGTTCAGGATATCAACAAGCTGATGAAACAACATGCACAGATGAGCAAGACCATGAAGAAAATGTCCAGAGGTGGTATGAAAAAAATGCTGCGGGGCATGCAGGGGCAGCTGCCGCCCGGGATGGGAATGTAGCTCGCCTGCAGGTACGCATTTTGTGACACCGAGGCAAGGTGGCTGATGCAGGGCATTGGCTTTAAACAAAAAATTGTCTCTCCAGGTGTAACGACTCAGGTGCAACGTCTCAGGTAATTACGGGGAGCTTTGTCGTGGTGGAAGACTTTCTGCTGTGTAAACGCGTGATACCTGCTAAATAAAACACCAATTTCGCGTTCGCGGAGCGTGTTAATTTGTGGCAGGGCTTCAATTGATGGAATTTTGTAGTACAATTGGAGGTTTTCCCGAACAGGATCCCGTCTGTCGGATCCGAACCAAGCCGGATTGAATCGATAATGGTCACTATCAGACTGTCGCGCGGTGGCGCGAAGAAAAAGCCTTTCTACCAAATTGTTGTAACGGATAGTCGTAACCGTCGAGATGGCCGTTATCTTGAGCGATTGGGTTTTTACAACCCGATGGTGGAAAGCGAGACACAAGAGACGTTGCGGATTGACATGGATCGCGTCGATTACTGGGTTGGTACAGGTGCTCAGTTGTCAGATCGGGTGGCGAAACTGGTTAAATTGCACAAGGACAAGGCTGCTGCCGCTGCCTAAGCGGTTGCTTCGGAACGAATAACTGCCGGCGTTGGTGCGTTTTGTTTTCTGGCAACAGGGTTTCTTGCCGCAGCGGTTCCAGAACGGGTTTTTCCGATAACCGCGCAATTAGCAGAATAATCCTGTCGTGACAGCCTCGGGTAACCAGGCGGATCCTGCCAGTCCTCGGCGTTCTGCTTCAAATCAGAGCTCGAAAAAAGACAAACAAATCGTCCTGGGAAAAATTGCTTCACCATTTGGAGTGCGCGGCTGGACGAAAGTGGTGTCTTACACAGACCCCTACGAAGGTCTGCTCGAGTATCAGCAGTGGAATCTGAGCCAAGGCAACCAACAGAAGACCTATTCGGTTGTTGAAGGGAAACGACACGGAAAATTTTTGATTGCCAAATTCGATGGAATCGATGATCGGGATCTGGTGGCCAGGCTGACCAATGCACTGGTGGTTCTGGACCGCGGAAAGCTGCCCGAAGCCGATAGCGATAGCTATTATTGGGCGGACTTGATCGGGTTGGAAGTGATAACAACGCAGGGTGTGCGGCTGGGCAAAGTCGAGCGCATGATGGAAACCGGTGCCAACGATGTCGTTGTCGTCAGCGGGGAGCGCGAAAGATTGATTCCCTGGATCAGGGATTCTGTCATCAAGTCAGTGAATTTGACGGAAAGTATCATTACGGTTGATTGGGACGCGGACTTCTAGAACAGTATCGAACGAGGTAAAGAAAAAAGTGGAGCAGGCAGTCAACGCAATTGCCGTAGTGACTCTTTTTCCTGAACTGGTTTTGGCGGTTGGCAGAGGGGGAGTTACAGGACGCGCAGTTGATAATGGCATTGTCGCTCTGTCGACGTTTAATCCAAGAGATTACACGACAGACCGACATCATAACGTTGACGACCGACCCTATGGCGGTGGTCCGGGAATGGTTATGCAGCCCGGGCCACTGGTTGCAGCGATTGATGATGCTGCACAGGCAAATATGAGTATCACCGGTAGTGATCCTCTGGTGGTGTACATGAGTCCGCAGGGACAACGACTTGATCATCAACGAGTGATTGAGCTGAGTGAGAAAAGGAATCTGGTACTGGTTGCCGGTCGTTATGAAGGCATCGATGAAAGAGTGGTCAACATGCGGATCGACGCAGAACTGTCGATTGGTGATTTTGTATTAAGCGGTGGCGAACTGGCTGCGATGGTGCTTGCTGATGCTCTGGTCAGGCAACTACCCGGGGTGCTCGGGCATGAGAGTTCAGCTGTGCAGGACTCGTTTGCAGCAGATGGTTTGCTCGATTGTCCGCACTATACCCGTCCGGAATCGTATGCCGGGCAGGTGGTGCCACCTGTGCTGCTCAGCGGTGATCATGCAGCTATTGCAGATTGGCGGCGAATGCAATCGTTGGGAAGAACAAAACAAAGAAGGCCGGATTTACTGAACGAGGTCGAGTTGACCGAAAAAGATCGGCAGTTACTGGCTTTGTATCCGAATGAAGATGGCTCAACTGAGCCCTGAGAAACTATACTAGTTACCACACGAATTGGAGTGGAGTAATGAGCAACATCATTGACGCGCTTAACGCGGAGCAGATGGAAAAGGAAGTGCCGGAATTTGGACCCGGAGATACCGTAGTGGTCCAGGTGCGAGTGAAGGAAGGGTCTCGTGAACGTCTGCAGGCATTCGAAGGCGTGGTAATCGCCAGGCGCAATCGCGGTTTGAATTCAGCGTTTACTGTTCGCAAGATCTCGCATGGTGAAGGTGTGGAGCGCGTGTTTCAAACCTATAGCCCGCTGGTCGCTGAAATTCAGGTCAAGCGTCGTGGCGATGTTCGCCGCTCCAAGCTGTACTATCTCAGAGGCCTGACGGGTAAAGCTGCTCGAATCAAGGAAAAGCTGTAACGCGATTGTCTGCTGCTGGCTCACCGGATTGCGTGAAACCACAGCCACTGGATAAATACCCGGGGCACGGCGGTTCGCCTTTGGTGATCTACCGCTTCCTATCGGTGTAGTAGAACATCTGTCCAGCGGGCTCTTGCCAGAGCGATCTGGCTTGCAGCGCTTGCGCTTTCAGACAAATTTAAAGGACCTGTGCTGATTGCGCTCTCGCACTTAGAGTCGTGCAGATCAAAGCCTTCGCAGATATCGCCTTCACCAGCAAGTGCGTAAGCGTTTGGTGTGCGAAGTCTCACCGGCAATGAACTGCGACACGATCTCTGGTCTTGAAAACTACCGGACCATCCGCAGATAGACTCGGCCGGATACATCTATGCTAGTTGTCACTGCTTCTTGTCACTGAATGTGAAAACCAATGCAGTGCCGATGAAAATGCTATTCAAATTGAGCCGCATCAAGCCTGAACGGAGCGATAAAAATGACAGAAACTCAATCAGATTCGAAACCGGAAACTATGGAGTTCCAGGCCGAGGTAAATCAGCTGCTGAAGCTGATGATCCACTCCCTCTACTCGAACAAGGAGATTTTTCTTCGAGAGCTCATCTCAAACGCATCAGACGCGTGTGACAAGTTGCGATTTGAATCAGTCGCGAACGATGCACTAAGCGAAGGTGAGCAAGAACTGGCGATCACGGTAGAGTTCGACTATGAAGCTCATACTGTGACGATCACCGACAACGGCATCGGTATGAACCGTGATGATGTCATAAGCAACATTGGTACGATCGCAAAGTCGGGTACCAAGCAGTTTCTTGAGGCACTGACCGGTGATCAGCAGGAAGACGCCAGGCTTATCGGCCAGTTTGGTGTGGGGTTTTACTCCGCTTTTGTCGTTGCAGACCGGGTAGTACTTGAGACCAGAAAAGCCGGAGACGACAAATCCGCAGGTGTGCGCTGGGAAAGTGAGGCCGCAGGTAGCTACAGCATAAACCCGATTGAACGTGACACCAAAGGCACGTCAGTGACGCTGTTCCTGCGAGAAGACTGTCAGGAGTTTGCAGATAACTGGCGCTTGCGTGGCATCATTAAAAAGTATTCGGACCATATTACCTTCCCTATCAAGATGTACGAGGTAATACACGACACGCCGCCAACTGATGGCGATGATGAATCTGAAAAGGTTGAAAAGAAAGAGCCACAACTGGAGAAAGTGAACGACGCATCCGCGTTGTGGACGCGAGCGCGTAAGGACATTACAGAGGATGAGTATAAGGCGTTCTACAAGCAGGTAAGCCACGATTGGGAAGATCCATTGACCTGGTCTCACAATCGCGTGGAAGGCAAGTATGAATACACCTCGCTTTTATATATTCCTAAAAAAGCACCTTTTGATCTTTACGATCACCAGCAGCAGCACGGTATTAAGCTCTACGCCCAACGCGTGTTTATCATGGACGAAGCGGAAAAACTGATGCCTCGTTACCTGCGTTTTGTGCGGGGCCTGGTTGACTCCAGTGACCTGCCACTAAATGTGTCGCGGGAGATTTTGCAAAGCAATAAAGTGGTCGAGAGTATTCGCGGAGCTTCGGTTAAAAAAGTACTCTCGTTGCTCGAAGACATGGCAAAAAAGGAACCGGACGATTACAAAGTCTTCTGGGAGCAGTTCGGTCGCTGCCTAAAAGAGGCACCGGGAGAAGACTTTGCCAATAAGGAGCAGGTTGCCGCATTGTTTCGGTTTGCATCAACCAACGCTGGCACAGAGGAGCAGAGTGTAAGTCTGGCAGACTATATCTCGCGCATGCAGGAAGGACAGGACAAAATATACTTTATTACCGCTGACAGCTTTGCAGCAGGAAAAAATAGCCCGCACCTTGAAATTTTTACTAAAAAGGGTGTCGAGGTGCTGATCATGTACGATCGGGTTGACGAATGGATGATGTCATACCTGAATGAGTTCGATGGAAAGTCCTTCAGCTCAGTTGCGAAAGGCGACCTTGATCTTGGGGAAATCCAGGACAAGGAAGAAAAACAACAGCAGGAAAATGTTGAAAAAGAAGCCGAAAAGCTGGTCGAGCGTCTGAAGCAGCAACTCGATGATAAGGTGGCCGAAGTTAAGGTTTCTCACCGGCTAACTACCTCTCCGGCATGCGTAGTGCTGGGAGAGCAGGAGATGGCCATGCACATGCAACAGTTGATGAAACAGGCGGGGCATGAGGTGCCTGATAACAAACCAACCCTTGAGATCAACCCGTCTCATCCGATACTAAAGAAAATGGATGTTGAAATTGATGAAGATCGGTTTGGCGACTGGAGCAAGCTTTTGCTGGATCAGGCAATACTGGCAGAGGGTGGTCAACTGGATGACGCCGCTGGCTTTGTTCACCGGATGAACGAGCTGATCATAGAGCTCAGTGACTGAGATCAGGAGACCGTACCGGGGCAGGATTTGTTGCAAAGGGTAAGGATTTCAAGATAGCGCTTTTGATCAATTGAGGCGAATAGTTACGCTTCCTTGACGAAATTGATCGCAATAGTCTGTTGAAATACCGTACCTGCAGTAGATCAATTGTTCTCGGGCAGGCACCTTCGTTACTACACTTCCGAATTGCTACTATTATTGGTTAGCGAGCGACAGTAAAATGCGCTCGCGTAGTGTAAGCATCTGCAATAAATCACTTAATGAAATGGCATAAAAACTATGAAAAAGCTGGTTGTGGCGACGACATTGACGTTGGCAATGGCTGCCCTGATGGGCGGAGCGTGGGCTGGTGATCCTGAAGTGGGCCGGGACAAAGCGGAAACCTGCCTTGGGTGCCATGGCATACCAAACTATGTCAACACATACCCGACTTATCATGTGCCAAAAATTGGTGGGCAGCATGAAGCGTATCTGGTAGCAGCATTGCAGGCTTACAGGGATAAGCAGCGTTCTCATGACACGATGCACGCGAATGCGTCGAGTTTGAGTGACGAGGACATTGCGGATATCGCGGCCTATCTGTCATCGCTTAATTAGTCGGGAAAGTTATATGAAACTCAAAATTTTTTTACAGCTGATATGCGTTGCAGCCTGGTTGCCAGTGGCAGCAGTAGCCGGTGATATTGCTAAGGGTAAGGAGCTATCTGCGACCTGTGCAGCCTGTCATGGTGCAGATGGCAACAGCACGATTCCGACAAACCCCAAGCTGGCCGGCCAGTACGAGAGCTATCTGATTCAGGCATTGTCCGATTACAAATCGGGTGCAAGAACGAACGCTATAATGTCAGGCTTTGCTACCGGGCTCTCTGCAAAAGATATAAAAGATCTTGCTGCATATTTCGCGAGTCAGGAATCTGATTTGTCTGTGGCAGAGTAAAGCCTGCAAAGCAGGCTCCTGGATCGAGCTCCCGGATCGGGCTCTCGGATTATTCGATAGCAGAGCAACAACGATTCGGGCGGACGTTCTTTTCGTCTGATGCAATTTGCAGCCTGTTAACAAGTGCCCTGATGCTGCCGGGTAATGTATCTGCTGAAGATCGTGTCTTTACCTCGAGTACTCAGGTAGTTTGCCGTAGAGCAGCGGGTCATTGATTTGCAGGTGATAGCCCTGTTGTTGCAGGTTGTTGAGCACAGTAGCAGCGTTTTCACTGGCTAATTTTCGCTCAGCGTGCAAATCAAACTCCAGGGCAAGGTCCAGCTTGCCCAGGCCTGTCAGCAATGTATCAGGCACATTTGAAAAATCATCTGCTGTGGGTACATACAAATAATACCCGTTCTTACGTTCACTCTTGTACACCCAGACGTTCATAGTTGCCTATCACTTTGGTACGCTGCCGTTAAGGGCAGGATTTTACACAGTTGGCCGACGAGTGCCGATGTTTGGGTGATATTCTGTTGCAGCTTTCCTATCGGAACTATCCCTGTTGATGGATGAGCATGATGAGTAGGCACCATGAATGAACCGGAAGTTGACAAAGTCAGACTGGATAAATGGCTCTGGGCCACGCGTTTTTTTAAGACTCGCGGGCTTGCCACTGAAGCCGTGAGCGGTGGCAAGGTGCATTGCGGCGGTTTACGCGTAAAGCCGGCCCGCCAGATAGCGGCTGGAGACGTAGTAGAGATAAAAAAGGGTCCCTACGCATTTACTGTTGTTGTCAACCTGGCGATAGAAAAACGCGTTTCCGCCCCGGAAGCTCGCCAGGCCTATTCAGAGACCGAGGAAAGCCTGAAGGCTCGGGAAATACTGCAGGAACGGCTGCGTGAAGACCGCATGGCGTCACAGGGAGAGCGATTAGCGGGGCGTCCGAACAAGAGAGATCGACGACTTCTGAAGCAGGTCAGGGATCGCAACAGCGATTAATACCGCAGTTTGCAGTTCTACATCTTCTCAACTTGCCAGCGGTAGAAAAGCATAATCTAGCGCGAAAAATTTCTCGCCAAAAGCAATCTTTAACCGATGCCAGCGCCGCGGCGACATAGATCTGGATAAGCTGATGATTAGAGCTGATTTTTCGTTGAAAAATGACGATGTCGCGTCATTGAAAATACACTAAAATGGTGGCTTTTGAACGACGGTGGATTTGCATTGGAGAACTTGCAGGCAGGAGCGGACACGCTGTTCGTGTTGCTGGGCGCAATTTTGGTGCTGTGGATGCATGCCGGATTTGCCTTTCTCGAGGTAGGCACCGTCAGGGAGAAAAATCAGGTCAATGCGCTGGTTAAAATTATCAGCGACTTTGGTGTGTCGACCATTGGGTATTTTTTTATCGGTTACAGCATCGCTTACGGGGCAAACTTTTTTGCACCTGCCGCAACATTGGCGGAGCAAAACGGCTATGAACTCGTTAAATTTTTCTTTCTGCTGACATTCGCAGCTGCGATACCGGCGATCATCTCGGGCGGTATTGCCGAGCGAGCCAGCTTTTATCCGCAACTTTTCGCGTCGCTGATTATCGTAGCATTTGCCTATCCGTTATTTGAAGGAATGGTATGGAACGGTAATTTTGGTTTCCAGGAGAGGATAGCCTCGATTGGCGGCGCCGAGTTTCACGACTTTGCCGGGTCTGTGGTCGTTCATGCAGTTGGCGGCTGGATCGCGCTCGGTGCGGTAATATTACTCGGGGTCAGAAAAGGGCGCTACACATCGGAGGGTAAGGTGCTGCTGGCACACCCGCCATCAAGTATTCCCTTTCTGGCGCTTGGTGCCTGGATACTGACCGTTGGCTGGTTTGGTTTTAATGTCATGTCGGCGCAGGAAATTGGTGGCATTAGTGGTCTGGTAGCGATAAATTCGCTCATGGCAATGGTCGGCGGCCTGCTGGCTGCTTTGGTGGTGGGCAGGAACGATCCCGGCTTTGTACATAATGGACCTCTGGCAGGGCTGGTAGCAGTCTGTGCCGGTTCAGATATTATGCACCCGATCGGTTCGCTCGCAGTGGGTTCGGTGGCCGGTTGTCTGTTTGTGTGGCTGTTTATGTTGACGCAGAAACGATTAAAAATCGACGACGTGTTGGGTGTGTGGCCATTGCATGGTGTGTGCGGTGCATGGGGCGGTATTGCCACTGGCATATTCGGGCTTGAAAAGTTCGGTGGGCTCGGTGGAGTTACATTGGTGTCTCAATTTTTGGGTACGCTTGCCGGTGTTGTTTTCGCGCTGATTGTCGGCTTTCTTGTATACGGTGTGCTCAAGGCGACGGTGGGTATCAGACTCAGTGAAGAGGATGAGTACAACGGAGCCGATCTGAGTATTCATAAAGTGTCGTCGTCTCCCAGATTTGATTAGAAGCACCAGATTTGACCAGAAGCACCAGATTTGACCAGAAGCACCAGATTTGAGTAGGAGCGTTACGTCTTGATGGAACGCTGAAACCTTGTACGTCGCGTTTCCTCCGGTTTTTGAGTAATGTTTTTTATTTATTAATTTTTGGCATCATAACGTCATGAAAAAAATTACGGCTATCATCAAGCCCTTTAAGCTGGAGGACGTTCGTGAAGAACTGTCCAAAGTTGGTGTTAAAGGCATTACCGTTACCGAGGTGAAAGGGTTTGGCCGACAAAAAGGCCATACGGAGCTGTATCGAGGAGCGGAATACGTGATCGATTTTTTACCCAAGGTAAAGCTGGAGGCAGTTGTTAGCGAGGATCAGCTTGAAGCATGCGTTGAGGCGATCACCAATGCCGCCAGAACCGGTAAAATTGGCGACGGAAAAATCTTTGTCGAAACCGTGGACAGGGTGATACGAATTAGAACTGGCGAAGAAGACGATCAGGCACTCTAGCCAGACTCCTTTGGAATTAAAGGAGACAGCGTGAGCGTGAGCGATCTACTGCGGCCACAGTTGCAAGGTCCGTCATCGTTGTTGGTTGTCGAGAGTGACAGAATTCTTTCAGGCGCAGTGATGGGTTTGTCGCGGGTAGCGCGGACCGTGGAGTCAAGCCATGCAGCCTAATACCCTGTCGCGCAGCGAGCACCCGGTATCGCGGTCCAATATCAGTAAAAACGCGCTCAAAGTGCTATATCGTCTGCATGAGGCTGGCTTTGCCAGTTATCTTGTCGGTGGTGGGGTGCGCGATCTGCTTCTGGGCAAATTGCCTAAAGACTTTGATATCGCAACGGATGCCAGTCCGGAGCAGGTAAAAGAGCTATTCGATAATTGTCGTCTGATAGGCCGGCGATTCAGGCTGGCTCACGTCATATTCGGCAGAGATATAATCGAAGTGGCAACCTTTAGAGCGGCGCACACTGAAGGCACCGGTGGCGTGGTTGGCGACACTGGTCGGATCGTTCGCGACAACGTATTTGGTGGCACACTGGCGGATGATGCAATCCGACGTGACCTCACCATTAATGCGCTGTATTACAACATTGCAGATTTTAGCGTGGTTGACTTCTTTGGAGGGGTTGAAGATCTGGGGTTAAAAAAAATCAGATTCATTGGCAGTGCGGCTGAGAGAATAACAGAAGACCCGGTGCGCTCTCTGCGAGCTGTGCGCTTTGCGGCCAAGCTCGACTTTGATCTTGATAACGACGTGGAGCAGGCTATCACCGAGCACTCGTCCAGTTTGGCGGATATTCCGCCTGCACGGCTTTTCGAGGAGGTGTTAAAGCTGTTGCAGTCCGGACATGGCACTGAGAGTTTTGAGCAATTGTGCAGACACAACCTGCTGCAGTATCTGTTTCCTATGACTGCAGTCAGATTGCAAAATAAAGATGAATATCTTGAGCGGCTGATTGGCATTGCACTGAGGAACACAGATTCACGAATACAGAATGAGCAACCGGTGACACCGGCATTTATCTATGCAGTGATGCTTTGGTCAGATGTTGTCGCCGCCGCGGCTCGTCACGAGCAACAGGGTATGCCCCCGGTACCGGCAATGTTTGCGGCTGCAGACGAGGTTGTGCCGGGTCAGCTTGCAGCGACTGCATTGCCACGACGATTTTCGATGCCGATGCGAGAAATCTGGGCGCTGCAACCCAGATTGTACAAGACGCGGGGCAAGCGAGCGATGCGATTACTGGGTAACCCCCGCTTTCGAGCGGCCTATGATTTTCTTTGCCTGCGCAGTGAAGCTGGCGAAGAGCTCGATTCGTTTTGTACTGCCTGGGAGAAAATGCAGGAGTTGCCGGAAGGGCAGGAATTGCTGCTGTCTGCGAAAAGCCGCGCTCGACAATCCAGAACTCAGCGGCGTCCTCGCAACAACGGGCGGTCGTCAGATAAGAAATCTGCTGGCTGATTACGTTACTGTCGGATTGGCCTTGCGCTCTGCGGTTTGTGCGAGACTCCGCTTTTTAAACAGTAAGTCGGAGGATACACTTTGCAGCAAGTCTCTTCACATCAGGTAAAGTCCCCTGAGAACGAGGGCAATAAGGGCAATATGCGATACATTGCAGTAGAAGGGCCGATAGGCGTTGGGAAAACCACACTGACGAATCGGCTTGCCGAGTCGTTCGGTGCCACTCCGATACTTGAGGATGCCGCCAGTAATCCTTTTCTGAAGGATTTTTACCATCGTCCTGAAGTGAATGCATTGCCCGCACAGCTGCATTTTCTGATGACACGCCGAAAGGCAATGCGACGTATTTCTCACAGTGCAGATTCGCAGGGTAAATGGGTGTCAGATTTCCTGTTTTCCAAGGATCGATTGTTCGCGAGTTTGACACTCGACGAGAGACAATACCTGCTTTACAACGATATCGCCGCGGAGCTGGATTTTGAGCTCACTTTGCCTGATCTGGTGGTCTATTTACAGGCGCCGCTGGATGTGTTGTATGATCGGATTGAAAATCGCGGCAATTCATTTGAACAATCGATAGCCAGCAGCTATTTGGCTCGTCTGCAGCGGGCCTACACGGACTTCTTTTATTCCTACAATGAAACGCCTTTATTAATTGTTAACGCTTCGGAGATTGATTTCGTACGAAATGAGTACGATTATGCGCGTCTAGTGGAAGAGTTAACCAAAATAGAGGCTGGCCGTCACTACTTTAACCCCAGCCCGGAGGCTGCTCCAGCGGCTTAAGTCAAAAATACACACAGGAGTAGATATCTTGGCCGAGGCACAAATACTACGAGTCGGCATGCTCGAAGACGATGTAGATCAGGCGAATCGAGTAGAGGGCTGGATATCTGACCGTGGCCATCAATGTGAAGTGTTTCACGAGCCTGAGAGCTTTCAGCGTGCGTTTCGTAAGACCAGCTACGACGTTATAACGCTCGACTGGAACTTACCGGATGCGACAGGTATCGAGATCCTCAGATGGTTACGCCAAAGTATAGTTAGCGATGTTCCCGTTATTTTTATAACGTCGCGACAGGGCGAGGAAGATATTGTCTCGGCACTGGAGAGTGGTGCGGACGATTATCTCGTGAAGCCCGTCAGAGAGCTGGAGTTGCTGGCCAGGATTCGCGCGCTGGCGCGTCGTGCTCAACCCGAAACAGAACTGCTCGACTATGAGCCCTACTCTTTCGATACCAGTAATCGACAGATCTGTATCAACGGTGACGCGGTAAAGCTGACTGAGAAAGAATACGATTTAGCGTTGTTTATGTTCCGCAACAGAGGCAGAGTTTTGTCGCGTCAACATCTGCTGACGTCGGTGTGGGGAACCTCAGCTGAGCTCAATACGCGAACAGTCGATACACATGCCAGCCGACTGCGTAAAAAGTTAAAACTCTCTGCTTCTGAAAAGTGGAAATTAACCTCTATTTACCAGCACGGGTATCGGCTTGAAGAGCACACCCCCGCGGTTTGATACCCTGCGTTTGATACCTCGGGTTTGATACCTCGGGTTTGATACCCGGGTTCGACACCTTTGGTGATACCTGGGGTTTTGAGATCTTGGGTTGATACCTTGCGATAACACAGTGGCACCGCGCCTGTAGTGTTTACCTGTGGTTTTTCATACATGGGATTGGAGGTCGGTAAGTTGATGGTGATCAGATGCCTGCGGCAAGCTGTTGCCGCGATAAGTTACGGAAATGGTGTCGGCCAGGCCCGATGATAACTCTTGGCTTTCTTTTGTTTGACGGACTGAGTAATCAAAGCTGACCACGCGGGCTTTTTGTCTGCATGGAGAACGATAAACGGTTGGAATGTTGTGACAGGCGTTTCCATTAACCCAATTATTGGAGCTATTGTATGAAGCCTTATGACCTGCAGTATTATCTGGGCAACGGTCTGTCTGTAGTTAGCAAATGGTGTGATGGATCTGTCGATCGTGAAAAAATCGCTCCCCGGCAAACCTGCAGGCTATTGCCAAGGTGCTGCACCGGATTGTTAACCGCTTTCACCGTTGTCACCTCCTTAGCGTTGATGCCGGGTTATGCTGCTGCAGAGGCTACTGTTGTCGAATCTGTGCGATCTGACAACCGCGATTTGCACCTCGTTGTTAAGCCAGGTGAAACTCTTAGCGCCATATTGCTGCGCGAGCTTGAAACAGTAGAAGATTGGAAAGTGGTCGCGCGTACGAACAAAATAGCGGAGCCGGACAAGCTACGACCTGGCGATGTGATTGTTATACCGGCCAGCCTTGTGCAAAAACGTAATTATGCCCGACTGGCTTTTGCAAAAGGTACAGCCGAGTTGATCAGAGCAATCACGCAATCGGTAGAAAAAATTAAAAAGGGCCTGAAAATTTTTGTCGGTGACGCGATCAAAACCGGTGAAGATGGTTTTGTCAGCCTCACTTTTCGCGACCAGTCCCAGGTCAACATCCTCCCCAACAGTGCAGTGGTTGTCGAGAAGCTCGAGTGTTTTAACAAAACAGTGTCTTGCGTTATTAGCTTGCGCAGTACAGAAGGAGAACTAAACCTTGACGTGGGTGGTCTGGAATTTGAACTGCCGACTCGCTTTACTATTGAAACTCCTTATGCGTCCGCTGTGGTACGTGGAACGAAATTCGACTTTGATATTCGTGACGGCAATATACTGGGCGTAACAGAGGGAGAGGTAGAGATTAGCATTGCCGGACAATCTGCACGGGTGCCGGTTGGTAAGGGGACACTGGCAGGCGAAGGTCGCAGCATTGCAACACAATATGATTTGCTGCCAGCAGCGCAGTTTCCGGAGGTTGTCAATTTCAACCGAGTGAGCGCGGAAGATCTTTTGCAGTGGGACGCTGTTGAGGATGCAGAGCGCTATTTGGTTACCATAGCCACTGATGAGGCGATGACCAATGTGGTAACTACCAGCGCGAACAGCACGAGTGAGCAGGGTGCGACGGTTGTTTTTTCCGGGGTTCAGCCAGGCGACTACTTTATCGGTGTGCGTGCAGTTGACCAAAATGGATTGAGGGGATTTACAGCAACAAGGAAGCTGCAGCAGGTGTCAATAGACAAGGAGACTGGCCCCGAGCTCAACATAGAGGTCATTGATAATGAAATGGAAATTCGTTCTGAAAGCGAGCGCCCGCTGGAAATTCGCGTTGGTAATGAATTGCAGTATGCTGAAGGGCTGGATCGATTGCTTCAATATCAAACCTATCAGCTGCAACCGGGCAATGCTCTTAAACTCGATGTCGGCGATAACCCGAACTGGTATCTTGTGGCCCGTGAAATACTATCGGATAACTCAGTATCCATTTACGGTGGATTGTATGAGTACAAAGCCGAACGTTGATCTGCAAGTGAGTGAACCGCGAGCTCGAAAAATACGAACCATGTGCTTGGCTGTATGCGTTGGTTCGTGGCCGTTCTCGTGCCAGTTCTCGGTGATTGTTGGGATGAGTGTACAAATAAACTGGCTGATACCATCGAGTTCGTCCAGCTTAGCCAGTATTGCAGCAGGCAACGTCTTTAGAAAAAGCTGGAGAAGAAGCTGGCAACAACCTTTCGGTCACAACATTTGAACGCAATAGCATAGTAGTGGTAATTGACAATCACCTGAGTAGTCCGGGACGACTAAGCATTCTGACGCTGGTCGTCTTCTATCTATTCTTCGGTATCATAACGTACCTCATGAGCCAGGTTGACGCCACCCTGAAAATGGATCGTCTGGTACATGATAACTGGGTGCGATTCAACCAGTCGACGCCGGCAAGTGATTTGGTTATTGTTGGCATAGACGACCACAGTCTGGAAAAACACGGACGCTGGCCCTGGTCGCGTCTGGATCAAGCCAAAATTGTAGATAATCTGGCCGATGCAGGTGCAAAAATCATTTTGATGGATGTGCTGTATTCTGAGTCAGACAGGAAAAATCCTGCAGATGATGCAAGGCTCGCGTTCTCGATAGAAAGAGCAGAGAGCGTCATTCTTCCCATTCATACGGAGGGACGAGGGCAATTTCTTTCCTGTGAAAAACTACCGATTGCATCCGTGTTGATGGCAGCGAAAAACCTCGGGCATATCTACCTTCCGATCGATAGCGATAGTATCGTTCGACGTGCTCATCTGCGTGCCGGATGCAAAACTCCGCACTGGTCGATGCTCTCGTTAATAGCACTTGAGTCATTGGGAGAAGCACCCGACGAATTACCCGGTGAACGCGTCGACCACCTCGATCCGGCTACCAGCTGGGTTGGTGACTACGAAGTATTGATACCTTTCCACGGCCCAAAAAATACGTTTAGAACAATCTCGGCTTATGATGTACTTAGCGGAGATTTCGATCCAGATGTTATCAACGGCTCCGTCATCTTTTTTGGTCTGACTGCCACCGGTCTTGGTGATTCAGTGCCAACACCGATTTTAGGTGAGGACCAACCGTTACCGGGCGTGGAAGTCCATGCAAATATTTATAGCGCTTTATCGCAGGGAACGCTGATCGGGCAGGCAGGGGTTTGGATTACCTATCTGCTGGTGGCTATCTCTATTGCCGCATTGTTGGCAATCTACTCATTATCGAGGCCGCGCTGGGGGCTTCTGGCAACCATTGTATTGGCGTTTTTACCTATCGCTCTTAGTTTTTTGCTGTATCGATATGCCGGGTTATGGTTTGCGCCATTGACAGCTGCTATTCCTGTTCTTTTGGCGTTTCCACTTTGGAGTTGGCACAGGCTGGAGTTTGCATCTCGCTTTATTAGTGCAGAGACAGACAAGCTTGCTATCTATGAAGATGATCTCGGTGTAAGTGCAGGGTTACCTCTGGAAAGCTTGTTTAGAAACGCGGAATCACATCTCGGACTGAAGCGATGGTTTCTATATCTGGATCGTAAGGTCGAGTCTGGTACGGATAGCAGTGCGGTTGAGAGTGCGGCTGAGATAGAGAAGATCGTTAATCAGTCATGGACAAAACGCGGTGAGTTGATGGTCAAGCGTTTTAAATCAAAGGATCCTTTTATTGCAGGCTTCGGTTTTAATGATCAGACGCTGAATCAACAGTTTAGTGAGTTTCTCGACAATGCGTCGAGGGTAAAGTCTCGCACCATGACGCCGGGGTCCGGCGGAACAATCGAGAGTCTGCAGACTAATGCAGATCGATTAAGCTTGCAAAACCAGAACATGCTTCAGTTAAAGATACTGAATGACAACGTTTTTAACGGTAGTCCGGCGGGATTGATTGTTTGGAATGTTGTGGGGGAGCTCATGCGCTATAACGAACTGGCGTCGGAGATGTTTGGCGAACTTGCTCCAAAAAATCAATCTGTGCGTGAGTTTCTGGTCAGTTTGGGTAAAGATCCTGTTCGTATAGACAAGGATGCGTTTGAGGCGTTAATGCTTGGGGGTAATGACTGGCAATTGAACTACGTGAAAAACGATCGTGAACTGGTTATAGATTTCCATGTTCTGGGTGATTCTCTGGCAGACCGCCTGGTGGTTGCCAGCGCTGTGGATTTGAGTGAAATCAGGCGAGCAGAGCGTCTGAGAAGCGAGCTGATCGAGTATCTGTCGCATGACTTGCGATCACCCTTGATATCTTCCCTATACCTCGTTTCACAAGAGCGAGAGAGTATGCAGGATCAGATAAGGAAAAAGCCATTTTTGCAGGTCGAAAAAAATATCAACAAAACCTTGAGCATGATTGATGACTTACTTGGACTGACCAGAGCAGAGAATCTGCAGGTGGATCAGTTGCAGCCAGTGTTTTTTGAAAACATCGTTGAGTCGACTATAGATCAGCTACTGCCACAGGCACGACAGAAAGATATGGACATAGTGGTGCACGATATCGACGAAGACGTGTGGATTACCGCAGATTCCAGTTTGCTGGAAAGAGCATTCGTTAATGTAGTTGGCAATGCAATCAAATACTCCCCTGAAGGCACACGTGTGGACATCATAACCAGCTTAAAGGGCGGAGATATGTTGAGTACCAAGGTGGTTGATCAGGGGGTTGGTATACCGGCAGAGCGTATCGATAAGCTGTTTAATCGTTTCCACCGGGATCCAAGTATTCAAATGCAATTTAAAGGAACCGGACTGGGACTGGCTCTGGTGGCAACTGTCATCCGCCAGCATGGTGGAAGTGTGCACGCCACCAGTGAGGAGAATGTCGGCACCACCATTGAATTCCTACTACCGGTAATGGAAGTGGAATACGAACGCAAAGCGGCTGGTGAGGAATAGACGGTTGGCTGCATGCATTGTTTTGCCATGAGAAGCCTGTGATGCAGTGGGCAAAAATAGCCGGTTTTGTGCACTGAATCAAATTAACTGAAATTAAGGCGCGCTATCGTTGACTCACTGGTGTGGCGTTCACTGCACCTTTTGTTGTTCCGGTGTTGGAATGAAAGTTATACCAGTGCCAGTCGCATTGGCGCGTAGTTCAGAGCGGTAGTTCAAGAGCAGAAGTTCAAGAGCAGAAGTTCAGAACGAAAAGCGAGTTAATGCAGTATTTGTAGTCAGAGTTATCAGTAATTGGGAGAAGTAAAGATGTTTCCAAAGATGTTCGCAATTGCCATTCTATTTTTATCTGGTTTTGTAAACCTGTCCCTTGCAGCGCAAGCTGTCGATATCAACAGTGCCGACGCAGCGACCATCGCTGAAAATCTAAATGGTATCGGTGATGCAAAAGCACGCGCGATTGTGGCTTATCGAGCCGAGCACGGGTTATTTGTCGATGAGCAGGATCTGATCAAAGTTAATGGTATCGGTGCCAAGCTGGTTGAACGTAATCGCAGTTTGATTTCATTCGGTAAAAAAGCGGCTGACAGCAACACTGAGGCTGTCGAGCAGACGGATGAGGTGAAAGAGGGCGAATCGTCATCGACAGCTGTAATCAATAATACTTCCGCTGCATCGACAGAGGCTGGTTCTCAGCCTCAGGCAGGCAATTAAATCCTTGCACTTAAAGCCCTTGCACTAATGGGTATCTTTTGAATGCTGCTTCTACTTAGCAGTACGCTGTAGTGCCCGGTACAGTCGCATTGATATAATGCGGGACAACAAACTGCCGTACCAGCTGGTACGGCAGTTTTGTGCTGCTAAGGGCAAATCCTGTTTGCTGCACGACAGCGCCCCACTCGCCGGGGCGGATTTACTAGCTTTCCATTAGTGGATGATACTTCCCATCTACGCCCAGATAGTGCATGCCACCGTCTGTGTTGTCGTAGAATCGGCTCAATTTGTTATCGTTTAATACCTTTAGCATACCTGTGAGCACAGTGCCCTGGCTCTGTAATTTATCTACTATTTTTGCTGCACCTACCTGGTCCATCATTTCAAATGGCCCTTGTGCCCAATTGAATCCCCATTTCATAGCGCGATCTATATTGACTATATCGTTCGAGATTTCCGGTACTAACGATGCGGCATAGGTAAATGTTTCGCTCATAATATCCCAGGCAAATTGTCCTTCCGCGTCTTCTGCAAACAGCAGGGATGCGATGTCCTGGTGTGCGCTGTCGAGAGTAACGGCCTGCAAAGCGCGCCAGTCTCGATCCTGCAAATCAAAAACCTGCATGCTCTTACTGCCGTCGTCCGCTTTCAACATTTTGTAAAAACCGCCACCGGTCTTGCGACCCAATTGTCCGTTGGCAAGCATTTCAGATTCTGTTGCGGGTAGTTTTACATAGGCTCGGCAAATGTCACTCGCCGGCAAATTTTGCTCCAGGTTCTTGCCAACAAAATCCATAACGTCTAGTCCAATCAAATCAATCAGACCATAGAGCCCGGTCGGTGGCAGCCCGATTGGTTTTGACATTAGTGCATCAGCTGTTTCCAGTGAAATGTCCGCGTCGAGTGCTTTGTGTAATCCGGCCAGCATCCAAAAACAACCGATACGATTGCCAATAAAGTTAACCGTGTCTTTGGCATAGACTACGCCCTTACCCAGACCATCTCCCGATGGACCGCCCAGAAAGCCGGCCAGCGTTTCCATTGTTTCAGTGCTTGTGTCAGTGCCGGGCACAAGTTCGACCAGCTTCATAATGTGCACGGGATTAAAAAAATGCGTAACCGCAATATCACGTCTCAAACGCTCTGGCATGTCTGCGTAGATATCGCGCAGCGGGATACCAGACGTGTTGGTCGAAATGATCGAACCATCCTTGCGCACTGGTTCCAGGCGAGTAAACAGATCTCGTTTTATTTGCAGGTTTTCAACGACGGCTTCGCAAATCCAGTCGCTGTCGCCGATCAGGTGCAGATCGTCCAGTGAGCCTGCTGTGATTCTGGCTGCCTGCTCGGCATTGATCGCAGGGTTTCTGCCGCCACACAGTTTGTCTATTCCCTGTTGAGCGGTTTCAGCTTTTATATCCAGAAGTGCTACATCGCAATTGTTGGCGGCGCATAGACCTGCTATGCCTGCGCCCATGGTTCCTGCGCCGATAACGGCTACCTTTTTGATCGTGTTTGGCATGTTGAATCTCTGTTGGCCAGTGGAGTGTGCCGAAAAATACCGGACCCGTTTTTCAGGGCCCTGGTTGTCACTGCAAGGCCGAAATGTGCAGGCCTGGCGGAATACGTCAGCGCTTACGGGTAGCCTTTGCAGTTCCAGAGACAGCCCGCTTGCCTGGTTGTTTAACCGCCGAAGTGTAGAGTAACTGACAGTATCGCACCAGTGCGCTGCAGATTATCTATCGCCGGGGGTGCGCAGTGGAACGCCGCGTAGCAGGAACCAGTGGGTACCCGCTTTGGAAACACCATGATCTGATAAACTTTACCTCTCCTTTTTCTGGTGAAGACTATGCCACGCCATATTGGTTTTGACACATTGATGCTACACGCCGGTCAGCGTCCGGACCCGGTAACCGGTGCGCGTGCTACACCGCTTTATCAAAGTACATCCTTTGTTTTCGATAGCAGCGAACACGCGGCATCGTTGTTTAATGTGGGTCGGGCAGGGCATGTTTACTCCCGAATTTCCAATCCGACCGTGGCTGTTCTGGAAGAGCGTATGGCTGCCCTTGAAGGTGGCGTTGGTGCCGTAGCCACGGCCAGCGGGATGGCTGCAATTCATCTTGCGATCACCACCCTGGTTGGCAGTGGAGCGCACATTGTCGCGTCACGTGCACTCTATGGAGGTACGCACAATTTACTGGCCTACACATTGCCCCGATTCGGTATAACCACGACGTTTGTGGATCCGCAAAACCCTGATGAATGGCGGGCGGCGATCACTGACGATACGCGTTTGCTGTTTGGTGAAATTGTGGCTAATCCGGGTTGTGAAGTGCTGGATGTTCCTCGCATCGCGCAGATTGCCCACGACCACAGTGTTCCGCTGGTACTGGATTCCACGCTAACCCCGCCTTGTTTGATCAAACCATTTGATCATGGAGCGGATATCACCATACATTCGCTGACTAAATTTGTCGGTGGACACGGTGTTGCGATTGGCGGCTGTGTCGTGGATTCCGGTCGATTTGACTGGAGTGGCTCTGGCAAGTTTAAGCAGCTCTCAGAGCCTTACGAAGGTTTTCACGGTATGAATTTCGTTGAGGAGTTCGGACCCGCGGCGTTTATCATGAAAGCCAGAAAAGAGGGGTTGCGAGATTTTGGGGCCAGCATGAGCCCGGCTAATGCCTTCTATCTGTTGCAAGGCTGCGAAACCCTTTCCATGCGAATGGAGCGACATATTAAAAATGCCCGGACCGTGGTTTCGTTTTTGAACGATCACGAGGCGGTTGAAAGCGTTGCCTATCCGGAATTGCCACAACATGCTGACCATAAACTGGCTGCTCGTCTGTTACCTAACGGGAGCACGGCAGTGTTTAGCTTTGAGCTGAAGGGAGGCAGAGATGCAGGCCGCCGTTTTATAGAGAAGCTCGATCTCTTTTCGCATCTGGCCAATGTAGGGGATGCCAAATCGCTGGTGATTCATCCGGCTTCGACCACCCATGGTCGAATGGATCATGAGGCACTGCAAATGGCAGGTATTTCCGAAGGGCTGGTTCGATTGTCGATTGGTCTGGAAGACGAACAGGACCTGCTGGATGATTTGCGTAAGGGTCTTCGTGCATCGCAAAAAAGTGCGGCGGCAAAAGGAGCTCGTTCATGAGAGTGAATGTCGATGGGCTGTCGGTTTTTGCCAACACCGGCGGTGAGCCTCACACGCGGGGCGCTCCAGTGATTGTGTTTATTCACGGTGCAGCAATGGACCATACCGCATGGACTCTGCTGGCGCGTTACTGGGCTAAAGCCGGCTACAACGTGGTATCAATTGATTTGCCCGGCCACGGGTTGTCGGACGGGCAGCCACTGACCACCATAGAGCAGAATGCGGAATTTGTGCTGCAACTGCTTGCGCAACTGGAACTGCTGGACGATGTCGTATTTGCGGGACACAGTATGGGATCGTTGATAGCGCTTGAGTGCGCAGCAGAGTTAAAACAAACAAGGGTGCTGGCGATGTTAGGCACAGCAATACCCATGGTCGTCAGTAAGCATTTGCTGGATGCAGCGCAAGCCAATGACCACAGTTCTATCGATATGATCTCGCTATATGGCCACAGTTATGGCGGGCAAATCGGCGGCAACCCGGTTGCCGGAATCCATGCGCAGAATTTCGCCGAACGGGTGATGGAACAAGCAACGCCCGGGACTATGTATACCGACCTGAAAGCCTGCAATGAATATAAAGGTGGCGAAGCGACAGCGAAGCGGGTTGCTTGCAAGGCTGGATTGATTCTGGGCGAGCTCGACTCAATGACGCCGGCGGCATCAGCCAGGTCACTACTCGATTTATTGCCCAATGGCGAAATTATCTCTTTGCCAGATTGCGGGCATATGATGATGACGGAAAAGCCGGAGGAGACTCATCGCGCTCTGGTCGAGCTGATCACTGGAAAGCGGGTGTGACCGAGGCTCGATTCAGGAAAATCAAATCCTGTCTGGATCGCAGGCAACCAGATCTGGCGGTTGTTACAGACAATGTGCATAAGCCTCACAATGTGTCGGCGATTATGCGTACGTGCGATGCAGCAGGGGTTTTTTCACTGCACGCGGTCATGAACAAAGATGAAAATTTTCGTGCTCGCAGTGGCATAGCAATGGGCAGTGACAAGTGGATAGATCTGTCGCTCCACGATAGTGCTAATGCCGCGGTCGAGCCGCTGAAAGCGCGAGGTTTTCAGGTTGTCGCTGTGCATAAGAGCGATAGATCAGTCAGTTTCCGCGATATCGATTACTGTCTCAAGACTGCGGTTTTGTTTGGTGCAGAGTTGTACGGCGTCAGTAACGCAGCAGCAGAGCTGGCAGACAAGCATGTGTTTATTCCCATGCAGGGCATGGTGGAGTCATACAACGTGTCGGTAGCAGCGGCCATTGTGCTGCTCGAAGCGCAGCGGCAACGTGATCTGGCGGGTTTTTACAACACATGCCGGCTTGATCCGGAGACCTATCGAAACACGCTGTATCGGTGGTACCGCCCGACAGAGGCTCGCTTTTGTGATGACAACAACCTGCCGTACCCCGAATTGGATGAATCTGGTCAGCTAGTTGATCGGTCTGCTTTTTCTACTTTGCGGGAAGGATTGATTGGTAAACAAACTGAATCAAAGTGAAAAAAATTCTTAACAGAAAGTGACAAATACGCAATAATTAAGGCATAATCGAAGGTGACAGCCTCGTAAGGTTGCGTTTGCCGAAGAAAGCAATCTACTATAACAAAAATTCATGAGAATGTTGACATGACAATAAATGCTAAGTCACAAAGCAAGATTCTGCACAAGACAGCGCTGGCGGTAGCGCTTGCCCTTTTTGCAACCAGTGGCGCCAAGTCGCAAGACACAGTGAAAGATGGGGTTAGCCTGTATCCACCCGATGCAAAACCCGGGGAGTGTTATGCCAAAGTTCTGGTCCCCGCCAAGTACGACGTGGTGAGCGAAAAAGTCCTGAAGCGCGAGGCCAGTGACAAGATTACCGTCGTTCCTGCCAAGTTTGAGTGGGTCGAGGAGCGAATTCTTATAAAGGAAGCCGGTGAGACGGTTGAAGTGGTACCGACACAATATCGATGGGTAGAAGAACGTGTGATGGTTGAACCTGCTACTACCCGACTCGTGCCCGTGCCGGCCGAGTTTGAAACAGTGACTGAGCGAGTGCTGGATCGCCCTGAGCAGACTGTCTGGAAAAAGGGGCGAGGGCCGATTGAGCGGATAGATGGTAATACTGGTGAGATTTTGTGCCTGGTGGTGGAGCCAGCAACCTACAAAACAATCACTCGAACCGTGGTCAAGGCACCCGCTTCGACTCGTCAGGTGGATGTACCCCCTGTCTTCAAGACCGTTCGGAGACAGGTTGTAGAAGCCCCCGCGACCGTAGTAAAGAAAAACACCGAGGCTGAGTATTCAACGATTCGTGTCAGAAAAATGATCGAACCACCCAAAGAAAATCGGGTGAGCTTACCGGCAGAATTTCAAACTGTGACGAAGCGGGTAAAAGTGTCGAATGAGCGGCTGTCCTGGCAGTCAATATTGTGCGAGACGAATGTAAACGAAGAGGTGGTGGCACGCATACAGCGGGCTCTGGACGAAAATGGTTTTGATCCAGGGGATATCGACGGGGTGCTTGGCAGTGCAACACTTAGCGCGGTAGAGGCTTATCAGAGAGACAAAAATCTGTCCAGGGGTGGTGTGACCATGGAAACTCTGAAATCACTCAAAGTGGAGCTGCATCCGTGATTAGCACTGACGCACGTTGGACTTTGGCGCGGCCAACAGAGCATTCTCTGCCGGTGGCCTTAATTTTTTGACAAGACTAAAAATGAGTCAGGCACCAAAACTGATCTTCGCGTGCTTTGCAGGGTAACCAGGGCAGGCTGAAAAGGTTTGGTCTCCAGCCAACTGCGACTGTAAAGATAAAAATCCCGCTTCAAGCGGGATTTTTTATTGTGACCACTGAAAAAATGCAACAGCAATGGTTGATCAGGGTAACGGACCGCTGCGCGACAGGTGTCACACAGCGATTGTTGAATAGGGAAGTGTCTGTATGTGCGAACACAGGATGTGCGAACACAGGCTTAGCGAATACTGTCAATGGATGAGAACAGCCCGTCGCGAATCTCACTGACCGAGCCAATGCCATCAATAGATGCAAACACTGGAGCATTGCTGTCTCCTGTGGCGGCCCACTGTTTATAGTAGTCAATGACCGGAGCGGTCTGGTCATGATAAATCGCCAGACGGCGACGCACTGTTTCTTCCTTGTCGTCCTCTCGTTGCACCAGCGGTTCACCGGTTATGTCGTCGAGGCCTTCCTTTTTTGGTGTGTTGTAGATGATGTGATAGGTCCGGCCGGAGGGAAGATGGGCGCGTCTGCCACTGATTCGTTTGACGATTTCGTCGTCATCAACCGCGATTTCGAGAACGGCATCGATATAAATACCATCTTTTTTCAACGCGTCAGCCTGCGCAATGGTGCGAGGGAACCCGTCAAACAAAAACCCGGCATTGCAGTCATCCTGGGTGATGCGTTCCTTGACCAGCCGCACAATCAAATCGTCGGATACCAGTTCCCCTACGTCCATCACTTTTTTTGCGGCCACGCCGAGCGGTGTCCCTTCGCTTATGGCGCCACGTAGCATGTCTCCGGTTGAGATTTGCGGGATACCATATCGTTTACAGATAAAAGTGGACTGGGTGCCCTTACCAGCTCCGGGGCCTCCAAGCAAAATAAAACGCATTGTGTATCTGCCTTGTATCTTTAATTAAAAATCCAGTGTGCCCGGGCAGGAATTCTATTAGCCTGTTGCCCTCGCGCAAATTTGTATAATTTATGGAGTCTCCACGAGACATGCAACTCCCGATAGTCGTCGTTTCCGAATGCTCACGAGCCCGCAGGCCCGGTAAAACTCTGATTTATAGCTTCTGGCGGTTCTGATGGCGGTGAAAATCACGCGGGAAATTATCGAGAAATACCGTCAGGATCTGGTTATTCGCGAAACCCTTTGCGGCCAGGCAATGTTATTTCAAACGTCATGGGGGTTATTCTCGCCTCGCGAGGTAGACGCCGGTAGTCGTTTGCTGCTTGATCATATTCCATCCGTCGATCGTTCATCGATTTTGGATCTTGGTTGCGGTTATGGCGCTATCGGACTGACTTTAGCGCGGCAATATCCATCAGCCAGTGTCACTCTGATTGACAAAGATTTCGTTGCAACCGACTATTGCCAAAAGAATGTCGAGCTTAACCAGCTGGGCAATTGTCGGGTGTTTCTTAGCAATGGATTCAAACAGGTACCAGCAGAGCAATACGATCTGATCGTGTCGAATCTGCCCGCCAAGTCAGGCAAGGAACTTTATTATGTCATGTTTTATGACGCATTTGAGCGTCTTGAGCGCAATGGCAGTTTTTATATCGTGACGATAAACGGACTCAGGAATTTTGTGAAGCGTGCTTTTTTGGATATTTTTGGCAATTACAAGAAACTAAAGCAGGGTTCCACCTACACAGTTGCTGTGGCGACCAGAGAAGATTGCTGAAAAGTCCTCGTGCTATGCGCGCTGTTACAGAAATACGGGTTGAGTGACGTTGATCGATACCTGGAGATGTGTGGCAAAGCCACATTGCTGCATTTTCTTAGCGAGATAGCACGAAAAAAACTGGCACGGTCTCGCCAATCGCCCGGAGTTCGCCTTCGGCAATTGAACACTTTAGCGGAAAGTGTGCATCTGCGTTGTGCTTCGACGCCTGTAAGGATGGTGCACTGCGACGCCTTGGGCGGATGGTTGCACTGCGGCGGCTTGTACGAGGAATGACGACGACGGCTGTAATCGGTAAGGGGCCTGTTTTGCCACGGTAATTGCACTACGACTCTCCTCGACATCCGACCCGAAATCAATCGTATGTTTGTTGTTTGCCTGAAATGCTCTGTCCGTGCTGTCTGTAGATCAGCGGTTAATGATTTGTGCGTCAGTTTATCGCCAAAATCAACAAGTGTTTGCTCGAACGAGCTGTTGGTAAACGCGTCGCCGGTACAGCCGGAAGCTTGTCCGCGAATAAATAACCTAACGAGGCTGGTATCTTTTGGCCGGCTATACCGATCGATTACGTCAGGTTTGAATGGCTGCTTGCCTCAACTGACCGTAAAAACTGGCTGCCATCTCTCACCCTCGCCACGCCCCCTGTTGCCGGACATCCGCCCGGGTAACCTGTTCAACATCTATTGCTTTTACTTGTCAGGGAACCTCTCTTGTCGTTTATCTAAAATCGATATATAGAGAGTTGATTGATTAAATATACAACTGTCATACACAGCGTTGCCTTTATGTGCGAACATCGCTTCGACTGAGCGGATAGGAAGATGAAAAAAGTTATGTCCGAGACACGATTGCGTGTTGTGCAACGATGCAGGAGCAAAACCACAGGTAGTGCGTTGCGACTTTCAATACCCTGTTTTACGCTACTTTTTACTGCGGTTGTGTATTCACAGGAAGTAACGTTTAAAGAAGTCTCTGATGGTCCGGACACTCCGACTCAACATAATGCTGTTCAAAGCGATGCAGTTCAAAACCCTGCAACGTCGTCCGAACTGTATGATCGTTATAGCGCCCAACGTGCGGTCTACGTTGAACTTAAGCAGCAGGTTGTCGACGGTAATTTTGCGGAGGCACAAAACCGGCGAGATCTTTTAACTGGTTATCCGCTTGAGTATTACTTCGATTACCTGGTGCTGAGACATCAAATTACCCGTCACAAAAATCCTCTGCAGTTACAGGACACGGTTGCAGACTACTATCGTCGATACAATGACGGGAGATTGCATCGCCGTCTGTTAGGGGTCATGAAAAACCGTTTGGTCGCGCTTGGTCACTGGAAGAGCTATGCGTTGATCGCAGGTCTTGATAACGCACCGTCGCATCCCTGCGACGATCTGCTCGCCAAAGTTAAAAATGGCAGTCTGGAGCGGGCCGACAAGGCGTCAATTTTGCTGTGGGCGACTCCAGCGAAACACACTAAAAATTGTGATCAGGCTTTTGCCAAACTGGTGCAGAACCCCAGCGATGTGTCGACTCGTGAACTTTGGCAGCGAACGGTCGCGCTGCTGCTGCAGGGTGATAATTTTGAAATAAACAAGTTGCTGCCATTCTTCGGTCAGCGCGATCGCAAAACTGTAAGAACGTGGGTAGAGGGGCTTGACGATCCGGAGGCAGCCTTAAGAAGCCCTGCTACACGGGGTGAAACTCCTCATCATCGCAAAGTTGCAACCTTTCTGCTGCGTCGCTGGGCGCGAAATGACCTCGTTGCAGCGAGTGAGTTCTGGCAGGACAACGGGCAATCCTTCGGATTCAGCAGTGAAGAGGTTGCAGCGGTCGGCAGCAAGTATGCCGTGCTCGCTGCCAAACGCAGAATGCCGGAGAGCGCTGATTTGCTGGCCGCAGTGGCATCAGACCCTGCGGTGCGTTACTGGCGCGTAAGAGTCGCACTACTGGAGCAGGACTGGAAACGCGCTCTGCAGGCGCTGGAGTTGTTAACAGCAGCTGAGAAGCAGTCTAATCGCTGGCAGTACTGGCGGGCGCGAGTGCTGACTGAACTTGACCGTGCCCCGGAGGCAGATCCGATCTACCGTGAACTGTCTGGACAATTCGATTATTTTGGCTTTCTCGCTGCCGATCAGCTTGGCGTTCCCTACAACATCGTTTTGGATGCACCACAGGCGAATACAAAAGCGTTGCAAGAGCTTACAGATCATCCCGACATCGTCCGCGCCATGGAGTTCTTTTTCACCGGTACGGGCTGGGAGGGGCGGCGGCTTTGGAATGCGGTGTTGGAGTCAAAAGAGAAGGAGCACTACGTGGCAGCAGCGCAGTTGGCGATGTCAGTCAACTGGGTTGATCGGGCGCTTGCATCGATGGAGCTGAGTGAGGAGAAAAAAGCCCTTGACGTGTTGTTTCCGACGCCGTATCAGAGCTCCGTGGCACGGCTTGCGGATCACCATTCTGTAGCGAGCGAACTGATTTACGGTGTGATGAAGCAGGAAAGTGCGTTTATACCGGATATCAAATCTTCTGCCGGTGCGATCGGTCTCATGCAATTGATGCTGCCCACCGCACGTGACATGGGAAGAAAACTGGGCGTGAATGTGCCGGGCTGGAAGCTGACAAACAGTGAGCTCAATCTTCGGCTTGGTGTCAGGTATTTAAGGCATGTTCTCGATCGCTTTGGAAAAAATACCGTGTTGGCCACAGCTGCATACAATGCCGGACCACACCGTGTGTCACAGTGGGTATCCGATCGCACGATACCAGCTGACATCTGGATCGAAACTATACCGTTTGATGAAACCCGCAGGTACGTAAGAGCGGTGCTGTTTAATACCACCGTGTCGGAGTGGCGCATTCAAAAAGGTAAGCTGACGCGTTTGCGGCAACGCATGCCTGACGTGCTGCCGTTAGGCTAGGATGTCCTCTGTCCTCTGTCCTCTGCACGCGGAGCACTATCGCTGAGCGCCACCCATACAATCAGGGGACGTTTGTGCTGATTCGCCTCGTTCTTGCCACTCTGCAGCGGTAAACGTGTGCAGTGCCAGTGCGTGGACCGAACCGGCCAGTTCAGCCTGCAGTAGATTGTTTATTGTTCGATGCCTGGCGACGAGATTTTTTTGTTCAAACTCGTCGCTGACAACAACCAGCCGAAAGTGCGATTCTGAACCCGGCGGCACGTTGTGCATATGGCTTTCGTTGGTTAAATCGAGATAGGAGCAGTTCAGGCCGGCGGTTATTTTCTGCTCAATGGTTTCCTGCGTCGTCATGGGCTGTACTCTGTCTAAAAATTCGCTCTCTGATCAGTTATCCACACCACATGGGTGACAGGGCGGCGTTTCTGATATTATTCAATGCTATCAAAATATACGGTTCGCCATGTCTCAACTTCAACTCAGTGGCCCTTTGGTAAAATCTGTTAGAGAGTTGCTCGCACAACATGATCCTGCAGCTGAAGATCCTGGTGTTGCCTCGCAGTACCTGAGCGCTGTCATAGGGTTTTTGCTTGGCCAGGAAGACATGCCGGACAATCAGAAACAGGAGATCCTGGAGGAGTTAATGGCCTTTGCGCAGCATGTGGCGGCTGATGTGCAGCGACAGAAAAGTGATCGCGCTCAGTCTGCATCCGGGGTTTGGAAGCCGGGCATGTCCTGAGTTGCGTTACCTACAGTCGCGTTAACTGATAAGGCGCCGTCCCTCGATCCGTCTGAGAGCAGCAAACAGTGGTTCATTTTGATAGCAACGGCATCAGTTGCAAAAGTCCAATCGCACCCTTTATTCGACGCAATGTATCTGGCACAACCTATCTGACACAAGTTATTTGACCCAATAGCGAACAAACACTGTTGAGCGATACTCAGGTGTGGCTACGGGGTGCAAAGCAGTGCCAGAGCAGATTTTTTTTACCACCGATTTTTTATATCGCAAATACCGCAATCAAGGAAACTAAAAATGGCTACAGCTACAGCACGACATATTCTCGTAGACAGTGAAGAAAAATGTCTCGATCTTAAACAGCAAATCGTCGATGGGGCTGATTTTGCCGCCCTGGCGGCTGAAAACTCCA
>CAYMVV010000031.1:0-57344 GCA_964393885.1 uncultured Granulosicoccaceae bacterium | reverse complement strand
TGACCCAGCCCCAGTTTCTGGACGACTGCTCCCCGGCGACTCTGCCCTTCTCGCACACGACTACCTTTACGCCGCGCTGAGCCAGATACAGGGCGGAACAAATACCGGCGATTCCACCACCGATAACAACGACATCCGTTTTCGTCGGCAGCGGATCGTTAAACTGTTTGGGGGTTTGCTCGTTGAAAATAGTCACATTGCGATCACATTTATTTTTAATACAGGCCAGGAATCTGTCCTAGCCTGGATTATTCATGAGGATTCGGCGTCCAGAGGAAATTTGGCTAAACAGGTCGGCCAATCGTCTGAGAAACGTGGCTCGCTGATGTGCCCAAGAGGTGCCGAGGAGGATGGGCCGAGATGTGACGCCAAATTTTCTTCTGGCGTCGAATAGACACACTGCTATTTTGAAAAAGGTGCTAAAAAATTTATTTGGAACTGTATACATAGCATTTCGCTAATATTTACTTGTCGCCTTATGAATTATCCAGGCTAGAACGGTGCTGGCGATTTGAAATTAACACGCTCGCCACTGACCGGATGCCAGAAACTTATTTGCTCTGCATGCAACTGCAATCGCTCAGCGGCATTACCATAGAGTTCATCGCCTGCAATTGGCGTGTTCAAACCATCGGTATGCGCCAAGTGTACTCTAAGTTGGTGGGTACGACCGGTCACCGGGAAAAGATGTAAGCGGCTTTGACTATGAGTGCTTGATAAAACACGATAACGCGTCTTCGCCGATTTGCCGTGCTGGTAGCAAACCATCTGTCTGGGTCGATCATCAAGATCGACTCGCAGCGGCAGCTCAACAACTCCGCTATGGTGATTGATCAGACCATCAACAATAGCGACATAACGCTTGTCGACTTCCCGCCTTTCAAATTGTTGATGAAGCGATTTGTGACAATCCATGGTTTTAGCAGCAACCATCAGACCGGAGGTTGCCTGATCGAGCCGGTGCACCAGCATACGCGACAGCTTATCCGGCACAAGCCCGGGGTATCTTGACTGCAGGCGATGCTCGACAGAATCCGTTATGGTCTTGCCGGCTACCGATAACATGCCCGCGGGTTTGACCAGCACCAAAAGGTGGTCGTCCTCATAAAGTGTTTGCGGCTCATCCCGCCCGAAGTGCATCACTGCTTCATAACGCGGCGACTTAACGTCCAACCCGTCAAGCAAATGAGGCAGAATCGGTCGACACTTGCCACGACATGCAGGATAGAAATGCAGGTGATGGCGAACACCGCCGGGGGGTGAGGAACCCCACCAAAACTCTGCCATACAGACGGGTTTCAGTTTGAGTTTATAACACTGTTGAAGCAGTTTAATCGATGCACAATCACCGGTACCACCGGGAGGCAAACTCGCCTCAAAAAAATCGGTGACAGGTTTACGCGCCCCTGTGCAATGGCTTTTATAGGAGAGCAGTCGATAGCCTGAGAACAACCTCTCCTGCAGTTTTCCGGACAACGCTTTACGAGCAGCTTTTAGCTCTGTAATAGCGGTATCGAAAGCGTCAAGTTGTAACTGCAGGTTGCTGATACGCTGAGCCCAGCCTCTTTTGAGCGCTCTATATTCCAACTTATCTCTTTGGCTTTGCTGTGCAAGGTTATCCAATTCTGTCGTAGGCTCTGTGCTGTGTTCTGTACCGTGTTCCGTACCGTGTTCCGTACCGTGTTCCGTACCGCGGGGCTCATGGCTTAACCGGGAGCGAATCTCATGACGTCGCTGACGTTTACGCTGGAATTGAATATTTGCCTGTGACAGCGCCTGCTTTTGTTGCTCAGCTAATGCCCCAAGTTTCTGTTGCAGCTGTTGCCGCTCCGTCGACTGCAGGAGTGTGTCGATTTCCTTTTCCATTACCCGCAGTCTGGCCAGGCCGTCGCCAAGCAGTTGTTCTCTCTCAACCAAATCAAACACGGGAGGTGCGAATCCCTTACGCTCCCAACGACCCGCCAACATGCCGCTATACGCCGCCAGATAGGCCAGCTTGCTACCTCCACCAGACGCTACATCAGTCGCTGCATCAAGCTTTTGGACCACCAGCACGCCAAACATCTTTCCACCATCTGGCGCGAAGAAATTGTGCTCCGTGCTGCTGATCGACTGCAACAATACCTGTAGATCAAGGGCTGCCAGCTGCGCAAGCGGATGGGGCTTAAGATCAAACGGGCTCGGGAAACCTTCAGATAACTCGCAGCCGGCCGGACTGCAAAATTCATGTTCAATCATCGATGGCTGGATTCAGTCGTATCTACTAAATTGATACCATCGGCAACCGTATGATCCAGAATTTGTTCAACAGCGTCTGCCTGCGCGTTCCGTGTACCCCACGTTAACCCACCGAAGAACAAGGCGCGTGCCTTGATGATGGCTCGCCCAAATTGACTGGTTTTCATTTATAATTCCAAATTTGACAATGCTACCGCCAACACGAAACTTGATGCTACAGGAACCACTATGTCAGGCGCACTGCATATATTGTATACAATACAACTATCGTCATTACGACTCATGTTCCCGAACAAACGCCTGATATACCGAACCCATTATAAGCCCGTGCATGGACACAATCGGGCCGATCAATGTGACTTACAGCACGACGCACGAGAAATGCGCTCCTCATACTTAACAGGTTCACAACTCACTTGAAGAATCACGATGTCCGACACTGATCGACTTGATGCTTTAGTGAATCGACTGGTAAACGCTACTGATCCAGCCGAAGTCAAAGCCGCCTATCGTCAGTGGGCCGCTACCTATGACGATGATCTGGACTCATTTGGCTATGTTGCTCCACAAATTGGGTCTGCGCTGTTCTGTCAACTCCTGGAAAATAGAAACGCTAACATCCACGACGCCGGTTGCGGTACCGGGTTAGTGGGAAAGCTATTGACCTCACTCGGCTACCACACAATCGACGGCACCGATTTCTCGCCCGATATGCTCAACCGGGCCAGCGAAACCGGCTGCTATCAACAATTATATCAGGCAGATTTCTCACAAGCTGTCGATTTGCCGGACGAGAGCTATGATGGTGTCATCTCAATTGGCGTCTATACCAAAAGATTTAAACGAAATTTTATATCGGAGATGTTGCGAATCCTTGTGCCCTCGGGCTACCTGCTTTTTACCTGCCGGCCGCTTTATTTTGAAGAAGTCGCAGATTCAGTCAAGCAACTACACGCAGATGAAATAATCAACTTCTCTTCAGTCAGATATGACGACTATATGGTTGGGCAGAGCGCAAAAGCTTTCTATGTCACATTGCAAAAAATATAATACTCTTTGCGACAAATCCTTGTAACCATCTCTTTAAAGCAGTTTTTTACGTGTTTTCATTCCAATAGTTTTTTGCGGTACCTCCTTAGCAGCAGCTATTAGCAATTCAGCCACGGAATCATACGCATATACTATTGACAAATCACCGTCGATACTTCACTCTCGCATTCACATGGACACTCACCTCGACAAGCTTTTTTTGAATACCCGGATTCAGGGTGCACTCAAACAATCGAAACCGGGTAAATCAAAACCGGCAGCAAAGCTGCGCGCGTAAGGTCCTGTCATTTCTTTTTCTCCGGCGGCCCTGCGTGGTCCCGGAGCTTGTCTACCCTCCCCTATACCACGTTTGTTCGCCTTCTTTGTTAACCAAAACTGGGTTAGCCAAAACTGGTTCACCAACCTTTCGTTAACCAACATTGAGGGGCTCTCATGTCAGATCAACCATTCAATAACGAATACCGCGCCGATGCACAACAGCCACTGGGCGGATGCCTGGTTGCGCTCATTACTCCGATGACAGTCGACGGAGCAGTTGACGAAGAGGCGTTGCGCAAGCTGGTTCACTGGCACATGGACAAGGGCACCCATGGTCTTGTGCCAGCTGGCACCACTGGCGAGTCACCGGTACTTAATATTGCCGAGCAGCATCGGGTTATTGAAATTGTCTGCGAAGAGGTAAATGGTTCTATACCTGTAGTTGCGGGATGCGGGTCGAACAATACACATGCAGCACTCGAGCATCATGCGCATGCCTTCGATATTGGCGCCAGTGCAGCCCTGCATGTGACCGGTTACTACAACCGACCTTCACAGGAAGGTATATACCAGCACTTCAAGGCACTGTGCCATCTCAACTCTCTGCCGATTGTCGTCTACAATATCCCCGCTCGAACCCACGTTGATATTTCAGTTCAGACGATGGCACGATTGGCAGAACTGGACCCTGTCGCGGGTGTTAAGGACGCCACAAAAGATCTGGCCCGTCCCTGCCTCGAAAAAGTAGCCATGAGTGAACTGCAAAAAACTTTCAGTTTTTTGTCCGGGGAAGACGCCACAGCAGTTGCCTATAACGCAGCCGGCGGCAACGGCTGCATCTCAACAACCGGCAACGTGGTTCCCGAGTTTTGCACTGAAATACAGTCTGCATGTCAGCGAGGCGACTTTGTCCGCGCAATTGCCCTGCAGCAACAGCTTACACCGCTACACGAAGCACTGTTTATGGAACCAAGTCCGGCCGGTGTAAAATACGCCTGTGCACGACGAGGGCTTTGCACCGACACCGTACGATTGCCAATGGTACCTTTAAGCCAGCAGACAAAACATGCGATCGACGCTGCACTGGAAAGCCTGGATATAGCCTTGTGCCTTTAGCGATACATAACCATTAAAAAACCAGCGTTATACCAGGCATGGAGCAGGAACGGTGTGACTATGCTCTGATGACGATCTCTGAAGTATCCGAACACAAGCGAAGGTAGAAAAACACCAGCTGCCCACAGTGGTGGCTGGTTAATCAAATGCGCGGACGCAAACAGGAGACTGGTCAGGACGTTTGCGACAGTAAAACCAACGATATGCCGTCGGAACATTTCACGTTCCAGCAGCCAGCCCTGGAGGAATCCTCTGAACGCCAGCTCCTCCAGTAAGGGATAGAGCAGGACCACGTTGATAACCAGAATCAGAGTTGCTGTATCACTGGAAGCCGATGTTAAAAACAAAAGCATGAGCCACACTGCTGGCCCAAGTAACACGGCAACCACCAGGTGACGATCTTTTAATTGCCTGACATCAAACACAATGGCTGGCCAGAAAAAGCGGCAACCCTTTTGATAGAATTTTTGTTCGTTGAATAACAGAAGAATTCATGGGCCTAAACACATAACGAGCAATTTTGTTCCGGCTCTTTCGTCGTACACTACCAGTGTACAGTAACATTCGAAATGCAAGAATGAGCATGCGCCATTCACCCGAAACTGCTTGCGTCAGAAGCTTTGCTACTGCACCCGCATTTTTGCAGGGGTGATTTTTCGGAGAATAACGTTGTTTGAGAAGAGCGGCTTTTTTGGAAGCGCCTTGTTTTGGGAAGAGCGCCTTTTTTAGAAAAGCGTTGTTATTCGAAGAGCGTTTTTTTTGGAAAAAGCACAGCCTCTGGGCAGAACCCGACAGTCTATCGTCTGGCACTCTGTCAGAGGCACTTGTGTTGCAAGTTCTGCAACACAAGCCTTGTTATTTGACTCAAATCGAGAGTCAGTCAACTTCCTTGATCTTTATTTGATCGTCAGAGTCGTTTAAATGGCCGAACGCATAGGCTTCGAGGCGTTCGCCTTCCACACCCTTATTGATTAAGTATGCGACTACTGATCGTGCACGATCTCGGGCCTGCCCGCGTGTTTCAAGAGCAGAGCCAAAATTGCTGGTATAGGCAAGAATTGCGATTCTGGATGCCGGATAGTCATTCATTACCCGTGCTACATTGTTAAGAGATGCCATCGCCTCTGGCGTCAGGCTACTCCCGTCGCCCTGGAACCCTACATTTTTCAACAATCCGTCCAGTACCTGGCAACCTTTTGCATTAACCGGGTAACCGGGCCTCGAATTACACTCGTCGATTGAATTTGCTATGCCATCGCCATCTCTGTCGTTTGCATTAACGCTGCCAGCAGACCTGACAATCCCTCTATCAGCAGGCGGTACAAACAAATCGGCATCGCTATTGTCATTTAAAGCAGTACGCTGCTCTAGAACTACCGCAGAATTGGTAGCGGGCAAGGGGATCGTACCTGCAACAGCCGGACTCTGTATAGACTGAGCAGACAGCTCTTGCTCGGTGGGCGTGCTTTCCACAGGCTGCGGTGTTGCGGTAGCAATCGTTTCGCTCGGCGGGTAAGAAATTGCATTGCTAACGGTCAACCACTGGCCTGATGCCAATGCCGCATCGTTTGCCAGTGCATCGGCTGATGCTTGCGATGGCATACTGCCATTGAGTGTTAATTGGCCGTTTTCTGCGGTTATCGCAAATTGTTCTACATCACGCATACTTTCCGCGGTATCCAGCACTGCGTTGTACCATTTAGCTTCGCTAAGACGCTCGTCAACCTGAAGTTCATCGATCAGCACCTCCGGACCATAGATGCCTGCGACACGCAAACGAATCATGGCAGCTTCAGCGACACTGCCAACCACGCCGTTAACCCTGACCAGATCGATATCCCTGCTAATGGCTAGCGAGGGCTGCAGAGCTGACTGTTGCAATTGACTGTCATCGCTAAACAATTTGTTATTTTGAAACTGAGCACAGCCAGAAATTACGCTGACAACAGCAACAGCCAGCAATCCGTTGCGCAGCGCTGGTAACAGTGAAAACGATTGATCAGATACCGCAGTGCCCCGAACAGAGCCTGCGAGCATCGCTTCCGTCTTGAATTGAACAGTGTTATTAGTTTTATATTCGAACATTGTAAACTCACCGAATTAGCAGATTGGTTTGGGTGATATCCACCAGTTTCTCCCTGAAAAGTATCTGCTTTTACTTTCGAGCAGACCTCCTCCCGACTGTCGCTGCCTGCCTGAACAAGCACATATTGCAGCAGGCGTTATTGCGAGCGCTGTTATAGCGAGCATTGTCGACCGAGTAACGCTCCGCAGGGATACGCAAACCTGATGGCTACATCCTTGGTATTACTTTTAGTTCACGAATTCGAATTCGTCTGCTAATTTTTTAATCCAATTTTGCGCTTACCCGGAAAGCCAGCCAGCAATGTCTTTGGCATAGTATGTCAATATTGCGTCGGACCCGGCTCGTTTCAGGCAGGTGATCGACTCCATCACCACATCCTTCTCCTCCAGCCACCCATTGGCACTGGCGGCTTTTAACATGGCGTATTCACCGCTCACCTGATAGGCAAACACCGGCACGCCGAATTCTCGCTTGGCGCGAGTGATAATATCGAGATAGGGCAGCCCGGGCTTCACCATCACCATGTCAGCACCTTCGCTCAGATCGAGACTGATCTCTCGAAGGGCCTCATCGCTATTCGCCGGGTCCATCTGATAGCTGTACTTATTGCCTCCCCCCAGGGTCGCGGACGATCCGACAGCATCCCGAAACGGACCATAGAAAGACGAGGCGTATTTGGCAGCGTAGGCAAGGATCCGTGTGTTGGTCAGGCCTTTATTCTCCAATGCAGAGCGAATGGCACCAATTCTTCCGTCCATCATGTCGGAGGGTGCCACAATGTCAGCGCCGGCATCGGCGTGCGAAACCGCTTGTTTAACCAGTACCTCGACGGTTTCGTCGTTTACGATATACCCTTCGCTATTCATCAAGCCGTCTTGCCCGTGGGAGGTATACGGGTCGAGCGCTACATCGGTCATGACCCCCAGTTCGGGAAACTCTTTTTTCAACGCGGCGACAGCCCGTTGCGCCAGACCTTCCGGATCATAGGCTTGTTCGGCCTTATCGGTTTTAACTTCGTCTGGCGTGACAGGGAAGATTGCAATACAGGGAATACCTGCCTTCACCAGAGATTCTGCCTCTTGAAGTAACAAATCGATCGACAATCGATTGACTCCGGGCATACTGGCGACAGACTGACTCGCGCCATTTCCTTCAATCACAAATGCAGGATAAATCAGGTCATTTGTGGAGACCGTATTTTCGCGCATCAAACGTCGACTGAAATCGTCGCGTCGCATGCGGCGCATCCGGGTTGTCGGAAAAGCTCCGTGACTCAATAATTGATTCAATAGAAAGCTCCGTGGTTCAGTAGTTTAACCGGATTATGATTCATAGTTGGGCAGTTTGGCTGCAATAATACCAGCATCTGCCCAATCAGCCTCAACCAGAGCATGGCGCCAATGCAGCAATCTGATGAGATACTCCATGACTAAAAAATTTGCAGTTTTCGGCAATCCGATTGAACACAGCAAATCACCGCCGATACACCAGCGCTTTGCCAGTCAATTTAATCTGGACATCGACTACCAGAAGCTACTGTCCACGCCAGAAGATTTCGGTAACGACATTGAGTTGTTCTTTGAAAGTGGGGGACTCGGCTGCAACGTCACCGTACCATTTAAGGAGCAGGCGTTTGCCTTGTGTGATGCGCTGACCGGCACAGCCAAAACTGCCGGAGCTGTCAATACACTCTACAAAGATGAGGGCAACACCTTGTGGGGACATAACTCCGATGGCGCAGGGTTAGTCAACGATCTATGCAAGAACCACAAAGTGGCGATAGAAAATGCAAAAATACTGATTGTTGGTGCCGGTGGTGCAACCCGAGGTATTCTCGAACCCCTGATATCTAAAGCACCCGCCAGTATTACTGTGGCTAACCGCACCATTGCAAAAGCAGACAGGCTAGCCGGCGAATTCAACTCAATGTTCCCTGTTGCAAGCACCGGCAACGACTTATCCGGCTTTACCGGCACAGCGGACCTGGTGATTAATGCAACCTCGGCCAGCCTGTCATCAGAGGTACCAGTCAGCAACCCGGATGTGATCGCCAGCCATACGATCTGTTATGACCTGGCGTATGCCGTGGAACCCACAGCTTTCCTGAAGTGGACTGCTACGCATGGTGCAGCCCAAAGTATCGATGGCAAGGGCATGCTGGTCGAACAGGCAGCTGTATCTTTTTTTACCTGGAACAAACTTCAGCCCGATACCGCACCTGTGATCGACTGGATAGCGAGTCTTTGAAAAACCATGCGCAAACACACGCCAATAGTGCAAGCCGAGCTGTAACTTTGCTACATTGGATGAACCTGGAAAACTTTAAGGTGTAACACAATGTGCGGCCGAATGAATATCTCCGATCACGAAGGTATCCGCTCTTTACTCGAGGGTCTGGGCATGGAAACCTGGCCGAGTCGGCAACCAAGATTCAATGTTGCACCAACACAGGCGCTTGATGTAGTCACACTGGAAGATGAACAACCTGCACTAGCTACCATGAACTGGGGGATTTCCATGAATGCCAAAGGAGCGAAAGGCCAGCCAATTACTCGCAGAATCCCCAACTCTCGCGATGACAAGGTATGGACTTCATACCTGTGGCGGTATCTGATTCCAAAACAACGCGTACTGATTCCGGTCAATGGATTCTATGAATGGAAAAGAAAAAATAAAAAACTGGTGGCGGCCTATCACATCACCCCTTCAGATCAGCCAGCAATGTTCTTCGCCGGCATCTATCGCGTACCGAAAGAAAAAGACACGCCTCGTGAAGTATCTATCGTCACCACCAGCGCAAACGAGTCCATGGGGAAAGTGCATGATCGCATGCCGGTAATACTGACTTCACACAATGCAGCGATGGCATGGATTCAGGAGAATGATCGGGAATCTCTGGATGAACTAATGCAGCCTGCGCGCAATGATGCTCTGGTATTTACTCAGGTGAGCGAGTACGTCAACAAGTCCACCAACGAGGGCGCACAGTGCATAGAAGCAATAAAGTCGCAATGACTGCCCGTCGTCGAAGCACAATAGTCGTCGACGCACAATAAGCCGCATTGTCGATACGGTCCTCAATGATATCGACAGTACTAACTATGTGTACACATTAATGCCTGAAGTGTCTAACGCCGGTAAACACCATAGCGATGCCATGTTCATTTGCGGCCTCTATCACTTCATCGTCACGCATTGAACCACCGGGCTGAATGACAGCAGACACGCCATACTCTGCCGCCTGATCGACGGTGTCTCTGAAGGGGAAAAACGCATCGGATGCCAGTACGGTTTGTGCAACAGTGAGCCCTGCATCTTGCGCTTTAATTGCTGCAATCTTTGCCGAGTACACCCGACTCATTTGCCCGGCACCCACACCGATAGTCGCACCGTCTTTGCAAAATACAATCGCATTTGATTTAACGTACTTAACCACTTTCCAGGAGAATAGCAGATCCTGCATTTGACTCGCTGTGGGTGCCACTGTTGTTACCGTCTTTAAATCTGCTTCTGTTACAACACGGCTGTCACTATCCTGCATCAGCAAGCCACCGGTAATACGTCGATAGTCTTTGGTACCGACCGGGTTGCCCGACGCATTGCCGCATTCAAGTACGCGAACATTGGGCTTTTCAGCCAGAACCGACAATGCAGATTCTTCAATTTCCGGCGCGACAATAACCTCCACGAACTGCTGATCAACTATCAGGCGGGCGGTTTGCGCATCGAGTCGGGTATTAAATGTAATGATGCCACCAAAGGCCGACACAGGATCCGTTTTATAGGCCAGCTGATAAGCCTCTAATGTGCCTGATGCTGTCGCTACGCCACAGGGATTAGCATGCTTTACAATTACACAAGCCGGTAACTCAAATTGCTTTACACACTCCAGCGCAGCATCCGCATCTGCAATATTATTAAACGAAAGTTCCTTACCCTGGCGTTGCGTGGCGAACGCTATGGACTGGGGAATAGCGACAGGCTCGCGATAAAAACCGGCGCTTTGATGTGGATTTTCGCCATAGCGTAAATCCTGTACTTTCTCGAACCGCAAATTAAGCGAGTTTGCTGCAGGTGCCGACCCTTCTTCAGTGTTTCGTTGCTGCATAAGATAAGCACAGATCGCCGAGTCGTAGTCGGCGGTATGAGCAAAGGCTTTTTGCGACAGTTCAAATCGGGTTTGCTCAGTCGTACCACCCTGATCTGCAATCGCGGATGCGATTCTACTGTAATCAACTGGATCAGTGACCACAGCCACATCAGGGTAATTTTTCGCCGACGCCCGAATCATCGCCGGCCCTCCGATATCGATATTCTCTATGGCGTCTTCAAGCACACAATCCGGTCGCGCCACCGTTTGTTGAAATGGATACAAATTCACAACTACCAAATCGATAGGGGCTATGCCATGTTCAATCATCACCGATTGATCGATGTCGCGACGACCGAGAATTCCACCATGAATTTTTGGATGTAACGTTTTTACTCGACCATCCATAATTTCCGGGAACCCGGTTACTTCTGATACCTCGGTCACCTTCAGCCCGTTGTCAGACAGTGCTTTCGCTGTACCACCGGTTGACAATATCTCTACGCCAGCTTGTTCCAGCGATCGTGCAAAATCAATCAGACCATCTTTGTCTGACACGCTGATTAGCGCTCGACTAATTTTCTTAACCATTTGAAAATATTCCGAGACAATTGTCTATTTTTGAAAGCTGCCAGTTAAGGCAGGTATTGACGGAAAAGTTTGCCGCATCGGCAATGTCCTGCACGGCATACCGCGGAATTACTAGGCTGGTAAAAAACCTGTGCAACAAGATGGTATCAATGAGGATTCCAGATCACTTGAGAAATAACCATACAGGTGTAGTGCACAGACTTTCCAGCCGGAGTGCTATACCAAATTGTATTGCAGCAGTTTTTTTCTTAGCGTGCCTCGATTAATACCCAGACAGGCAGCTGCACGGCTCTGATTACCCGCACACTGCAGCATAACAGTTCGGTATAACGCCTCTTCGACTTGCCCCATAACTAACTCGTGTAAATCACAAGGCTCCTCGCCATTTAGAATTTTGAAATACCTGCGCAGTTCTTTTTCTACTTGCTCCTGCAAAGGCGAACAGGTCACCGTACTCATGAGGACTGCCCCGGTCTGGAAACTGTATCGTACCGGGGGTTACAGCCTGCAGCATAACTTACACCCGGTCTGTTTGAATCTACTGCCGCACGTCTAATACTGCACTGCCCCTGCCTGAATTCATGGCTGTCGTCCTGTCCGAGAAAGAAATTCTCTACATGAGTCAATTGCTCTTGCGGTGTCTCGACACGGTAGACGCGTTGTCTGAATTCAGCTGCCTGCGGTTTACCTTTACAATACCAGGAGATATGTTTGCGTGCTATTCGCACACCGCTATACTCACCGTAGAGGTCATACAGGTTCTCGAGGTGCCATTTAAGCACCTGCGCTTTTTCCGCATCATCAGGTGGTGCAGCATGCTGACCGGTTGCAAAGAAGTGTTTGGTCTCGCGAAAGATCCACGGGTTTCCCTGTGCAGCACGGCCAATCATAACCCCTGCGGCTCCGGTTTTATCAAGTACATGCAATGCACACTCAGGTGTTCTGATATCTCCATTTGCAAGCACTGGCATATCAACACTTTGAACAATTTTTGCGATAGTTTCATATTCAGCTTCTCCCAAAAATTTATCTGCTCGGGTTCTGCCATGAACTGACAACATAGCAACACCGCACTGCTCTGCAATCTGCGCGATCAATACTCCGTTTTTATTTTGCCTGTCAGGCCCGGTTCTGATCTTGAGGGTTACTGGCACCGATACACTGTTGACGACCGCATGTAGAATTTTGTAGACAAGTTTTTCATCAGACAAGAGTGCGGAACCCGCTAATTTATTACAAACCTTCTTTGCGGGACAGCCCATATTTATGTCGATGACATCGGCTCCCTGCGCCTCGTTTAATCGTGCTGCGTCCACCAACATATCGACATCCCCACCCGCAATTTGCGCGATTACGGGTTCAACTTCACCCTCGTGGTTCATTCGTGTCAGCGTTTTTCTGGACGCATACAACGCCGCATTGGACGTGATCATTTCAGATACCGCCAAATCCGCTCCAAGACGCTTGCAAAGGATTCTGAACGGTCGATCAGTCACACCGGCCATTGGTGCAAGTACAACAGGGCAGGACACCTCGTGCTCTCCAAGACGCACTGGTGTGGAACGCTCAGGTGAAGAAGAACCCGGTGCAGAATGTCGTGAGGTAGTTGTTGGAATCAGTTCAGTCAAGGCGACTATGGTGAGTTGACGGAACGACGTATACTAGCAGACCGTTTGGTTGCGGACATGCAGTTTACCAATAACTCGATTGGAAAAATGACTGTTGACAGGTTCAGCGGCTACTCGTTGAGCAATGTTAAAAGCTGTAGTCAACTATCGCTTGTGTTCGGCAACACAATAAACCACAAGCAGCGGCGAGAATTTGAAATAAAACGTTAGCGCTTAGAGACACTCGCTCACGCAGTAGAGTTTTATTACAGTTGTACAGCGGCGTGCTTGATGCTGGCGCCGCAGCGGTTAACTTACTGCTGGCGAAATTCCATTTCGAAGGATTGAGCATCAACACCAGGATCAACAATATCGATATTGATTCGAGTTGGCTTGCCAACTGCCAGTGTTTCCGTGCCATTATAACTTTCAAGATAGTCTTGTGGAACGAAGTCACGTTGAGCTACGGACTCACCAAGACTATTGGCCATAGTAATTGACAATACCGGGTACGGCTGGGGAAACACTGCGTTATTGACGACGTCGATGCTAACTACCAGTGCACCTTCAATAGTCGAGTGTGAAAAAACTTTTTGCCGCAACAGTTCAAGATCAGAGATGTTACTTGCCACTGGAAGTTCGCATCCGGTAACAGAGCAAAACAAAGCTCTTACTGGCTGTGGCAGATTCGACTTTGCTATATCATCGCGCGCGTAGAATGCAGCAGCACAACACGCCGCCAGCAACGCAAACAATGCCCATCCGCGAGAGCTCGACCGAGCTTCCGGACCATCTTCAAACTCATCGACGGTGTCGATCGCAACGCTGTGCTCACTGAGATGTTCGCGCATAGACGCGGCAGACTCGGAGCGATCCTGTGATTTGCGCGGCTGGTCCAGTGAATAATGTTCTGCCTGATCGTCGCCAGCAGTATATCCGGGGTTGTACCCGTGTTCGTGTCGGGGGCCGTACTCACCAGAGCGATTGTGCTCGTTGTGACCTCTGTTTTCGGCTGATCGATCGTAACCAACAGAATCTGGCTGATGATAGCTACTTCGATGGGCGCCGCCAAGATGCCGTTCCGAGCGAGGGGGGCCAATCGGGCGATTTACAATATCCGGGTCGTTTGTGAAATCTACCCGGTCACGAGCCTGAGTCTGCCGCGCTATCGATTCCGGATCTTTGCTCAGCCCGGTCACGCGAGCTGGTTGATCGAAACGATGCTCCCCACCATAACCACCCGCGCGCGCTGTAGTTTCAGCCTGTGGTGACGCTGTTTCTATCGATTTTTCCAACAAAGAGCTCTGCCGGACCGACTGTTGCCGCGCAGGGTAGTCCGATTCAATACCAGTAAGCCCCTCAAGTGCCAAGCCCTCAAGTGCCAGGGTTCGCTCGAACTCTATCGCTTTCTCGTCGGGATTGATCAGTGGGTCAATGCGACGGGAATAGTCATCCAGAACCGACGCCTCGCTGGCGCCATGCCCTTCCAGATTTAGAGCTTCAGGATTTAGCGCTTCCGGAGTAGCGCGTACCGAACCCTGTTCTACCCTATATTGCTCTGCGGTGTAATGTTCAGTCGAATATTGCTGTGCTGAATTCGAACCAGGCTGGTTCAAGTCAGCCAGTTCAACCTCCGGTGACTGATGACCAGAACGACCTTGAGGCTCAGGCGACTTACCGGTTTGCGGATTTAGTGGCTGAAAGGCAATTGTGTCTGCATTTTCAAGATCGAGGTCTGTTTCAGATTCACGTCGGTCAATTAACAACTGCCCACGCGGCGGATGCTTCTCGCCAGCTTGTTCCGTCGCTGGAATTCCTTGCGGGTAATCAATGTCCTTGCCCTGATCAACCCATTCCTCGCCGTGACCGTCGTTGTAACTCGCCGAGGCAGCGGATGCACTGGCGTCAGCTGACCCATGGGGAGCCATCGAACCTTTTAAGCTTGACTGTTGGTCATAACGCAACCGTGCCGCACGTTCACGTGCGCTGTCAGCCAGGTAGGTCGATTCGGAAGCTTCATCCACCAGCTGGGCCCGTGCGTCAAAAACTGACATGCAGTCGCCACAGCGTACAGAGGAATCTTCGGCGCGAATTAAATCAACGCTGATCCTGAATTTGGTCCCACACTCAGGGCAACGAGTAATCATATCTGGTTAATCCCATTTTTTCTGGCACTGTACAAAATCCACTGCTCCCGTAATTCGGTAGCGCTGTGTTGAAAGTGCGATGCATAAACGCCGGCCAATGCAGCCGCCTGCTCTGACAGCACTCCTGATACTCCGAGTGCACCATCTGTCTTTAATAACTCTGCGAATCGTCCTTTTAAATCCAGCAGCGGAGCCAACAGGATATTGGCAACCAACACGTCAACTGACTCGGGCAACTCTCGATCGCTGGAACAAATCTGTATTTGATCAGCGACGCCGTTACGTGTCGCATTGTCATCAGTGGCGACGAGCGCCTGCTGATCGATATCAAACGCAAACACATCCCTGGCACCAAGCAGCACCGCAGCTATTGCCAATATGCCCGAACCACAACCGTAATCGATGACGGTCTTTCCCGCCAGTTTCTGTTTTGTCAACCATTGCAAACATAAAAACGTGGTCGCATGGGTACCTGATCCAAATGCAAGCCCCGGATCGATGAAGAGATTGACCGCGTCCTCTTCAGGCGGCTTACAAAATGATGGTACAACCCAGAAATTTCCTCCGATGTGCTGTGGCTCAAAGTGCTCCATCCAGGCTTGCTCCCACACCTGTCCCTGCAAGTTTTCAGTCACAATATCCTGCTCTTGCAACTTCGGTATTTCGTTTCGCATCAGTGAAGTTAGCAGGGCCGCATCGTAGTTTTGAGGGAACATACCACTGACGTGTACTATCTCCCATAGTGGCACATGACCAGGCGCGGGCTCGTGTATTGGCTTGTCGCCAGCATCCTCAAAAGTACACGAGAGTGCACCAAATTCAAGCATTGCCGACTCTACTTGCGGCGCAGTGTCACGATCAACCTGAACCTTCACTAACACATAGTTATCCATCAAAGTGCCATCGAGTACGACGTGTTGTGTAGTGCCGGGCCTGTGCTGCGCAACGACTACAGTCAGTCAATGCCCAACTTCTTTTCAAGATAGTGAATATCCGTTCCGCCGGCCGCGAAATTTTCATCGTCCATTATAGATGCCAGCAATGGAATATTGGTCTTGATACCGGTGATAAATGCTTCACTCAATGCACCACGCATACGAGCAGTAGCCGACTCACGAGAGTTGCCATGCACAACCAGCTTGCCAATCATTGAGTCGTAGTACGGCGGAACGCGATAACCATTATAGATGTGAGAATCAACTCGAACTCCCAGGCCGCCAGGCGGATGGAACTGTTCGATAAGACCCGGGCTGGGCATAAATGTATCGGGGTCTTCCGCATTGATGCGACACTCAAAGGCGTGACCATTGATACGTATATCACTTTGCTTGTAGGTCAGATGGTTACCCATCGCAATTCTGAGCTGCTCCTTGACGATATCGACACCGGTTATCATCTCGGTTACCGGATGTTCAACCTGAACCCGGGTATTCATTTCTATAAAATAAAAACCGCCGTTTTCGTAGAGAAACTCAAAAGTCCCTGCTCCTCGGTAACCAAGACGCTTGCAGGCATCAACACATCGAGCACCGACTTCCGCTCTTTGCTCTTCGGTAATACCGGGTGCCGGCGCTTCTTCCACAACCTTTTGGTGACGGCGTTGCATTGAACAGTCCCGCTCGCCAAGGTGAATCGCCTCACCGTGAGTGTCAGCCAGAACCTGGAATTCTACATGCCGTGGAGCTTCGAGAAATTTCTCCATATAGACAACATCATTATTAAATGCCGCACCGGCTTCAGTTTTAGTCAGCTGGATAGAGTCAATCAGTTCGCTGTCGCCACGAACCACCCGCATACCTCTGCCACCACCACCACCTGCGGCTTTAATAATAATCGGATACCCGATCTTGTTAGCGATCTGCAGGTTTACGACCGGGTCCTCACCGAGCGGACCGTCAGAGCCGGGTACAGTAGGGACACCCGCAGCGCGCATTTCATTGATCGCGCTTACTTTATCACCCATTAAACGGATAACCTTCGGGCTGGGACCTATAAACGTAAAACCACTGGACTCAACACGTTCAGCGAAATCTGCATTTTCTGACAGAAAACCGTACCCTGGATGTATAGCATCGGCATCGGTGATCTCCGCCGCACTGATAAGAGCAGGCACATTCAGGTAGCTCTCCGTTGAAGCAGGCGGCCCGATACAGACTGCTTCATCAGCCAGACGCACGTGTTTGAGCTCACGATCTGCAGTTGAATACACCGCTACCGTGCCTATACCCATGTCACGGCAACAGCGCATTATTCGAAGTGCAATCTCACCCCGATTCGCAATCAGTACTTTTTTCATCCGTTGGTATCAACCACAATCAAAGGCTGCCCGAATTCAACTGGCTGTCCGTCCTCGACACGAATTGCCTTAACCTTGCCGCTAACCTCTGATTCGATCTGGTTCAGAATTTTCATCGCCTCTACAATACAAATCACATCACCAACGCGGATATTTTGCCCAACTGTCACAAACGCCGGTGCCTCGGGCGAAGGTGCCGAGTAGTAGGTACCAACCATGGGTGACTCAATCACTGTGCCCTCTTCTACCGGTGCCGCAACGGGTTCAAATGATTCGGTAGCTTTTGCGGCAGGAGCAGCCGCCAATGCAGCCGGTGCCAAAGCCGGTGGAGGTGCGATGTATTGAGGCGCCGAATTGGCGCGACTGATTCGCACAGATTCCTCTCCTTCCTTGATTTCAATTTCTGAAATCGCCGATTCTTCAAGCAATTCGATGAGCTTTTTGACTTTTCGAATATCCATCGGTGGTTTTACTCGCCTGACTTGAGGTTGCGGTGCGCTTAAACTGAGAGCGCGAGCCAATTTAACTTGCTTCGCTTTTCAACTTTCAACGCTGCTCTTTACGAACACAGTTGTACGATCAAAGCTTTACAAACACAGCTTTGTAAACACGGATTTTTAAAACACGGCCACTTTGATGCGAATTGGACAGAGTCCGGTATCTAAGCCGCCGGTAACTAAGCCACACTGCGCTGTCTGTTAATCTGCAGCTACACCTAACCCGCCGCTGCACCCTGCCCTCGCGACCCATGGGCTGGGAAAATTCCCGAAGTGGCATTGCACCAACCAACGCAGCAAAAAACACTGCACTCTGCCCTGCTTGTCGTCACTGCAGCTTTCCACAGCAACTTTGCACATATCTGCTTTCGTTTTACACGTATCTGTTTAAGAATTACATCACCGGGCGTTGCCGTAAGATTACCGAGGCTGTACAGAGGCTGCGCTATTACAGAATCTGCTACAGACTCTGCACTATTAAGAGAGCTGCAAGAGAGCTGCATTTTTACAGAAGCTGCACTTTCACGGACTTTCGCAGCAAAACCAAGCTGATTCAAAGCAATTTAGGCAATGTTACCACAGGTAGTCCTGGATTCGCTGTTAGCAAACCAGGCTACAAAGCTGATTACAGGCAGAAAAAAGCAGGCATGAAATTACGAAACAGTCACATTCACTTCCTGGTCAGCTTAAATGACGAATAACGAGGTTGATGGCAATATAGCAATACCTGAAAAAGATACTGACAATCAGGGTGGCACTCTCACAGCTACTGACAGCTTTGCAGCGCTGTCTCCCGATATCATCATTGAGGCGATTGAGAGCGATGACGAGCTACTGTGCGACGGCCGATTACTCGCCCTGAACAGCTATGAAAATCGAGTCTACCGGGTGGGCATAGAGAACGGGGACCCACTGATTGCAAAATTCTACAGGCCTGATCGCTGGACAGAGGAGCAAATAAAAGAGGAACATTCGTTCGCATCGGAGCTGGCCGCAGCGGACATACCGGTGGTCGCACCATTAGCCACCGACTCAGGCAACACCCTGCGCCGACAGGGAGATTTTTATTTTGCCATATACCCGTTGAGAGGCGGCCGATCGCCGGAACTGGACAACCCGGAGCAACTGCAGATTATCGGCAGATTTATAGGTCGGCTGCACAAGGTATCGGAAACAACAGCTTTCACCAGCCGCAGCATTGTGGACACCGAAACACTTGGCCGTGAATCATCTGAGTACCTGATTGGCAATAATCGCCTACCGACTGAACTGAGCAAGGCTTATGAAAGCCTGATTGGTGATTTACTAATAAAAGTCGAGGCGCGTTTCCACGCTTGCAAACAAGTGAGTGCAATACGCCTGCACGGTGACTTCCATCCCGGAAACATCTTGTGGAGAGACGAGACTCCACACATCGTAGACCTTGATGACGCACGCACCGGACCCTGCGTTCAGGACCTTTGGCTGTTTCTGTCCGGAGATCGACAATACCAGCAAGCACGCCTGGCAGACTTACTCGACGGTTACACCATGTTTCGAGACTTCGACCCTGCTGAACTCGGATTGGTAGAGGCGCTGCGAACACTTAGAATCATCCACTATGCTGCGTGGCTCGACAGGCGGCGTGAAGAGCCCGCCTTTCAGCAGGCATTCCCGTGGCTGGAAAGCAGCCGCTATTGGGATGATCATATACTTGCGTTAAAAGAACAAAGCTCGGCACTGGATGAAGCGCCCTTGCGGTGGGACTAAAAACCAAACACCTCGCCATAAAAATTCAACTCAAGATCAAAAGCTCGACGAATGTTCTCGCTCTTACGAAATCCATGAGACTCACCCTCAAACGGCACATAAGTGGCTCGAACGCCATTGCGCTCCAGAGCGGCAACCATAGCTTCAGCCTGACTGGGCGGCACCACCTTGTCGTCCAGTCCCTGTAAAAATATAACAGGACTATTGATAGAGTCAGCGTGATTAATCGGTGAGCGACTGGCATAAAGGTCTTTTTGTTCGGGCCATGGGCCAATAAGGCTGTCGAGGTAACGAGATTCAAACTTGTGTGTATCCGTTGCCAGAGCTGCCAGATCGGTAACCCCGTAGAGGCTGGCTCCGGCTTTGAAGGTGTCAGTCAGCGCTAATGCTGCAAGCGTTGTATAACCCCCGGCGCTACCACCACGAATGGCAACCCGCTCGGAATCAACTTTGTTTTCCCCGACCAGGTAGCGCACGCCAAAATCACAATCCTCTACATCAGCCACTCCCCACTGTCCCTTCAGCGCATCGCGATATTGTCTACCGAAACCGGTGCTGCCCCGATAGTTGACATCGAGTACTGCAAAGCCACGATTGGTCCAAAACTGAATTTTTAACGCTAGATCGTTTTGGGTAGATGACGTTGGCCCACCATGAATCATGACGATCAATGGCGGCAACTCATTCTCCAGACCGCGAAAGTCGGCACTCTTGGGAGGATAAAAAAATCCATACGCCTGCTGTCCGTTAGCAGTCGGATAGCAGATGGATTCACCAATTGAGAAATGATCTTTGTCCAAAGAAATTGACGATGAACTGCGTATTGGATTTTCGACAAAGTCATGTTGTTTGTCGCACTGTATTAATACCGGAAATTCGGTCGGTGACTGCGCGATATAGCAAACCTGTCCATCGACCGCACGAAGAGAACCATAGCTGCTATGAGGGCGAGGGATTGCTGTCAATGAGCCTGACTCTATATCGATCAATGCCAGTGTGTCGGAGCCTGCCTGTTTGTACGAACAAATAATTGTGCTTTTGTCAGTAAAGCCATAGCTGGTCATGCCAAACTGCCACTGCGGTTTACCAAACTCGGCATCCAGCGGACAAACGGGAACAGCGGTGTCCTTTTGCCACCGATAAATATTCCACCAATTTGTTTTATCAGACACAAAAAACAATTCGCCAGCCGGACTCCATTCCGGCTGGAACAGTGACTCGCCAGCACCGCCTGCAATAGACTTTGGGTTAGACAATTTGCCTTGTGCATTTATATCCGCAAGCCAAAGTCTGGTGCTGTCCCACGGCATATCCGGATGATTCCAGGTCAGCCAGGTCAGCGCACCTCCATCAGGCGAGAATGACGGTGAAGCATAAAAGTCTTCTCCGCTCTTATCTCCACCGTGAAGCGTAGTTACATCACCCGTCACGATATCGATTGAGGCTAGTGAGTTGACAGGCTCGTTGAATGACGATCTGTGTTCTTCTGCTATCGCAACCAGACGTTTTTCTTTGCTGCAATAGGCCAGATCCGCAAAACGATATCCATCTTTACGGGTTAGCTGATGTACAACCCCCTTCTCACTGACACGCCAGATTTGCTGGTCTGAAAAATTAACGAAAAAGACACCATCCTGCGTAGGCAGGTAACAACTACCGCCATACTCGTGCACCGTGGTTCGACAGTTATAAGGCTTCGGCAGAATATCTTCAGGCTTGTCATTGACCAGCCGCACGACAGCTGATCTGCCCTGCTCCTGCGGACGACTTTCCAGCCAGAACAGGGTTGAATTAAATATCCGTGCCTCGGAAAGTCCGATACTTGATGAGACCATGAGCTCGGTGGTAATCGGAGATTTCCAAGAGCCATACGCTTCGGCAGTTTGATCATTCATAGCATTCATCCTGTGCGTGTAACCACCGAGGGCCGTGGATTATTCATGAAATGGTGAGCCTGTCGCGTAGAGATTTGTATCTACACTGCCCGTGTTTAAAAAGCAGGTCTTCCTGCGTCGAATACTTACTGATATTTGCAAAAGACAATGCTTTATAAACCACGGGAATGTGGAATCAAGGATCAAGTGAGATGTCGGCGATTTCGTGAATAGTCGCAGCTAAGTGTGTGTCGGGTTGCTGATAAACTGGAGCCAGGACTCAACCTGCTTTAACAGGTGTGCTCGGGTCATTCGCCTGTCAGGCGCCTCGTCATCAAAATGAGATTCGATAACTGCCATCACCGGAGTAATGCTCACGCTATGCGCGTTACCATTGAACTCTATTTTTTTCTCAGCGCTTGCAAGCTTGCCCGCCAAATCGCGGGTTACTTCTGTGGAACCCTGCAAATCTGTTTGCAGAAACGTGGCCAAACGCTGATCCGTACCACGCGCACAAGGGTTACCTTGTTCATCGTGATAAAACTCGAGTTTCGCCATTAGTTGCTGCTCCTGTAAACGGGAAACGCCGTGTTTATATCTCCGCCTGACAGGGTATAACCCTGTATATCAAAGCCCAGTCCCGACGGCCCCTGCCACGGTTGTTTTTTCTTGTCAGAACTGTTTCTGTAGGCATTCAGCACGGCGTCAACCACCTGCTGCTGCGACAGGGCGTCCGGGAAAAAACTTGAAAACTTCTCTTTCCAGTCACCCTGATCACGAACAGCTATTATCGCGGTATAGACACCCACACCATTTGGCTTGTCGCGTATTTTTACCAGCCTGGCGCTATCCGGGTCCTGCCCACCAGGACGCGAGTGATATCCAACCGGCTTACCTTTACGATTAATTTCACCCTCGAATACATGATGCAAATTAACAGCCGGACTGGTTTTTGACCACTTACTTCCTGAAGAATAGGCCTTAGTGCTTCCTGTCGAATTGCTGTTGTTCGTCGCGAAAACGTCTTTGTTATTTTTCGACTCACTGCTTACCGTCTGATTGCCAGCCAGTTGATTCAGATCAATACCCAGCTCATCGAGGTTCACTCCGAGCGCGAGCAGTATCGCCGCAATGATCGGTACAACTATTTTCTTGTTTAGCATTTTTTACTCTTTTGCGCTGGAAGAAATGCAGATGTCGATGGCTCTCGATTTAAACAACCGCGACCGCAGGGTGCTTGCCTGACAGTCTCAACCTCTATCTATTGGCTGCCTATTGGCTACGACGCGGGGTTTACCACGAGCACTGGCGTTGGCAGAATTCAGTAGCGGTCGCACGAGTGGACAGCTATTCAAGCTCCAATCGCTTCCCTTCCGGGTATGCTACCGCACTGTTACCGGGTTTATGTGTGCATCTTGAGTCAACAAAAGTAATAGTTACAAGGGATAAACGAAGGATTCTGGCAGATCAACATACTGGAGCTGTTCGTCTTTGAAAAAAACCACGCCTTTATGCTCGAAGCGCAATTCGGCGACAATTTTATTCACATAGATATCCGGCCCAATGCGCTGAGTCGGCTCTCCCAGCCATTCAATTACCTGAGCAGCGGTTTGACCTTCGTGTAAACGTCTCCAGTTGATCTCGCATGAAGCCATTCCGCGGCCCGGGCAAGAGACGACCGGACTTCCACGAGTGTGCTCTTTATGCCCTATCCTCGCTGTTTGTAACGCAGTGCCAGGTTGAATCGCCGCGCCATGGATCATGCTGCCTGCGATCACCGACGATGGTGCAGTTAGAGAAGCCGGAGTATGGCTGCAGCCAGCGAGGGCAACGGTGCACAAAAGCAATGTACTAAAGCGACGAGTCAGTAAAAGAAATGCATTGATCATGACGTTCACCTGGAGGAAAAACGCCAGTCTGCCTGAATATCTGTCAGGATACCTTGAATTGTTTCAAAAATGAAACATTGCGATACTAAAACTTAACGCGAATGGACACAAGAGAGGGCGAAACCTTACCTGTTCCGCCTCGTAAACTAACAAACAGTTCAGTAACCCACGGGACACTGCACGGGCGCGCAGACCCTCAATACATGCGAACTAACCGGGAGTTTTGCCAACCAGTCGTTCGTGAACCCAGCCAATTTTTCCGGAAGTACCATAGGCACCAACGTGCACCCACTTGCCATCTCGCTTGAATTCCATCAACTCCTGACCCTTTTCAAGGCGCAAAACCACCGGATGCTCGATTGATGGTCCCTGGCGCATGTTGACCAGATCCTTCAACACAAACAGTGCCTCGACACTGCTGCCACCTGCTGTCGTTTGCACAATTTCGCCGACAGCCGCCTCTTTTTGCACCTCCGCGTTTTCATTTTCGCCGGTGCCCAGCGCCAGTTCCAGCTCTTTATTTCTGGCGGAAGCTCGTACTTCCTGCATTGCGCCACCGTTGTCTGCATTGCCACCCGCACTGCCATCTGCGCTGCTTTGCGTGCTAACAGTCGCATCTGCCTCTGTCGCTTTTCCCTGATTGTCCGACCCATCACTCGCGGCTACGCTACTGGCTACATCCGACGCAGTCTCTGTCACCACCGATCCGACCGCAGTCGGCGAGTCAGCGATAGTAACGCTTTCGGCGTTCTGATTATCAGGCTCGTCGATTTGATCAACCAGCGCTTCGGTGACACCCGGATTCGTCGTTTCGGCTCGCGTGTCGGCCTGCGGGTCAACTTGAAGGTCGGATTGCGGGTCGCTGGAATCAATCGATGTTGAATCAGCTATCAGCTCCTGCGCACTGCCGCCGGCACCGAACTTATCGGCCACCCCGTTTAACCCGGCATATACCCGCTCCAGGCTCTTGCCGCCGAATAGTCCGAATGCGATCAACGCCACACCCAGAGTTGCCAGTATTGCTCTCAGCATTTGGTCATACCTCTATTTTGATTTTATTATCAGTTGCCAAACTTTCATTCCCACCTCGCTGCGTATCCGCCATTGAGCAACGAAAAGAAACAGCGTCCACACTGTAACTGTAAACCGTACCATCACACAACACAGAAACCAAACCAAGGTGTAATGCCTCGCAGCATGCTCGGCACGGGTCACAACCCCCTACTCGCCAAGAAAACCGCCCGACTGACGCTGCCATAGCCGCGCGTATAAACCCTCTGCTTCGAGCAATTGTTGGTGGGTACCAGTTTCAACGATCTCGCCCATATCCATTACCACAAGACGATCCATCGCGGCAATTGTAGACAAGCGATGTGCAATTGCGATTACAGTCTTACCCGACATTAACTCGTGCAGCTTACTCTGAATCGCAGCTTCAACCTCGGAATCAAGTGCGGAGGTTGCCTCATCAAGCACCAGAATGGGTGCATCTTTTAATATCACCCGGGCGATCGCTATACGCTGCCGTTGACCACCGGACAACTTCACCCCTCTTTCGCCAACATGCGCGTCCAGTCCCCGACGTTCGCGATTGTCGACCAGATCGGGAATAAACCCGTCAGCTTCTGCCAGGCGAGCGGCGGCGCTTATCTCAGCCTCGCTGGCATCGGGCTTACCGTAGCTAATGTTGTCGCGTATTGACCGGTGCAACAACGAGGTGTCCTGCGAGACCATTCCAATGGATGATCGAAGAGAGTGTTGCGAAACCAGCGAAATATCCTGATCGTCTATTAGAATCTGACCATCGTTCAGATCGTAAAAGCGCAGCAGCAAATTAACCAATGTAGATTTACCAGCTCCGGAGCGGCCGACCAGTCCGATCTTTTCGCCAGGGGCAACCAGTAATGAGAAATTGCGGATAACCCGTTCATCGTGGTCGTAGCGAAACTGCACCTGACGAAATTCAACGCGGCCCTCCGGCACCTTTAGCTGTTCCGCTTGTGCTGCATCGACAATAATATTGTCGACGGAGATAGTTTCGATGCCGTTCTCAACGGTACCTATACTCTCGAACAACGCAGAGATAGTACGCAATATCCAACCGGACATTTGGTTCAGGCGAAGAATTAATCCATTGGCAATAGCGATCGAACCAATACTGATCGAACCCTGTTGCCAGAAATAGATACTCAAAACAGCCGTACTTACAATGAGCACCGTATTGATAACAACCAGCGAGATCAACATGCGCAAAATTGCTCTCATTAAATCATACAATGCTCTGGTATGTCGTTTAAAGCCAACAGCGACAAAAGCCTCCTCTCTTTCGGCATGAGCAAACAGTTTTACCGCTTGTATATTTGTATAGCTATCGACGATGCGCCCGGTCAGTGCCGAGTTTGCCTCGGACACGGAGCGTGAATGAACTCCCACCCTGGGTGTTAACCTGACGATCACCACACCGTAGGCTATAACCCAAAATATCACTGGTATCATCAGGCGCCAGTCAATCTCCAGAAATAGCCAGACTGTCCCCGCCAAATAGATTACTAACAGCCACACACCGTCTACAACGTTAAGTACTGACTCGCGTAATGAATTACCGGTCTGCATCACCTTCTGCGCAACTCTGCCGGCAAAATCACTTTGAAAATAGGCAAGGCTCTGGCGTACTACATAACGATGATTTTGCCAACGTACCGAGTTGCTCAACCCCGGTGTCAGGGTCAGTGAAATCAGGCACCGGGCAATAACCATACACACCGGCCTTACCACAACCACAACAAAAAACATCAGCGCCAGAGAAACACCATGTTCGCTATAAAAGCTATCCGGCGCTGTTGTGGTCATCCAGTCCAGAATGTAGCCCAGGTATGCGTATAGATAGAGCTCTGCTATCGACGCCACGCTGGTAAAAAACAAGGTGACCAGCAACAGTCGACGATACGGCCAAAGATAATGATAGAAGAAGTCACGCGTGCCTTTTGGTGGTTGGACGAGTTCCGTTTCAACCAGCGGGTCTATCAAATTTTCAAAAAAAGAGAACAAGTATTTCCCTGTCCCGACAGAGACATTTGTAAGAAGCTGAGTAAGGCTCGATTGCTAATGCCAACAAGCGCAAAACATCTGCATGCACAATCTGAACAACCACTCCACGACAGCAGAGTATAGCCTGACAAAGTCGGGCGACCCGGGGTCAGACGACGTGTGCAGGTTTAAAAATGCATTCAAGTGCCCGGCGCTAATCGGGCAAGAGGTTTTTCATTGATTGGCCAGTGAATAATGGCCGCCACGACACCAAAAAATATACCGGCGATCCACATGCCATCATAAGAGCCGTATGTGTCATACAGACGTCCGCCAAGCCAAACGCCAATGAAACTGCCAAGCTGATGGCTGAGGAACACGACACCAAACAAGGTAGCCAGATATCGTAAACCGAAAACCTGCGCCACAATACCGGTTGTCAGTGGTACGGTTGAAAGCCACAACAGCCCCATCATTGCAGAGAACAGATAAATCGTTTCAGGTGTTTTTGGTGCCATCAGCAAAGCGCTGATAACCACTGCGCGAGCCAGGTATATAAAACTCAAACTCGACTTCTTGCTGTAGCGCTGTCCGGCCATACCCGATAAGAATGACCCGACAATATTAAACAAACCAATAATGGCAAGCGCCCACGCACCAACCGTGGCCGAAAGCCCCATGTCGTTCACATAGGCTGGAAAGTGCACTGTTATAAAGGCAACATGGAATCCACACACAAAGAACCCTGCTGTCAGCAACACAAACCCACGGTGCGCAAAAGCTTCCCGTACGGCCTCGCGCAGCGATTGGCTTTGCTCAGTGGCCTGGCTCACGTTGGGCGCCAATGGCAGTGCAAATGCAAGAGGGATTAACACCATCACGAGAGCAGCTTGAAGGACCAACGCCTGTTGCCAGCCAAACGCGCTGATAAAACCCTGACTTAAAGGTGAGAATATCACCTGACCCAATGACCCGGCTGCCGTACCCAGGCCAAGCACAAAGGATCGGCGATCGGTGGATACAACTCTCGCCATTGCCGCCATCGCCAAAGAGAATGCCGTAAAAGCTACGCCCAGACCGGTGAGTAATCCACCAGTAATATACAGAGCTGTACCGGTATCGGCAGTAGACATGCCATATACGCCCGCGCCATATAACAGAGCCCCGAAAACAATGACTCTTGCAGCGCCGTACTTGTCGGCAATTGCTCCGGCGATTGGCACACCGATTCCCCACATCAGGTTTTGCAGTGCCAGCGCCAGTGCAAAGGTTTCTCGGGACCAGCCTTTAGCCCCGGTCATTGGCTCCAGAAACAGACCAAATGTTGAGCGACTGCCAAAACCAATCATCGCGATCAGGCAGGCTGCAACGATGACTACAGCCGGTGAGCGCCACGTACCGGTATCTGCGTTGGAATTTGAATGCATTGCTTTCATGTATACGGAACAGGGATGTAAGTGTGAGCCAGCCAACTGGATTGCGCAATATTGTATTGACAGGTTTTTGGTTGCCGGACCCGCGCCTGGGGGCTATCGATCTCGGTAGAGGCAGACCCAAGCGCTATTTCCATGAGCAAAAACTTGATTTGATCTGCAACCAATTGCTTAAAGCTTTCGCCAGGTCTCAATACCCTCAACTCCCCACTTTTCCTGTTAAAGCCTTGAAACACATGGCCGAAACCCTCGGCGAGTAAACATTTAAATATTTCCTATCGGGATTATTCCGATTGTCGGCTCAGCGGCAACATCGAAGCTGGACCGTCCACAAAGTTTTGGGGTAGAAACTATGCGATCCGATACTATTGGGAGCCTGCTCAGGCGCAGGCTTGTTAAAGAAATGACCATGTGCGTTTCTGCTTTCTTCCTCTGCATCGCAGCTGCTCAGTCTGCGGCCGACGACACAGAAATATTTGTGAGTGCGAACCAGGCGCCTAACGTGCTGTTTGTGCTTGATGTGTCAGCCTCTATGAAAGAGATAGACGACGATGACGGTCTCACTCGCCTTGAGAAAGTAAAAGCAGCGATAAAGGTGCTGCTCAATACCAATGAAGGCTTCAATGCGGGACTTCTGACCTATTCGGGCTCTAATATCAGGCTGAGGAACAACATCATGCCTGTCACAGAGGCAAGAGATGACTTGCTTGCCAGCCTCGAGGCGCTAAAGCCCAGTGGAGGAACACTAACTCAAAGTGCTGTATATGAAGGTTTGCGCTACTACCGGGGCGACACTTCGATGGCTGGTACTCCAGCGCAAACCTACGTTTCGCCAATTACGCAGCAGTGCCAAAGCAATCATATTGTTTTGCTTTCAGACGGCATTCCGACGGAGGATCCAATCGGCCATGAGAATATCAGCGCGGGTATTGGAAGGGCGTGTACCAGAGTAGATATCGGCAACAGGTTTACCAACGGTACTTGCGGCGTAGAATTAACCGAGTACCTCCGGGACAATGACCATTCGCAAACTGTTGACGGTTTCAACAACATTACAACCCACACGGTTGGCTTGAATTTTAGTGACCCGTGGTTGGCAGATATCGCGACCGGTGGCTCCTTTACCGCTGACTCAGCTGAAGGTTTGCTCGATGCCTTTGCCGCGATCGTCGAGGTTGCACAGTCTGACAGCAACTCGTTTGTTACGCCTTCGGTAACCGTGGATCAGTTTAGCCGGTTGTCGCACCGAGAAGACACCTACCTGGCACTTTTCCAGCCCGGGGGTAGAACGCAGTGGACCGGTAATTTGAAACGCTACAGCTTTTCGGGAGACCCGGCTGTACTGCGAGACAGAAACGGACAAGAAGCACTTGATGGTGCTAACGGAACATTCCGCGACACAGCTCACAGCTTTTGGTCAGACACTGTGGATGGTGCGGCCGTAGGCAGCGGTGGCGCAGCTAACGAGCTGGATGTTGCCACCAGAAAGGTCTATACCTACACCGGCAATGCCAACCTGAACCACTATACGAACGCGGTACACGAGGACAATGAGACAAAGCTTGCTCCACTGTTTGGCCCCACTCCCGTCGCACTTGCGGAACTACTCAAATGGACCAGGGGCGTCGATATCAAAGACGATGACGAGGATGGTTTAGTTGATGACACGCGGCTCCACATGGGTGACCCGCTTCATTCAATTCCAACTGTGCTGAACTACGGAGGCACCTCGGCCAACCCGGACTCGGTTGTATTTGTCGGGACCAACGAAGGGTACTTGCACGCGATTAACAGTGATGATGGAACGGAGCTCTACTCTTTTATTCCACCCGAGTTGCTCGGCAACCTCGGCGCTTTTTACCAGAACCATAGCAACAGCCGAAGGACCTATGGGCTGGATGGAGACATCACGCTGTGGGTAGATGACAAGAACAACGACGGCACGCTGGATCCTGCCAGCGAACGCGCCTACCTGTACGTAGGCATGCGTCGAGGTGGTAACAATTACTACGCCCTGGATGTAACCAATAAAAATGATCCAAAGTTCCTTTGGTCAATTAAAGGTGGCACCAGCGAGTTTCCCGAATTGGGGCAATCATGGTCCAAGCCTACACTGACAAAGGTAAAAATGGACAACAAGGTGAAGGATGTGCTGGTTTTCGGTGGCGGCTACGACCCGTTGCAGGATTACTCAACAATAAAGTCGGCTGACACCCGCGGCAGATCACTTTTTATTGTCGACGCAACGGACGGATCATTATTGTGGACACCCGACATGGACACTCAATCGGACTACTCGGAAATGGTCTACAGTATGCCGTCTGATCCTCGATTGCTGGACGTTGATGACGACGGACTAGTTGATCAGATCTACATTGGCGATATGGGTGGTCAACTGTGGCGATTCGATTTAAAGAACGATACAAGCACCGCGGCGGATTCCGTGACCGGCGGGAGGATTGCAAGCCTGTCTGGTCAGGGCATTGCGAATAATCGTCGTTTCTTCTACCCCCCGGATGTTGCCATCACCGCCCAGAACGGAGAGCAGTACCTGTCCGTTTCAATCGGGTCGGGAAACCGCGCACATCCGCTCGATGAATCTGTGGACAATCGTTTTTACATGATCCGCCAGGAAGATATTTTTAACGCACCTGCCGAATACGGCATACGCGACACTAAAGATAATTCCTACGGTCCGATTGAGGAGGCAGATCTGTATGACGCCACCGCCAACGATGTAGATAGTGCCGATACCGCGGTTAGCCTGAACGCCCAGCAGGCGCTGGAGGGCGCGGCAGGCTGGAGGCTAAATCTGACAGAACCCGGTGAGAAAGTACTCTCATCCTCGATTACAGTAGAGAATACGATCCTGTTTGCAACGTATATTCCGGCTCAGGAAAATCTGGCCAACCCGTGCGCACCATCCATCGGCGGTGGCAGGGCGTACGTTGTCAGCCTGTTTGACGCAACACCCGCTAATGGACCCACGGTTACTGATCGCCACCAGCAACTGGAACAACCAGGAATTGCCGGTGGGCCATCAGTCGTTATCCTGGAGAATGGCAGCGTTGAGCCCAGAGTCGGATTCGAGCCGGTTGAAATGCCTGAAATCTCGTTGACCAAAAGGGTCTACTGGTCAGAGGAGTCCGAGTACTAAGCAAATCGAACAGCAGCGAATACCCGTCAATACCGACGGGCTCTGCCACCAGCAGCCTGCCCGTTTACAGATATCTGTAGCGGGCACTCTGGCTTTTTGACCGGCCTGCCCGGATCAATTTCTTAAAAGACAACGCCTTCCAGCACTTTGGCAATCAACCGATCAGCACTTGTACTGGTCCGGTTTTCAGGGTAAAACCGACTAACCGATTCGCTGAGAGCACGCCAATGAAAACCCTGCTTGGTCTGACGTTGTTGTTTACAAGCTGTATTGCCCTCGCCTTCGATGACTCTCTGGTTCCAAACCCGTCTCTGACGCCGCAACAAGTGGTGCAATTTCAGTTACAGGCGCTGCGGGAAAATAAAAACGGCGATGGTATTAAAGCGACGTTCCGTTTCGCCTCACCATCCAACAAAGCCCTGACCGGCCCAATCGACCGATTTTCCAGATTATTTGATGCTGAGCAGTATCGCCCGATGCTCAATCATCAGGACGCCGAGGTCAAACTGATAAGCAATGACAACTCTGCAGCTGAAGTGATGGCTGCTTTGGTTGATGCCAGCGGTGAATACTACTGGTACCAGTTCAGGCTATCTCGCCAGCACCAGAGCCCCTATATAAATTGCTGGATGACTGACGCTGTGATTCGGGTACCGGGCCCAGGTCGCTCTGCCTGACTTGCCGCTCTGCCTGACTGGTTGCTCTGCCTGACTGGTCACTCTGCCTGACTGCCGCTCTGCCTGACCTGCGTCAGTTCGCGACGGACAGCGGCGAGGCTACAACTCGGTGTATACTACCCACCCTCACGGCTAGCTCAGCCAACCTCCAGTAACAGCAATTAACGAGTCCACGCAAACCTCCATGGCATCACCCGGTTCAAAAGTTCGTATCGCAGTTTTAGGAGCATCGGGTTACACCGGGGCAGATCTGGTCAGACTTGCTTTGAGACACCCGGATGTCGAGATAGCAGCACTCACAGCAAACACACATGCTGGCCGAAAAATGGAACAGGTGTTCCCTCATTTGGCAGGAGCCCGACTGCCAACGCTAAGTCTAAACGACGAGGTTGACTGGAGCAGTATCGATGTGGTTTTTTGCGGCCTGCCCCACGCGACAAGTCAAGAGGTCATTAACACACTGCCGTCGCACCTGAAAATAGTGGACATTTCAGCTGACTTCAGACTGCGAGATCCGGCACTGTACGAGAAAACCTATGGCAACCCGCACGCAGCTGTAGAACTACAGAAAGAAGCGGTTTATGGACTCACGGAACAATATCGTGAGCAGATTAAACAGGCACGCCTGGTCGCATGCCCTGGCTGCTACCCTACCGCTGCACTGACTCTGCTACTGCCATTGGTGAGACAGGGATTAATTGACGCGAGTGATTTAATTATAGACGCCAAGTCAGGTCTGACGGGCGCTGGCAGAGCACTAAAACAAAACACATTGTTTGCAGAGTCCGGTGAAGGTATGTGCGCCTATGCGGTTGCACAGCATCGCCATGCACCGGAAATTGAGCAAGAACTTTCTCTGGCAGCCGGCAGAGAATTGCTGATAAATTTCACACCGCACCTGATACCAATGAGCCGCGGCGAACTGGTCACCTGCTACGCTCGTTTGACAGGCAATAATTCAGCGGACGATTGCAGACAACTCCTGCACGACAGCTATCAGCATGAACCCTTCGTTGATTTATCGCCGTCGGGCGTGATACCTCAGACGCAGCATGTCAGGGGATCAAACAAAGTTACCCTTAACGCGTACGAAGATCGTATCCCGGGCAGAGTAATATTAATAGCTGCACTGGACAATCTGGTTAAAGGCTCATCAGGACAGGCATTGCAAAACATGAACGTTATGTGCGATTTGCCGGAAACCACTGGCCTGGAGCAAATCGCCCTGTTCCCCTGATCCACGCTGTGCTACTTACGCACAGAAGTCAGCCCGGTGTCGCGGCAATAGACGACTACCTGTTTATCCTAATGTACTCTGCGTACGTGTTTCATATTTTAAACACCATCAATCTCTATTGCGATCTAGACAGTGCGACTGAATAACAATCGCTAATTAATTTACGGGTTGTGTTCACAATCTTCACAGATTTGGTTTACACAAATCACTGGTCAGTACATACTCGTTTTACCGCAGCGGCTGTGCGACAACAACTGCGCAATGCCCTGAGCAACGCCTTGAGCAGCCGCGAGCTTAAAACAAGTGAGGAAAGCCAATGCGAATAAACGCATCCAGTGGTAATCGATTGACCTGTCTATCGACTTTAATTACTTTCTGTGTTGCTGCTGCTTTGCCCGCCAGTGCAGTCGCTGAAAATAACGCAGTCGCTGAAAATAACGCCGACTCAGTGCAATACGCCAATATCTCGGACTCAGAATGTACAAGGCTCTTTAACGACAGCACACTTAACGAACAGAATATCACCAGGCGGATGACCTGCCACGCGCAAAGCGTTGAAAGAATCAACTGGCTGGTAAAGCAGCTGCAAAGCGAGCGATCAACTCTGACAAGCCAATTGAGAGAAGATGATCCGCAGCTGCTCGAATACAAACAAAACCTGATCAATCATAAAAGAACTATAGATCGCCTCGAACAACGAACGAATGATCTGGCAACGCTGTCCGATGCCCTGCGTGTCCAGCGCGACGAGTACCGCAAACGACTTCTTACTGTAATACAAGAGGGTGAAGCCAGAGATCAATCACGGCAGCTTGATGATCGCCTGTTCAGCAATTTTTCAAAGTCCTATGTCTCTCTGTCCGAAGAAAACAGTGAATTGCGCAGATTACTTGATGAGCAAAAACACGAACTGACAGGCAGCGAGTCTGAAATCAGCAAACAACAGTCAGTCATACAGCAACTGCAAACGGAGCTGTCCAGTTCAACGGAACAGGTTGATGCTAGCCGACAATCCAATCAACTGATCACTGCAGAGTTACAACAAAAGAACGAAGAACTCGAGGATATTAAACAAAGATTGCTCGACACCTCTGTTGCCGGACACAAACAACGGGAAAAATTTCTTCAACTCACTCGCGAGCTGGCTCTTTCCAGCGAAGCGCAAGAACAGTCGCTTAAAGAACATCAGGAATTCAGTAAAAACTCCTCACGACAAATTGATGAGTTGCAAAGTGAAATTCAGGCTCTTGAACAGGAAAATAAAGCCCTGGCAGATTCTGTTGCAGACATGCAGGCACAACACGACGAAAAAATACAACAAGCAAAATTAACCGAAACTAATCTATCAACTGAAAAAGAGCATCTCACGGGACAGTTGGAACAAACTAAAACACAACTTGCATTAATGGACACACAACAAGCCGAACTAATGCAACAGGTGGAGAGTTCTCAGGCGCAACTACAGAATTTCAATGCCAGCAATGTTGAACTGTTGCAGAACATTGAAAAAATTGAAGAGGAAAACACAAGACTAAATAGCGAACTCGATGATATAGAAGAGCAGCTACGCAATACTGAAACACAGCTCACCGACGCTCAGGAACAGCAGCAGTCCTTACAGGAACAACTCATTTTGGCAAACAACGAGAATGAGGAGCTGAGCAACACCATTGATAGTCAGGCTGAGCTAAATCAACAATACAAAGATTCGACAAACGCGTTAAAAGAACGCCTGACCACTCGCAATCAACGAATCGCGGAGTTCCAGATCCAGCATATCCAGCTGGGCAAACAATTTAAAGCACTGCAACTTGATTCCGAAACCAGCAAGGCGGATAGCAGCAATCAGCTACACACCCTGGAGCAAAGAATTACGGAGCTGGAAACAGAAGCGACAAAACTCAACGACGAACTGACGGCCGCTACAGACCTGGCTACAGATTACCGCGAGCAACTGGCATCTAATTCAGAAACCTCCGCCAATGAAATAGCCTTACTTGAAGCCGCAGCAGATAAAGACAAGCAATCAATCGAGCAACTTACGGCTCAAGCAAGTGAACTGGAAGAAAAACTGGCAACGGCTCTCAACAAAATGGCAAGCAACGAAGCCGAGCTTGCCGCTATAGAGGACTCAAAATTACAAATCGAACAAACGAGCGAAGAAACCTTTAACCGTTTTAAGGTACAGGCTGTCGCGGACCAGCAAAATGTCGCGCAGCTCGAAGAGCAGCTTGTAACCAAACAGGCTCACATTGACGAAATGGAGACAAAGCTATCGATCGTCGGAGAAGAAAAAAACAAATTAGCGCTCCAGGTTACCGCACTCGATACTGATGTAAGCAATCTCAACGAACTGCTTCAGGAGAGTCAGAGCAACCTCGCAACCAGCCTCGAACAATTGCGCAAGGAATTACGTACATCAGACGAGCGACTGGCAAGCAAAAAAAATGCGCTGGCGGAGTTAATGAAAGAAAAACAGGCCAGTTTAGATGCACAGGCCAACCATGAAAAAGCGTCCACGCTACTTTCCGAATCAATTAAATCAAAGCTGAGCGCAGCTGGCCTGTCGGACGCAAACGTGGAGCTGCAGGCAAATCAAACAATAGCGATAAGCGTTGGCTCCAATACGCTGTTTCGCGCCGGAAGTTCTCAACTTACCGAGGAAGGCTCGAATGTCCTGACTACTGTTGGAAACTCTATCGCTGATCTGGGAGACAGAAAGATTGTTGTGGAGGGACACTCTGACAATACACCGCTCGGGGCGCGGCTGGAAGAGAGATTCGGCGACAACTGGGGCCTGTCTATGGCACGTGCAGTTTCAACCGCTAATTTCCTGACCAGACAAGCCGGTATTGCTGCCAACTTGCTGAGTGTTAGCGGCCTTGGTGATACCGACCCGATTGCTGACAACGCGACTGTTGAGGGCAGACGAATGAACAGACGGGTTGAGATACTGCTGGTCGACGATAGAACGGGCTAAAATAACGCATCCAGACCGGGCTTTTAGAGAAGCTTGTGTTTTCCACAAGCTTCTGTTGTTAGCTCGCGCTCCCCATGCAAAAGAGCTTGGCAAAAAGGGCTGGGTAAAAGAGCCTGCGTCACAGGCTTTCATTTCCACAACTGATATGCACAGCTATTGTTGAACTACGAACTTTTTGTAGGGCGCACAACTTTCTACTAAAAATACGTTTCTATTACGCATAAAAAAGGGGCAACGACTGTGCGCTGCCCCACCCCCAATCGGTCCACTTCATTAACATCAGAAGAGCCTCTCGATGTCGATACTATAACACTGATTTACAGCCAGTTTAAATAAAAATTGCAGTCGATTTTGTTGCTAATCTGATACAACATGAATGTCAAAACTCAATACTATTCTGCTTTAAGTCAAAGACCCAGACCTTAAACTAGATACCCCACAACGTGTGGTACCATTTCTAATTTAATCGGGTTTGTAAGTTATGCTCATTGAAATTCAGGGAGAACATACAGGTAGCATCACTATGTTTGGCAATGTCGCCACCACCTTGCTAAAAATGATGGGACAATCAGGTAAACAGGAGGGTGCATTGCGAGAGGAGGATGTTCCCGACGCACTCAACAGTCTCAACAAGGCGCTTCAATCAGTGCCTGATCAGTCCAGCGATGACTCTGATGGCGACGAAGAGAGTGTTGGCATAAAAACCCGTGCCGTGCCATTGGTTAAAATGCTGGAGGAGTGCGTGGAAAAAGGTGGCTATGTAATGTGGAAACCGCAATAAAAAAATGCTTAACGACCGATTGTCGTCTCCGCAAGCATTATAGAGTCTGCTAAAACCAGCTTAGACGCGAGAGCCCTGTAATAGTACAGGGCTCTCGCGTCAGTCCGGCAATGAATGATCTATTCGACCCTCAATCCCTGGACTGTCACGGTCTACTGACTTGATCTTAGTGCTTTGAATAGTGCGTTATATTCAAGGCTGCTCGCAAACAGGCTGATTATTGTAATCAAAAACACCGTAAGGGCTGATCCTGTTAGGTGGACTGATTTCCGGATCCTCAACGTCGCTTATCGGAATAGTCAGTGGCGTCTGAAAATCCGCAACTGACTCTACTCCCAGCGCCTGCACCCGGGCATTGATTGTTAAGTCAAACCAGAGAGCATTACTCTGCAGATAGGCCAGTGAGAAAAAACCAACCCCGTTGGAGTCAGTGGTTATCTCGCCACCGATTACAGTAGGTGCATTAGACTCATCTGCGGTAACCAGCGCCGGATCCCGAGGATCAAGCTCGCCGTTGTCATTCACGTCTTCGTTTACATCCAGAATGCCATTAGCGTTGATATCTTCATTTGCATCCAGAACACCGTTGCCATTCGTATCCTCATCCAGAGTATCGAGAATACGGTTTCCATTATTGTCTTCAGATTTACAAGTAAAGGAATAAGGAAAGTTGGCTGGATCAGCACCCTGCGCGATAAGCGTGTCTGCATGGCTCTGGGAAAATTCGATCGCTCGTCCCCACCGATCTGCAACACCATCTCCGTCGACATCAACCGTGATCATTTGCCCGAATCGATAGGTATCTGGCGTAAGCGTTACCAGAATTGATGCATCTGGTACTGGCCGACCGACACCATCAGTGACCTGTACGACACCAGCTTTTAGATAGCGCGTATCGTTATCAGCTTGTACGACTTCTCCTGCCAGGCCGATAATCACATTTAACTGTCGCTCAGTTACAGTCATCTGAACGCTATCGTCGATCGAAGGAAAGTCTGCCGCAGTGGCGAATATAGAGATTTCGCCTTCCTGTGTTGGCAGGCTGCCAGCGGTAAACGTAATTCTCGCTCTACCGTCGATATCTGTGACAGCGGTAACTGGCGACAGGTTGCCGCCTCTGAGATCCGGGCTGCTGAACTCCACTACAACATCTTTAACCGGGTTACCAAAATCATCTGTTACACTCGCTGAGATAGTGCTGGCGTTTCCGGTTGCAACGCTGGCAGGAGCCGCGTCTACGTTGATATTGGTGACATCGAATGCCACAAACTCAATATCGAACTGCGAGAACGGATCAGCATCGACATCATCAGCAAAGGCCACTGTCGCAGGACCAGCGCTGCTTGATCGCACCTCTATAGTTGCAACACCGCTGGCATCAGTTGTCGCCAATACGCTGCTACCGCCACTATCAGACGAGCCGCCCTGTCGAACTACGCCCGCGGTAATACCAAACCTTAATTGCTGACCAACAACCGGATTGCCGCTGCTTTCCCAACGCACCTGAAAGGGCCAGAAGCTGTCAACGGGCAACGCGCCATAGTCAATACCGCTAACGGTCTCAACAGATAAAATATCCTCCGCGACATTGATAACATGGGTTCCGACGACCGTTGAATCCAACGCATTAACGGTGATTACATCATCACCAGCCTGGCTTCCCACGGTAACCAGCACCTTACCCGATGCATTAGTCGTTGGGTTGGCTTCGCTTATGACATTTCCCGCACTGGATAAAATTTCGATTAGCTCATTGGCTATAGGCTGACCATTACCACCGCTCAGCGTTATTTCAAGTTCCGCTGAATTTCCGGTAACCAGTGCCGTCGGCCCTGCTATAGAAACAGAGCTACCACTTGTCGACACCTGTACGCTACCCTTTTGATCATCAACAACAGCCTCAACAGTAATATCCTGATTGCGAAAGTCACCAGCCAGGCTCAGTTCTGCCGTGGCCTGCCCAGCCTCATTGGTAATGGCGGAGATATTTTGCAAAACACCACCGGTTGACGAAAATTCGACTTCCTGTCCACTGATCACTCTGTTGCGGTCGTCTGTCACCAGCGTCGTAATACGCGCAACATCGTTACCACCCGTTTCAATAGCTGATTCATTACTGATCACTCTTACTCGAACCTCGGTGGCAACATCCTGAATACTGCTGGCAACCGCGATAGGAAATACCTGTGATACGGTACCGTCCAGTGCTGTCACGGTGAGAGTATCTGTCCCCTCATCGGTACCCATAGTCAACACCACCTGACCTGCAGCATTGCTGGTAAGGGCGGAACTGCTCAGACTGTTGCCTGCGGCAGAGGCAATTTCCACTAACTGATTCGGGATGGGCTGTCCGTCTCCAGCGTTCAGCGACAGTGTTATCGTGGCGGTTTGTCCGACAATCAGATCATCGGGTGCATCAATGGCCAGCGTCGTACCAGTAGCCGCAACCAGTAAACTGGCCTCGTCACCACCAACTGTGGCAGTCACTGTGATATTGCGATTTCTGTAGTCTCCCGCAAGACTCAGTTCTGCTGACGCCTCGCCAGATTCATTGGTGGTCGTCTCGATGTTCTGAAGTATCCCGCCATCGGCACGAAACGACACATTCAGGTTCGGCACTGCGCGATTCGCTTCATCAGTTACCAGTGTAGTAACACGCGCGACGCTTCTGCCACCGGTTTCAATCGAAGCCTGATCGCTGATTACCCGGATTCGAAGATCGGTTACTAAATCCGCCTCTGTCTCTGCGACTGTCAGCGAGAACGACTGGCTAACCGAGCCATCCAGCCCACGTACAATCAGCGTATCTGAACCAGCGCTGGTACCCACATCAACACGGCCCTGCCCGAGCGCATCAGTTACAAACACCGCTTCGCTGAGCGTGTTGCCCGCTATCGACGAGACCGTTAGCGTCTGATTGGGAATTGGCTGGTTATCTCCAGCCGCCAGCGTAAATATGACCGGTGCAGTCTGCCCAACCAACAAGCCTGTCGGTGCCTGCATTTGCACTCGAGTGCCAGTCGCGGCTACCAGTACCTCAGAGACCTGATTACCAACTGACGCTGCAACAGTGACATTTCGATTGCGGAAGTCACCGGCAAGACTCAGTTCTGCTGTCGCCTCACCCGCCTCGTTAGTCGTCTCCTGAACGTTTTGCAACACGCCGCCGTCCGCAGAGAAATCCACAACGATGTCAGACAGAGCACGATTGCTGCTGTCAGTGACGATCGCTGTAATTATCGTGACGTCCCCAATACCTGTATTGAGACTGGGGCTGGCACTAAGCAATCGAATATTGCCCACTCCCAACTGCTGCGCCGCACCGATCGAGAGCGAATCACTATCGGATGTGCCGGACACACCCTCTGCCGTCGCAGCGTCTTCGCGGCCCGAACAACCGCCGAGAAAGACAGTTGCGAGCAAAAATAAAGCTATTATTTTTTTCATTTGCGTTCTCTTGGAACTCTAACTTCAACCAGTGCCCGATCAGGCCTGGTGTGACTGGTTCGAGATTGCTGCCAATGCCTATCGAAAGTAATGCTGAAAGCCAATGCCAATGGATTCCGTAGACTGCTCACCGCCCATGAAGAAGTACTCAACATTGACTGCCGTATTTTGTGAACCAAACAAATTGAGCCCTACCGCGAATGCCGCACCAAATTGAGTCCCGTCAGCATCAAGCAGATCGTCGTGTCTTCGAACGGCAGCACCTGCCGCAGCGTAAGCCATGAAATTACTATTCCATGTGTGGTGATAGCGCAACATGCCTGCGAAGTAATTGGACAACGGGTCTTCCAGCAAGCTTTGCGGCTGATCGGATCCGGCGCCAAACCGACTTTCAACAGCAAAACCTTTCGGCAATGAATAGCCGAGGGTAACGTTGTAGACATTCAAGTCCTGGCCAATACCAGTTTCACCGGAAATATCGCTGTTCGATATCAGCAACCCCATATAAAGATCACTCGAGTTCCATTTATTCAAAAAATCCAGGGTCCCGGCTCCGGCACTACTGGCCATCGCAAGCAGTACAGCTGCGCCCACCACAGTCTTTTTCATTGAAAGTCTCCGCTTAATTCAATTTGGGTTAGATACACCAGCGATACGGGTGCGTAGCGAACTACTCTCCACTACCCACTACTTCTAATCTCGACGGCAAGAAGCACAGGAAACTTTAGAGGCGGTATCTAAAGATTTGCGCCAAGGTTGGTGTTTTTTAAGGAAATCAGCAAAAAAGGACTCGCAGAATTGCAATCTTCACAACTGTCATTTTTTTGCCAGCAAGTACGGGGCAGCGTTTCAATTTACGGTATGAATTTCGCGTAACTCTGGAACAGGTAAAAGACTGATACTTCTGTGCGCGATGAAGGCCAGGCCGTGAGAGCCTGCTTCACCGGCTCTGATTTTTTCGATCTGCGCAGCATTCCCAGTCAATATTGATACGCTGTAATCGAAAGAAATACACTGTTTGCAGCGCTCAGGACTCCTGCCGATTCGGTAATCCAACTGCCACGCTGCTGTCCGCACTCGCCTACTGGCAGAGGCGGGCTGGTCTATTTCGTACAGATGTCATGCTGTTGTTAATCGCACGACCGCGCACCGCTCGCCGAGGCGGATCCACCCAGAGTTAATTGATCGCAATTAATACGCAGTAATGCTCAGCTTATACTCGCGCTGATTGTATTAGGAACATCAAGCCCAGTGTCTTTAAGAATTCCGTACCTGATCGCCGCTGTCATTGCTGCAACGTCCATCGTCTACCTGGCTAGCCCTCCCGGCCTGCGTGCGGCACCGGTTCTCACTGTAACGTCTCTCGCAGGCGAGCAGTTCAACCTTGCCGCCACCAATGGTAAAACCAGACTGGTAACGTTTATTTCGCCCGATTGCCCCGTCACCAATAAAAACCTGCCGGTAATTGACGAGGTTCAACAACACTACAGCGACGAGACGCTCGAAGTCGTGGGTATAACCATGCCTTACGATTCTTTGAACAAAGTCCATAAGTACCGTGAAGCCCGCAATATTCGTTTCAAACTGGTAGCAGATACCGATGGGACTATCGCAGATGCTTACGCACAGGTTCGTTTTACACCCACATCTTTTCTAATCGATGGACAGGGGAACATTATGCAGCGCATCGTTGGCAGACTGCATGCCGACGAGCTTCAAAAACAAATCGACTCACTTGCGGTGCAACGCACTTTTGCGCAAAACCAGCCTGCTATCAGGTAGCTCGCACCAATCAGGTAGCTCGCACCACAACTCGCACCACAACAATCGCTTGCCGCACAGAGTGACACCACTTAAGCTTGCCGTACCGCACATGCAGTCTATCTATGTCCCTGGACAGCGCTGTGCTCTGGCTACTTTGCTTTGGTTACTGCCGTGCTCTGGATAAAATCGCTCCACCTGATTTCAGTAGTGACATGGTTCGCCGCGATGTTTTACCTGCCTCGCCTGTTTGTATACCACGCGATGGCAGACGATCAACTCAGTAAGGATCGTTTCAAGGTAATGGAGCGAAAGCTCTATCGCGGAATCATGACACCCAGCGCTATTTTTACTGTGGCAATGGGTCTGTGGCTGGTGAGCTACTATCCGCCAGCTGCCCTGAAGACCATGTACTGGCTGCAAATCAAGCTTGCGCTGGTAGTGCTGCTACTTGGTTACCACTGGTATTGCGGGCGACTAATGAAACAGTTTGCCAACGACAGCAATACCCGCTCGCATGTCTGGTTCAGGGTATTTAATGAAGCGCCTGTGCTGGTTTTGTGCGCAATTATTATTCTGGCCGTGGTCAAACCATTTTAGCCCGGCACGAAACCTCGGCACGGAAGCCCACGCGGCAACCTGGTATGTTGCCTGTCGCAGCTGGTTGCCTGTCGAGAGCTGCTAACGCTAGCTCGCCCGCTCATCTTCAGGGAACAGCAGCGGCGCCAGTTCCTCCAGCGCACCACGATATACATCGCGCTTGAAAAAGATCACTTTTCTCAGTGGCAGCCAGTAATCCACCCATTCCCAGCTGTCGAACTCCGGACAGTCGCTGTGGTCGAGCTGTACATGTGATTCGTCACCCACCAGCCGCAACATATACCAGATCTGCTTCTGGCCAATACAAATCGGGCTTTGGTGCTTGCGAATATACCGGGACGGCAGGCGATAGCGCAGCCAGCTGCGCGTGCAGCCCATGATTTCCACATCGGCGCGCTGAAGACCTGTCTCCTCACGCAATTCCCGGAACATTGCCTGTTCCGGTGTCTCAGACCGCTTGATGCCGCCCTGCGGAAACTGCCACGAATCTTTACCAGCTCGTCGAGCCCAAAATACTTTTTCGCAGCCGTTGCTCAGGACGATACCTACATTTGGTCTGAATCCATCAGAGTCAATCATGTTGGCACCAGTTGTTATCTCTTATGGCTGGAATTCTTCCACAAAGCCACCATCCCTTCAATGAGCTTGTGTCCAAACCCGAGCCATAACGTAGGATCTAACGTCTGTTTTTGCTAAACGCTTAATCCGCAGACAACGATTGATTCACGTTTTTGGCAGCGTCACGCCACGTTGTCCCTGGTATTTTCCAGATCGATCAGCATAGCTTGTTTCGCAGACTTCGTCTGATTCGAGGAACAGCATCTGCGCGACACCTTCGTTCGCGTAGATCTTCGCCGGCAATGGTGTTGTGTTGGAGAATTCGAGAGTGACATGCCCCTGCCATTCCGGCTCAAGCGGCGTCACATTGACAATAATTCCACATCGCGCATAGGTGGATTTACCAAGACAAATGGTGAGCACATTGCGCGGAATACGAAAGTACTCGACCGTTCGCGCCAGCGCGAACGAGTTTGGCGGAATAATGCATACGTCGCTGTTAACGTCGACAAAGCTGTCGGTATCAAAGTCTTTCGGGTCAACGATTGCATGGTTGATGTTGGTGAAAATTTTAAACTCGGCTGCACATCGCACATCGTAGCCGTAGCTCGATGTGCCATAGGAGATCAACCTTCGGTTGGCATCATCGCTGCGCACCTGACCGCTCTCATACGGCTCGATCATTCCGTGCTCACTCGCCATTTGTCGAATCCAGCGATCCGATTTTATGCTCATCTCGGGTTGCCTGCGCTCAGGTAGACTGGATAACGATATTCGGAAAGCTGGCGCTGTAGTCCTTTGACTGGCCTACCAGGCCTGCCGCTGTCTTGCGAGCAATTTCCCGATACTTCAACGAAATTACGCCTTCCGGATCCGAGACAACCGTGGGTTTGCCACCATCAACCTGCTCGCGAATCGACATCTCCAGTGGCATCGAACCCAGCAATTCGATGTCATAGTCAGACGCCATGCGACCGCCGCCACCGGTCCCGAATATAGCCTCTTCATGTCCGCATTCACTGCAAACATGGGTGCTCATATTTTCCACAATGCCCAGGATTGGCACCTCGACTTTCTCAAACATCTTCAGGCCCTTGCGCGCGTCGAGCAGTGCGATATCCTGCGGTGTGGTGACAATTACGGCGCCGCTGACCGGCACCTTTTGTGACAACGTTAGCTGGGTATCTCCAGTGCCCGGCGGTAAATCGATGATCAGATAATCGAGGTCACTCCAGTTTGTGTCATTCAGCAGTTGCTCCAGTGCCTGAGTGACCATCGGCCCGCGCCAAATCATCGGGGTCTCCTCGTCAATAAGAAACCCGATCGACATGGTCTCGACATCATAGTTTCGCATCGGCTCAATCGACTTGCCATCAGAGGATTCGGGTTGCCCAGACAGCCCCATCATGCGAGGCTGACTGGGGCCATAGATATCGGCGTCAAGCAAACCGACCCTGCCCCCTTCAGCCGACAGTGCCAGCGCCAGATTGACAGACGTGGTGGATTTGCCCACACCACCTTTGCCAGAGGCAACGGCAATAATATTCTTGACATTTTCGAGCCTTTTCACACCGTGCTGCACTGATCGTGCTATCACCTTGGTACTGATGGCGACCGCGGCCTGATCGATACCGTCTAGCGCCAACAGCCGAGACTCGACCTCCGATCGTATTTCCTGCTCGATGCCCTTACAGGGATAGCCAAACTGCAAATCCACCTCGACAGCGCCACCGTTGATACGAATATCTTTAACGATTTTACTGTCGACCAGATTTTTTCCGGTATACCGATCGTTATAGCTGGCGAGTACCTGCTCGACTGCTGTTTTATCTACCTGTGACATAAGTTGCTCCCGCTATCCGCGGTGAAAATTAACAAGGTGCAATGATACACCAGCGACAAAGGCCAATGCGCCAGATTAGTGTCGGAGATCCAGCGCTGCGCAGTAATTGCGGAAACCACGCTCATCGCCGGTCAATGCGCGGCCATACACCTGCGCGGCAAGCACTTAAAACGCTATACTCTCCACCCCGTCGCCACTAGCGATACTGACGTTTAGAACAATGACCGACTCCAGTCCCCGTGGCACCACAGAAAGTGACGCCAAAATACGAGATATTCTCGTCACCAGCGCATTACCTTACGCCAACGGCTCCATCCATTTGGGGCATATGGTGGAATACGTTCAAACCGATATCTGGGTTCGCTTCCAGCGCATGCGCGGCCACAATGCAGTGTGGGTTTGGGCAGACGACGCCCACGGCACACCAATCATGTTGCGAGCTCAAAAACTGGGTATCGAACCGCAAACCCTGATCGACGAGATGAAAGCAGAGCACGAGAGCGACTTCCTGGACTTTCAGCTCAGCTTCGACAATTTTCATACAACCCATTCGGATGAGAATCGGGAGTGTGTTGAACTCATCTACAGCCGCCTGAAATCGGCCGGCCACATTGTCAGCAGAACCATTGAGCAATTGTACGACCCGCAAGCCGACATGTTTTTGCCAGACCGTTTCGTTCGTGGCAAATGCCCCAATTGCAGTGCCGAGGATCAGTATGGCGACACCTGTGAAAGTTGTAGCAGTACCTATGATGCAACCGATCTGATCGACCCGGTGTCTGTCGTGAGTGGCGCATCGCCAATCAAGAAAGACTCAGAGCAGTTCTTTTTTAAGCTCGACAACTTTGAATCCATGTTGCGTGAGTGGACCCGCGGCGACCAGCTGCAACCAGAGATCAGCAACAAGTTGCAGGAGTGGTTCGACAGTGGCCTGAAAGACTGGGACATCTCCCGCAACAAGCCCTACTGGGGATTCGAAATACCGGATGCAACCGGCAAGTACTTTTATGTGTGGCTTGATGCACCAATCGGCTACATGGGCAGCCACAAGAATTTACTAAAAGGTGACAACGCCGAGTTCGACAAATTCTGGAATCCGGATTCGACCGCGGAGCTGGTGCACTTTATCGGTAAAGATATCGCCTATTTTCACACGCTGTTCTGGCCAGCAGTGCTGGATGGTGCCGGCTTTCGTAAACCGACAGCAGTCTACTGCCATGGTTTCCTGACCGTTGACGGCGCCAAAATGTCGAAATCTCGCGGCACGTTTATCAAGGCCCGAACCTACCTCGAACACCTGCAACCAGACTACTTACGCTACTACTATGCTGCCAAATTAAATAACAAGGTCGAAGACATCGATCTAAATCTGGAAGATTTCGTCGCTAGGGTAAACTCCGATCTCGTCGGCAAGGTGGTTAATATTGCCAGCCGGTGCGCGGGTTTTATCAGTTCACGGTTCGATGGCAAGCTGGCCACTTCGCTACCCGACAACGATCTGTTTAACCAATCGGTTGCCGCCGGAGATTCAATTGCGCAAGCCTACGAGAATCGCGAATTCAGCCGCGCCGTCAGAGAAATAATCGCCCAGGCAGACAAGGCCAATCAGTTTATCGCCGAGCACGCTCCCTGGACGCTAATAAAAGAGCCGGACCGCCAACAGGAGGTTCACGAAATCTGCTCGCTTGGCATCGTACTATTCCGCAATCTGGTGATCTATCTAAAACCCGTACTACCTGCCATTGCCGAACAAACCGAGGCATTTCTAAATACTCCTGATCTACAGTGGAGTGACTCGAAGACAGAGCTATACGGTCATGCGATCAATAAATTCAAACCCATGATCAAGCGTATTGAAAGCGACAAGATAGAAGCCATGGTCGAGGCATCGAAGGAAGACCTCGATGCCGAAGCCGCATTGACTGCAGGCAGCGGCACAGCAAACGGAGAGCTGGCGAATGACCCGATCTCTGAGGAAATAGACTATGAACAGTTTGCTAAAGTAGATCTGCGTGTAGCCACTATTGTTGCAGCCGAGCACGTCAAGGGCGCCGACAAGCTACTGCAACTGACACTGGATTTGGGTGGCGAACAGAGAAACGTATTTGCCGGTATAAAGTCCGCCTATGACCCTGATCAACTGGTTGGCCGACAGACCGTGATGGTGGCCAACCTCAAACCCAGAAAAATGCGTTTTGGACTGTCTGAGGGTATGGTGCTGGCCGCAGGCCCGGGTGGCAGTGAGCTTTTTGTGCTATCGCCCGACCAGGGTGCCAATGCGGGTATGCGGGTGAAGTAGCCTATGAGTGATTTGCTGCTGATACTGGCAACCACAATTCTGGTTAACAACTTTATATTGGTGCACTTTCTGGGACTGTGCCCGTTCATGGGAGTATCCGGCAAGCTAGAAACGGCGATGGGGATGGGGCTGGCTACCACCTTCGTTTTAACACTGGCATCGGCAATCAGCTACTCGGTGAACACCTGGATTCTTGTGCCACTTGGCATTGAATACCTGCGCCTGATTGTTTTTATTCTAATAATCGCCGGCATTGTGCAGTTTACTGAATTGTTTGTACGCAAGACCAGCCCGCTGCTGCACCAGGTGCTCGGCATATTCTTACCCCTGATTACGACTAACTGTGCAGTGCTTGGCGTTGCCTTGCTCAGTATCCGCGACAACACGGGTTTGCTCAATGCAACCATTTACGGCATGGGTGCAGCACTTGGCTTTACGTTGGTTCTGATCCTGTTTTCAGCTATGCGTGAACGTATCGATCAAGCCGATGTACCGACGCCATTCAAAGGTGCGGCCGTGGCAATGATCAGTGCTGGGTTCATGTCACTTGCGTTCATGGGTTTTAGTGGTATCACCTGACCCGATAACTATCGATGGCAAACAATTTCGTCACAGGCATATTCGTTGTTACCGCAATGGCGCTGTGCATTGGTATTGTGCTCGGTTATGCCGCATCGTGGTTCACTGCAGACAATGAGTCACTTGGTGCTCAAATCAACCGATTGCTTCCACAAACACAATGCGCTCAATGCGGCTACCCCGGCTGTCGCCCCTACGCAGATGCAATCGCCAACAACGAGGCAGATATAAATCAATGCCCACCGGGTGGAGAGGAGGGTGTTGCAGCATTGGCAGAACTACTTGGGCGTCCGGTTATAGCACTGGATCCGCAGTATGGCGAAGTTAAACCTCCATTGCTGGCAATCATCCGCGAAGACGAATGCATTGGATGCACCTTGTGTATCAAGGCTTGCCCGGTCGATGCGATCGTCGGCGCCGCCAGGTTGATGCACACGGTTATCACTGATCAGTGTACCGGCTGTGAGCTTTGCTTACCGCCTTGTCCAGTCGATTGTATAGATTTAATCGCTACTTCTGAACCGAACTGAATAGCGATACAAAATGAGTACTGACCTTCAAGCACACTGCTTTTCAGCTGAAACGACACCAATCACTGACTGGGCACCACCAGCACAGGTACACATTCCTCTGGTTCAGCATCAGGGTAAGCCAGCACCGGTTATCGTCAGTACAGGCCAGACTGTTGAAGTTGGCGATCCATTAACGCATAGCGAAAGTCTTTTTGAAGTACCGGTACATGCAAGTATTACAGGTGTTGTTGAAAGGATCTCGGAGCAGCAGATAACGCTGCGCAACATCGAAACAACAAAAACCGGCGATCAACCCCGCTCTTCATCACCCTATGCAAATTCGTCTGATACAAGTCAGCCTGATGCAAGACAATCAATGAACGACTTTAACAACCTTGCATTCGATGGCTGGTCACGTGATCAGTTCATTGCACAGATACACGGCGCCGGACTGGTTGGCCTTGGTGGCAGTTGTTTTCCAGTCGCAGCCAAGATCAACAAGCTTAACGGGTGCCGAGCCGAAGTGTTGTTAATCAATGCGGCGGAGTGCGATCCGCTTATCTGCTGCGATGAGGCCTTACTCAACCAATCGATAGAAGATATCGCCACGGGCATTTGCCTCGCTCAAAATGCAACTCAGGCAAAAAAAACCATCATCGGTGTTGAGTACGACAAGCGCGAGCAAGGACACTCGCTGTTGACATGCGTCCTTGAACATTGCGCTCAACAATATTCCGGGCACACCGAGTTGCAATTTGTGCCAGCGCGTTACCCAAACGGAGCAGAGTCTCTGCTGATGTCTCACTGTTTGGGACAATCGCTAACACCGGTTGAAATTCAGGACAGTAAACTGGTTACCTTTAACATCGGCACGTGTTATTCATTATCTCAGGCATTAATACACAAAAAGCCCAGTACACATCGTATTACCACTGTTGTAGATAGCAACAATCACAAGGTCAATCTACGACTGCCGCTCGGCACACCAATCAGTGATCTGGCTGCACAGTACGCAAAATCCTCTGAGCACCGCATCTTCGTTGGCGGAGAAATGATGGGCAATGAAGTCAGCTCTTGTGCTGTAGTGACCAAGGCCAGCAATTGTATTCAACTGAAACACGCCCGGGCTCTGCCACCGGTCAGACCCTGTGTTCGTTGCGGTCTCTGCGTAGAAGCGTGCCCGGTCAATTTGATGCCACAATTTTTACTAACCGCATCAGCAGCCGCGAACAGCAAAAATCTGCAAACACTCAACTTGCAAAGCTGTATTGAGTGCGCCTGTTGCGATCGCGTGTGCCCAAGCCACATTCCGTTGGCCAGTATTTTTGCTAACAGCAAAAAGGTAGTCGATAAAGACACCCGCTCGCGCCAGTTGGCAGAGCTTGCTAAATCAAGATTCGAAAAGAGACAGGCACGCCTGGAAAATAGTAAGCAGCGTGAATTTAGAAAACTCGACAAAAAACAATCAACCCTTAATCAAGATGAGAAAACAGGACAACAGGCAAAACGACAACTGGTCGAAGAAGCCCTGCAAAGAGCCAGAAATAAAAAACTAAAAAACACCAGCTCGCCTGCCAGCAATACCCCATCAACAGCGAGTAAGGACAAACGCTCCTGATGGAAACCCCTCACCTTCACAAAGCACCGGATGTAGGTGCTCTGATGCGTCTGGTGCTACTAGCACTGTTACCCGGCACAGCCATTTTCATTTACCAAACCGGTTGGGGGGGCATCATCAATCTGGTGCTGACGGTGCTCGCAGCCGTTATGTTTGAAGCCCTGGCGGTTAAGTTGCGCGGCCGCTCCATGCGCACCAGTCTGGGCGACTACTCAGCAGTAGTAACCGGCTGGTTAATTGCCCTGTGCCTGCCACCTCTTCTCATGTGGTGGCTACCAGTGCTCGCAGCAGGATTTGCAATTCTACTCGCGAAACATCTGTTTGGAGGGCTGGGGCAAAATATATTTAACCCTGCCATGGCAGGCTACGCACTACTGCTGGTTAGCTATCCACTTGATCTCGGGCTCTGGCTCACTCTGCCGGAAGCATTCAGCACAAGCCTGAGTCAGGCAATTACGACTGTCACCAGCGGTGGATTACCGCTACATGTGGACTGGGACGCATTGACCGGCGCCACCGCACTGGACCAGCATCGCAGCTGGTTGCTACAGGCAACCGATCAACCGGCCCCGAACGCACAATCATTCGGATGGATAGGTGCTGTACAAAGTGAGTGGGTAAATGCCGCATTTATGACTGGCGGCATCTGGCTTTGGTACAAACGCGTTATCCAGTGGCAAATACCAGTGGCATTTGTTGTAACACTAATGTTGTGTGCAGCCATTGGCAGCTGGATAGATCCACAACAGGCAGGCCCGGGGTTTCACTTATTTGGCGGCGCCACCATGCTGGGTGCATTTTTTATTGCAACCGACCCTGTCAGTGCTGCGGCCAGCAACCGTGGACGGTTAATCTATGCGGCCGGCGCCGGTGGCCTTGTGTATTTAATCCGAACCTTCGGTGCCTACCCGGATGCCGTAGCGTTTGCAATACTCCTAATGAACTGCGCCGTTCCTGCACTGGACCGCATGGACCTATGGTGGCGCACAAACAGTGACGGCGCACAATAATGCTGGCCCCACATCCACGTATACTGGCAGCTTTTGCATTGATCGTGACAACAGCAGTGTCAGCAACACACTGCGCAACGAACGAAAAAATTGCCACTAATCAGTTAAACGATACACGGCGCCACTTGTCCCAGGTACTTCCGGCAGAAAGTTTCAATAATGAACTACACCAGGACGCCACAACCCGGCTGGACTCACGCAGCCAACAACAAAGAACCATATATACCGCCCGACTCGACGGTGAACCAACAGCAGTTGTGATTACTGCTAATGCGCCAGATGGCTATGTCAGTGACATCAGCCTGCTGATTGGCCTGTACAAAGACGGTACTATCGCCGCGGTCAGAGTGACACAGCATCGGGAAACACCCGGACTTGGGGATAAAATCGAACTGCGAAGATCGGACTGGATTACACAGTTCGATGGTAAAAGTATTTCCCATCCGATGACCTGGGCTGTCAGCAAAGACGGTGGCGAATTTGACCAACTCACCGGCGCTACAATTACACCCAGAGCAGTTGTCCGAGCCATCAGGGACACGCTAACTTTTTTTAACGACAACAAACACCACTGGTTTTCTCAATAGACTGGTTGCAAAATAATAGACATCATGCAAACAAATTTTCGAACAGTCTGGCTTGCAGGTCTGTGGCACAACAACCCGGCACTGGTTCAACTACTGGGCCTGTGCCCATTGCTGGCGATCAGTACTAGCGCCATTAACGGACTGGGCCTTGGCCTCGCCACCATGGTTACCGTGGTGCTGTCCAATGTGCTGGTATCCACCGTAAGACACCGGCTCATAGCCGAAATACGTATTCCGATCTTTGTTTTGCTCATCGCAGGTACGGTAACCTGCATTGATTTGATTATGAACGCCTGGTGGCATGAACTGTATCTGACGCTGGGTATTTTTATACCCCTTATAATCACCAACTGCGCTATCCTGGCTCGCGCAGAATCTTTCGCCTCCCGCAACAACGTTTTTACTTCACTAATAGATGGATTGGCCACAGGCATCGGCTTTGCTCTGGTGCTAACTGTTCTCGGCGGTATCCGCGAACTGGTCGGCCAGGGGACACTGCTGTCAGATGCAGAACTATTGTTTGGACCGCTGGCGGCTAGCTGGCAATTGGATCTGCCAGACAGCTATAGAGGTCTGCTTGTGGCGTTACTTCCGCCCGGTGCTTTTATTATTCTTGGGCTCCTGCTGGCAACTAGAAATCTGATCGCTACAAAATCTCCTGCTAAAGCTACTGCGGCGAGCGATAAACACGAGCATCTCGAAGTCCTCAGACAGGATACACCGCTCTCATGATCTACTCCCAGGATCGAACAAAACTCAGACAGCAGTACCTGGACGTATGGGCAAAAGCCAATAACCGTCAGCCGTTGGAATCGCTGGAGCAACTCATAGCGGAGGTAATCTCCGATCACCCGGAGTATCACCCGTTACTAAAAAATGCTGAAGCTGCAATCGATTCAGAGTTCTACCCCGAACACGGAACGACGAATCCGTTTTTACATATGGGTATGCACATCGCATTGCGCGAGCAAGTGGCGACAGACAGACCACCAGGCATAACAGATCTCACCAGAAAAATGATTTTAAAGTACCGCGACAGCCATATCATGGAACACGAGATGATGGAGGCACTGGGCCAAATTCTTTGGCAGGCTCAAAAGGACAACACAGCACCCGATGAAAAGCTGTACATGGAGTTACTGCAACAACTGGCGAGTAAGATCTGAGGCAGATCTGCGCTTTCAACGCATATCATCGTAGCGATAGATTTTTTTCAGTAACAACGGCAGCGTGTACATTGGCAACTGCCAAACGCCGACATATATAAAGAAATGCTCGCCAAGAGATGCTCCCGCAATCGCTGCGACCAAACCCATATTGCGGTAAGCTGAAAGCAGGCAGGCTGTCATCGCATCGCGACTGCCGAGAAACCGAAGCACATAAAATGTCAGGAGTTGCACCCCCAGACTAATCGCAAACGCCAGCAGCACATACTGCAGCAGTAACAGAGGCTGCGACAGCAACAAAGCCTGTACCCCGTCCATTACCGACAGCCCAAAGACAGTTAAAAGAACCAGAACTGCAGTTGGCATATAGCCTCTCAACCGTTCATCGATCCTTTCATTAATTACAGCCCTGAGCGCTGCAACAAGAACAAATGGCGCGACAATAAAAACCAGTATCCGGTTAAAATAGACAGACATCTCTACAGTGGCATCTATCGCCACACCCGCATTTAGAAACAGATAAAGCGGAATGGGCATCAGAATGGTTCCAAACAATCCAACGACCAGAGATAGCGAATCGTTTAGCCCCAGCATCCTCGTCAATGCTGTTGTGGCTGTAATAGCTCCGGTGCACAATGACACTACCGCCAACAAATAAAAGTAGTCACTTAACAATGGCCTCAGCAATAGGGCTGCCATTAGCGGCAACACCATCAACTGCCATATAATAATGTACCAGGTCGCCCTCTCATTTAGTGCATAACGCCAGACTTCACTGAATTTTATTTGCAGAATTGCAAAGGTGAACATCAGAAAAATAGTCGGCAATAAAAATGGCTTAAACCAACTGGCCAATTGTGGAAACGCTATGCCAATAAAGATCGACGTAGCCAGCACTGTCAACTGTTTGTTTGAGTTCAATGCAGAGGCACAGTAGTTTTCAAACTGCGCGCATTGATTGATCGATCTAAGTGCTTCGTGTTTGCCATATCCTGAAAGTCAGGCAAGTTGCTTCTTCGCCGCGTTCCAAAGAATATCCAGCTCGGCCTCAGAGGCTGTTTCCATTGACAAACCCTTTTTCGCCATCGCTTTTTCCACATATTGAAAGCGCTGCTCGAATTTGGTCGTTGCATTTCTGAGTGCGAGTTCCGGATTAACTTTGAGATGTCTGGCGACATTGCTTACCGAAAACAGCAGATCACCCAACTCATCTTCTATTGCAGCTGCTTGCTGTTTGCTGACCGCGGCACGTAACTCCGCCAGTTCCTCTTCGACCTTTTCCAGCACCGGCTCAACCGCCTGCCAGTCAAATCCAACCCTTGCGGCACGCCTCTGTATTTTATCGGCACGAGTCAGGGCGGGAAGTGACAGCGCAACACCATCCAGCGCCGACACATTCTGCTGTGATGCCTTTGCAGCACGTTCCTGCGCTTTGGATTTCTCCCAATGCGCCTTTAATTGTTGCGGGGTGAATTTCTTGTCCCCGAATACATGGGGGTGACGACGAATCATCTTGTCGGCGATTGATTTGGCTACGTCTTCAAAATCAAACAAGTGGTTGTCACTGGCTATTTGTGACTGAAACACGACCTGAAAAAGCAAGTCGCCGAGCTCTTCCTTTATATCGTCGACATCGCCGTTGTCAATTGCATCTGCGACCTCATAGGCTTCCTCAATGGTATAAGGGGCTATCGTCTCAAATGTCTGTTGCAGATCCCATTCGCAGCCATCGACCGGGTCCCGGAGTTTGGCCATCACGCTCAGCAATCTGCTGGTCTGCTCCATTTTTACTCCTCCGGCGCACCACGATGTGCGTATCAACTAACCGAATTCAATAGTTCGCCTGCGCTCACGCTACCCGAACAGATAGTTCAACTTTGCTTGTGCTGATCCGGTGATTTATCAGAACTGAAGCCGGATACCAAAGTGAATGTTGTCGTCGAGCTCCCAGGTGATATTGGATGTATCCTCCAACTCGAAGTTTCGATAGCCGATAAAGGCCTTTGCCTGTGGAACAATTTCAACCGAAAGACGCGCACTGATCTCAATAATGGATTCCGTATCACCAAACGTGGTTATACCGGGAGTAAAAAAACCCTCAAATGTCAGGTCGATGGGGTTGTAGCCACCTGCGTACTGAATTTCAATGGAGCCGCCAATCGCAATGGCGCCGGCGTCCACATCAGCTTCTTTCACCTCTCCGGCAAATCCCTTGGCACCCACAGCTAAACGATAGGGTAGGCGCGTATTGGTTTGAGTGCCTACCGCCACCAATTTAACATGTCCGATGGCGTCATCCAGATCGTTGTAGAAAAGCCCCGCTGAAAGCTGGGCGCCCTGCTCAATGAAGTTATTGAGGGGGGTGAAAACTTCGACATTCACGGATTCATTGCTCAAGGCCAGATCAAGCCCTGCGGCGTTAGCGTTATTGCTAACAGCATTACTAAATTGCAAAGACACAGCAGCGACGACTGGTAGAAATATGCGCATGTTTATTCCGTTCTATGGGATATCATTTGCATGATCACAACTAGCGGTTGGATCAAAGCGGTAGCGGAAGGCAATCCAAAGGGTCATGCCAATCTTTGCATCGTACCGGACAGTAAGCAAAACTGAAACTCAATGAATGACCAAAACACCATACAATTTTGTTAGTGACGAGCGCTTTCAACTACTCGGATCATGGATTGGCGAACAGGGCTACCGGTTCGACACACTGACACCTATGTCAGCCGATGCCGGATTCCGACGCTACTTTCGGTTACAAATCGACAGTGAAACCCTGATTGCTGTCGATGCGCCACCCGAGTATGAGGACACTGCACGCTTTGTGGAAATTGCCAATACGCTGCATAAGTCCGGCTTGATCACCCCGGTTGTTCATTGTTACAACCTGGAAAACGGATTTATGTTACTGAGTGACCTGGGGTCATTACACCTGCTGGACTGCGCAAGCCCAAACGACACAGAATCCGCACAACCACTCTACTATGAAGCGTTGCTCAACCTCGTAAAGATGCAGCGCAATGCACCTACCGATGGATTGCCAGTCTATACAGCAGATTTTCTGCGCCAGGAGCTTGAGCTTTTTCCTCAGTGGTATGTACGAAAACACCATCAGTTTAAGTACAACGCAACTACCGAAAAGCAACTAGAACGCTGTTTCGATCTGTGTATCGATTCTGCCCTTGAACAACCCAGTGTGTTCGTTCATCGGGATTATCACTGTCGCAACCTGATGATTCAGCCCGATAGGCGTATCGCAATTATCGACTTTCAAGGCGCACTCGCAGGCCCGTTAACCTACGATCTGGTATCGCTGCTTCGCGATGCATACGTTGAGTGGCCAGACCCCTTTATCGATTCGTTCCTTGAAATGCATTACCACTCATTACGCACTACCACGCCAACCAATGCAGAAACAGGAACGGACACATCGGCAAATACAAGTATGAGAACGTATCGACGATGGTTTGATTTGATGGGACTACAACGGCATCTAAAGATCCTTGGCATTTTTTGTCGACTACATCATCGGGATGGAAAATCACATTACCTTGATAGCATCCCGCTTGTTCGCAAACACGTAGAGTCGGTTTGCCTGAACTATCCTGAATTTTCGGTACTACATGACCTGCTGGCGCAGCTCTCACAGCCACCCACTAAATGAGCTCTCAGTGATCAAACCTGTCGAATTAAAAGCAACCGAAGCCACTGCACCCTGCACTGCGATGTTGCTCGCCGCCGGCCGTGGTGAGCGAATGAGACCGCTAACTGATTCAACAGCCAAACCGCTGCTCAAAGTGGCTGGCAAGCGATTGATCGACTATCACCTGGAAAAACTCTGCAATGCCGGTGTCCGGCAAGTGGTAGTCAACACCAGTTGGTGCGCAGAGGAAATTACATCCACTCTTGGCGATGGATCCACATATGGATTGCAAATTGACTATAGCCATGAACCGACAGCACTGGAAACTGCAGGTGGAATTAGAAAAGCGCTGCACTTACTTGGCGACAAGCCATTTCTGGTTATCAGTGCCGATGTCTGGTGCGATATCGACTATGGTGACTTCCTCTCCGATACATCCGTCACAGGTGCTCGTTTGTTAATGGTCAGCAACCCGGCACACCACCCGGGCGGCGACTTTACCATCGGCCCTGGCAACCAGGTCCAGCTGAAAAACGAGTGTGACGAAGACAACCCAGACGCTGAAACATACACCTACTCGGGAATAGGCCTATACCATCCCTCATTATTCAAGACATTTCCTGTTGCTGCCTGCCCGCTGCGAGATGTGCTCTTTCCAACTATCAAAGCTGGAGAAGTTTCAGCAACGATCCACAACGGACAATGGTTCGATGTTGGAACGGTAGAAAGACTGCGATCGCTCGACAAACACCTGAGAAGCCAGCATTAAAATATATACGATCTTCGAAGCAGTTTTACCTGATACGGTAAATTCCATGCCATAAGCCCAAGCCATTCTCCTATAGCAAGAGACATCTGCCTTGTCGAAAGAACCTTGTCGAAGAGCCTTGTTGAAAGGGCTATGTTAAAAGGGCCAGGTAAAATGAGTCAGGCAC
>CAYMVV010000030.1:47582-57656 GCA_964393885.1 uncultured Granulosicoccaceae bacterium | reverse complement strand
GTGTTGCATTGACTCTTTGAGGCCAAGAAGACCAAAAACGAAGCAAAAAGTCTTTGCGGCCAATCAGCCCAAAGGTTCCTTCGGAATTTTGAGAGTGATCGTGCAAGTGGATAGCGCTTGCAGCCATCCATGGCTGACAGCGCTCGTAGCACCTCCATGGCGCGCCGACCCACTTGCACAATCACTCTCAAAACTGATTAGACGCGGAAGATCAAGATCTAAAGCAAGAGCAATTTCCATTTGTTTAACTTACTTACTGAACGTTTTTATATGAGTAACTAAAACTACTTAAACCAAAAAACAGACACTTGGTAATTTGTTAGATGAAAGGCTGTCCAGAATAAATTATTCACTGTGCCATCTATTGTTTGGCAGTTATTCCGATCCATTTTGCAAAATATAGATAAAGCTGGATTATGAGCGCACGCATTCTGATGTTTCAGGGCACGGGTTCAGATGTGGGCAAATCCACACTGGTCGCAGGCTTGTGTCGAATTGCCCGGCAACGTGGCATTAACGTCGCGCCGTTTAAACCGCAGAACATGTCCAATAATGCCGCTGCCTGCCCTCCCGGTACAGAGAATGGTGGACAGGGTGGCGGCGAAATCGGCCGCGCCCAGGCGTTGCAGGCAAGAGCCGCTGGCTTGCCCCTGCAGGTCGATTTCAACCCGGTTCTCATCAAACCGCAAAGTGATATGACCGCGCAGATCGTGGTGCACGGTCAGGTACTCGATACGATATCCGCTCGCGACTACATGACGAAGCAACGCGGCACCCTGATGCAACCGGTGCTGGAGAGCTTTCACAGACTGGCCTCACAGCACGATCTGATTTTAATCGAAGGTGCTGGCAGCCCGGCAGAGGTCAATCTGCGCGAACGCGATATCGCCAATATGGGTTTTGCCTGTGAGGTAGACGCTCCGGTAAGTCTGATAGGAGACATTGATCGAGGTGGCGTCATTGCGGCTGTGGTTGGTACCCGCAGCGTTCTTTCCAATAAAGACGCGGCGTTGATCAAGAGCTTCATAATCAACCGCTTTCGTGGAGATCCATCGTTGTTTGAAGATGGTGTTACCGCAATAGAAAAAAGCAGCGGCTGGCCGTGTCGTGGAGTGGTTCCCTGGCTGACTGCAGCAACACGCTTACCACAGGAGGATGCCGTAATCCTGCAACACGCTGATAGCTCCCGGCGCAACGCTAAAGACAAAGGATCACAACAACAAAATATTAAAATTGCCGTACCCATGTTATCTCGTATTGCCAACTTTGACGACGTAGATCCCCTGCGTATGGAAGCCAACGTCGATTTGTTTTTTGTTCCACCCGGCTCAAGTATCCCTCTGGATGCAGACGCTGTTATTGTCCCCGGTACCAAATCGACGATGGCTGATATGGAGTTTATCCGTCAGCAGGGCTGGCACCATGACATCATCGCACTGGCTCGCAGTGGTGCGCGCATCACCGGCTTGTGCGGAGGTTATCAACTACTGGGAAAGCACATTAATGACCCTGAAGGATATGACGGTCCCGCAGGACGCTGTGAAGGCCTGGGTTTACTCGATATCGAAACACGGATGAACGGTGATAAAACGACACGACCGGTAAATGGCACCTGCACACGCAGCGGCAGTCGCGTGGCGGGCTATGAAATACACAATGGTCAAACCACCGGAGCAGACACGGCAAGACCCATGATGTACCTGAACGACACAGCTGACGGTGCCACTAATATAAAGGGCAACGTAGAAGGTACCTATCTGCATGGCCTTTTTGGCAACGACAAGTTTCGACGCTGGTGGATAAACCAGTTTGACGCCAGTACTGTTAGCGAACTGAATTTTGAATCAATGATTGAAAGCGAGCTGGACTCACTGGCAGAGGGACTCATACAGTCTCTGGATATAGACGCGCTATTTGCTGATGCCAGCTGACCATCCGCAATATCACTATTGACCAGCTTCTGTCCTCTGTCCTCTGTCCTCCGTCCTCTGTCCTCTGTCCTCTGTTACCCCTGGCCCGAGTGCCCTCCCTCTGCATCATCAAGATTTTCAATCAGACGGGTTTCCAACAGCTGCCCACCTCGATACAGAATCGGATAGGCCAGCGTCGTGACGCGACTGTTAAACTGATTGAGTGCGCGCAGCGTTTCAAGATGAATATTGCTCGAATCAAAACTCACTGCTGATCCGCTACTCAAACGCTTCAGATGTTTTTTACGACTGGAACGTTCCTGTCGCACCATTTCGGTTTTCTCTTCGAGCATTAAGCGTGCATTTTCCAAATCACCGGAGACCACCAGATTCATCGCCAGTGTGAGGTTGGAAAGCAATTGCTCATGCATCTTTTTCAGTTCTTCGCTGCCATCACGCGACAGGCGTACACCCTGCTCTGACTTTTCCTGTGCCAGTACCAGCAACTGCTTGCCAACGATATCACCCGCACTTTCCAATGCTATCGCATACTCCGTTAAGTCCCTCGTTTTTACGTGCTGTTCCTTGTCCATCAACTCCGCCGGAATAGACGCCGCATAGCGTTTGACATCGTCAAGCGAGCGATTGACGATTGAGTCCTGGGCGCGAATTGCCTTCATGCGGTTTAAATCGAACTCGTCAAAAAGCTCCATCACCGGATAGACCATACCCTCCACCACCTGAGCCATACGCAATACCTCCCGCTGCAGGCAGGTTATCGCCAGATGAGGTCTGTCCAGCACGGTATCGTCGAGTGCAGGTCTCAGCACCGGATTGAAAGACTCGATCTCTGCTTCGTCCGGATACAACAGGATCAGCGGCTTCTCCAGCAAACGGCAAACTGGCACCATCAACATCAATACACAATTAAACAGCACATGCACATTGATCAGTGCCTGCGCATCACCCATGCGGTAAATCCAGTTTGGCAACGGCAACCAGGACAACAGCAACAACGCCAGCACCGCACCCGTACCGCGGATGATTAAATTGGCAAGCGGCAAACGACGCGCCGATACATTCATTGAGCGGCCAAGCCACACCGGTATCAGTGCCGATCCCAGGTTAGCGCCAAGCACTAACGCTATTGCTGCATTGACCGGCAACGCATCAATGGACACTATGGTCACGCATAGTAAAATAGTTGCAACCGACGAGTGCATGATAAAAGTCAGTGTGGCACCAATAATAAACGCGGTCAGGTAATCACTTTCAAGGTAAGCCGCAATCGCTGGCAGAAAGTCACTCTCCCGGATGGGTATCATGGTTTCTCGCAGAAACCTCAACGACACCAGAATGAAGGCGATACCCAGGATAATTCTGCCGGCCTGCTTCAGCTTGCGGCGATCAGACTTGAGAAAAACAAGACCGCCAACGGCCAGTAAAACAGGCGTTAACCACTCCAGGTCAAATGACAGCACCTGAATTACCAGTGCAGAACCAAGGTCTGCACCGAGAATAATGGGTAAGCCGGTAGCAAAGCTGAGCGCCCCGGTACCGGCAAAGCCTGCAACCAGCAGGGCCACGGCCGCTGAACTTTGCAGAATTATTGCTAAAAACAATCCGGTAGTAGCGGCAGTTGCCCGATTTGATGCGGTGGTCACGTGGCGCCTGAACGATGCACCGAATGCCCTTTCAATTCCGGAACGTACCATGCGCACAGCGTAGAGCAGCAACATAGTTGCACCGGTAAGCTCCACTACAAAGGTCAAAATGTTCAATCGTTCTCCGGGTCGAAGCGTAAAATTGAACCTTCAGCCACCGCACACCCGGGTGGACTGACATACACGCTGATCAGCGGCATCGACCGGCATCCCTGCTCACCCAATTTTTGTAATTTTTCGGTATACAACGTCCTTCCACCCTGATCGGCAAACCCCGGATCTGACGGTTTAATTATGACCAGCTGATCATGTGAAAGCTCAACACGCCTTGTAAAGCCTTTGTTTCCAGCCGCCCCAGTGACTCACCCGGTATAAAAAAGTCAGAGCAAGTAAAAGAATAACTGTAGGAGGGTAGCCTGACTGGCCATTGGATAGCGATATTGAATAACCGGATCCCGTTCAAAAACATCAGGATCGACACCTGAGCCAGCGCCGCCGCATCCACCCTGCCCCCCCACGACACATCGATCAGGAATGCGCCGGGTTTCAAAGCACTCATTCCCACTCGCCCCCGAGGTAACGGCCACCATACACAATGTATAGACACAAAATCGCTTTTGCGCACTAAGCCAGCCAGATCTTCCTGTTTCCAACGTTGAGAGCAGCCGTCATCACACACGCTGTAACCGCGCCTCCCCGTTATTGCAAACCCCGCCAGATTAGCCCTCTTGTCGATGATAGCTGACCCCATCCATAGTGACTCCAGCCACCTATTCACCGTTAAGCGCATCTCTCTCGGTACGCGGCGAGTCTCGACTCTCAAACGACCGGGGATTGGTTTATCGCCCTAGGTTACTGGGGGGTTACCTGTGGTTACCCGTGATCAATTAATGCAGGCAGGCCGAACCCCGTGCAGAACGCGTGTTCTAACTACCAGTGGCCGCCCGTGCTGCCATTAATACCACCTCGGCAGCAGAAGCCGCGTCACTAGTGTACAACAACTTACCCAACCACCCTGGCAGACACCGAATACCTCGCAGATCCTTGCCCTGCACGATGGATTGCATGGCGGAGTCTTACACCTCGAAAAAGGTCACTCCGACCCGATCTGCAGCCGCCTGATGGCCGTTAAAAGACTGGTTCTACACGTCGTTCACAGGCTCACGAACGTGTGCAATTACACGCAAACGACGAATTCTTGCTCACACAATTCTCTTCAGTCATACTTCTGCGGCCTTTTAGTAAATTGTCGCTATGCATTGATTCGACGTAGTAAGGATAGCAATGGAAGTAAACTGTTTCTGCCGTTTGCAACGCTCTGGAATAACGGGTGAACCAACCTTCGTTCATACTGTCAATCTGCCTGACTACTATACTCGTTCCCGATACCTGCGCACAGTATCGCGCAACCCGTTTACACAGATTCAGGTTAAGGCAGTCAAATGAATCGGATATTCAGTAACCTCAGTATAAAGTCACGAGTAACCGTCATGCTCGTGCTCGTCACTCTGCTGTCAAGCATTATCATCGGAGTTTTAGGATGGCAAACCGGACGCAGTGCGCTGCACAGCGCAATCCTGAACCAGCTATCTACCGTTCGACTGTCACAAACTCTACAGATTGAAAAATATTTCGATCAGATATTCCGCCACACCAGGACACTGGCAGAAAATCGCATGATCGTTAACGCAGTAAAGCAATTTCAGGAAGGTTTTAATGTTGGTCTGAACCGTACCTTGTCTGAGGAACAGTACGCTGCTGTCACGAAATTCTATGACGAAAAATTCACTCCTAAGCTGAGCCGCTCAAATGGAAACAAAGCGCTTTCTGTGCTGTACCGACCAAGGCGCAACATAACAAATTATTTTCAGTATCATTATATTGTTGATAACCCCTACCCGCTTGGCGATAAAGAAGAGCTGATCGAGTCGGAACAAGACAGTACCTTCTACAACCGGTTTCATAAATTTTACCATCCATTGTTGAGAAATCTTCAAAATGAGTTCGACTACTACGACTTGTTTCTGATAGATACCAAAAGCCTGAATATCGTCTACAGTGTCTTCAAAGAGACTGACTTCGCCACCAATCTAATTGACGGACCCTACAGCGAAACAGCACTTGGCGTACTCGCTAAAAGAATCAGGGAACAGCCCGAGCGCGGCATGGTTTCGGTAGCCGACTACAGGCCATATGCACCATCCTATGGCGCTCCCGCCGCCTTTGTAGGTGCACCCATTTTTGACGGCAATGAAGCGATTGGAATAATTGCACTGCAGCTACCGGTCGACAGAATAAACAGCGTTATGACCAACGACGGGGAATGGGCTAAATACGGGCTTGGTAAAACAGGAGAATCATTTCTTACCGGGCCGGACCAATTCATGCGCTCGATCTCACGACCGTACACGGAGGATAAACCCGGGTACATAAAAGCACTTCGTGATAGTGGCGCGTCTGAAAGTACGGTACGCAATATTCAAAACCACAAGACAACAGTATTGTTCCAGCCCGTAGTCAGCTCGAGTGTAAGCTCCGCAATGGAGGACAAGTCCGGAACACATCTGGCCACAAACTACCTGGGAGAACAGGTACTGAGCTCTTACGGGCCGTTAAAGGTACAAGACCTTGACTGGGTAATCGTATCGGAAATAAGCGCACACGAAGCTTTTCAGCCGATTAGACAACTGCAGCGCACCATTCTCGTTTGCGGAGTTATATTGATACTTGTGGTCGCCTTTTTGGCAATGGTGTTAGCCCGCTTCTTTGTGCGTCCCATCGACACACTTACTCGAGGCGTTCAATCGCTTGCATCCGGAGAAACAAACACTCATGTCGATCTGAAATCTGAAGACGAATTTGGCGAGCTGGCCGAGTCATTCAATTTCATGGCGGAAACTATTCAGGCCAAAACCAAAGATGTAGAAAAACTCCGTGACGAAAATCAGCACCTGCTGCAAAACATCCTGCCGCCAAGCATTGCCAGTCGTGTAAAAAAAGGCGAACGTGTCGCCGACAGACTACAACAAGTGTCCGTTGCCTTCCTGAAGATAGATGGCCTGAACGACTATTCAAACAGCGCAGGCACGGCTGAAAGCGCCCGCAAATTGTCAACCTTGTACGATATGTTTGACGAATTCGCCGAGCGACATGACGTTGAGAGCTTTAAAACCATCGGCAACACCTATATAGCCGCCTGTGGCGTTACGCTTACGAGGCTCGATCATTCAAAGAGAGTACTCGAATTTGCCGTGGCTTCGATGAAGCTGCTTCAATCGTTTAACTCAGATCATCACACAGAGTTTAAGCTCAGCGTGGGAATCGACTCTGGCGCTGTATCAGCCGGAGTCATTGGAACCAGCCGTTTCAGCTACGAGCTCTGGGGCGAACCCGTGGATATCGCGCAGCAACTTGTCCAGGGGACCAGCGGTGGCCACATCGTCGTTTCCAGCTCAGCGCACGATCGACTAAAAACGTTTTACACATTCAACCCGGGATCAACTGTTTCAGACAGAGACACAGGTGCCTGGATACTGGACACAGGCTCGACAGATGCCTCAGCACTGAACACCCCGGCCAGTGCATCGTGACTATTTTCAATTCACCGTATGTGTACTGGTCGATTGCGCTTGCATTCGGCACACCGTTACTGATCATTTTTCTCAGCGAGTGTATTGAGTACAGCCGTAAGAAAAACACGCAAATGATCAGCCCACTCAATACCATCAGGGATATTCTGCTCCCCCTGGCTGTATTGGTTATCCTGTTCAGATACGTGTTCATTGTTGATGAGAAAAATACCGCCGCAAATATTGTAAGCACACTATTCTGGGTTGCGCTGATCGTTGTAGTTCATAAAATATCGCGACTGATAATTGGCTCCGGTGATCACTCTGAAGACAACTGGCGGTCCTACATACCACATATGTTCCTGCGTTTTCCGCCCTACACTGTTATTGGCGTAGTTGTATTTCATATTGTTCAGGATCTCTGGTCACTGCCAGTACGCGAGATGGCCACGACACTCGGTATCGGGTCTATTGTCGTTGCATTTGCCCTGCAGGATACGTTGAGCAACATGGTTTCAGGCTTGCTGCTGGTTGCCAACAGCCCGTTTAAAACCGGAGAGTGGGTGCACGTTGGAGACGTAGAAGGCCGCATTGTATCGGTCAACTGGCGCTACACAAATATAGAAACGTGGAGTGGCGATCTGGTTGTCATTCCGAATGGCTCTATAGCTGGCGAGTCAATTGAAAACCACAGCCGTCCGCAAAAGCCAACTGCTATTACCGATACCGTAGAAATCGCTTTGTCTAACCCACCCAATAAAGTCAAGCAAGTACTGATTGAGACCATGCGCAAGACACCGGGCGTGTTGGCAGATCCGGAACCATCGGTCGCCGTGCTCAGCATAACGGACCCTGCGGTCAAATACGAAATTGAATTCTGGATCGACGACTACAGCAACAAACCGGACATACTGGATGAATTCATGACGCGTGTGTGGTATGCAACGCACCGCGAAAACATTACATTCCCCACACCGGTTTACGAACTCTATAGCCATCGAGGCAAGGACCAGCACCCGAGATATCAGGGTGACAACTTCGATTTATCAGGCAGTCTTGAGCAGTTTGCCTACTTCTCACGCTTGCCAGCCGAGTTAAAGCAAATACTCAGTAAGCAGGCACAACTGATGTACTTTGCGCACTCAGAGATCATCGTAGCCCAGGGTGAACACGAACAGGGAATCTATCTGGTACTGTCAGGCTGTGTAAGCTTAACTATTATCGATACTCAGGGCACTGAACTAACACTGGATGAACTCGATTCTCGAGGGTTTTTCGGCGAAACCGGGCTTACCGGTCGAGCCATTAGTCCGGTGACCGCACAGGTCAAAGAGGATGCACAGATTCTTATCATCCCTCATGAACTGGTAAATCATGCAATAAACCAGAACTCCAGTTTTGCCGAGGAGATTAGCACCCTGATAGAGCGCAGACGACTGACCGAGCGCAGAATACTGGGCAATCAGCCAAAAAAGATTACCTCTGCGTTCCCCTACGAACATCTGCATGCGGGTAATTCGCAATGAACTCAACGCAATATGCACTGGTAATCCTGTCGGTGTTATCGCTCTTCCTTATCGCCTGCGACCGATCTGATGATCGGTTAACGGAATTGCGTATACTGGAACTCAACTCACGAAACTCGACACTGGAAAATCAACTTAGATCTATAGAGTCTCTAGTGAAAGAGCTGGAGTCTAAAGAACCTCTCGAAACTCAGCAACGAGTCATTTCCGAACCGGCTATTTTTCATGAAGGTGGAGATACCCTACAACTCGTACGCAATCGCAAGGCACTGCGTTGTGGTGGCAACGCTGATCTACCAGGTTTTGGCTTTCTATCACCTGATACCAGCGAGTTTCAAGGCTTTGATATCGATATTTGTCGCGCAATAGCAGCGGCAGTTCTCGGTGAAAAAGGCTCCAATCTAATCGATGTCTTACCACTGACCAGTAAACTGCGTTTCGCTGCGTTGCAATCAGGACGTATAGATGTTCTCACACGCAACACAACATGGACCCTGAGTCGCGATACAGAGCATCGAGCCGACTACGCTGGCATCACATTCTATGATGGCCAGGGGGTACTGGTGCGTGTTGACAGCGATATTCGAAAGGTATCAGATCTGAGGAGCAAAGCCATCTGCGTACAAGCTGGCAGCACATCTGCCGCCAATATAGTCGAACATTTTGCGCAACTGGGTTTACCCATAGAATTACGTGATTTCTCCGACCGCATTGCAGCGCTTAAGCAATATGAAGAAGGGGGTTGCGACGGCTACACCGCCGACAATTCGAGTCTGGTTGCGCAGAGAACGCTACTCCCGGATCCGGAAAATCACCTTGTATTGGTGGACGATATCAGTCGCGAGCCGCTTGGCCCTGTGGTCCGGCACAACGACAATAACTGGAAGGATATCGTCAGCTGGACAATTCAATGCCTGCTCAACGCAGAGGCCCTGGATATCTCGCAATCTAACTTTCACGAACGAATGCTCGATGAATCCATTGCGGTCAAACGTCTACTGGGTATTGATTCCAAATTAGGTGAAAAAATGGGATTAGCAAATGACTTTTGCTATCAGATCATCAGCCAGGTTGGCAACTACAAAGATATTTATGATCGTCACCTCGGACCCGAATCTCAATTCAATCTGCCACGAGGATTGAATGCACTGCATACCGATGGTGGCATTCTGTATCCCCTGCCTTTTAAATAACTCGGCCTTTTAAATAACTCGGCCTTTTAAATAACTCGGCCCTTTAAATAACTCGGCCCTTTAAATAAATCCTGCTCTTTAATCAGACACAGAGCGGTATCTTTCGCAAATCCGATACGTGAGAACACAGGACATTTTCATTTAAGCCAACGCTTTCGTGCGCGCACGTTTGAACAGCGCGTTTCGGTACCGCGTTTGGGTGCCGCGTTTGG
>CAYMVV010000030.1:42452-47482 GCA_964393885.1 uncultured Granulosicoccaceae bacterium | reverse complement strand
CCGCGTTTGGGTGCCGCGTTTGGATAAATAGACGACTGTGATGGCTTTAATCGCATCGCTCTACATTACGTCGATATTCGCGACAGAAAGCCACTCTTCAGACCCTTCCCCGTTTATAAACAATAGCACTTACAATGGGCAAAGGAAGAATATACATACGATGATACAGAAGGTGCCCACTGTCATCAGACTGGGCAATGACATAGGACTCTAATCAGAGTTATCAACGGTAGAAGAGCTAGATTATATCTATGTCAATGTGGGTAATAATAGATTTGTAGTCATTTAAAGAGTAAAATGATAGTTGCAACATCCGTATCCACCACTCCTTTGTATTAGTAAGAAGAAGCTAAACGATGATCAAAAAATTGAGAACCATGTCACTAAGAATCGCATCTTTAAGCCTGTTCATGGCCTTCACTATCAGCTCTCAAGCACAAAGTGAGGGCCGGGAATTAAATGTTAATGTATCCACCGACAGTGAAAATAACGTCCTCATCGAAGCTATTGATGAAAATATGGATGTACGAGTAGAGGTCCACGACACCGGCAACGGGATATTTATTGGACGCACCCGGTTTGCACTTGAGTTCAGCCTGTCTGATATGCTGAATGGACCAATCAACAATTTAACTATTGTGGGCGGTAGAGAGGGAGATACCATTGTCCTTAGCTCGAAGTTTGGTTTGCAAGGTCAAAAAATGCCAATCAGAGGGGACTTGAACATCGATGCTCGAAACGGGTTTGATAGTGTAGTCGTATCGGCTGTCGATGTTGCTGGTAAAGCGTCTATTCGCGGAAGAGGACAAGGGGACCTGATAGAGTTACTTAACGTAGATCTCAATGAAATGTTTATTGGCGGTGGTCCAGGTTTTGACGCTATTTCTATTAGAAATACGATGGCGTCAGGGCGAGTAGCGATAAGTGGCGGAGCGGATTTTGATAATTGCAGAGTAGAAAATAGTACATTTACAGGCAGACTGATTTTACGTATTGAACAGGATTGTTTTCAATAAAACATTAACCGAAAACACAAGCAGAGAAACCCGGTCTTATCGCCGGGTTTTTTTATCCCGGTCTGCCTCACCCGCACCTTAGCAGTCCGGGTCAGTACTGAGGAGGCAAGCTTTTTTATTTCTGTCTTCTGCCTTCTGTCCTCCGTCCTCCGTCCTCCGCCCCAACCATGCTAGCTCATTTCCATTTGTCGAGCTGCAGCTGAGCCACAGGCAATATTCATCTCGGCCATTGTATCCTTTACTGCAGCCACCACGCGATGCATCACGTTATTATCCATTTGCCCGATGCAGCCGATGCGGAAACTATCAACTTCAGTTAACTTGCCCGGATATATAATGAATCCTTTTACCTTCAACAGATCGTAAAAACGATTGAAGTCAAAAGCAGGATCATCCGGGCTGAAAAAAGTTACGATAATTGGTGACAGCCACTCCCCCTCAAGCAGGGTTTTAAATCCAAGTGCACGCATGCCATCGACCAGAACATCGCGATTGTCTGTATAGCGTGCCAAACGCCCCTGAACGCCTCCAGCCTGCCGGTGTAAACGCAGTGCTTCTATAAACGCTGCAACGACATGGGTGGGCGGGGTGAATCGCCACTGACCGGTCTTCTCCATTTGCACCCACTGATCGTGTAAGTCGAGACTCAGTGAGTGACAACATCCTTTCGCCGTTTCCAGTACCGAACGCTTTACCAGTATAAAACCAAAGCCGGGAACACCTTCAATACACTTGTTTGCTGATGATACGATGGCATCAAACTGCAACCCGTCTACCGTCAGCGGTATACCACCAAAACCGCTCATTGAATCAATTAACAGGCGGCGACCTGCCTGGTGCACGGCCTCGGCTATTTCCTCTATCGGGTTGAGAATGCCGGAACTGGTTTCGCAATGAACAACCACTACATGGCTGATATCAGGATCTGCGCTGAGTGCCTCGGTAACCTCTGCAGCGCGCGGCGGCAAATAGTCCCCCTTGTCGATGACGGTATACGCTTTGCCGATACGGTCAAGCGTCTGCACGACACGCTTGCCGTAGGCACCGTTAACCAGCACCAGCGCCTTACTGTCTTTTGGCAACAGGGTACCGAGCATGGCCTCTACCACAAAGGTGCCACTGCCCTGCATCGGTACACACTCGAACTCGCCACGAGTATCTGCAATTATAGTGAGCAACTCCGAGCGCAACTGACGGGTCATCGCACGAAAGTCATCGTCCCATGACCCCCAGTCGCGCAGCATCGCCTCCTTGACACTGGTTGATGTGGTCAGTGGACCAGGCGTGAGCAAATAGGGTTCGCCGCCAGCAGGGGACTGTATCTCTTCAGCAGGATCAATCGACATCTTTAACTACCCAACGCGCAGGATTAGCTGGATTTTACGATCGTAGCAATGCCGCTGTAAAACATATTTTAATGATGGATTGATAGGCTTCAGCAATATTTGATCGTCGTCAAGCGCAATTGCATACTCGGTCAGCTCCTGACTTTCTTATTCCGTTCTTTGAGCCGCCCTGATGTACAATGCAAACGCAATACAAATACAATGCAAACAGTTTACATCCCTGCGTCATTGCCAGGTGGTATCCGTTTGGCGAACAGCTGCCAAAACAGTCATTACTGCGGGTAAGTTGCCAACCCGCCCTGACCAGCCAATCGGTTGTCTGCCGATTTAATCGTAACCGGCTGGCCGCGCAAAATTTCATCACAACGCTCTATCGTTTCTGCTTCAAGCCGGTGCATCGCCTCTGTGGTGTAGAAAGTCAGATGGGGAAACAGGATGACTGACGGATGCGAAAACAAACTGGCCATTGGATGGTCAGTTTTATTTAATGGTTCCCGTGCGAAAACGTCGAGGCCGGCACCGGCAATAGCGCCATCGTTTAAAACGCGGTTCAACGCGTCCTCATCAACAATGGCACCGCGCGATACATTTATTAAAAACGCGCCGGGTTTCATTGCGCGTAATTCGGGCTCACCGACAAGATGATGAGTTTCCGGATTTAGTACGCAATGTATAGACACGAAATCGCTCTCCCGCATCAACGCGTGCAGGTCATCGACCTTCTCGACATTCCACGATGCCATTTCCTCAGCCGAATTGTATGGACTGTAGGCAATCACTCTGGCGCGGAACCCACTGCCCGCCATGCGCGCCATGCTTTTACCAATTTTGCCGAATCCGATCAGTCCAACTGTCTTGCCAGCGATATCGGCACCCAGCCAGGGAGACTCGGGCCAGACCCACCCGCGTTGTTGCATTTGACGGTCAAGCGGGATGAGCTTTTTGGCCAGCGCAATCATCAGGGTAAATGCACCTTCCGCTACAGTTTCTTCGGCATACTCAGGCACATTAACAACAACAATATTTCGCGCCGATGCGGCGTCGATATCGATCGCGTCAATCCCTACCCCGTACTTAACAATCCCCTTGAGCCGGATGGCAGCCTCTATTATCTGTCGTGTGATCGGGGTGTAACACATCAACAAGAGATCGGTATCGGCAATCTCTTTTTGCAACTCGACTTCCGTGACATTCTCTTCAAGTAACAGCAGCTCATGCCCCATAGAGCGCAGTGCATTGTCAAGCACTGGTGTTTGTATCTCTGCGTCTGTTCTGATGATTTTCAAAGTTATTCCACTACACCAGTTCCGATGCAGTTTCAGCTATCGCGTTTTCAACGATCGCCAATGCGCTGTCGAGATCGGACTGTGAAATAGTCATCGGTGGTGACAGGGTAAGCACACAGCCCTGAGAAATTTTAAAGCTAAGCCCCTGATCGAGACACCGATAATAAATGCGTTCTGCAAGATCATTTCCCTCAAGTCTGGAACAACGGTTCTGCACAATTTCAACGCCAAACAGCACCCCTCTGCCGCGTATGTCACCGACTATAGGACTACTGTGCAGTGAGTCACGCAATCGATTGATCGCAACGTCACCCAGGCTCGCCGCTCTTTCAACCAGTCCTTCGTCTTCGATAATTTGCAGTGTTGTTAATGCTGCTCTGCTCGTTACGGGATTTTTCTCATGGGTATAGTGACCAATCGCAAAGTCGCCGCAAACATCCAGCTCCTGCCTGGCGATACATGCAGCAATGGGCAAGATACCGCCACCCAGAGCCTTACCAACGGTGACAATGTCAGGGATGATTTCATCATGCTCAAACGCAAACATGCGACCGGTTTTCCCCAAACCGGTTGGTATTTCATCCATGATCAACAAGGCGCCGAATTTGTCGCAGGCTGCACGTACAGACTTCCAGAATCCGGGAGGCGGAACGTACGGCACCGCTCGCATTGGCTCGGCTATAACAGCGGCAACATCACCCTCGCGACCCAGTACATACTCGACCATCTTCGCGCAGGCCAGTTCACACACATCTGGCCCGCTGTGCCCGTACGGGCAGCGATAACAGGCAAATGGTGCGACGTGCTCGGCACCCGCCAACAACGGCCCTGCAATGTGTGATCTGAAAGTTGCTTCACCACCCACACTTGCCGCCCCGAACCCGGCGCCGTGGAAGGCATCCCAAAAGGAGACTGTCTTAAAACGGCCGGTGGCGGCTCTTGCTATTTTTAACGCCACCTCGGTAGCATCAGAACCACCAGTGGTATACAACACCTTACTTAAATTACCCGGTGTAATGGAGGCCAGTTTCTCAGCCAGCTCAACAGCCGGCTCACAGGTGAATCTTCGCGGCGCGAAAGACAATTCGTCAAGTTGCTTTTTAATGGCCTCTCGCAATCGCGGATGGCCATAACCAATGTGGTGAACGGAGTTACCATGGAAATCGAGATAACGCCGCCCGTCATGGTCTTCTATCCAGCTGCCCTCTGCTCTGGCTATAGTTGATACACAGGGGCTGGACAGGCTTTGATGTAAAAACGCGTTGGCATCACGAGCCAACAGCGCAGCGGACTTCGGGTTGTGGTTATTTTTTTGCCATTCAGCACGCACCGAAGAAGTGTTCGATTCTCCTTCTGTATGAGTCAAACTGCCGGTCATCGCT
>CAYMVV010000030.1:0-42352 GCA_964393885.1 uncultured Granulosicoccaceae bacterium | reverse complement strand
CACCGAAGAAGTGTTCGATTCTCCTTCTGTATGAGTCAAACTGCCGGTCATCGCTCTGTCCATCGCTACACCTTATCAATTCACTTCTTCACTACGCCTTTTTTCACTCCGCCTCTTCACAATCCTAGGCAGGCCACGGCAGTGAGTAAGTTTTGACCTGGGTAAAAAACTTCATCGCCTCGAGCACGCCCTCTTTCACTGCGTTGCCGCTGTCTTTGATACCACCAAACGGCGACATCTCTATCCGGTACCCGGGCTGCTCCCAAATATTACAGGTACCAACATCCAGTCCTTCGATATAAGCCAGTGCCCGATGCAGATCGTTTGTACACACGCCTGAAGACAGACCAAACTCGGTACCGTTCGAGATAGCCATCACAGCGAAATCATCATCCGGCACACGCACAATCGGAACGATCGGACCAAAGGTTTCCTCCATCACCAGCTCGCAATCGTGAGGGACATGATCCACCACTATCGGCGGAAGCAACGCGCCATCACGTGCCGGGTGGTAGAGAATTTTTGCACCGAGCTTCTCTGCGTCTAAAACCCGCTGCTCGTAGCGCTCAGCGGCCTTCGCGCTAACGATACAGCCCAGAACGGTTTCGGGATCCATCGGGTCACCAAATTTCAGCGCCTTTGCCTTTGCAAGCACTTTGGGTACAAACGCATCTGCGACCGATTCCTGCACAAGAATTCGCTTGACCGCTGTACAACGCTGACCAGAATTTCCAGTTGCACCGGCAACGGCAATGGTAGCCGCCTTATCGAGATCATCGTCGTTCAGATCATTTAGCACGATCAACGGGTCATTGCCGCCTAACTCCAGGGCAGCACGTTTATAACCAGATTTCTCCGCTATTAGCTTGCCGACCGGCACGCCACCCGTAAAGGTAATAATGTCGATGTTTTCGTTGGTCACCATCTCGTCGCCAATGTCCTTTGGCCAGCCGGTAACGATTTGGAACATCTCCGGCGGCAGTCCCGCTTCATAGAGTATGTCTGCCAGCGCGATCGCTGTTAGCGGTGTTAATTCTGTGGGCTTGCACACCAGACAATTGTTGGTCGCTATAGACGGGGCGATCTTGTGGCTGACCATGTTCAGGGGGTGATTAAACGGTGTTATCGCAGAGATCGCACGCACCGGTTCGCGCTTGGTGTAGATTTTTCGCGATTTACCGTGTGGTGTCAGATCGCATGAGAAAATCTCCCCATCATCAACAATGGCCATCTGCCCGGCAAAAGTGAAGACGTCGCAAGCGCGACCGGCTTCGTACAGTGCGTGTTGCTGGCTGATTCCGAGTTCAAGCGTCAGCCAACAGGCCAGCTCGTCGCGCCGCTCTCCAATAAGCTCTGCGGCACGCAACAGTATTTTCTGGCGCTCATAGCGAGTGAGCTTCGACTTATACCCCGCAGCTACTTCAAATGCGCTGGCAGCATGCTCCGCTGCGCCGGCTGGTACGGTACCTACACACTCCTGTGTGTAGGGGTAGAACACCTCGATTACTTCGTCGGTAAACACTTTCTCACCACCGATTCGCATTCCTTCGTTGCGCATCGACAAATTGAGTTTTTCCAGAACAGAACCGCTCATATTGCTTTTCTCGCTATTTTTTATTTTCCAGGCACGCCCTGGCAGACAGTGCTGCCAGCGCCATGTTGCTCGGTATCATCTCGCGGACACAGATTTGCAGACACGGGCTCGCAGACACGGGCTCGCAGACACGGGTTTGCAAGCACGGGTATGCAGTCAACGGTAAAAGTGACGTCCGCGCCCGTCGCATTCTCCGCCCACACAAAGCATATGTAAAATCACTAAATTCGATTATTCTATAGGACAATCCTATGGTGTCGAGCAGAGATTCTAATTGAGCTACAGTCAGCTAAAGGCATTTCACAGCGTTGCACTACACGGTGGATTCTCGCGCGCGTCGGAAAAAGTTTTTCTGACCCAGCCTGCACTGTCCGAGCACGTGCGGCGCCTGGAGCAGGATCACGACATCCTGTTATTTCGCAGAGAAAAAAAGCGCGTCTACCTGACCGATGCAGGCAACCATCTATTCGACTTAACCAAAAGACTTTTTGAAATAGACGGGCAAATTAACGAATTCCTGTCTGATAGCCGCTCAGCCATCGAAGGTGAATTGCGCATCATCGTCGACTCTGCCAGTCATATCTCGGAAATCCTTGGACGATTTCAAACCGCGTACCCGAATGTGTTTGTATCGATGCGCAGCTCCAACACTGAGGACATGATTACCCAGCTACGCGCCTATAATACCGAAATTGCCATTGCCGGCAGCATCGACGCCAGTAACGATCTTGTGCAAATCGATCTGGGCTCCTCCCCGATAATTGTAATTGCCGCCAACGGCTATCTTGCGTCGCAACAGCAAACCATCAGTTTTACAGAACTCGCCAAACTACCCATTGTGTTTCGCGAACAAGGGTCCAAAACCAGACAACTGCTGGAGCGCGAAGCGAGTCGCCGCAATATCAAACTGGCACCGACGATGGAAGTCGAAGGACGCGAAGCCATGCGAGACATCGTCGCCTCCGGTGCGGGGATTGGCTTTATTTCGCAAGCAGAGTTTGGCAACGACAACCGATTAACCGGCCTTTCGATCGACGATGCCGAGCTGCAGATGCAGGAGTCACTGCTCTACCTGGCACAACGCAGTGATTTGCGAATTATTCGTACATTTGTCGATTTTGTTACAGCACAGCTGAAGGTGTAGCAAGCGTACCGTATCAAGCCCAGTGACTCTATGAAGTGCCTTGGATGATGGTTATACACGCGGCGTAGTCGACTAGCCCCGCCACGTCGCACTCCACCAGCGCCAGCTCAAAGCTACTGCCAATACACCGGTACCGCTGCAAATCAGCGCTGTAGCAGTTGCACCGACAGTTTCAGCTAACAAACCAACGAATACAAATCCCAGCGGCCCGACGCCAATGCACATGGTCATGATACCCATAGCCTGGCTGCGACGACCTAAGGGTGCCACAGCATAGGTAATCGTCGCCTGCATCACCGCAAATCCAGCTTGCCCACAGCCCACCAGTAACAATGCCAGTGATGCAACCCATACATGTGTTGCCAATGCAAATAAGGGCAGCGTCAGCAGAAAAACCAGAACCCCTGCAACATAGATCTTGCCTTGCCTGTCTGGTCGGGAAATCCGCATTAGCACAAATGCAAAAAGCAATGCGCCAAGTCCATCTATACTGGCAAGGTAGCCAATTCCATCTGCGGACAGACCCAATCGATCGTGTGCAATAACCGGTACCAGACTTAAAACAGGCCAGGCGAATAAATTGAAAAGCACGGTCAGCCAAAGTAATCCGGTAAAGCGGGCATCGACTCGCAGCACTGTCCAGGCACCAATCAAACCGGCACCCAGGCGCTCACCACTCGTTGGCTCGTTGCGAGTACGCACGCGCAAGGCAGCCCACATACCGATTGTATACGCGACTAACGCGAGTAAAAATATTCCCTGAATACCGGTATGGGTCAGCAACAGACCACCAATCGAGGGACCTGCAAGCCGCGTCGCATTGCTGGTGCCAACCTCCAGCGACATGGCACTGTCCATACGCGCCGCCCCGACTACATCGCCCATCATCGATCGACGCACAGAATTGTCAGCCGCCCAGGCAAGGCCGTTGATAAAACTGGCGACTGCTAAATGCCATACTTCAAGGTAACCACCAATACTCATTAAACACAAAACAAACGCGCTAAAAAGCAAACCCGCTATACTGACAAGCAAAGCATGCTGACGTACGATGCGTTCTGCGATGACACCAAAGACCGCACCGAACAAACCGAGCGGTAAAACACGCAACATGGTGAGCATGGCAACGATTAACGCAGAACCTGTTTCGCTGTAGGCATAAACGCCATAGACCAGAATTTCCAGCCAGCGCATTAAAAATGTCATCAGACCGATAAGCCACAGCATGACAAAATCGCCGTTGTCCCACAGCGAGCCCGGGCGACCACACGCCTGTTGCTCATCAACTACGCGCTGCGACTTAGCGGTCAAGACAAATCAATTTTGGTTTCCATCTATAATGTAAAGTTTAAGGTTAGGTGTAGAGTTTAAGGGAAAATATATGATCTACGAGAAATTAAAGGCTGTCGAATAGACGCCTGAGTTCAAGGCAGTAAGTTGGATACTTCCAGACCGAACACAGTCTGTGTCCAAACACTGTTTGGTGCTATGCTTGCGCCCTGTATCACTTCCGACCCCTGCCCTTTCCACTAACCCGCATCTCAGGTAACAGCATCTCAAACATTAGTGTATCAGGTACCACGCGGGGCATTTTATACATGTGCCTGGCGATGGCCATATCGATTCCGGTGATGAATGCCATTGCTAAAACGATGGCACTGGAGTACCACATCCTGCAAGTCGTGTGGGCAAGATTTAGCGGCCACCTGTTGTGTGTTGTAATTGTGTTCTGGCCACGCTTTGGGCCACGGATATTCAAGAGCCGCAACTACCGCGGTGAGTTTGGGCGCTCATTGCTGATGTTTGTGTCGAACGCCTGCTTTATTTCTGCGCTACCGCTGGTGCCACTTGCCACCGCGTCGGCAATTATGCTGACCGGTCCGATTTTAATTACCGCGCTGGCGGTACCGTTACTCGGTGAAAAAGTGGGTTGGCATCGCTGGCAGGCAATTGCAGTGGGTTTGTGTGGGGCACTGATTATCGTCCGCCCTGACCCGACGCTTTCAAACATTGGCAATATTCTGGTCTTGGGTTCGGCAATTGCCTTTGCGCTATACCAGATTCTGAATCGAAAACTGGCGGGTGTTGATCCCCCGGAAACAATGATTGCGTACACTGCACTAATTGCGACCGTCGTTACCAGTATGGCGGTATGGAGCGTTTTCCAGTGGCCCCATTCTCTCTGGCATCTGTTTTTGTTTATCGCACTCGGCGCGATTGGCGCTCTGTCACAATTTCTGGTGATCAAGGCGGTCCAGTTCGCACCGGCTTCAGTAGTGGCGCCTTTTCAATACACGGAGTTACTGGGTGCGACAATTGCCGGTTACCTGGTATTTGCAAGCTTACCGGATCACTGGACCTGGGCAGGCGCCGCGCTGATTATCGCCGCTGGCCTTTACATTGCGTGGCGCGAGCGAATACTTAATCGTTAAGCGGGATCAGGCAGCAAGGTATCTGATCTTCTTCAACCTGCGTGCGGCGCCCGCTGAATGCCCCACTGGCAACCAATGGGATGCGCAGGTACCATCAGTCAATTGCCGACTTAGAGCGTGAATCCACATGAGTGTCACTGTCAACGATCGAACCTACGCGATGCCCGCGCGCACGGCGATAGTCATCTGCCTGGATGGCTGCGAACCTGCCTATCTCGACGAGGCATCAAAAGCAGGCAAGACCCCGGTTCTTGATCGTATTCGCAACAGCGGGTCAGATTCACTGGCGCACAGTGTTATTCCAAGTTTCACCAACCCGAACAATATGTCGATCGCCACCGGCCGTCCTCCAGCGGTACATGGTATCTGCGGCAACTATCTGTACGAACCCGAAAACGATGCAGAAGTCATGATGAATGATCCGCGATTCTTGCGCGCACCCACGCTGTTCAAGGCATTTCAGGATGCCGGTGCACGCATCGCCATTGTCACTGCAAAAGACAAGCTGCGTGCACTGCTTGGCTATCAACTCGATATGACCGACAACAAGGCGATCTGCTTTTCGACCGAGCGCTCAGCTGATACAACGCTTATAGAAAACGGCATTGACAACGCATCGGCCTGGCTCAACAGAGAGGTGCCGGAAGTTTACTCGGCTGCTTTGTCTGAATTTGTTTTTGAAGCAGGCGTAAAACTGCTGAAAGAATTCAAGCCCGATATTATGTACCTGACCACCACCGATTATATTCAACACAAGCACGCACCAGAGGACGCCGAGGCAATCTCTTTTTATGAAGTGTTTGATCGCTACCTGGGTGAGCTGGATGCATTAGGCGCATCAATTGTCATTACCGCCGATCATGGCATGAAAGCAAAACATCTGAGTGACGGTTCACCGGATGTAGTCTATCTGCAAGATGTTCTTGACGAATGGTACGGTGCAGCGAACACCAGGGTTATATTGCCGATTACCGACCCCTACGTGGTTCACCACGGCGCACTGGGGTCATTCGCGACAGCTTACCTGCCGGAAAACGCCGACGTGCAGGAAGCCATCAGCAAGCTCAGTGACATTGAAGGCCTTTACGTGGTTCTAACGCGAGAAGAGGCGGCCAGTCGCTTTGAGTTACCGCAAGACCGGCTTGGAGATATCGTGCTGGTATCATCGGAGCGCAAAACTATCGGCACGTCGGAGTCACGCCATGATCTTTCCGGTCTAAACGAGCCGCTGCGGTCGCATGGTGGCTTAACGGAACAGGTCGTGCCGTTTATCGTCAACGCACGATTGAATAAACTGCCGGCTGCGCCAGACCTGCGCAACTTCGATGCGTTTTACTTTGCCACTCAGGCAGCGTCTGCCACATAGCTAACTGCCTGCAATGACCTCTCATAGCAAATATGCATACCTCTGAACACAATGTCAGGCAGACTGCTGAACGACCGAATGTGCTGTTAATCACCGCTGACCAGTGGCGTGGTGATTGTTTATCCGCAATGGGTCATCCGCTGGTAAGCACACCCAATCTAGATAAGCTGGCGGAGCAAGGCGTATTGTTCGAACGTCACTATGCAGGGGCGGCACCCTGCTCACCTGCACGCGCCTGTTTGTACACCGGCCTCTACCAAATGAACAATCGCGTTTGCGTAAATGGCTCACCGCTGGATAACAGACACGACACACTGGCTCTGGCCTTTCGACGTCTCGGTTATGACCCCTGTCTTTTTGGCTACACCGATCAGTCACAGGATCCGCGCAGCGTACACCCGAATGATCCAAAGTTAACCAGTTACGAGGGCCTGCTACCTGGCTTTAACTGGCGAGTCAGTATTCCGGATCATCAGTATCCATTTTTGTCGTGGCTAAAAGCCAAAGGCTATGAGGATGCGCTGAGTGAAATCAACATGCATATTCCAGAGTCCGGTGTCGATGATCCACCACGTGGAGAGGTTCCCAGGTATCGTGCAGAACACACAGAGACCGCGTTTCTTGTTGATGAGTTTCAACGCTGGCTAAGTGAACAGGCTCTGCATACGAGCAGACAACCATCACACCGATGGTTTGCACATGTCAGTTTCCTGCGGCCGCATCCACCGTTCACAGTCCCTGCACCTTACGACACCATGGTAAACGCCGATGATGTTAGCGGATTTATCGGTGCAACCGACCCGGACACAACAGCGGCCATGCACCCGTTACTCGACTGGATTGTCGAGACTAACACCAAAAGTCGCTTTATTCCCGGTGCCAGCGGGCTGGCCCGCGAGTGGACACAGAAAGATTTAAAACAAATTGCCGCGACCTACTTTGGCATGGTAGCAGAAGTAGATGCACAAATCGGCCGTATGATGCAGTCACTTGATGAGCATGGTTGCACCGATAACACAGTTATCGTGTTTACATCAGACCATGGTGAACAACTGGGCGACCATACACTGCTTGGCAAACACGGGTTCTTTGAAAGCAGCTACCATATACCGTTGATCATTCGCGACCCGTCAGCCACCAGAACTCGCGGTAACAAAGTCAAGGCATTTACCGAATGTGTGGATATTTTTCCAACGTTGATGGAACGCATGAACGCAGCGGTGCCAGCCCAGCTTGATGGACGCTCTCTGATACCAATGATCGATACAGGCAAGGCCCCATCTAACTGGCGTAACGCTGCACACTGGGAGTTTGACTTCCGCTCCATTGACAACAGCCAGGCGGAACATCGATTCAATCTGTCACATACACAGTGCAACCTCAGCGTGTTGCGTCGTGACGATATTAAATATGTACACTTCGCAGGCCTTGAACCGGTCATGTTTGATTTGTCTGCCGACCCGCAGGAGACAAGCAACGTCGCAGGCAACCCGGACTACCTGTCAGCACAGCTCGACTGCGCACAGGAACTGCTGAGCTGGCGGGCAGAACACCTTGATCAGACACTGGCATTATCAGCTCTGACAGACAACGGTGTTGTCAGCGACTCACGTAGCCCTGATACACCAACAGACGGATAACAACATGCCTTTGCTTACCACATGTATTGGCGCATACCCAAAGCCGGAATTCATCAAGCTGCCAGACTGGTTCAATATTGAAGCGGGTCCCGACACCGCCGACCCCACCATGCTGTGGGAAGATGCGATGAAAGCCATGGGGCCCGATGCACTGAATATCATCGATAAAGGTGTCGCTCAGTCAATTGATGATCAGACAGGTGCAGGCATCGATATACCGACCGACGGCGAAATCATCCGTGAGAATTACATCCACTACCACTGTCGTCACTTAAACGGATTTGACTTCAAAGGCCTGACCAACAAGGAAGTCAGAGGCGGCACCTATGCCGCAAACCTGCCAACAATACGCAGTACGGTCAGTATCGATCAACCTTTTCTATACAAGGAGTGGCAGGCAGCACAGGCGCATACGAACAGACCAGTGAAAATGACCATGCCCGGTCCTATGACCGTATCTGATACCAACGCAGATGCGTTCTATAACGATCCACCCAGGCTCGGTGCAGACATTGCAAACGCTCTAAACAAGGACGTACTGCGTTTAGCAGAAAGCGGTTGCCAGCACATACAAATAGACGAACCGCTGTTTGCACGCAAACCGCAGGCGGCACTCGACTATGGATTCGAGAACCTGGAACGTGCATTTCACAACTGCCCGAAAAATGTAACTCGCACAGTCCATATGTGTTGTGGCTACCCCGATCGACTGGATCACCCAAACTATCCAAAGGCCGACCAGGACGCCTATCTGCAAATTGCCGACGCGGTAGAATACTCTTCAATCGACTCAGTGTCTGTGGAGGATGCACATCGACACAACGACTTGAAGTTACTTGAGCACTTCCAGGACACTACGGTCATATTTGGAGTGGTTGCGGTGGCTAAAAGTCATATTGAAACCGTCGATGAAATTCAAGCGCGGTTACAACTGGCTATGGGCCATATTGATGCAGACAGACTCATTGCAGCTCCGGATTGTGGACTGGGTTTACTGAGTCGAGAGCAGGCGGTGGCAAAGCTGACTAATTTGTGTCTCGCTGCTAAATCACTGTAACGGTATCAGTAAACCAACCTTTGAAACAAGGGATTTACAGGCCCAAAACTGTTGTCGTAATTACTTCCAGCTTATTGTTGCAAACCAAAGGTTCGCGCTGGCGTACCCGGGACCAAAGAGAAGTGTGTATGAACGCAGAGCCAGATGCCCTCACGTCGCTCCAGCACAGTGGTTGCCCGTCCGGGGCGATCATAGGGCGATCCGTCCTGATGAAAACCGGTTGACGTCCACGGCACGATCCCCCATGCGTTATCACCGCTCCCTCCCGCATGTAATTGATCGATTTGTACCTTAAAGTCCGCGATATTCCCCCAGATACCTTCCCATTGTTGTTGACGCAGGTTGCCAAGCCCAGAGACAATCGGCGACTTCGTGCCAAAAGATACAACATCTGGCGCAAAAATCGATTCATTAGAGTCGTAGTCAACCGCTGCACAGTAGCGGCCTAACAGCACAAACCACTCGCGAACAGCTTGCACCGGATCATCAACAGTTATGGGCGGATTAATTTGTTCAAACATGGCTGCCTGCTCGTCATCGCCTGCGGTTGCAGTACACCTGCTAATTTCCAGCGGCCAGCATAGCTTCAATCAGTTTCTGCACCGCAAGGGCCTCGTGCGCTGTAGCCAGTTTGCATGGCCTACCTTGCAACCACTTATCAAGCTCTGTTAGCTGGCGTTGCAGCGCACTGGTGCGTGGATCCTCACCTTTACTCCAGTCAATGGACTCGACCCAGGGCCCACCATCTGATTGCCAGAGCTGGTAGAACTCGCGAAACTGAAAGCTCAGTTTACTGCCCTTGACCGTCACTTCCTGACGGTCCGGCTGTTGGCCACCGGTTGTGCCTATGATATTCACCGGCCTGCCTTCCGCTGTTTCCAGTCGGGCTAATATATCAAGCTCACACAAGGACTCATCCTGCGGGTAGCGTGTAGACGCATAACGCAGTGCAAGCGGACCAAGGAAACGGTGCGCAAGAAACAGGAAATGCGAAATAACTTCTCGCGTATAACCACCTTCAGCCTTAAAGCGTAACCAGTCTGCATCAACCTGCCAGGCACGCGGCCATGCAGGATAGTTCACCACGATGTCTATTCCCGATAACTGGCCGGTCTGATCGGTATCTATCGCCTGTTGCAACACCTCAAAGCCCAGTGAAGACGCCTGCGTAAAATTCACCACAGCCGGCAACCGTGACGATTCGAGCTGCGCCACTAAATCTTCACTTTCAGCGTTATCAATTCCTAACGGTTTTTCCATAAATACACCCTGCCCCGCCTGCGCTGCTGCCAGTGCATAGGCTTTGCGTGGTGCTGGCGGGCAAGCCAAATAAACCACATCCGCATTGGCCATTGCAGCACTGGCATTTTTTGCAACAGGCAAATCGGTGCCGAGCGTGCGGGCCTTTGCAATCGATGCATCCGCAGGATCCCATAGTCCACTGATCTCGAAATGCGGATGCAACAGCGCATTCTCCAGCATGCGCCGCCCCATGATGCCCAGCCCTATAATTGCAATTTTGTTCGCCATAATTTCCGAAAGACCGTCTACTCAGTTCTGCACCGAACCACAACTAAAAGCTTACCCACACACCTCACTGGCCAGGCATACATCTCGATTGCTGCAACATGCTATGTACCCTGTAGAGTTACAGCTGATCCCACAAATGACAGGCAACCTGATGTTCACCACTTACGTTATCAAGCTCTGGTTCCTGTTCGCGGCAAACCTGTGTGGCATGCGGGCAGCGGGTGTGAAATTTACAACCCGGTGGCGGGTTTGACGCCGAGGGTATTTCTCCTTCCAGTTTTTGTGCTTTACCTCGATCATCCGGGTCCAGCGATGGAATTGCCGAGAGCAACGCTTGCGTATAAGGGTGCCGTGGCGCACTGAATAACTTGCGTGTGGGTGCCACTTCAACCAGACGACCGAGATACATTACCGCCACAGTGTCGCAGGTGTGAGCAACCACTGAAAGGTCATGGCTGATAAACATGAAGGTAATACCGAGATCCTGCTGCAGCTCTTTGAGCAGGTTGAGTACATCTGCCTGAATCGATACATCAAGTGCCGCCACGCTTTCGTCGGCAACGACAAACTTCGGCTGTGATACCAGTGCACGTGCAATGGATATGCGCTGGCGCTGGCCACCTGAAAACGCATGCGGAAAGCGACGCAGATGTTCAAGGTTCAATCGGCACCTGGCAGCAATCTCGCGAACGCGCTCGTCAGTTTCTTCGCGGCTATTGGTCAGCCCCATCACTTCAAGTGGCTCTGCAATTATGTCGCGCACCGTCATCCGTGGCGACAACGCAGCATAAGGGTCCTGAAAAATCAGCTGTGCACGCTTGCGATACTCGCGGAGCTCGAGCTTGTCGATGGTTTCAAGATCGTAGGCCACTTCACCATCAATATAATGTGCAGTGCCGCTTGTGATCGGTACTGCTTTGAGCAAGGCACGACCCAGTGTCGTCTTGCCCGAACCGGACTCACCAACCAATCCAAAAAAGCTGCCTTTTTCGATTTGAATTGATACATTGTCGACGGCTTTTAGCATCTGTTTCTTAAACAGGCTCGACCCGATGGAAAAACTCACCGACAGGCCATTCGTTTGAATCAGCGTGTCGCTCACTCTGATGCCTCCCGGTAAATGTGACAGGCAACCTTGTGGTCCGTTTCAACGGTGACATCAACGGGTATCTGCGCTGAGCAGGCCGGGCCTGTAATTTGACTGCAGCGGGTATTAAATACACAGCCCACAGGCCGCTCCAGTGGGGACGGAATATCGCCCGGTACCGGTGTCAACGGAGCATCGAGATCATCGAGCTTCGGTAGTGCGGCAATTAAGCCTTGCGTATAAGGGTGTTTAGGCTTGCGAATCACATCGCGCACCGGGCCTTCCTCTATCAGGCGGCCGAGGTACATCACGTTTACCCGATCACAGGTCTGTGCAATCACACCGAGATCATGAGTAATAAAAATAATACCCATCTGAAACTCGCTGACCAGATCTTTCATCAGATCTATTACCTGCGCCTGAATCGTCACATCGAGGGCAGTGGTCGGTTCATCGGCTATTAACAGCGCCGGATTGGTAGAGAGCGCCATAGCGATCATTGCACGCTGGCGCATTCCACCAGACAGTTCAAACGCATACTGATCAATGCGTTTTGCCGCATCTGAAATGCCTACACGATCCAGCATCTCGACTGACAGCTCTTTCGCCTGCGCTTTAGACATATCCGAGTGCAGTTGCAGCTGCTCGATCATTTGTTTGCCGATGGTGATCGCGGGTGCGAAAGAGGCCATCGGCTCCTGGAAGATCATCGAGACGGCGCCCCCTCGCACTATATTAAGCTCACGGGGGCTCTTCAGCGACAGCACATCCACCGGGCCGTTTTCAGTATTGAGTGTGATGCGAGAATTAGCGCCATATACCGCATTTTTTGCATTGAGATGCATCAGCGCTTTGGCTGTGACTGACTTGCCCGAGCCACTCTCCCCGACCAGACCCATAATCTCGCCTCTATTCAACGAGAAGGATGCATCCTCGACCGCGGTAACCAATCCCTCATCGGTGCGAAACTGCAATGTCAGGTTTTGCACATCGATCAGCGCACTCACTTGTTGGCCTCCGAGTAAGGATCAGCTGCATCACGCAGCCCGTCGCCAACAAACACAAAGGCCATCACCAAAACGATAAAGAAAAACACCGGTATGAAGTACCATTGATAGTTAAGCATGACATCGGCTGAGGTGGCCTTTTGCAACATGACGCCGAGCGACGACACAGGGTCCTTCAGACCAAGGCCGATAAACGACAATGCAGTTTCACTGAGTACCATATACGGAAAAGAAATCACCAGATCGACAATGATATAACTCGTAAACGACGGCAACAGATGACGTCGGATAATGTGTGCAGATGATGCCCCCGATAACTGTGCCGCAAGTATATATTCCTGATTACGTTCGGTCAGCAGATGCGTTCGAATACGCCGTGCGAGCGTCGGCCAGCCAATAAAACCCAGAATCAATGAGATATAAAAGAACCGCGCTTCAGCGGTAGTTTCAGCAGGTAGAAAAGCAGCAATTGCCATAAAAAGCGGAATCGCCGGCACCGTTCGAACCGCATCGGTAAACATCTGAATCACACTATCAATCCAGCCGCCGTAATAGCCCGATACCCCGCCAATGATCAATGCGAGTACAAACGCAATAAATACCCCGATAGTACCGACCTGCAATGAAGTCCAAACCGCATGCAATGTACGACTGAAAATATCCTGCCCGTCCTCGTCGGTACCAAACACATGAATCTTTCCCTCCTCAACGCCAAACAAGTGCCGCTCACCGGGGATGACACCAAAGAGTTTGTAGTCGTCGCCTTTCGGTAGAAAGGTCAGGTAGCTGCGCTTGTCCTCGTTGACCGTAGTGACCCAACGGAAGTTGGTTGCAAGCGAACGCTCGCGCTCAACCGCGTGAATAAACGGTCGAAGCGAACAACCATTCTTGTCGCAAAACTGAGGCAACTGTGGTGCACCGTTGGTGTAGTCCTTGTCGCGTCCGGCCACAGTTGGGTCATACGGCGAAAGAAATGGCGCAAACAGTCCCGAGAGAATTAAAACAACCAGCACCCAGGCTGCCACCAATGCAGCACGTTGCTTTTTAAAACGCGCCCAGATAAGTTGGCTCTGCGAGGCTGTAAAATAAGCCTCTTTTTCCCGTTGAACTTTTACATCATTGGCACCGCTATCATTGGCACCGCTATCGGGGAGTGCTGCCTGTTCATGTGCGTTGCTCATATCAGTGGCTCCTCAACGCACGATGCTCTTTCGCACACGCGGATCAAGCACGGCAAGCAACACATCGGTGAAAAAATTCAGCGCAACAATAGACGCCGTTAAAAGAAAGATGATTGCCCCGGCCAGCTGCTGATCATTAGAGCGTGCCAGCGCTTCGATTAACAGTGCGCCTGCATCAGTCATCACCAGTATCAACGCAACAATAGGCAGCTCATTAAAGATACGGTTTAAGTCAAAACCGAGAGAGTTAATAATCGGCCCCAGCGCGTGCCGTGCCGGGTAACCCCAAAGCAGCTTGCGACCGTGTACACCGCGCGCACTTGCAGCGGTGACATATAACTTGCCGATCTCATCCGACATCAGCGCGCGCACTGTCTGCAGCGCAAAGGCAGTTGCCGACCAGCCAAGTATAAATATAGGCAGCCAGGCGTGGCTTAGCAGATCGACGAACTTGCCCCACGACCAGGGTGCATCGCGATACTCATCGCTGAACAACCCGGTCAGCGTATCTCCAAACCAGACGGTTGCGAACAGCATGATGATCAGCGCGAGTAAAAAGTTGGGCATGGCCAGACCGAGGTAGCTGACAATGCGAAGAGAGTTATTCAGGAATGCGTTGTTTGAAGCAGCGGCAATAATGCCAACCGGAATAGCTATCGCATAAGCGAGAACAAGTGCTGCAAGGCAGATAGCCAGCGACAGCCAGAATTTATCGCCGAGCAGGTTTGCAATATTTACCCGCAAGATGCAGGAGTCACCAAACTCTCCCTGAAAAGCGCCGGCAATCCAGCCACCCCAACGCTCGTGAAACGGTCGGTCGAGTCCAAGCCGCTGGCGTTCGGCTTCGAGCTCATTGGCGATTTGAATCGACGAACCCTGTGTATTTTTAAAAGCGAGGTAGCGCTCGGCGCAATCGCCGGGTACCAGCTCCATCAGCGAAAACACCACCAGCGAAACCAGTACCAGCGTGATCAGCGCCATCACAGCGCGGGTACAAACAAACCGCATGAAATTCAGCATCGTAAAATCCCGAAACCACTGTTAAGCAAGGTAGTCACAGGGCTGAGGCTTGTTCAGTAATGCGCTATCCAATATAAACCAGATCCGGTCACCCTGTTGATGGTGACCACATTCTACCGTGTTACGTATAAGTCGTTCACACCTTCACCATTCACACCACCACCAGTCACACCACGGGCACACCACGGGCACACCACGGGCACACCACGGGCTAACGCCGTGGTGTGAACATTATGCGAAAGCGCGACTTACTCGTCCAGCCACCAGCCTGTAGCGCGGTACGGATAAGTGCGATAGTACTCATAGGAGTGGGTCTTGAAGTCTGCGAAGTTCTTCAGATCGTTATTGCGATAGATCGGTGCAGGTGCGTTAACAGTACCGATAAACATCAGGTTTTCCGCCATCGCTGATGCCATTGACGATACAAGATCCTTGAACTCCTGGCTTGACTGATCAGCCGATTGTAGTGCATTGATGTTATCGACCATGTCCTTAGCCCATTGCGGCGGCTCAACACCGGAACTGCCCTTGGAGTCGACCCACTCAGCCCACAACATTGCGTTGCGGTTGCCGAAGTAGTTTTCATAAGGTGGTACCCAAAGCTCGTTGTTACCTAGCACGATTGCCAACGGCTGAGATTTGCGCCACATCGACACGTCCAGCTGGTTTGCCGACTGCGCCGATCGATACTCGTCAGGCGTGACTTCTTTAACCACCGACTGGATACCCACATCGGCCCAGTTTTGTGCGACCAGCTCGACTGACTGACCGGCGATACCCTGAGTTGAGAAGTTAAGGTTCAGTACCAGCTTGTCGCCGTTGGGCAACTCACGAAAGCCATCACCATCGGCGTCTTTCATACCCAACTCATCAAGGATAGCCTTGGCACCATCAGCATCGAACTCAGTCTTGTGTTTTAACAGGGCCGGATCGACGTACTCCGGCAATGGCGAAAAGCCCAAATACTGCTGTGGCGTACCCTGACCGAAGAATGCAACTTCATTTAGTTCGTCACGATTGATCGCGATTGACATAGCTTCACGAAACTTGAGGTTACCGAACACTTCACGTTTGGCTTCGTCTTCATGTGTGACATTAAAACCGAAGGCACCAATGGTAATTTCAGGACGCAGGTAGATCGTGTAGTTCGACTTTTCCTGGTTTTCCAGCAACAGTGGCGCTGAAGCGAGTTGAAGTGACTGAGACTTATAGTCCACTTCACCGTTAACCAGCTTGAGTATGCGGACTTCGTTATCATTGATGTACAACTCATCCTGTGTGGAAATGTAGGGCAACTGCTGACCCGAAGCATCTACCTGAAAGAAGTACGGGTTGGCAACGAAGTATCGACCTTCCGGCGTATCGCGAACCACAATATGTGACTCAAGCGTTGGCAGCGTGGCCTTGGGTAATCCTTCGACCAAGTCTGGTTTAGCCAGCATGGGTGTCGGGGTGTCTGTCCAGTCAGAGTTACCCCAGTAGGTCTTGATGGCGTCATAGCCGTTTTCAAAACCAAGGCTTTGAGCGTAACTGTCAGCTTCAGAGTTTACTTCTGGATGAAATTGTCCGAGGAAATGCATCGGCTGAAAACCCTGGCCAAAGTGCGTTGCAAAGTGCGCAAGCAGCCCGGGCTTCGGTGCGGGAAGATTGAATACCACGGTGGTGTCGTCCGGGGCATCGACTGACATGTGCTCACCTGCCACAGTCACATAATCTTTTGGTGTCTCAAAGATGTTGGTGTCCATATGCAGGTTGTCGTGCCAGAACTTCACATCGGCGCTGGTAAATGGCTCACCGTCAGACCATTTGTGTCCTTCACGCAGCTTGAATGTCAATTGTGTGAAGTCATCATTCCACTCCCAGGACTTCGCAACGTTGGGGACGATGGTTTGCAGATCATCCGAGTAGCGCACCAGATTAACGTGGCGTACTGAAAGAAAATCAGAGGTACCAGCCTCGGTCGCATTAGACAGTACATCGAGCTCACCGCCGTATTTACCGATGCTGTCGTAGGGCACCATAACAAGCGGCTCTGAAGGCAAACGCTCGGCCAGAGGAGGCAGATCGCCGTTGCCCTGGATGCGGCCGTTCAGTGCCTCGGCCTCGGGGTTTGCTGAAAACTCCATGGTGCAGCTTGCGGCAGACTCGAATTCAGATAATTCGTATTGCTGTGGATACTCACCCGCTGCAACCCCCATGGGATCCGCGACAGTTACCGCCGGGCAATTTGCATTGGCAACACCTAACGCGGTAACTGAGTACAGCACCGCAATAGAGACTAACGATCGCTTCATATATTCGCTCCGAAATTTAAAATAAACAGAGACCTTCGCAAGCCTGACGATAACCAACAATCAGGCAATCCAGCAACAAGTCCGGGTCAATGATCCATCCGGGTTGACAATCATTTGGTCAACCAACAGACAGAACTCTACAATCCTTATGTTTCAGTTCTATTAATACCGAGCCAGACGAATCCATTGCAGGATGTTGTCTGTTTCCCCCAATAAGCAATTACCCTGGAAGCAAACGCCACTTCTTTGCAACCATACTCCAGGTTTGCAACCATATTCCGCGTTTGCAACCATATTCCACGTCCCAACCGATACCACTTACAGCCAGTTCGTTCAGCACATCGCCAGATACTAATGAGTATCTGGCGAGCTTTCCAGAAATAAAATCGCTGCCCGCATAAGCACTTGTGATTCTATATGAGCTGCGCACGCCTGGCATGCAGCCACAAATTGCGCAGAACCCCCTGCCTTGAACCGCCCTGCCTTGAACCCTCTGACATGGACGTCACTGCACCGACAGCTTAAATCGTACAGATAGTGTTACACTCTTAGCGATACTGATATATTGGCGCTTTTTTCGATAGCATTTTTTTGCGGACCGACAATACAGCTCCAGTGACATAACACCAGGCGACTAACCTGTAACCAGAGACTCCCATTTTGAACATCACCGATTCAACATTTGTCATCACCGGCGCAGCACGCGGGCTGGGTGCGGCAATGGCATCCAGACTGGCGGTAAAAGGCGCAAAGCTCGCTTTAATTGATATAGACCAGGGAAGCCTTGAAACCTGTGCTGCGCAATGTCGTACTGCTGGCGCTAAGCAGGTGCAGATTTATAGTGTCAACGTCACCAGTGAACCTGACGTCGAAGCATTGTTCGATCGAATCATCGACGATTTCGGCGGTATACACGGACTGGTCAATAACGCAGGTATAACGCGTGATTCACTGCTGGTTAAATTTAAAGATGGCAAGCTGGTATCAAAAATGTCGCTACAGCAATGGCAAAGCGTAATCGATGTTAATCTGACTGCGGTTTTTCTGTGTGGTCGTGAAGCAGCGGCCAGAATGATTCAAACCAACACGCAGGGTTGCATCATTAATATTTCATCTGTCTCTCGCCATGGCAATATGGGCCAAACCAATTACTCTGCCAGCAAGGCCGGCGTTGAATCCATGGCAGTGGTCTGGGCAAAGGAGCTGGCCCGCTATGGCATTCGTGCCGCATCGATTGCACCTGGTTTCATAGGCACAGAGATGGTGCAGTCGATGAAACCCGAAGCACTGGACAAATTAAAATCAACATTGCCACTTGGCACCATAGGCGATCCGGACCAGATAGCCTCGGCCGTGGAATTTATTTTCGAAAATGACTATGTGAGCGGCCGTTGCATTGAAGTCGACGGTGCACTTAGAGTGTAAATACTATGATCACAGCTTTACCTCTTGTCGAAATATAAAGCAGCTATTTTACTCGGGAACAAACTCATGAAAAACGTCGTTATCGTATCCGCTGTGCGCACCCCTATCGGTGCCTTTAACGGGTCGCTGGCAAGTGTACCGGCAGCCACCCTTGGCGAAACCGCAATACGCGCGGCAATGACAGGTGCATCCATTGACAGCGAAGAAGTAAACGATGTCATCATGGGCCAGGTCCTTACCGCCGGAACCGGTCAAAACCCCGCGCGTCAGGCCGCTGTGCAGGCAGGCATTCCGGTTGAACGCACGGCAGTCACTATCAATCAGGTGTGTGGCTCCGGCTTGCGGTCTATTGCAATGGGTTACCAGGCCATCGCCTGCGGCGATGCGGACATCGTCATTGCCGGTGGCCAGGAGAGCATGAGTCTGTCACCACACTGTGCGCATCTGCGCAATGGACAAAAAATGGGTGACCTGAACTACGTCGACACGATGATAAAGGACGGTCTTTGGGACGCTTTTAATGGATACCACATGGGCACCACGGCGGAAAATGTAGCCAGCAAGTGGTCGATCGACCGTCAGACCCAGGATGCTTTCGCAGCAGCCTCGCAGCAAAAAGCCGAGGCAGCGCAACTGGCCGGTACTTTTGATGAAGAAATTACCCCGGTCACGATCGAAACCCGCCGTGAAACGCTGACCGTCGATCACGACGAGTACCCGCGCCACGGCACCACAGCAGATGCACTGTCGAAACTGCGCCCGGCATTCTCCAAGGATGGCTCGGTTACCGCAGGCAACGCATCGGGCCTCAACGATGGCGCCGCCGCCACCGTCATGATGTCAGAGGATGAAGCAAAAAAACGCGGGCTCACACCGTTGGCGCACATTGCCAGTTGGGCGACGGCCGGGGTAGACCCTGCCATTATGGGATCAGGCCCGATTCCGGCAAGTCAGGCAGCGTTAAAAAAGGCCGGTTGGAAAGCGGCTGACCTGGATCTGATCGAAGCTAACGAGGCTTTTGCCGCGCAGGCATGTGCAGTTAACAGCAGCATGGGCTGGGACACAGCGCGCGTAAACGTCAACGGCGGGGCGATAGCACTGGGACATCCTATCGGTGCATCCGGCACCCGAGTGGCAGTTACGCTTATGCACGAAATGCAAAGGCGCGATGTTCAAAAAGGGCTGGTCACACTCTGCATTGGCGGTGGCATGGGCATCGCCATGTGCCTGCAGCGATCGTAGCCAAAGGATACTGCTCGCTACCTACCTCCTGGAAACTATTGTTAACCTACTGATCAGGACTACTGACTTGGCCTACTGACGTGGACTACTGACCACGGCGCGAAACGACGGCAAGAAAAAGAAAGGCGATGCTTATACAGCCAATAGCCTCCAGTGAGATTAGTAATAGCATTCGAGCGCTTGCACTTGGGAGAATGTTGTAAATATACCAATATTTGTGGCATTTTAGCAACAAATTTGTTCGCGTTTCTACTGGCCGTAACACATAACGCTAACCACTCATTAACATGGACGTTATTGAGGTTGGACCTCGGCAGCAGAGCAGAACACAGTATGGAGTAAACTATGGATCAAAGTAGTATTGAAGACGGCACTGTCATGCTAATGCGAACCACCCGGGGAACATTACGAACAGTCGAATACAGGAATCATCGAGTCTACAAACACTTCGCCATAGTCAAGTGGCCTGGCGACTTAAGAAAGCCGTGGCGACGGGAAGCAAAAGCCTTACAGCACCTGGAAAAGAACGGCATCGAATGTCCACAGTTCTTTAGCCTTGAGGAGGAACACCGCAAAGCCGTATTGTGTAAAGAATACTTAGTGGGTGAACCACTTTCCGAAATAACCAGTACAAATGTCAGGCTCGTGGCTGGCGCACTGGCCAGAATCAACGCATCAGGGGTGTTTACCTGCGACCCTCATGTGGGTAACTTTCTGGAGGTAACTGCAGATAAATATATATTTATAGATTTTGGTCGCTCAAGGATTTTTCGCAATCGGTTTTTTTTCTTTTTATTCTACCTGGGCAAAGAGCGGGCTCGAATAGCACAACTGCTACTATCTGAATCAGACCATGGATTGAAAGAAGCATTTTGGAATGCCTACAGTGAGGCTCTGGGTGCAATTAATGACCCTGTGAATATCGCAGGATTATCGGAGAAATACTGGTTAAACAAAGCCACAAAGAAAGATCAACAGCGCATTAAAAACGCTTAGCTAGCATCTGGCACAAGCTATTGCGCATCTGACGAGAGCACGACATCACTGAACAAACCTTCGCTGCTGGTGCCGGTGTTATCAGAGTCACAAAAGAACCCCAGCGTTTCAAGTGTCGGCGTACCAGTACCACCTATATCGCTGTAGATTTGTCTCAGGTCTACTGCCTGATCGAACCATTTTCCAGTGTTCTCCTGCAAACCGTTCGCAACGAAGTGATAAAAGTCACCGATAATTTTGTAATCCCCCGGGGCATATTTTTTGTTGCTCCAGATAATCTCCATGGCATTACGGTCGCCCTCCTCGTTAGAGAAGATTAAAAACAGACGCACGGGGTGATCATCTCCCTCTCGTGTCGCTTCATCAACATCACTGTCAATAGGCTGAACGACCTTCCAGCGCCACGACAGGATTGGATGCGTACTGAGCGGTATTGCAGTATCGCGAGCGAGAATAGACGCGCTGTCATCGGTGACACAGCGAAGCACGGGCACGCCATTATCCTGAGCAACATCATAATCTGCAGCAGCAACTGTCAGGAATTTTCTATGTACCCAGCCAGAGGGCAGGTCCTGCGTGTCAAGTCCCGCCAGTAGCTCCAGACGGGGGTCTTGCGCTGTCAGAGGATCACCGGTGACAAATGACGATGACCGCGATTGCCAGTAGAGCACGCCTGCGATAACGGCAGCAAGGACAACAACGAGAATCGCAATTACAACTTTCTTCATAGTGGTCCGTTGCTACGAGCTTGCAGGGTATTTTCTTACGCCGGTTATGTTGCCGACCTAGCCCCAATAATCCGGCAGATTCACCGTGTGATGCTGATATCCGGCGTGGAGGAAATTGATTGATACACCACACAGTAGCGCTCTGTCAGTTTGAGCAGCGTATCCAGCTGCTCTTCGTCAGCGTCTGTATCCAGGTCAAAGTGCACACGGATATTTTTGAAGCCAACGGGCGCTTCTTTGGCAACACCCAGGGTGCCACGAAAATCAAGATCGCCCTCTGCGGAGATGGTGGCATCTCGAAGATCCACTTCAATGGCCGTAGCTACTGCCTTCAGAGTTACTCCGGCACACGCAACCAACGCCTCCAGCAACATGTCACCGGAGCAAAGTGATGTTCCATCACCGCCGGTAGCCGGATGCAGGCCGGCCTCGGCAATTGCTCTGCCAGTGTCAACACTGCAGGTAACACCTTCACCGATGCGGCCATTGGCTTTCAATGTAATGATGGCCGATTCCGGCTCGTCTTTGTACTTCTGCTTCAGTGGTGCTTGTAGTGATTTGAGTTCAACGGCGTCCATCGATGGTTCCTGTAAATGAGTTACATTATTTTCTACCAGCCCGGCCTTACCCGAATCTGTAGAGGACGTAGCGTGGTTACCTACTGACAACCAGACTTTGACCGCCCTGCTGCTGCATAGTTTCTGCCTATCGTTGCTGAATCTACCGGCTGGTGCCCTACACCAGGTATGCCTGCATACTTTCGCGCAGAGTCTTCAAGCATTCTATTCTCAGAGCATTGGATTCCGGACAGTGGCGAACAGCACACCGGGCCAAGAATACTATCCACCGGCAGCGCAGCACAACTTGCGCCCGTCTATGGCTCCGTGGTCCACTCACTAAAGTCTACTCGCTATCGCTACCAGCTAGCTCCTTGCAGCACGGGATTATCGTTTCAAAGTGTCACTCTATTTATTAGTCCGTCCGGCATTCTGGCGAATAGCACTAACAATAACTCACAGGTGGCTGCTTTCAGATTCGTCGAATCGATGAAAGAGGCACCAGCCCTTTTTCTGAACAGAGCAGTTACGCCTCGCCCTGGGGGCTGCCTGCTACCAGGGTCGCCGGTTACAAGACGAATTGCGCATTGGTGTTACACAAGAACCAGCGAACACCCTAATAGCCAGATTTGCATAGCGCGGCAGACAAACCGCCGCATACAGCTGATCGCCTGCACAACCACGAACTCACTCAAGCGACATTTCGCCAGTTCGATGCGTTGGCAAATCGACGTATACATGCAGAGGGGGAGGCATGCAGGGGGAGGATTAAGTGAGTGGGTGCAACAGCGGCTGTCGACGGAGAAGCCTTACAAGGCATCAACACAGCCCTGTTAACCAGTTCACAAAAATACAAAAAGCCAGTGTAAGCGAGGAGGGAAATCGTAGCCTGCTCAATCGGACTGACCAAGGAGATTGCAATAAGCAAAGACATCGCAATGGCGGAGAGGGAGGGATTCGAACCCCCGGACGGTTTAACCCGTCAACGGTTTTCAAGACCGCCGCATTCGACCACTCTGCCACCTCTCCGATGTACTATGCAGCCACTGGCTTTCGCCAAGCGCGCATCATACTGAATTGTAGCGGCTATTTCCACGGCTGCTTGCGATAGATTGTGGTTGAAATTTGATCATAGTGGCCCTATTGTTCGTACGTAAGGTGCCGTAATATTATTTATCCACCTAACCCATTGAAAATACAACCAACGGAGTCCTACTTTGGCTATTCAAACAGTTGACCGCGCAAGTGCAGTAACCACCAACAAGGTTTTGCGCGACACCTACCGCCTGTTGTCACTGACTCTGCTATTCAGCGGATTTACTGCGACAGTCTCTTATTTCCTGCGTTTGCCACACATGGCCTCGCTGGGATGTACGCTGGGAGCAATGGCTCTGCTGTGGTTTGTTCTACCGAAAGTTGCCAACTCATCCAAGGGTATCTTGGTGGTTTTCGCTGTTACGGGCCTGTTAGGCATCGGTCTCGGACCCATGCTGAATCACTACCTGGCAACCAGTAATGGCCCTACCATGGTCGCAACAGCACTCGGCGGCACTGGTGCAATTTTCCTCGGTCTGTCTGGTTACGCTATCGTTAGCAAGCGCGACTTCACCTTCATGGGCGGCTTCTTATTCGCCGGCTTTATGGTCGTCATTCTTGCCATGCTCGCCAATCTGTTTCTGCAAATGCCTGGGCTGCAGATCGTACTGTCAGCGGCTATTATCCTGCTGATGAGCGGTTTTATCCTGTTTGACACCAGTCGTATCATCAACGGCGGCGAAACCAACTACATCAATGCTACTGTTGGACTTTTCCTGTCTATCTACAACATCTTCCAAAGCCTGTTGTTGTTGCTGGGCATGGGTGGCGACGAATAGTCGAAACCTCTTCTACGAAAAACCCCGGCATCGTCCGGGGTTTTTTTATGTCCGAAAAACCACAACAATTGTAAAAAACGAACGGTTTGTTGTGGCAACATGCCACCTTCGATCTGTTCTACAGCGCCTAATGAATCGAGCGCTCGACACCCGGAGTAATTGAAATGGGAATGGCAGGAACCATTGCGGTCGCCGCAATGCTGATTTTTATGTTGTTCAGACTCTGGCCTACTGCAAAAATGTGGCTGTCTGCAGACGCACCCAAAGGCTCCAGCAATGACTGGTTGGTGGCAGCGCTGGCGCTTGGTGGCGTGATGCTTTTTGTCTGGATACTTATCCAGAGTGTTTAACTTGTCCGTGACCTGGCGTTAAAGTAGACGCTACTCGCTGCTCGATCTCCGACAATCCTATCTGCGCGGCCCCATAGCGCAACGGTAAGGAGTCTGCGCAGCAAATGCTGCCACAATTGCGAATGGCACGCTTTCTTTCGCGTTATCGCCGCACGATAAAATCAGCGGATATCCAACCCAAAGCCTTTCGCATAACACATTGACTGTCCGCGCTTATCGTATCGAACCACTTAGAGCCGTTGCGCTTCGCGCCACTCAGAACATAGCAGGTCTTAACCGTATTTACGCTTTGCACTGGTATCGGTTCCTTCTTAAATATGTCACCGCAATCGCACAGACTCTCTCCGGCTACATAGCTACTCGAAAGTCGAGAAACCCTCTGCAATTTTCCAGTCACTAAACGACCATCAAGTCGCGGTCACTGCCGCCGTGTGCCTGAGTCGTGTATAACTTTGACTATTGCAGTCCTGCAACGCTCGGGTATACAAATTTGATCAGCCGCTTCTTTTCGCATCACAAGGACGATCAGCTCGGTCTGGCAATTGTACTCATGCTATGCGCCCTTGTTTGTCTGTCACTGCAGGACGGGCTGATAAAGATCATTAGTGTCGAAACCACACTATGGCAGCTGCAGTTCTATCGGGCACTGTTGAACATCGCACTGGTCTGGCTGATTGCACGAAAGTTGATGCCGGGCATGTCTTTAAAACCCAAAAGACCAGCCATCGTCGCCATGCGCTCGCTGTTTCAGGTGGGCGCGCTCACGCTATTCTTCGGTGGCGCTCCATTTCTCACACTGGCACAGATGGCAGGTGGCCTGTATACCTTTCCGTTGTTCGTCGGTCTGTTTGGATTCTTGCTTGGTGAACCGGTTGGACCACGACGCGTTATTGCCATTGCGGCAGGCTTCTTTGGCACGCTTCTGGTGCTGAGGCCAGACACAGATTCATTCAGCCTGATTAACCTGATGCCAGCCGGTGCCGGTTTTTGCTACGCACTCTTTGTCATCACAACCCGAAGACTGTGTAGCGACGAAACCCCGGTGGCACTGGTACTCGGCGCTAACATCGGTATTGCCAGTATTGGTTTTTTAGGTCTGCTACTGGTGCCCTTCATGCCCATCAGCGACAGCATGCGTAACGCCCACCCGTTTCTTTTTACGACCAATGCCCCCTGGGTGACGCTGGTGGTGGTCATTATAGTGAGCTGCGCTCTGCTCAATACCATTGGCAATCTGTGCCTTAGCAAAGCCTATCAAAGTGCCGACTCTTCCTTTCTGGCCCCCATCGACTATAGCTATCTCCTGTTCGCTACTGCTTGGGGTATGTTGCTATTCAATGATTACCCAACACTGCCAACGACCCTTGGGCTGCTGCTCATTGCAGGCGCTGGTATCTTTGTCGCGTGGCGTGAGCACGTACTCAGGAACACAGCAGAAACGGCAAGCACCTAAACCGTTCTCCTGTATTACACAAGATACCTCTGTACGGCTTTTTCGTCCCATACGATGCCACTGCCCGGACGGTCAGGCACTTGTACAAAGCCCGCCTCTACCTGTAGTGGTTCCTGCAATACTGGCACAGCCCAGTCAACATACTCAAGCCAGTGGCATGTGGGTGTAACAGCCAGTAAGTGGCAGCTGTATTCAGGAAACAAATGCGATGACATTTCGATACCGGCCGCATCCGCAAGTGCTGCTGCTCGCATCCAGCCAGACACGCCGGCTATACGCTGTACATCAGGCATTACAAAATCACAGCATTCGTGTCGCAGCGCATCCTTCATTTGCTCAATACCCATAAAGTTCTCACCGATGGATATAGCGGTACGAGTTGACTGCGAGATCTTTGCTATGCCCGTGTAGTTTTCAGCTGCTACCGGTTCTTCGATCCATAACAAACCGCCTTCATCATCGAGCATGCGGCACCGCGAGACAGCCTCGCTGACCGTTAGCCCCTGATTAAAATCACACATCAGTGTAATGTCATCACCCACTGCACCTTTCACTGCCCGCACTGCTGCCAGGTCATCAGCGGCATTTTCGCGCCCGAGGCGCAGCTTGATCGCTGAAAAGCCCTCAGCCAGCAGCTGTTCTGCCTCACGCGGCAGTTGCTCGACCGGCATGATGCCAAGTCCATTGGAGTTGTAGGCGGCAACCTGCTTAACACTGCCGCCCAAAGCCTTGACGAGAGGCAGCTCAACGGACTGCGAGCGGGCATCCCACACCGCCATATCAATACCGGATATGGCAAACAATACGACGTTGTGAACCCCGAGCAACAAGTGCCTGGCTCGCAGTTTACGTTCTATTTCGTAAGGCGATGCAGGATCGCCCTGAATCAACGCCCCCATGCCGTCAAGCAGTGCCAGTATGGATTTTTGAATGTGCGCTGTGAACGCAAATAGATAACTGCGACCGGTAAACCCCTGATCCGTTTCGATATCGATCAGGATCAGTGCAGCCTGCTCAATGGCGCCTGTTGCCGTGTACAGTGGACGCGCCATTGGCACCAGCACCGGCCTTGCAGTCAGCCCGGTAATTTTTAATTCGTTATCTTTAGTCATAATAGATCTCGGAAAACCATTCACAATGAATCGATCATGACGAAAATACACTATGACAGTCAACAACAGACTTGATCAACAGCTCGCCTTCCTGACTGAAGCCGACATGCTGAAGTCAACCCTGAGAGCCACACAACTGTGCGATGGCTCAAGGCGCGAGAATTCCGCTGAACACTCGTGGCATATTGCTTTGTATGCAATGATACTGTCGGAACACTCGAACCGGAACATCAACATAGCGCGAGTCATCAATATGCTGCTTATTCATGATCTTGTCGAGATAGACGCCGGTGACGTGCCGATCCATGCAGGTTATGACGAAGCAAAGCAGCATGACATCGAAACCGCCGCTGCCAATCGCATCTTTGGATTGTTACCCGACGATCAGCGCAAAGAACTGCTGGCGCTTTGGCACGAGTTTGAAGCGGCAGAATCAGACGATGCTATTTTTGCAAAGTCTATAGACAGGGTTCAACCGGTTGTCGCAAATCTTGAAACCAACGGCGGGTCCTGGCCAGATTACAACGTCACAGCGAAGCAACTCGAAGACAGAGTTGGCGTTAAGGTGAGTCGTGGCGCACCGGGGATCTGGGTTTTTCTGCAGAAACGGATAGCGAAATGGTTTGATTCTCAGGCAGGATAACCTGCTGTACACGGATCGGTACGAGCACGGGCCGACCCAAGCACAGGCTAACACAAGCACTGGTCAACACGATCACAGTTCAACACGATCACCAGGCATTGTAGAAGAGCGTTGCAGAAACGATACCTCTGTCGCGTAAAGCACTGAGCCGGCTGCTGTTGGCTTGCTTGTCTATTAGTTTAAATAAATTAAACCATCGGAGTAAATTTAACCATCGGGGTTCTTAAAGTCAGGGGTTTTAGTATCAATGTCCCTGCAGTCGATAGAAAAAATCAACGCATCCCGCGCTTTATCTGACATATTCGGGCAAACCAGAAACTCCGGCACAACCCCCTTTTTCTGCATCCCTGCCCTGCCAAGTACGGCGATCGACGCATCATTTTCTACCGCTGTTAACGCGACTACTCGTTGAATATTGTCCGACGATGTCAGCTCATTCAGGAGTCGACGCGCAGCCTCCGTAGCATACCCCTGCCCGCGATGATTTGTGCTTAACATAAAACCTATATCAGCATCTGTCTCCTTGATTCCACAGGCAATGCTGCCGATTACCGACGAACTTGCCTTTAACTCTATAACCCAGTAGTACTCTTCTCCACGTTTCCAAAGTGCCTCGTATCGTTCTATGTCTTTGGCAAGCGCATCCCTGTCGGTATACACCGGCCAGTTGAGCCACTGCGCGACCGACTTGTCGGAATAGATATCATACAGAGCGGGCAAATCAGTGCTTGCAGGCCGTCGCAACCGCAGCCGGTTACTGACCAGCTCCTCAGGTAAAAATATAGATTGCATGACATTGACCCTTTTCAATTATTAGTGATGACCCTGCCTTTATTTTCAAAAAAATAGCGTAACAAGGCTTGTATTCGCTTTTCAGCGCGGGTTTGCATCACTTTAGCCTGCTCATTTTGACACAGTTTGCCACAGTGTTTTGCTTGCGAGAGCCACTGACAAACATAATAATAAGACTGTCGAAACAAAGGCGTGTTACAACAGTACGTGTCGTGACAGCCGGGTTGTTTGTCTCGGCATTCGACGTTGAAAGTGTTGTCGCAGACTCACTTGCGTAACTTGTTCGACCAAAGGTTCAGTACACTTTGTGTCGTGAAGCTTCGTTTGATTTTTCGACACGGCTTGCGGCGCAACAACCAGTGGTCCGGCGGGCACTACCAATGGCAGAAAATGCCATGCGTGTTGCAGTAAATGAAGTGTAGTAATTAAAGAGCATTTAATAAAGAGCATTAATAAATAGCAGTAAATGAGTAACGTAGTCACATTGGTCGGTGATTTATTCAGTACAAATGCAGTATCCGACCGCAAGAACCAACAGCAAGAACCAATCGTACAGTGTGTGTTGATTTACCCCCAATATATAATAATAACAACCCGCTTTAGCAATCTACTGAAACACAGGTGCCAAACTGGCGCCTGTTTTTTTACCCACAGTTACGCGCAACTGTTTCCATAGCACGTCGCAGATCGATTGCCTGACTGCTAACGCCAATGTCTACATCGTTCCAGGTAACCGCTTGATTCATACTAACATCGTTAGTTAGCTTCAGATTGTGCGCCAGCCCGATCGGCAAACCACCAACAGACAGGGATTTGTGTGCCGGGTAGAGCTTGCCCCACACGGTATAACCACCCTCTCCGTCGAGCATTTCTCCCGCTTTCAAGTCTCGCTTTGCGGTGGCGACAACATCACCGACAAACGCTTTGGTCATACCGGTCGGTTTGTTTAACAGCGCCGCAGACAAGATCGAGATGTTTAACTCAAGGCCGATTAAATGGAATGGCTTAAACATCGCCGAATAACGCCCGCTCTCGTCAGTGTTCATTCCATACTGGCGGAAACAGGCAGCTGCGTAATCATTCGGTGCTTCAATAACCACATAAACCCCCCAGCGCAAATCCTTGTGCACCGGGCGTCCATCCCTTTCAATCGACGTGACGACTTCTACCTGCCCGCTGAATGAAAGCTGCCCGCCTTCGGACACCGGTCTGAGTATGTGAGCAAGGTCATCCATCCCTGCCGCCGGAAACTGCAAGCCATCTTCAGGTGGCTGCAATTCGGTAGCGTTGGCGATGGCGGCCATTTCCAGCGCCGACTTGGTGCCGTCGAGAAAGCTGTTAAACATTTGGCTGTTCATGCCGGCTTTCTGCGCTTGTTGCGCCGTCAGACCATAGTGTTCCCAAACGGTGTCCGGTGTCGATGCGTGGTACTGAGGCAGGTATTTCGTGCCCTTGCCAGCCGCCACGACATGAAAGCCACTGGCACGTGCCCATTCAACCAACTCACAGGTAAGCGCTGGCTGGTCACCATAGGCCATCGAGTAGACAATATTCGACTGTGCTGCTTCTCTGGCAAGTAGAGGACCTGCAAGCACATCAGCCTCGACATTGACCATAACGACATGGATGCCGTGCTCGATACAGGCACGCGCGTGCTGCACACCTGCCGCAGGGTTACCGGTAGCCTCTACAACGACATCAATGGAGCCATTGAGCGCACCGTCGCGGATCATTTCGATCGCATCGTCGACGAAAGCGGTGCCTGCTGTCAGTTCATCAGTCCAGCCCACTTCAGTGCAGGTTTGCACAGCACGCGCAGGTTCGAGATCTGCGATTACTGCAACCTCAAGCCCCGGTGTGGTCGGCACCTGTGACAAAAACATGCTGCCGAATTTTCCAGCACCTATTAACCCGACACGAACCGGCCTGCCTGCCGACGCTCGCGCCAACAGTTCGTTATACAGGTACATCGGCAACCAACTCAGTCAAACACTCATCTGTTAATGCCTCGATGGGCGTGAAATCTCTGTGCGCAATCCATTCTTCACGATTAAATGCCCTGATATGGTTGTCTACATGACATAACGACAGGTACACAATGGTTCTGTCAAATGGCGAAATATTCGGCGGGCTGGCATGTACCAGTAAAGACGAAAACAACAGCACACTGCCACCCGCACCGGTAGGTGCGACACAACCCCCTTTTTCTGCAAGCTCGGTGACTTTTGCACGATCAAGCGTCCACAAGGGATACGAAGTGGTTTCCAGATCGTGACCTGCCTCCACCACACCGAGCTTGTGACTGCCCGGGATAAATAGCAACGGTCCGTTTGCGGCGGTTACATCATCTATAAAGACAGCGATATTCATCGCCCGCGGCTCCGGCATTTCGTCATCGCGATGCCAGGTACCGTAATCCTGATGCCACTGCCATACATCGCCATCAAATGCAGCTTTTGCGTTTACCTTGAACTGATGCATGTACACCGGACCGTCAAGCAGTTGCTGTACCGGCTCAAGCAGTCGGGGATGAGCTCCCAGCCGGCGGAATGCCTCATTGTATTTGTGAGCGGCAAATGCAGTACGTGCAACGCCGGATGCTTCCCGCCAAACTTCCTTTCGATCTGTGGCATAGACAGCACCGGACTCCCGCTTTAATACAGCCGCTTCGTCCGCAGTAAACAGGTTGGGGAGAAACAAATACCCGGTTTCGTCAAATTCGCGCAGTTGCTCATCAGTTAAAAGCATGTCAGATACCCTCCCGAAAAACAGTTTTGCAAAGATATCAGATTTAGCCGAGCAGATTTAGCTGAGCAGATTTAAACAGGCAGATTTAGCAGAGAATTGTCATGCAGGCTGAACCAGGCAGAAGGGTTATAACAGTCCGGCAAATCGACAGGTAACCGCAACCCGTAACCTAGTCTTGAACTTCAAGCTCGACGCTGGCCTGTTCTTCAGATTGGCGGTTCCCTCGCACACCTGTGCGGCTGCCACTATTCTCCGGCGGCGGACACAAGTGAATAATTGAGTTAGCGTAATAATCGAGCAATTGCCGTTCATCCTGATTCAGCAGGAATACACCGTCGTGTTCTACGATCACGCGTCTGATTGTCAGCATCCTGATGCCCACAGCAACTGCGTAGTCACTATCCCCTCGGGGGATATACGCTCGATGCCCCTGTGCTTCCAGCCACGCAAGCAAGTCAAATACTTTGCTCTTGAGCTCCAGTTCACTCAGCCCCTGCGACGGATGTCTGCCAATCACAATTGAGACCAGTGCAACAGGAAGAATGGGGATTATACTTCCGATCCGATCCATCAACGTCTGTGCAAAAGACGCAACGTCGAATGGGCCATCGCCATCAACCGGGTGCTCTTCGATCCAGGATTTCAACGACAGTGGTGTACCGAAGTTGACGCAAGCGTAGCCATTGCGATAGCGGGTTCTCGTTATCCTTTGCCACAGGCTTTTAATGATAAACCGTAAAAATATGCCGGAGGTTATCAGTTTACCGCGACGCGGCAACTTCATGGCTGCGCGCAGCTGCGTTCTATCCTCCAACACACGGTCATAATTAATACCGACAGGAATAAAAACGATATCCCGATCACCACTCGCATCAAAACCTCGCGCCACATAGCTCAACAAGCCCATCTTCGGATCGCCGAGCCGGCCATCAAGCGTCAGTCGACCCTCCGGGAAAATAGCTTGCGGCACACCACCTTGTGCTGCCATCTGCACATACAACTCAAGTATTCGGCGGTACAGCGGATCGCCGGAGTTTCGCCGTACAAAGTAACCACCCATTGAACGAATCAGTTGCTGCAGTGGCCAAACCCGCGCCCACTCGCCAACGGCATAGGACAAAGCGGTACGTTCGGCGGCGAGATAGGTGGCGAGAATGTAGTCCATGTTACTGCGATGGTTCATCACAAATATAACGCTTGTTTTAGCGTCGAGCTCGGCAAGCTGATGATCATCAGCAAAACCCAGGCGCACTCGGTAAATACCATGCACAATCTTGCGCGCAATGAAATATGCCGCTTTAAAATACATCAGCGCGTTGAAGGCGGGAACAATCTCACGGGCGATCTGCTGTACCTCGAGCATCAGCACCGTGCGCGATACCCCTCGCTCTGTCGCCAGCTGATCCACCAGTTCCAGCGTCTGATCGTGATGGCAGAGTCGATCTATCAGTACGTCGCGCCTGGTTAGCTTGAATGACGGGATCTTCAGCGCGAGTCGATGATTGACTTCATCGATCACTCGATTCGCGCGAGATCGAAAAAACCAGCGAATCGAAGGCAACAATAAATGCTGCAGCAGCCAGATTACTGCCAATAAGACAAGCAACAGGAGCAGCCAGACTGGCATTTCGACGGTGGCGTTCATTACCGACAAGCTTACTCTTAATTGTTGCCGGCCACACAGTCCTCGCGAAAAACCCGACGGAATCAGCGAATGGCCAGCAACTGTAAAATATCACCCTTTTGGGCTCGGATTTCTGAAAAATGTGCTGTAAATTAGCCGCTAAACGCGTATATTTGTGGAACTTCCCGGACAAATCCCGGTCGTAGCAATATAACCTATCAATTGGTTCAAGCACACAAATGCGCGAACCACCATTTATTTTAGTGACTCACCGGAGCACCAACAACAATGACTGACAAGACTGTAAACCTGGTTTCACGCAGAAAGTTCATGCAACTTATCGGCTGTGGCGCTGCTGGTGGTCTCGCCGTAGGCGCAGCCGGTAGAGCGTTCGCTGATGGCCATGCGAAAGTGAACCCCGAAGATCCTCAGCCGCAGGCACTTGGTTACGTCGAAGATGCAACAACCACCGACGCAGACAATTTCGTCGAAGGTAGTAATTGCAGCAAATGTGCACTCTACAGTGGCGAAGAAGGCAAGGCCTACGGCCCTTGCGGAATATTCCCCGGACAGGAAGTATCTGCTACCGGCTGGTGTACCGCGTTTGCTGCTAAAGGCTAGAGCGTAGTAATCCATCCCTCTGAGCCATTTGCGCTCAGAGGGATACCTTGGGTCACCCTTGCGATTTTCTCTAAGATAGAGGGTTCTCTGAGATAGAAGGCTCCTCTGCGATAGAAGACTTCTCTGAGATAAGTAAACGTAACAGATCAGTTATGCTTCCCTCTCATTCGAGACTCCCTAGCTAGAATTAGAGAACGATCCGGCACAAATTCGCATCATCGTTTTCACTCCCGACCAATACCTTCTCCCTTCCCTGCCCTGTCGACTCAGTTTCCTTTCATACCTGTTTAACTCGCACTTATTTATGGCGCGCAGCAAGCGCTTCGAAAACGTGTACATAAAACCTGGCTGATCGCGCACCTAACTCTGGGCACACCGCTGCTGCACTGCTTCTGCACAAAGGTTTTAAAAAATGGTTTCTACGCCTGGGGATCGGGCGGCATAGAGCGCTACAAGATTCACTACTGCAAGGAATACATACCCTGTGCGTTCGCAGTGATGACGCTATACCGGTTATTTCATCGACGAGCAGAAGAAGGATGGGTCATAGGTGCTGGCGGACATAAGTGCAGGCCCAAAAAAAAGACCGTTTCAGGGTAATCCCCGAAACGGTCCAAGCGCGCACGGAGGTGCTCGGAGATTACGACATGTGGCTACGGTGCACCGCCAGGGCACCGGGTCCGTGTTTCGGGGAAACAAACGCCGAACCACGCCACAAAACATAGGACAACCATTAAAACAATTAGTTCAGCTACAACCACGCGAGATAAAGAAACTTTGTAAATTAACTCAGGCGTCTAACGACGCCGACGACGGGATTTTTAAATCGGAGGTTGGTGCCTGAGTTACAAAGGCAATCCCGGGCGACGCACCTTTAAACTACGCCCACACTACTGGCGATTCTGCCGTACAGACTCCCGGACAAAACGGCGATCTATTTTCCCGCGACCTTTCCCGAGAATGGATTTACATAGAGCTGATCATGCGATTCAACTCCATCATCCACCACACAGTCGCTGGCTGGCCGAGCCACGCACAGTAAAATATAGCCGGCCTTTGATTGCCGCTTGTTCAATGCAGTTGCACCAGGCTGTTTGACCTTGCCAGAGACGAGCCGGGCCGCACAGGTAATGCATCCGCCGTAGTCACAACCAATCGGCAACTGGATACCCGCTGCCAGTGCAGCCTGATAGATCGGTTGATCATCGGCCACTTCAAGTGTGACGCCACTGTTACGCAGTTCGACTTTATGTGTGGACATGTCGGTTACAGGGGCTATATTACCTGGCCTAGTTTGGGCTTCCAGAATGGCCTGAATAACTCAATTTTGGGGCAACGATTCATTACCACCCGCATGCCGGCATCTTCTGCAATCTTTGCCGCTTCATCACTGTATACGCCGATCTGCCCCCACAGCACTTTTGCTCCAATATCGACGGCTTCGCGGGCTATTCCGGGCAACGCCTCGGAAGCACGAAATACCTGCACCATATCAACCGGCTCTTCAATGTCAGACAGAGACCCGACTACTTTCAGTCCTCGAATTTCGTTTCCAGCCTCTTTGGGATTAACCGGGATCATGGTGTATCCCTGTTCATGCAAGACACGTAACACACCGTAGCTGAACTTGGTTGCATCCGGGCTGGCACCCACCATTGCAATGACTTCTACGTCAGACAAAATGCTGGCCAGATACTCTGCTGGATATTCTTCTTGATGATTCATTTCTATATTCGATCCGTGTCAATGGGTCGCAATAACTTTTGCTGTTCTTAGTGACTTAGGCGCCCTAAATCTATAGCCAGATATCGGAAGTACAGTCACCACCCGGGTAACGGGTTTCATGACATCGCGATGGTCCGTTGGGCTCATTGCCAAAGTTAACGATAAAGTCTTTATTGATCTCCATGCCACCCTCTTCGTTATTGCAATCTACCATCAACATAACGCCTCCCTTGTGGCGGATGTCCGGGTAGAACTGATTGTCCCAGGTAGAAAAAAGAGAAGTTGTCACATAGAGGCGTTTGCCATCGAGGCTCTGCTGTATCATTTGCGGGCCGCCCGCGATATCTACTCCGTTAACTGTTGGTGCCTTGTTGAGCATGCCACCCATCCATACCTGGCCGGTCATCACCGGGTTATGCGGGTCACTGATGTCGTACTGGCGGATATCGCCATGCAGCCAATTGCAAAAATATAGAAAACGGTCGTCCATCGAGATCAGGATGACGGTTATTAAACCCGGTAACGGTATCGGCCACTCGGGATGTTTTTCGTTTTCAACATCAATAATTTTTTCAACAATCCATTCCTGATCTTTTTTGTACCAGTGGATTATATTCGACGACATGGCGGCACCAACAAAGCCATGGGTTGAGTCCGGGTCGTGATGAAAACGTACCTCCAGTGGAACCAATCCGTCCTCGCCAAGATAAACAGTGTTCTCTACTGTCTTTTTTTCGAAATCCCAGAAGTGAATTTCGCGGCCATATTTGAGGTGGCCGACCTCTTCCAGATCAAAGCCGGGCATGAATGTATTGGGTGCAGCCCATTCGCTGGACACCATGACGTTATGACGGGGCTGATACCAGAAGTCATAGTTGAACTTCATGCCACCCAAATCATTTTCCCATCGGCCGACGATTTCGAAATCCTTGTTCAAGTGCAGAAAGCCACCGGGCGCATTGCCTTTAGCATCACCTAACATCGAAATAATGATGTCTGACCCGAGGCAATGAACCGTATGCGGCGCAGACAGGTCGGTTTTCTCTTTGATCTCGTCACCACTGATGACCTTGTGGACTGTCGGGTTTCGAGGGTCTGTACCACAGTCGACAATATGTAAATTAGAGCTTCGCACACCCGGCACAATCAGATACTTGCGTTCCATTTCACCGTCATTAAAGCAGGATGAGCACGCATTCCAGCCCATGTGGTGCAACTCATCACCAATGCCCGGCATTTCGCAACGGCTGATCACCTGCGAATAGGTCTGGCTGTTCGGATCTGCATCGATCGTGGCAAGGTAATCGGGTTTTTGAATACCTGTGCCGACATAGATCGCAATCGTATAGAGGATTTTCTCGCGCGGCGCCTGCATGGCCTCGGCCGGAGAGGCATAACCGGGACCACAGCAGGGAGCCATAGCATTTTCTGTCACTTTCTTTCCGCCCTTTTCTTCTTACACAGTCTTCTTACACAGCCTTCCTGCACTTCGCCAGGTTCTCAAAACCGCCGCACTGTCGAGATTGCACGCAAAGCGCCAATCTCGTAGAATGAGAGACTATATCATTTTATGAGAATCTTCAAATGCACCTTGACCGCCTGGTCAGCGTACTTGAGGCGATCGCAATTGCCGGGCGTGCGTTGTCAGCGGCAGAACTGCACGACATGACGCAATTGCCATTGCCCACCTGTTACCGGCTACTGCAAATGTTGAAGGATCAGCGGTTACTGGAAGACCCGGAATCAAACAGTCGCTACATTATCGGCGACAGGCTAATTCGCATCGCACACCTGGCCAGAACCGATGCGGACGTGTGTGGCATCGCCGCTCCGGTGCTGAAGAACGCAACAGGTGAGTTAGGAGACGCTGTTTTTCTCTCGCGTTTTAAAAAGACGGGGGTCAGTATTATTCATGTTGAAACACCGTCAGACCCGGCGATCTCCTATATACATCCGGGCCTGGGGTATCGACCGATGCATGCCTGCTCATGCTCAAAAGCAATAGCAGCTTTTGCAGACGAGCAGTTTCGCAGCCTGATACTCAACGGCCCAATGAAGGCGTATACCGATCAAACCCGAACGTCAAAAACCGAACTGGAATCCGAGTTCGCCGAAATAAAGAAAAACGGCTATGCCGAGTGCGTCGAAGAAATCGAGATCGGTATTTCCAGCGTCGCGGCACCGGTGACAATCGATAACGTCGGTGCGGTGTTCAGCGTTGGCGCTATCGGACCAATCAGACGCTTTCACGCCAGACATCGTAAAGCCCTCGGTAAAAAACTGATTGCACTGGCATCAGATGTAAGCGCGTCTATTCAGTCTCGTCCGCAAACGTTATAGTAAATTGTCACCTGCGCACACTCCCACAGCCAAAGCCCAGCACATTCTGGGTCAATTTGAATTTCCTTGTCCTTAGGATCAAGGTGCTCTGGTTTGTCACCCGCACCACCGGTATCCTTCCACAACTTATGCTGCCACGAATCAAGCGGGCTACGCAGCGTAATAATCTTTTTCAGATTAATAAGTATCAGAACGATTAAACCGATCAGAATATACCCTGTCAAACTCAGTGAGTTGATGAACTCAACAAACTCTTGCATGGTTTCTCTCCTTAACACATTGCCCCCTACCCCGTAGCAAGTTTTACTTAAAGGATTTACTATCGCAAAATAGAATCTACCGTGCCATCAATGGCGACGAGTTTTGCCCACCTGTTACCACACGGGCCACTGCCGTGCTAATCCAGACTTTCATCACGCTTTCTGAACGCTTCCCGGCTTTTCGCCGCTGGGCATGGCAGCGCTGGTACCAGCACATCGCGAGATACCACCAGACAGAATGGTCGTTCATGAACTACGGGTATCTGCCGGACGATCGCTCGACATCGCTCCAACTTGATCCGACAGACGAATCAGACAGACTTTGTATACAGCTCTACGAGGCTGTGGTATCCGGAGTCGATCTACACGGCAAAGAGGTGCTCGAAGTCGGTAGCGGTCGCGGGGGCGAGCCTCCTTTGTGATGCGTTATCATTCTCCGGCAACGATGCACGGCATCGACTTCTCCCGCAAGGCAGTCAAGCTCAGCCGTCAACGTCATCACTCAGACAGGATAAACTTTCAACACGGCTACGCGGAGTCACTACCTTTTGATAACAATCGGTTTGACGCCGTACTCAATGTCGAGTCATCTCATTGCTATGCTTCCACAGACAGGTTCTTCACAGAGGTTCGACGAGTACTTAAGCCGGGAGGATATTTTCTATTTGCAGACTTCCGAGCCGCAGAAGAGGTAGACTCACTCCGCAAGCAGCTTGAAACCAGTGGCTTTGAAATTGTAGAGTACAAAGACATCACGGCTAATGTCGTCGCAGCATTGAAAGCTGACAGTGAACGCAAGCAACTACTCATACGAACACACGTTGGAGGCTGGTTGTCAGGGGTGTTTAGCGAGTTTGCGGGGCTTGATGGAACCCCCATTTATAAGAGCTTCGTTTCAGGTGATCTGGTGTATTTAAAATACTGTCTTCGCGCCTGTTAACGCACGCATCGGTGGGAGGACATCTCCGATGCACGAACCTGTCGCTTATGTGTGTCGTGCAAGAGCCTTAGCCCGGATTATTCACGGTATTGACGGCATTTCGCTTGATACTTAATTCCACAGCACATTTTTTCTCTTGCAAATATCAGTAACCACGCGCCGAGGAGGATTGGCTGAGATGTGACGCGAGAATTCCTCTGGATGTCGACTCCCCATGAATAATGCAGGCTAGCGTCGCGATACTAAGTCCCGCATGATCGTTGTTATGGGTGTGACCAGTACTTCGTTTTTTATAGAATAACTTTCGGCACCAGTATAGATCACCATTTTTCGCGTCGCTTGTATATCCCGACAGCCTTCGAAAAATCCTCTGCTTGGGCTGGGCGAACTCGAATGTTTGATTTCTATGGCCCAGCGCTCCAGACCGAATTCCAGTACCAGGTCTATTTCAGCACCGGCAGCCGTTCGATAAAACGTTGCTGTGGTGTCGGAAGGTATTGCAGAAAGTAGTTGCTCAATGACAAAGCCTTCGAAGCTGTCTCCTAATTTTGGATGACCGAGCAGGTGCTCGCGTGAATCGATAGCCAGAAGGGAGTGGAGTACTCCTGCATCACGCAAGTAAATCTTGGGTGATTTGGTGAGTCGCTTTCCAAAATTTCCATGCCACGGTTGTAGTCGTCGAACCAACAACAAATCAACCATGAGATCCAGATAGCGGGAAATCGTTGTGGCGTTTACATCCAGACTTCGCGCTAGCGTGGATCGGTTTAACAATCCCCCCGACAGGTGTGCAAGCATCGTCCAGAATCGTCGAAGTGTTTCGGTGGCAATAGCCGGACCCAAATCAGGAATGTCGCGCAGCAAATAGGTGGTAACGAAATCCCGGCGCCATTGGTAACTGTTTTTATCGGTTGTTGCCAGAAACGAATCCGGAAATCCTCCACGCAACCAAAGTGCGTTTAAAATTTCGGTTTGCGATTCGGGTGAATCCTCCACGCTTATTTGTGCGGCTTCAAGCAGATCAACACCACAGAGTTCTGTATACGCCAACCTACCGGCCAGGGACTCGCCAGATTGTTTTAACAGCTCTGGACTCGCCGAGCCAATGATAACGAATTGCGCATGACGTCGACCATTGCGCCGGTTGGTGTCGATTACAGCTCGCAGAGCGCCAAACAATTCAGGTACTCGATGAATCTCGTCCAGCACAATCAGTTTGTCACTGTGCTCCAGTAAGTAGGGTGCCGGATCATCCAGTTTGGCTCTATCTGTGTCGAGCTGCAGGTCCAGATAAAGTGATGTGCGCTGATCAGCCAGCTGTAAGGCGAGTGTTGTCTTTCCAGCTTGTCTGGGGCCAAGAATCGCCACAGCGGGAATATTCTCCAGCCTATCGGTCACCTCGGCGTATAGTCTTCGATTCAGCATCCTTGCAATTTATGCATTTAATGCAGAATAACCAAGGTTAATTTTGTGAAAGTTCTAACTTGAAAACATAAAAAAATAACGACAAAACGCCACCATAAATCACAATATCGCTTAATTCTTTATTTATATCAGCACCTTGCATTGATTATCTGAATCCGTCAGTAGACGGTATGTGTCTGCTCTGCGCTGCAGTTGCCGCCAGTGCTAACTCCGGTTGGTATTGCGCGCATGCAGCCAGTGTGGGTATTGGAAGGGTCACGTCAGTGGAGTGAAATTGGAGGTGCACGGGTGGGCCATTTTGGTTTCGAGATGATTTGTACATAACAAAACGCACCCGACCCCTCTGACCTCCTGCACCAGGGCTATATCTTCGTCAGAAGTGTTCTCGGTTCAGTGGAGACTTATGCCTCCTATTGATGGCACGAACATCATCGCTGCGGGTATCAACGGTGCAATTACCTGGGCGTCGTGGCCGGCCCCTGATGAAAATTAGCTTAGCGGAAAAGTGCTTGGCTGCCACTTCGATTGGTAATTCGCGTAGGCCCAAAGTATGCGCATAGCTTTTTGTTGGAGGCTACAGAGCCCGCTATTCCCTAGACCCGTATTTCTAATATTGTGGTTAGCTCAATCCAGTGCTTCTCTGAAACATTGAGTCTTTGCAGCATGGGCGGTGCGGTTTCCGGTATAGCGCCACGTTTGTCATCTCTTACTACGCACCCGGTTCAGTCGACAAGTTGATTGGCACGAAAGGGGTTGCTGTTGCCGTCTATCGATTGTACAAGATAATGGTCTGACACGGTCACGCAGAGTTGATTGCCAGAACACTGTTCACAAAGGTTGCGCTTTTTCTACATATCGGCATTATGTTTCTTAAGATCAAATAAACCGTAATTAATAAACTATGAAACAACGCAAGCTGGGCCAGAACGGCCCGACGGTCAGCGTGCTTGGTTATGGCGCGATGTCGTTTACCAATTTTTATGGACCGGCAACCGACGAAGGTTCCATGGCGGTGCTGGATGCCTGTGTCGAGCTGGGGATTACCCATGTCGATACGTCGGATGTCTATGGTATGGGTCGGTCGGAGACAGTGATCGGCGACTGGTTGCGCCGCCGCGGTGGTGAGCCGCCATTTGCCATCGCCACCAAGGGCGGAATCACCCGACAGGAAGGCCGCCGTTTCAACAATGATCCGAGTCATCTGACCGAGGCTCTGGATGCCAGCTTGACCCGTCTGGGTGTCGAGGCGGTAGATCTTTACTACATCCACCGCCGAGACCCAACGCATGAAATCGAGGAGGTCACTGAGACGCTAGCGGGGTTCGTCAAGGCGGGTAAAGTCAAGGCAATCGGGTATTCGGAAATCGCGCCATCATCGCTGCATCGCGCCCATGCGGTGCATCCAATAGCCGCTGTACAGTCCGAGTATTCTCTGTCGACCCGCTCACCCGAGATGGGTCTGGTGCAGACCTGCGAGCAGATAGGTGCATCACTGGTGGCGTTCTCGCCAGTGGGTCGGGCGCTGCTGACTGATCGCCCGCACCAGGCGGATGCCGTAGCCGAGATGGATTTTCTCAAGGTCAACCCCCGGTTCCAGGAGCCGAATCTCAGCGCTAATCTCGCCTACAACACGCGCTGGCGTGCACTGGCTGCCGACATGGGTGTCCCGGCGGCGTCGCTGGCCATTGCCTGGCTCACACACCAGGGCGAACACATCCTGCCGATCCCGGGCACACGCAACATTGACCATTTGAAGGAGCTGGCTCAGGGTGCATCGATGGATCTGAGCGCCGAGGATCTGGCCCGTATTGCTGAAGTCCTGCCAATCGGCTGGGCACACGGCGACCGATATTCAACCGGCCAGTGGGCCGGGCCGGAAAAGTACTGCTGACAGATTGGAGCCGCAGCATGGAGCATATGGAGCAGTCAGGTTTACGACATTCCAATTAACAAGGATTTCCAAATAAAACTGGCAGGGAACGCGACCTGACCTTAGTTATAGTCGAGCTGTTATCCTTTTCTCAGTGAGGCAGCGCTTGAACAGATCGCACTATAGCGGGAGCATGTGCCATGCGAGTGGAAGTGAACGCAGTAAAACTCTACTTTGATGTGGATGGTGAAGCGCTGACCCCGGACGGGGATACC
>CAYMVV010000029.1:9556-57697 GCA_964393885.1 uncultured Granulosicoccaceae bacterium | reverse complement strand
ATCGCGACATCATGCACGAAATGGGTGATTTAGGACTGCTGGGCTCAACGATTCCAGAGTCTCTGGGTGGAATCGGTGCAAACTACGTGTCGTATGGCCTGGTAGCAAGAGAGGTTGAAAGAGTCGATTCAGGCTACCGGTCGGCGATGAGTGTGCAGTCATCTCTGGTGATTCACCCAATTTTTGCCTACGGATCGGATGACCTGCGCGAAAAATTTCTGCCAAAGCTGGCCAGCGGCGAATCTGTCGGCTGTTTCGGCCTGACTGAGCCCGACCACGGTTCAGATCCGTCATCAATGATCACCCGCGCCAAAAAAACCGACGGCGGCTATTTATTATCCGGAGCAAAAAACTGGATAACCAATTCGCCGATAGCCGACGTGTTTGTGATTTGGGCAAAATCTGAAGCACACGATGACCAGATCAAGGGGTTTGTTCTTGAAAAAGGCATGAAGGGCCTGAGCGCACCCAAAATTGAAGGCAAGTTTTCACTGCGCGCGTCCGTCACAGGCATGATTATGATGGATGAAGTTGAAGTCCCCGAGGAAAACCTGCTGGAGCACGCGAGCGGCCTGGCCGGACCGTTCGGCTGTCTGAATCGCGCTCGCTACGGAATCTCCTGGGGTTCCATGGGGGCAGCAGAATTCTGCTGGCACGCAGCACGTCAATACACACTTGACCGCAAGCAATTTGGCCGGCCACTGGCTGCCAATCAGTTAATACAGAAAAAGCTCGCCGACATGCAAACCGACATTGCACTGGGTTTACAGGGTTGCCTGAGACTTGGCCGCCTGATGGACGACCACCAGGCGCCTGCCGAACTCATTTCGCTGATGAAACGCAACAACTGTGGCAAAGCTCTGGATATTGCCCGGCATGCACGCGACATGCACGGTGGAAATGGCGTCTCGGACGAGTATGGCGTCATTCGCCACGTTATGAACCTTGAAGCGGTTAACACCTATGAAGGGACTCACGACGTACATGCGCTAATCCTTGGAAGAGCGCAAACCGGCTTGCAGGCATTTTTTTAAACCACTGCAACTGTGCACAACAGCATCGGTCTGATTCAGTCGAGAACAACGCAAACCGCACGCACTGTTTCAGACCTGCACTCCACTTACAAGGAACGACTATTTGACCTTCAATTTTCTGCGGCGCAGCCAGACACTACTGCTGGCATTCATACTGTTATCGGGCTGTGCGTCGATTGTACGTCCTAACTTTCAGACAGAAATTGTAAAGCTGCGGCCAGGGGAGTACACACTTGACCCTGCACATGCCGCGTTAATCTTTAAGGTTGACCACCTCGAATTATCAACCTACGTTGGCAGATTTAACACTTTTGATGCAACCCTCGACTTCGATCCGGATGATCTGGCGGCAACACGTCTGAACGGAATCGTCGACATGACCAGCATGGACACCAACAACCGCGATCTGGAAGATACGATCAAGGGGTCAGACTGGTTCGACGTTGAACAGTTTCCGCAGGCGACATTCAGTACCACCGATGTCAGGGTACTCGACGACAGTCGTTTCGTTTTTAACGGTGACCTGACCTTCCGCGGCATCACTGCTCCCATCCTGCTGACAGCAACGTTCAACGGAGGCGCAGACAATATCCTGACCGGTAAATACACGCTCGGTTTCACCGCAACCGGCAGCTTCAAACGCTCTGACTACGGCATGGACAAATTTGCAGGCATAATCGGCGACGACATATTTTTGGAGCTATTCGCCGAATTTTTGCGCGACCAGGAGGCTGGCCAGTAATGATCACTGGTGGCCAAACATAGCAGTGCCAAACATAGCAGCTCCAAACATAGCGACGATTTAAAACGCACAAAACGCAAGACCCTGGCACAGACCAGAGTGATGCAATCTATAACGATCCGAATTGCAGTAATGGCCCGCCCAATACAACAGGAGACAACGTCTGGTGCTCCAGGCGTATGAGCAACGGGTTGCGTGATCGCGAAGCCCAACATCAAGGACAGATTTTTATAGACTACTACATGCCCTGCAATCCTGACCTCGTGTGTATTTACATACAGCATTTATGCTATGGTAAGTTATGACTCACTGGCCCGCCGTCATCGTACATGCGGATCTCGACGCCTTCTACGCAGCCGTTGAACAACTCGATGACCCATCTCTGCGTGGCAAACCGATTCTGATCGGGCCCAATCATTCCAGCGGGGTTAACCGGGGTGTCGTACTTACCGCCAGTTATGAAGCACGCAAGTTTGGCGTAGGTAGTGCGATGCCAATGGCTGAAGCGCGGCGACGTTGTCCCGATGCCATCATAGTTCCGCCTCGTTTCAATCGGTACAAGGAGCTGTCTTCGACAATGATGGCAACCTTCCAGGACTTTTCGCCAAAGGTAGAGCCGCTTTCCCTGGACGAAGCTTTTCTGGATATGAGTGGCGCGGAAGCCTTTTTTGGCGATCCGCAATCGATTGGCAAAAAGATAAAACAAGCCGTGTTCGACGCGACGCGACTGCGTATTTCCGTCGGTATTGCCAGCACTAAATATGTAGCAAAAGTTGCGAGCGGCTTCGACAAACCCAATGGTCTGACCATCGTCGAGCCGGAGCACACCGTCACCTGGTTGGCTCCACAAGCTGTCGAAAAACTGTGGGGTGTAGGCCCCAAAACCGCAGCCCGGCTCAACGCTGCAGGCATTACCCACATTGGCGATATCGCGGCAATGGACGAAGAAACCTTGCAAGCCGGCTTTGGCTCAATGGGTTCTCGACTGCTGCAACTGGCGAACGGCATCGACCCACGACAAGTAAACACATCCAGGGCGACGCGCAGTATTGGCTCCGATCGAACACTGGAAAATGATATTTCCGATCCGCATGAAATTGCCCAACACCTTAAAAGAGCAGCGGACAGGATCGCGCGAAGGGTGCGTGCAAAGGGGCTCAAGGCCACCGGTATTCGGGTCAGGCTGAAGAGCAGCTCGCATCAACTGTTCAGCCGCCAGTGCCAGCTAGGCAGTCCGAGCGACACGGCAGCTGATTTTTTCTTCACAGGCAGATCTCTGTTGTCAGCATTCGACCATGCTGGCCCGTTCAGACTGGTTGGAATGTCTGCATACGATCTGATTGATAGCCAGGCCAGTGGACGCCAGCTTGATCTTTTTAGCGCAGTAAAACCCGCACAACTTGAGGCAACCCTCGACGAACTGGGCCGTCGATTTGGCGCAAACGCGGTGGTGCGCGCAAAAGATCTTGGCAAATCAGGAATCGTGACTGGTGGTGTTAACCTGGATTTCCTTGACCCGGCTGACTCAACCCCTGAATACAAAGAAAACGTGCCTGTTTTCAATCACGCCGATCAACAGGGTTCTGATTGATAACCACTAATCCATGGCTAACTGATCAACCGCTTTGTTATCTCTGGTACATACAGTGGCCGAGATCTTGTCAACAAAATTAGTTGTACAGATGGGAACCGTTAACCCGGCAAACGGTCTGTAAGGAAATCGATAGCAGGATGTAGCCGGTAACATAAATAGAAGTAAAGGCCCGCTGCACTGAGATCGGCTGCGATCTGGTAGCCGTCCTGAGGTTCTCATCCGAAGTGTAAGCGGTACCGATGGACTATGATATCAACGACTCAGTTAACTTCCGCCCCTACACAATCCACGATGACCCGACTACTGAACGCAGCTTCTAAAATAGCCACTCACGTAACGCTTTGCACTGTTGTGCTGCTGATTGCCGCTTGCAGCGGTAATCCCGGACAAGCGGATGAAAATCAAAACGCAATTGCGGCAACACGCTCGTCTATCGACGATCTGCCGATCTACAAGCTACCGCGGTTTACAGGTGATTTTAATATCTATCGCGAGCAGAGCCGAACCTTTCTGCAACTGCATAGTATGCACCAGCGCAGTGCAGAAGATATATCGCTCAATCTGCCGTTCGAAATGAGTGCCAGCAGTGCAGTGCCCTACCGAGGCAGATTTCTGCTGTTGCATGGATTGAACGACTCCCCGTATGTCTGGACAGACATCGCGCTCGAACTGGTCAATCTTGGATTTGATGTACGTGCCCCGCTGTTCGAAGGCCACGGCTCTACTCCCGAAGCCATGCTACAGGTGTCTTACAAAGACTGGCTTCAAACCGCGCGCGACCATTTAAGGTCATGGCAGGACCCGGACATACCGCTATTTATCGGTGGATTTTCTATGGGCGCTGTCATCGCCACTTTGCTTGCGATTGAGAACGACACTGGCAGTGAACCGGACTCTAATTCAGGGGTGGCAAATCGTCCATCGGGCGTGGCAGGCCTGTTTCTGATTTCCCCGGCGTTCCACAGCCGGCTCAATCACTACCTGCGATGGTCTGGCCTGTACAAAAAGTTCAAACCCTGGATATTCGGAGGCATGATCCTCGAAGACAACCCGATAAAATACAATTCGATACCGGTTAATTCCGGTTGGCAATTTTATAAAGCAACGAGAGAATTAAAACGCAAGCTGCGAGGCAAAACACTGAATATACCTGTCGTCATGGTCAACAGCGCCAATGACTCTGTTGTAGATACTGACATCGTGCGTGCACTGTTTCGCAAGCACTTCAAAAGCAGCAGGCGCAGTCTGCTGACCTATCATGAAGACCCTTTGCCACCACAAACGGCTACAGAACAATACCGGCTGTCAAGTGTCGCGGGAACCAGAATTCTGAATCAGTCTCATCTTGGTATTATGTATCGAGCTGAAAACCCGCTGTTTGGCAAAGACGGTAAAATTCTCGTTTGCAATGGCAATGAGTATCCCATCTTCATGGCATGTTTGCGAGCCAGTAACCACTGGCTGGGCGCGCAGCACACTGAATCGCCGGATGGAACACCAGTTGCCCGGATTACCTACAACACCGACTTTAAAAATATGCTGACTTTAGTTGATCGTGTGTTACTTCAATAGCAATCTACGCCGAAACCTGGCGTCAACGCCAAATGCAAAGCGAATGATCGCCGCATCAGCAGACCAGTGTCGGTATTCGGCAAAGCGCATGCGGTCTCGAAGGCAGGCTGCGACGGACCCGAACTCAGCTGTGTCCCGAGACACAATAAACTATCGCATCTGAGACAAAACCACGTCGATTTCGACTAAAATTGCCTATTGGAGTATCGGTTGCGACACAGGCTACAATATACAAAAAGCTGAAATGCCGGGCCATTGGCGAACACAGCACGCTCCGGACAACTTACTATGCGCCGGGCTATCCAATCCTTGCTACCTTTGGAAGTATTGTCATGAATCCATTGATACGCGCCATCATAAGCTGGGCAATTGCCATTTGGTGCTGCTACATTTTTCTCGCTTCGCTGCCTTATAAATTCACCAGGCATCCCGACACCCAACATATATTCGGCACCATTGGCGAATGGTTAGGCAGCACCATCATGCAGCCACTCGGTGAGCTGTTCACTGCATTTGGCGCGTACGTTGTGGGCGGCTTTGAATTAATAACCTCTCTGATACTGCTCGCACCCGCTGTGTTGTGGGCCATCAGAAAACTCAGTGGCAAAGCCACAGTTGGTATTCGTCCTCGCTGGCATGCTTACGGTGGCCTGATGGCCAGTGCCGTGATGGCAGGTGCGGTATTTTTCCATCTGGTTACACCGCTTGGCATCGAAGTAATTCATAACGGACAAAGCGATGGCGGCTGGTTGTTCTTTGTCGCAGTCTCCATTGCGGTGCTCGGTGTGGTGCTATTTCTAATTAACATTGGCGCAGCGAGACAGTTGGTTAATCCGGATCATTCATGATAGCCGTCATTTTTGAAGTTTGGCCAAAAGCGCAGTATCGGGATAACTATCTTGAACTGGCAGCCACTATGCGCAAAGCCATTGAAGAAATAGATGGATTTATTTCCGTTGAACGATTCCAGAGCATTGTCGAGGATGGAAAATTGTTGTCACTGTCTTTTTTTGAAACGCACGAAGCGCTGGACGAGTGGCGTAACCTGGCGGAGCATCGAGTGGCACAACAGATAGGCCGCACACAGTTCTTTGCAGACTATCGTCTGCGCATCGCCCATGTTGAACGCGACTATAGCCTGTCTGACCGAGCCCAGGCACCAACAGACAGTAATTCAGCGCACGGCGTTGATTGAAAACGCTGAATGACAAGCTGGTGCTCACGGTCCCTCCAGCTCTTCGATATGTACGCTCTGTGATGTGTAGGCCACGTGATGTGTACGCTCTGTGATGGATACGCCCAGTGGTGTATCCATCAACTCTTGAGACGGGCTTGATCAAACCGCCAGGACTGGTACAGCAACAGGACTGGTACAACCACAGCTCTGGTGCGAAAAAGATCTAGTGCAACAAAAGGCCGCCATCCACATCAACGGTGGTACCAGTCATAAATTCATTTTGCACGACAAAGGTAATTCCGCTGGCCACCTCATCGGCTGTTCCAGCACGCGGGATTAAATGCCGGGCTGTCATTTTCTCGTAAAAATCCTTGCGTTCCTGTCCCTCCAAACCAACCATCGGAGTGTCGATCAGCCCGGGGGACACCACGTTGATGCGTACCGGTGCAATTTCAGGGGCAAGTCCTTTGACAAAAGACTCTACCGCGCCACCTACAGACGACAAGGCAATCTGGCCTGGCTTGCACTTTCGCGCTGGTGTGCCGCTCACGAGGACGATTGTTCCATCCTTTGGTAAATGCCCGGCACCATAGCGCACGATGTTGGCATAGCCCCAGAGCTTGTTGAAGGACGACTGGTAGCCTGCCATATCCATTTCCATAAATGGCCCAATCGCACGGCTGCCACCGGTTGCCGCGCTGATCAATATATCGTAAGGCGCCTGAGCTGTCAGAAACGCTTCAACAGAAGCAGCATCTGTAACGTCACATTTTTCCAGTTGCACACCGTCGGGTACCTCTCCGGCCCGCTTTGGCTCGCGACTCACTGCGACAACGGTAGCACCCAGCTCTGCCAGTTGCTTCGATGCTGCCAAACCAATACCAGACGTACCACCAAAAATAATTGCCTTTCTGCCTTTAACATCCACCTGACGCTCTCCCCTGTTTTCCGGATTTATAAATTGGAATAAATCTGTTGCAAATGATTGCATACAACAACCACAAGCATACCCGTGGCACCTTAGCAAATTTCGCGACCCGGATTGCCAATTAATTGTTTAACACAGGCGATAATCGAAAAATCAATCAAACACAATGCACAGGCAGCTCGGCTAACCGCACCACCAACCCGCTCCACCAACGCAAAATCAAACAGACTGCTGCGGGCATCTATCGCCAACAGTGTTACAATCCCCGCCCCCGAAAAACACAGTAGCCGAAGTGACTGACAGATCAAATCAAGTAGTGCTTATCAATGTGTCAGGTCGCGATCGACCGGGCATAACGTCTGGCCTGGTCTCGGTGCTAAACAACTATCCGATAAACATTCTGGATATTGATCAGGCCGTTATTCACAATCGATTGTCATGGGGCATGCTGGTTGACGTTAACCCCGATGGTCTGTCACCTTCAGGGTCAGACGCCTTGTTCAGAGAACTCCTGTTTGCGGCTCATGACATGGACCTCGACATCCGGTTTACCCCAATCAGCGAATCAGAATATAACGACTGGATTGCCGGCTCCGGACACGACAGACATATCATTACCGTACTGGGTCGACGCCTGGGTGCCGATGTTTTTACACAAGTCACCCAACTGGTCAGCAGCCAAAACTGGAATATTTCCAGCATCCAGCGCCTGTCGCCCCGCGGTGGTGGAAATAATGGTGCGAGTAGTGGTGCGAGTAGTGGTGCGAGTAGTGGTGCGAGTAGTGGCGAGAGCCCGGCTCGATCCCTTAGCGCTGTCGAACTGCGAATCAATCGTAAAAGCGGGGAGATCGACGACCTGAGAGCAGCTTGTCTGTCATTGTCCACAACCCTTGAGGCTGACATCGCAATCCAGGAAGACAACATCTGGCGACGCAATCGTCGACTCGTTTGCTTTGATATGGATTCAACTCTGATCCAGCGTGAGGTAATCGATTTAATGGCAGAAGCGGCCGGCGTGGGCGATCAGGTCTGCGCAATCACCGCCAGCGCCATGAATGGAGAAATTGATTTCAGTGACAGTTTCAGGCAACGGCTCAGCTTGCTGAAGGGATTGCCGGTGTCGGCGCTCGAGCAGATCGACAGGGAAATTATGATAACCGACGGCGCTGAGAACCTGTTGCGTAACCTGCGCAGACTCGGCTATACCACAGCCATCATCTCCGGCGGGTTTACCTGGTTTGCAGAGCGCCTGGCACAGCGCCTCAACATTGACCACGTGCACGCAAATGAGCTCGAAATCATTGATGATAAGCTCACGGGCCGTGTCCTTGGCGACATCGTCAACGAGGCCAAAAAAGCAGAACTTATGAAAGCCATCGCCAGAGATGAAGGCGTTACTATGGATCAGGTAATCGCAGTCGGAGATGGCGCAAATGACATACCGATGCTCACCGCGGCTGGCCTGGGTATCGCCTTCCATGCAAAGCCCGCTGTCAGAGAGAACGCCAACACTGCATTCGGTACGGTCGGTCTTGACGGTATCCTGTATTTGATTGGCATGCGCGAATCAGATATCCAGTCAGCTCCCAGCGTAAACAGCTAACGCAAACCGCTGCCAGCGGGCTGGCAATAAATCCGCATCACAGCCGACTTTTTGTAAACACTCTGGCTACCGGTATTAACTGCGCAAGTTCGTTTTTAACACTGCAGCCCCCGAAAGCCATTAATTTGACAGTCGGGGTGCCGCACAGATAAGGTTCACTGACTATTGGACGGAAACATAGTCTAAACTATGTCTGTCCGAGACTGGATGATCCGCTGCGGAAGCAATGAACGTTCGGCCGGTTATACGATCACTTTGTTAACTACCATGACCATTTGCCTCAATTGATCAAATAACTGACCGGAAATCTCCGACCATCGCTACAATCCCCAATCTTGTACAAACTCCCGACTTTATATCCATACAATATCCATACAACGACCCAGTAACTTTCAGCTAACAACTATTTTCCGGAATTTCCAAGCGCTATGATCAACGCCATAAAAGAATCGTCTCCCGGGGTTCTGCTCATCAGAATTCTGGTCGCCGCCATTATTGTAATGGGGACCTACAACCCTTCAGGCAAATCGGTCTATCACTGGGTTGTAAACAACGAAAACCCGACTGACGCGTGGGTAATTCTGGGGGCTATCGTCGCCATTCTTTTAAACATCGCGCTGATCATCGCCGCCTGGAAGGCACTTGGCATGGTGGGCACCGTCATTCTGCTGGTATTCTTCGCCGCAATAGCCTACCTGTCACTGCAGGAAGGCTGGATTTCACCCGATAACGTAAACTCGGTCCAATGGGGAGGACTGATCCTCTACAGCGTGTTTCTTGGCATTGGCCTGGCGGGCGCAATTTTGTGGCGCCGCGCCACTGGCCAGGTTGTTGTCGACGAAGCCGAAGAAGGCTAGTATCAAGCTCGACTGCTCGACCTGCGATATGCAGGTCGAGACTATGCAGTCAAAACTATGCGGGTAAAATCTGAGCTAACGCCCGCCCTGCACCTTTTAGCGGTCCACAGCAACTGACTTTCCTCAAACGCAATCCTCTTTGTAAACAGGCTTATTCACCTGACGATATGCTGTGTAAAACCCACCAGTTCTGCTCGCCATGAGGCCAGCCAGCGCGTTCAACAACCCGTATTTCGTACTGGTTATGGCCACCCTTTTCTGGGGAGGCAATGCGATCGCAGGCAAACTGGCATCACAGGACTGGCAACCCTTTACCGTTACACTCACCCGCTGGCTTATCGTCGCAATCATTCTGATTCCGTTCGCCAAAGATCACATTCGCAAAGACTGGCCGGTCATCAGAAAAAACTGGCTGGTTCTTTGTCTGCTAAGTGCCTTTTCAATGGCTTTGTTTAACCTGCTGATGTACCTCGCCCTGCACTTTACCAGCGCAATAAACGTGAGTATCGAACAGGCTTCCATGCCGGCTATGATCATGCTTGCCAACTTCCTGATTCTTTCGCAGCGCATCAGCTTTTTGCAAATGATCGGTCTGCTGGCATCCATTATCGGCGTATTGATTATCTGTACCGGTGGAGATATATCATCGCTATTCAGGCATGGAGTTAATCGGGGTGACGCCTATATGCTGCTCGCCTGTGCATTCTATGCAGCCTACACTTTTGGCTTGCGCTGGAGACCTGATCTGCACTGGCTGAGTTTTATCTGGGTACTGGCCATTGGTGCATCCGCCATGTCACTGCCCTGGGCTGCGTGGGAATGGCAGACCACAGGTATCTCAATGCCCGGCGTGACTGGCTGGCTGGTACTTGTTTACATCGTAGTGTTTCCCACCATCGTCAGTCAGATCTTCTACGCACGCGGTGTTCAGCTCATTGGTGGCAATCGAGCTGGACTGTTTATTAATCTGGTGCCTATATTTGGCTCACTGTTAGCTATTTTAATCCTGCGTGAAAAATTCCATTTTTTTCATGGCATTGGACTCATTTTGGTTGTGGGCGGAATAATGCTGGCCGAGCGTTTTGCATCAAGCTAGCTTGCGTTCGATATTTCAAGCTGATATTCAACTGTTCAAACGAAAAATTACATCAGTGCTGACCACATCAAACAGTTCCGTTCAACGCAAAATAGCCCTTGTCGTCAGCGTTTGCTGGATTTTATACCTGACCTATTTGCTCACCTCGCAGGCCAGTGCACAGCTTGGTGAGTGGGCTGAACCCCCTCACCTGACCAGCTCAATACTACTCGCACTCACGTTATCCACCGTGTTGTCCCCATTATTCAGCAGTAGTTCGCTACTGGGCTGGTGGACACTTGTCACCAGCACCCTGTTTATCGTCGGCTTTGAGTGTTTGCAGCTACTTGTCCCTGGCCGCGCTTTTCAGTTTATCGATATCGCAGAGGGCATCGCCGGTGCTGCCATCGCTGCGATGGTCGGCGTTTTGGTAAGCAGAATTATTGGAAGAAATGCCTACATCTGGCTAGCTATTTTTGTTGCACTTGTTACGCTTTTTACTTCCTTGTTGCTACTACGAGTCGACAAACCCGAAAGCACGATCAGCTGTGCTCAGCCAGTCACTTCGTTTGAAAACCAGGATCTCGTCGTGATCCATACTTTCAACCCTAGCCAGTTCGACAGCAACCTGGTTACATCCAACATTGGATCACTGTGCGTGTTCGACAGTGAACCGGACGAGTGGCTCAATGATTTGAACGCCGCAATGGATTTAAACACCACAAACAAACTCGTTGCCACTAAAAATAACAGTCTACTGTTAAACGGAGGCGGTTTGATCTCAGCAGAACTCGCCGGCCTGCGCAAAGCCCTGTCAACAAATAGAGAACTCACATTTGGTGTGAGGTTCAAGGCCAACATGCTGGAAGCGGGTCGACCGTCGCGCCTGGTCGTCGCACTGCAAAGCGCAGAAGAAACTCCGTTTACTGTTGCTCGTCTCCGCCAAAACGGGCCAAACGCGGTGGCAAATTTCAGCTTTAAACCATGGCAAGGCAGCAGCACGGTGCTAACTAACCGACTACAAGATCGGTATCACGAGGTTGTACTGACCTATGATGGAAATGTCCAAACCACATACCTCGACGGTTCGCCAGTGGGTACAGAAACCACTGCTATCGAAGCGATTGACGCCTTGGGCAGTGAACTGATACTGAATATTGGCAAGCGTATCGACCGACGCTGGAACCCGTTTATCGGAGAGATCAGTGCCATTGTTGTAGGGGCAAAGAGCCTGAGTGCTGACGAAGTGGCCGCTGTTTTTACTCAAATAAAAACGACGGAGTAAGAAAAAAACCCGGCCAATTGATAAGCCGCTTATCAACCTGGTTGCACTGAAAAATTTATATTACCTCGACTATCACAACCACCACTGCAAAAATTCACTCGACCCGTTTATTACTTTTCGAATGCTACTTACACTGCTTTGCGCATCTAGCCATAGCACCAGTTAGCACTAGCTCTGCCTGGTCAATCTGGCGCCAACTATTTCCTCAGATATTTTAGCGACTGTCTGATTATCAGCATCTGGATAACGGGTAATTCCCGCCTGAAACAATTGCATTGCCGTTGCTGCAGTAAACAGGGGCACACCGTGTTGTCGGGCCAGATCCATACTGATCGTTAAGTCCTTGTACATCGTACTGATATGACTGCCGGTATCCTCAAACTTTCGATCGATAACATTTTCAAGCGCCGAATTTGTAATTCCGCAACCGGCAGCCGAGGTACTGAATACCTTCAACAGCGCATCAGCATCAACACCCGCACGCGCTGCCAGCACCGAGGCTTCAAAAGTGGCACTGAAGATTGAACCAATAAGAGACTGCAGGCACGCTTTAACGGTTTGCCCCATGCCGGCACGCTGCCCGACATGGTGAATGGTGCCGCTTACCGGCTGCATAACAGATTCCCACTTTTCAAGTAACGCGGTTGGAGCAGACGCCATTAGTGTCAGTGTACCGCCCTGTGCTCCGGGTCGACCGCCGCTAACCGGTGAGTCAATCAGATCAATCTGGCTGCCTTGCATTGCACTGGCAATCTCTTCGGCTTCGGTGGCGTGTATCGTCGCAGTCAGTAACACGACGCCACCGGCAGTCATGGTGGACAACAACCCCTCCTGGAGTATCACAGATTTGGCCTGATCCCCATTCATCACCATGACATAGACGGCACTTGCCTCCTTGCCAACAGCGGCAGCGTCTGCCAGCGGGCGGCCCCCCATTTCTGCCAATGCGTCCATTTTCTCGGTTATAAGATCATGCCCGACAACATCGAAGCCGGCCTTCAACAGATTGAGAGCCAGACCGGAACCCATATTGCCCAGACCAATAACACCTACCGTTCTTTTCATTTACTTTCTGCTACCGTTTCATTCCGACATGGAAGCCAGTGACAATGTCGGTGTCAGTGCATCCGGGTCAACCTGGATATGTATCAGTGCCGGCTTCTGCGAGGCGAGCGCCTGTGAAAACGCCTCTGGAAATTGACCAGCGCTGTGCACTGTTGTCGCAAATAATCCGTAAGCCCGTGCGATGGCTGCGAAGTCAGGATTTAACAAATCAGTCGCCGACACTCGCCCGGGAAAATTTACCTCCTGGTGCATGCGGATTGTTCCGTACATGCCATTGTCTATCACGAGTACTATTATCGCAGCATCTGCCTGCACCGCAGTACCCAACTCCTGGCTGGTCATTTGAAAACAACCATCGCCAGCCAGTGCCACAACTGTTTGTTCGGGTTTTGCCAGCTTGGCCGCAATCGCCGCGGGCAAGCCATACCCCATCGATCCACTGGTAGGCGCGATCTGCGTACCATATTGCCTGAATCGCCAGAATCGCTGTATCCAGCCTGTATAGTTGCCCGCTCCATTGCAGAGGATTGTGTCTGCAGGCAGAACATCAGCCAGATGTGCCATCACTCCCCTCATCACATCCCCTGATGCAACAGTTTGAGACAGTGACGACCACTGCAGATACTGCGCATGTGCAGCCTGTGCCTGGCCTTGCCATGGCAGAACCCGTGGCACCTCAAGTTGCTCGCACAGACTGCAGAAAGTGTCGGCACTCGCCTGTATGGCGACATCTGGCTGATACAACTTGCCGAGTTCTTCCGCACCGCAGTGCACATGCACGAGTTTTTGCCGGCTTACCGGCAGGCCAATCAACTGATAGTCCTGCGATGCTATTTCGGACAGGCGTGCGCCAATGAGAATTAGCATATCAGCATCCTTAACACGCTGTAGCAACACAGGATTTGCACCCAGGCCAATATCGCCCGCATAGTGGCTATGCTCATTATCGAACAACGACTGGCGTCGAAAGGAGCAGACGACTGGCAGGTCAAAGCGCTCGGCGAAGTGTTTTATTTTACCTGCCGCCTCATCGCTCCAGCGACTACCGCCAAGAATCACCAGCGGATTTACCGCCTCGTGCAGATGCGTTTGCACCTGTTGCATCTGCTCTGCTGTTGGTGCGGTTTCCTGCTGCGCCCAGGGCTTCAGGGCAACAGTGCTTGCGCTATCGGTTAGCGTATCCTCTGGCAAGACCAGCACAACCGGACCGGGTCTGCCACTGGTGGCGGTGTGCCAGGCACGAGATACCATTTCCTGCACTCGATCGACACCATCGATCTGGGCAACCCACTTGGCCATACCACCAAAAAACTGCTGATAATCGAGTTCCTGAAACGCTTCTCTATATCGGTTATCGGTCGCTATTTGGCCTACCAGCAAAATCATCGGTGTTGAGTCCTGCGCCGCGATGTGTACACCGGCTGAGGCATTGGTAGCACCCGGTCCGCGTGTCACCATACAAACACCCGGCGTTGAGTGCAGCTTCCCCCATGCCTCAGCCATCATCGCCGCCCCTCCCTCCTGACGACAGACAGTAGTTGCAATGGCGCTGTCATACAGCGCATCCAGCACCGGCAGATAACTTTCCCCCGGAACACAAAACACCCGGGTAACACCAAAGTGCTCCAGTGTATCGACAACCAGCCTGCCACCGTTTTTCATTACGTCACTCTTGCGGAAAGTTCGAAGTTAATCGAGCATTGCTCGACGCTGCCATTGTATCGTGCCCACGCTACAAGCTGAATTTACCTGTCTGTGACCACATAGCCGCCACAATTCTGACAATCCACGCTGGCATTCGCAAATTCATCTGCTATAACCATTAAACCAATAAATATGCTGGAAAGCTGACCGTTTGTCAGACCAGTCACATCTGCACGATGTGCATAAAAAAGATTACGGAGAGCTGAAAAATATGTTGGGATACTACAACAGGTCTGGATCAAAATTTCCGTTTGCCACAAGAGTTGTAAACAAATACCGCCGCTTTCGTCAGCAAAACATGCCTTACCATCCTGCTGTGTTTTTCGTGCTTGACATCACTCTAAGCGGGTTAAAGTTACTGCCAGTGGCTGCTGCTTTCATGATTATCTATAGTCAGATCAGCTAGAGTCAGATTAGCAAGCTCGGACAGTGGTGTGCTGCAAGTAACACGCACGCCAGACTATTTAAGGTGGTAACGACTTTTCAGACAGACGCGGCTGCAGTCTTTACAAGCTCTGGCTTGCGCTGTTTAGCAATCCTCTTTTAACCCTGTTTTTGGCAGATAGTATCTGCAACGAGTATTCAACTTTTTAGCAACCCTGTTGCGGCAACCGACTGGTGCCTCTGATCACCAATAAAGAGGGCAACATCACAGCGCGCCGCACAACTGACTGGTTTTCAATCTGTTCTGTCAAAATCGTCAGCGTCGCTTCTACCATGGCCTCTACAGGCTGAGAGACAGTGGTCAAATCATAGCCCTTCCACGATGCCGCAGGCACATCATCGTAGCCGATAACCGACACATCGTCGGGCACCTTCAGACCGAGTTCCTGCCGTATTACATCCATTGCTGCGAACGACATATGATCGTTGGCCACAAACACTGCGTCCGGTTTATCACGCCTGGAAAAAAGGCTACGTGCAGCTTTAGCTCCTCCCTCAAAATTGTACCCTCCAACCATCCTGCCCCAGACAGTAACACCATGTTGCGCCAACCCTTGATAAAAACCCGCTTCACGATCCCGATTGGATGATGAATCTTCATCGCCGGCAATAAACGCTATACGCTTATGCCCGGCACGTACCAGTAAGTCACCGACACGACGAGCGCCGTCAACGTTGTCAGACGTGACGCTACTGGCAGGAGAGGATGGCACATAGCGATTAAACATCACGACAGGTATGCCGGTTTGCGCACATTCCCTTGCCAGTGACGATGACATGGTTGCAGAGGCCATAACAATACCCTCTACTTGATACTGCATGATTCGTTGCACTACCTTGTCCTGATCGCCCGGGTCAGTCATGAAAAGCAATACGTTATATCCATTGTCTTGTAATCGACTCGACAACTTCTCGAGCAAAAGAGGGTAAAACTGGTTGTCGATATTGGCTGTAATCAGCGCGATCAGTCCGGACCGACCGCTGATCATTGCTCTGGCTAAGGCGTTCGGACGATAGCCAAGGTCACTCGCCGCTTCGAGAATTTTTTCGCGCGTTGCAGGCGCAACACTGGCACCCGGTGTGAACGCTCGACTTACGGCAGATTGCGAGACTCGCGCTTTACGAGCAACATCGTCGGATGTGACCACATTTTTACCCATTGGCCAATCATCTGCTTTTTTACCATCCCGGTCCAGCCACGGCCTGAGCGCAAAACATGCCCGCAAGTCCGAGAATGTGACAATTCCCGAGTTCCAGCACAAAAGCCAGACACAAAAAAACACGGTCTCTGCGCCTCTGGAATACGCTGAAGACCGTGTTTTTCTGTAGCTGGCTACCGCCTCTGGAATACGGTGCCCGGCTTTGAACTCAGTCGGCGCCAGCCGACTTTCGTCGTGAAATAGCCGCTTGAGTGACTATTGAGATGGCGATGCAGGCTAGGACAATTGACATGGTTGGCTCATCTCTTTGTTTAAGTGATGCGCTCATTATGCTTATGTCAGCCAACAATTTCTCAGACACTGTTAACAAATTGAGACTCTCTGATTCATTTTTATTACATTAGTTCCCTGCCACCGAAAATGTGAAGACTGTCTGCTCTTTCCATTCTTCGTTGGGCCGAACGACACATTGGGGGTACTCCGGGTGGTTGGGTGAATCAGGAAAATACTGAGTTTCCAGGCACAAGGCACCCCGTCTCCCATAGTGAACACCCGACTTGCCAGCATGATCAGACAGATTATTGCCTGAGAAAAACTGCACTCCGGGTTGCGTTGTCTCGACATTCATGGTCCGACCACTTGCTGTATCGATGACCCTGGCCACCGGTTTTAGCTGGTCTGCGGGTCCCACCGCCACCCAGCTGTGGTCATAGCCATTGCCATTTCCAATCTGCTCGTGATCATCCAGAATTCGCGCCCCGATCCTGGTTGCCTGCCTGAAATCAAACGGAGAGTTGTCTACTGCTTGCAGCCCACCCAGCGGGATTCCAACATCATCTACAGGCACAAAGCTATCTGACAGAATAAGAAGCTGATGATCAAGCACACCATCAGTTACTGCATGCTGATGCCCTTGCAAGTTGAAATAACTATGGTTGGTCAGATTGACAATGGTCGGCTTGTCCGTGATTGCGCGGTAATCAATTTGTAACTGATTGTCATCAGTAAGTTGATAGGTTACCTCGACCTGCAGGTTGCCCGGATATCCGCCATGACCGTCAACACTTAGATACCTCAAAACCAGCGCTGTGGAATCCGAATCTGCCTCGGCCTGCCATACCACCTTGCCGAACCCGGCTGACGCACCGTGTAAATGATGCTGCCCGTGATTCGTTTCCAACTGATAGCTTTGATCGTCAATACTGAACTGTCCGCGGCTGATGCGATTGGCGTAGCGGCCCGTAATACACCCGAAATGAGCCGGACATCTTTCATATTCGTGCAGAGAGTCGTAGCCGAGCACCACGTCGTCAAAATGGCCCTGTCGATCGGGTATGCGCAGGCTGGTGATTATCCCGCCGTAAGTAATAATTCCAACCTCTATACCACCGCTGTTGGTTAAAAAGTATTGATCAACGCTGTCGCCATTTTTTGTAGTGCCGTAAGGGCTGCAGGAAATTCCAGTAGTCAATCAAATCACCTCGGGTTAGATTTCACCGCGAATATTCAGCTCAAGCTTGATACCGTTCGGATCTCGCAGAAATAACTGAATCAAGCCGACCGCAGGACGCTCAACCTTGTTGTAGTGTATTCCATGGTCATTTAATCGCTGCTCAAAGCGTTCAACACCACTGGCATCAAAGGCGAGGTGATCGACCGGGCCAGTCACATCACCGGGCGATTCGCTGACAAAGTTTATATGCAGTGCCGGCTGACCATTTAACAACAGCCAGGTACCGGGAGATTGCGATGGCGGCCGCAAACTTGCGCCGTCCTCCATGCCAAGAATTTCGCAGTAAAAGTGAATCGTATCCTGCGGACAGGACGTAGAGATGTTGAAGTGATCGAGACTATTGAGCTTCATATACCACTTTTCCCCTGTGACGCTGTCGACACTGGTTTCCCGAATACCGAATGAAACATATCCCCCGCAGCAACGGTGCGGGCAATCCCCCCGCGTAGTTTATCACCCCGCAGCTCTGGCAGCCCATCGGTCTCCCCTGCACGTCAGTTTATTGCAATCTCGATCCACATACCACGCGGCAAGTCGAAGCTGAATTAATACAGATAGAATGCCCGTAAACCGGCCAGGCCGCCACGACTAAAGACCTCGACGCGAAAGACCTTTACAATATGCGCGCAACACAGGCGATGCAATCCAGGATTCTATCTGCATTGACCAACTCCAATAAAGGCAATGACGTGAAAACAATTGGCTTGCTGGGCGGCATGAGCTGGGAAAGTACAGCCCTCTACTATCGACTAATCAACGAAGGCGTTAAAGCCAGGCTCGGTGGATTGCACTCTGCACGAATCGCAATGGTTAGCGTTGATTTTCAGGAAATTGAATCGCTTCAGCATCGTGGAGACTGGGAAACCGCATCTGCCATCCTCTGCACTGCAGCCAGACAAATAGAAATGGCCGGAGCAGATTTTCTACTGATTTGCACCAATACAATGCACAAGGTTGCCGATCAGATAGAAGCGTCTGTTCGCATTCCGCTGCTACATCTTGCCGATGCGACAGCGGAGCAAATAAAAGGGCAACAGATTGACAGGGTCGGCCTGTTAGGCACCGCATTCACCATGCGGGAGGATTTCTACCGAGGTCGCCTTTCCGAACGACACAAGCTCGACGTATTAATACCCGATGACTCAGATATCGACATCATACACAACGTTATTTACGACGAACTGTGCCAGGGGGTTGTGCGACAGGAGTCAAGGCAGCACTATCTGCGAATTATGAATGATCTACGCGCACAGGGTGCGCAGGCCATCATCGAAGGCTGTACGGAAATCGTACTTCTGGTGCAACAGCAACATACTGATATACCACTTTTTGATACCACAGCAATTCATGCGCAGGCCGCAGTCGAGTGGGCGTTGGATGACTAGCCAGATAGCAAGATCGTTACAGTCCTCTGAAGCAATGCAGACCAGATTACACCTGGATTCTCCAGCGCAGTGACTGGACTGCCGAACCAAAAAGCGAAGCCACTTTCGCAGCACTACTACCACGAAAACGTCAACGAGTTGCTCGCGTTTGTCACTGGCAACTATTGGCAGTTACTCGATCACCGTGAAAAGCACTTTTTTACTCTCTATCAGTCGCTTGGCAAATCAGCGCAGCAACTCTATTGCCGCCTGCTAATGCGCACACGCGATCATTTCAGATTAAGTAAAACGGTATATCCGGAAATAGCCAATCTCAATGACGCGCTAAGCGAGTTGACTGGCTGTGACTTTTGCACTCCCGCTGACAGTGACAATGTACAAAGCTGGGCAGGACTGTTTACCCGCACTGAGATGCAACATGTTCTGCCCGCCCATGCTCTGCCTGATTTAGCCCCGACCATGCGTAATCAATGGCAATCAAATTGCGGTGAAGCCAGCGAGTTACTATTGCAGAAAGATCTATTCGGGTTTTCGCCAATGGATTTACTACTGCAAACCGACCCGGTCTATCGGGTAAATTACAAGGATGCCTTTATCAATTTCCAGTTGCTGTTTTTTGGTGATCTGTATCAGGATATCAGCGCCTTCATACTGCGCGACCTGGGCCTCACTCACTATGAAACAACACTGCATCAGGGCTTGCCGCTGCCCTTTAGTAACAGAACCCAGTTACTGGCACACCGACAATACTACGCCTGTATAGATCAATACGACGATACGATAAAATCCGATCCGGATGCACTGATCGAATTGCATCAACAATTGCTCGATATATCGCCCGAGGTTGTTTCATCTGACAGTGCTTTGAAGCGCCGTCTGGAAAAATGGTCCAACCGAATCGCACGTCAACTGGAAAGGCTCGGCGCATTGGACGACGCCAGATCGATTTACCAAACAACTGATCGGCCACCGGCACGCGAACGACTTGCCAGGATCAACGCAAAGCAGGGACGAGCGCAGGAGGCGTTTTCAATCTGCAAAGAGATCATCGGTAACCCCCACGATGCCGCTGAACTCGACTTTGCCGAACAATTTGCACAACCGCTCGCTCAGCGGCTCAAACTGAATTTCACAACGGTTAAAAAATATAGTCCACCAATGGTGTCACTGACACTTGCATCATCTGCTCTGTCCGTTGAATTCGCCACCGCGCTGCACTATGCAAAAACAGGCAAATGCTTTTACGTCGAAAACACTCTGATCACGGGAGTATTTGGCCTGGCCATGTGGGATATTATCTTTGCCCCTGTCGAAGGCGCGTTTTACCATCCATTTCAAATGGCGCCGGCAGATTTCCGGAGTGCTGATTTCACTGCCAGGCGAAGGCATCTATTTACAAAACGCCTGCAGGAAATTAAACGAGACGGCCTGGCGCCATTCACACTGCCAAACCTCCACTTAAAACAGGGTATCAGTAATCCACTGGTGAACTGGTACTCGCTTAGCAGACAACTGCTTATACTTGCTATAGAGAAAATTCCACTTACTCACTGGATCAGCATCTTCGAGTATCTGTTAAGCGATATACCAGCGCATCGCAGCGGTTTGCCGGATTTAATCTATTTTCCCGATACCGGAGGATATGAACTTCTGGAGATAAAAGGACCTGGTGATCAACTGCAGAAGAATCAGCGCCGGTGGATGAAGCATTTTGCTGACAACAATATTCCTCATGCTGTTGTCGATGTTGCCTTCGCCGACGCAGATCCGCCAGCAGAAGATGTACCCGCGGTTGCCCTACCAGCGGGTGAAGTACCTACGATTGAGGTACGAGCGATTGACATAAAACCAGACTGCCCGACAGACGACAAACAAACAGTAATCAACAACAGTTTTTCACCAGACGTAAAATGCATATGACTGGCACTACACAAAACCCGTGAGCGGTCCATCTACAACCTGTACAACGGCGCAACGACCCAAAGTGTCAACGTCAAAGACCTATCGTACCTCAGTAAAAAAATTCGTTGACTTTGCCTGTCGCAGTGGCGACCTGGTGCACACAGGTCCGGCCGGCCCGACTGCGCTCGAAGGGCAAATCGCCCACAAAAAACTGCAACAACAAAAACTCGGTAGCGAACAGGCAGAAGTTAAAGTTAGCACGTCAATTACGCTCGACAACCTGACTTTAAAGCTTGGAGGGCGTGTTGATTTGCTCAGCACCCCTGTAAGCAGTGCCGACTACCCTTCAATTGGAGAAATAAAAAGCTGTTACGCTCCGCCGGACAAACAGCCACAATCGATCGTCGATCTGCACTGGGCACAGTTAAAAGTATACGGCTACTGCGTTCTCAGCGAGCTCAATCAATCCCGGCTCGACGTTACCGACGACAATATTGATACACAGTATAATCCACAAACTACCACAACGCAGAGGCGTGACAGCACTGTCGCTGCAGCTCACTCATCTATTGACTTACGCCTGATCTGGATCAATCTGCAAACAGATGAAATAACGACCCACTCGCGTATCGTACAGTTTTCCGAGCTGGAGCTGTTTACTCATGGCGCTGCCAAAAGATACCTTCAGTGGATGCAACGCATAACAGAAGCACAGGTACAACTCAGGCAAACAGCCAGAACCGCGCAGTTTCCCCACAGCAATTTTCGCGATGGCCAAAGAAAGATGGCAGCCTCCATCTACGTGACTACTCGCGATAAAAAAAACTTGCTGTGCGAAGCGCCCACTGGCACAGGTAAGACCGTAAGCGCTCTTTTTCCCGCCATTAAGGCGATCGGCAAAAAACATATAGATACGGTGGTGTACCTGACTGCAAAGAGCTCAGGTCGTCAATCAGCCAACAGCTGCATACATCAACTGCAAACATCAGGTGTCGCACTGACCACAATCACCATCACCGCCAAGAAAACCACTTGCCACTGCAGCAACGGAACCTGCAATCGCAACGACGATGGACGCTGCCCGTTGACGGTGGGTTTCTTTGATCGTTTACCTGAAGCCAGAGTAGAGTTACTTGACAGGGGCAGTGTCTCCCCGGCCGACGTAGATGCGATGGCCCACAAATACCAACTCTGCCCATTCGAACTGACATTGCAAATGCTGCCCTGGGTCAGCGTCATCATATGTGACTACAATTATGTTTTTGACCCGCTGGTCAGGCTCACGCACTTTACAGAAAATGCAGGCAGGCAACTGCTGCTGATCGACGAGGCTCACAATCTGGCTGAACGCGCCCGGTCGATGTATTCAGCGCAGCTGATAAGAGCTGACCTGCAAATGGCCGCAGGCGAATGTTCCGAGCAGCCCTTAATGGCAAAAGAACTCAAGCGCGTCGTCAGAGCAATCGATCGATGGGCGAAAACCCGCAACTCGGAAGAATCCGCCAGCGACGAACTACCAGAGACTATTAGCAAAGCAGTAGACAAATGTGTTAACTCACTGAGTGCGCTCACAGAAAACAACGTGCTTATGTCTGAAAAAACTGCTGATGTAGCGAAAGAACTATATAGGTACCGGGCAATCGCCGACTTGTTCGGCGATCACCATAGAACGATTACTCACATTCCTGCGGTCAAACACAAGCGGTATGCAAGTAATGTTAAAGTGCAGCTGCGTTGCCTTAATGCAACTCAGCCGTTGTCACATTCCTTTAAACAGTTCCGTTCAGCAACCGTGTTTTCGGCAACATTGCGACCGCAGCAGTTTTCCAGAGATTGCCTGGGCCTACCCGAGGATACTTACTGTCTTGCACTGGACTCCCCTTTTCCACCTGAGAATCAGGGCACTTTTCTGTGCAACTGGATTGACACGCGCTACCACGCAAGAGACCAGGCTATAGAGCCGTTAGTTAACCTGACGGCACAGGTTTATCATTCAAAACGCGGCAACTATCAGATATTTTTTCCATCCTATTTCTTCATGGAAAAAGTGTACGACGCATTTCGACGCAGGCACCCTGACTTGCCCACCATTATTCAGCAACGAGATGCAGACGAATCAACGCGGCAACAGTTTTTGCAGAGCTTTGAATCAAACGATGCAATACTTGCGTTTTCGATACTCGGCGGCGTCTACGGGGAAGGGGTGGATTACACTGGTGACAAATTGATCGGTGCAATAGTAGTCGGTACAGGCTTACCCGCTTTGTCGCTCGAGCAAAAATTAATAGAGCAGGACTACAACCGCCAGGGCCTGAACGGTTTTGACTACGCAAGTCGCTACCCCGGCATGACTCGCGTATTGCAAACCGCAGGTCGGGTTATACGGTCTGAGCATGACAAAGGGGTCGTCATACTGGCAGACCAGCGTCTTTCAGAGCCCTTTTATCAAGCGCTGTTTCCGACACACTGGCAGATCAATCAGTGCAACGACACAGAAAACCTGCAACAGTCATTAACTCGCTTCTGGAATAGTTCCCCGGGCATTGCCGATCCTACAATTGCTCCAGTCAGCGGCGCAGACCCGGTGAACCACTCCTGAACAATACAGATAAGTACAGATGATAAAAATACTAGACAGTGACTGGACGCTTCGACCGGGTAGCGATCATCCCCCCGAACTGCCCGATAAGGTACCCGATAAGATCTGCGACACACCGTTCAGCGCTCCGGACGATGTCCACTCTGCGCTGTTAGCGGCCGGACACATTGATGATCCCTACTTTCGCGATAACGAACTCGCGGTCGACTGGATCAATCGTTGTGACTGGATCATTGAACGCAATTTTGAAGTCGACCAGACATGGCTCGCGGACAACACGAAACTGGTGCTGGATCAGGTAGATTGTATTGCTGATATCTACATCAACAATACCCTGGTTGGTACAACTCAAAGCCAGTTTGTCCGCTATGTATTCGATGTCGGCTCAGCCCTGAAGCCGCGTCTCAACAACATACGCATACACTTTCACTCGGCTGTGAAAGCAGCAGCGCAGAAGGCAGCAGAGTTTCCGTTTGAATTGCCACACAGCGCAAACTGCCGTTTGCCACATTCAAATCTGCTTCGCAAAACACCGTGCCACGCAGGATGGGACTGGAATATCTGCCTGATGCCGACAGGCATCTACGGGCAAATTAAACTGGTGCAACACAATGCTGTCTGGATAGAGGAAGTCAAAATAGACCAACAGTGCGATACCTCCTGTGCAACCGTTGCCGTCACAGCCAGGGTACACGCAGCAAATACACTCACCGCGAACTGTAAACTGACACTGTGTGGTGTCGAATCACGACAGGAACATGCGCTGGTTACAGGAACACACGAGGTCACACTGACAGTCGAGGTATCGGAACCAAAGCTCTGGTGGCCCGCGGGCAGTGGTCCGCAAACCCGTCACCTGTTGCAACTGGACATCGACGACCAACACCATCAACAACTCGTCGGATTGCGCAACGCCGTTATTGTACAGACACCGGACGAGCCTGCAGGCAACGGGCACGCAGCGATGGAACATTCCCTCCAGGCACAAGGCAGTGGCTTTCGCATAGACATCAATAACACAGCTGTGTTTATGCGTGGTGCCAACTGGATACCGGCCGATGCATTGCCCCGGCGCTGTACGCCCAAAGCCACGCGGGAATTACTCCAGTCTGCGGTCGATGCGAATATGAATATGCTCAGGGTGTGGGGCGGCGGGCAATACGAAGCGGACTGGTTCTACGACCTCTGCGATGAACTCGGCATCATGATCTGGCAGGATTTTATGTTCTCGTGTAACCACTATCCTGCCGCCGATGCAGACTGGTTAAATCTCGTGCGAACCGAGGCAAGACAGCAAGTGTGGCGTCTGTCGGCCTATGCCTGTGTTGTACTCTGGTGCGGGGACAACGAAATAGTCGGGGCGCTGAACTGGTGGGAAGTCACTCGCAACAATCGCGATCGCTATCTGGCCAACTATGTGCGTCTGAATCATGCTCTGGAGGAGACAGTTGAACGAGAACTGCGCAACACCAGCTTCTGGCCAAGCTCCCCTTCTGTGGGCAAACTGGACTATGGCGACGGCTGGAAAAACGATGCCGCAGGCGACATGCACTTTTGGGATGTATGGCATGAAGCAAAGCCGTTTTCCGCCTACCAGAATATCCATCCGCGCTTCTGTTCCGAGTTCGGCTTTCAGTCTTTTCCATCGCTGGAAGTAGTAAAAACTTTTACCGAAGCAAATGATCGAAATGTATCGTCACCGGTTATGGAAATTCATCAGCGCAACGTCGGTGGCAACGCCCGTATCGTTGAAACACTGGTTCGTAACTTCGAATTTCCTGACAGCTTTGACCGACTTCTATTTCTGTCGCAATGCCAGCAGGCTATCGCCATACGCACCGCAGTTGAGTACTGGCGATCGCTGCAACCGCATTGCATGGGCACGCTCTACTGGCAGCTCAACGATACCTGGCCGGTTGCGTCATGGTCATCACTGGAATACGGAGGTGGCTGGAAACTACTGCACTATGCCGCGCGGCGCTTTTATCAACCGCTGCTGATCGCCATGGTACCCGGCCATTCACGATTCGGCACTGATGGGCAGCTTTTACTGAAAGCAGTCAACGATACTACCGACACTCACAAACTATCCATTCTGATGCGCGCCCTGACCGTCGACGGCGAGGAAAAAAAGCGCTGGCAATTCGATGCAATAGCGAAGCCCGGCGCGGTCAGTGAAATAAACGCCTTTAACCCGGATGACATACCCGCACACTGCTTTTTATATTGGCAGTGGCAGGACAATCATGGAACACCATTGGGAGAAAACGAATATTGGCGTGCGCCCTATAAAAACTACCAGTTGCCAAGACCCGACATCAGCTTCAGTATCGAAGAGCAGCGCAATGGCGACAATCAGATTATTGAACTACACACGGACGCGCCGGCATTTTTTGTCACCCTCAATCTGGGCGGCAGAAACATTTACAGCGACAATGGCTTTACCCTGTTACCCGGTGAGCCGAAACGCATCGCCATAGACACAACGCTTGCCTCCCAAACTATCCCTGAAATTAAAGGCAATACAATACAACACTTATAAAGGGGTGTTTAACCACGGAACCTGTAGTTTAATCTTGGACTATGACGCAAACAACCATCCATGGCGCGCCGACCCACTTCCACGATCACTCTCAAAACTGATTAAACGCGGGTAGATCAAGATCTAGAGCAAGAGCTGGATGTCGTCTGTTTTGTGTTCGTGGCTGATGCGGGCTACGCACCAAGCAATGGCAAGTGTTTAACCTGGTGATAGGTCAGCGCCAGCTTTATACAGTGTTTGATCGCAGCGACCGGTATTTTCTCGCGCTTGCCAATCAGAATTGCCCGAACACCGGAAAAACGCAGCTCGTCAGAGTACAACTCTTTAAACGTTTCAACCAAACTGGTCTGACAGTTAAAATACAAGCCGATATCGTCCGGGCGTTTTTCACTCCAGCCAATGCGCACTGCACTGCCTTTTTTTACTACATAGGAAGGCTCACCCCATTTGAGCGTCTCATCAGGCATTTGCAAGCCGTGTTCACGTGCAGAGTCAATGATCAATTGCCGCAGTTGTAGCGCACGGCGTCTGGCCTGAACAGGGTAGCCATCATAAACGGCCGCGATATCCGCTGACAGGTTCCGCAGTTCAGTCATGGTTTGTCTCCTTCTGGTTTTCGGATAGTCTATAGACCCCGAATTCGATAATCGCTAACATACGGCATACCGGTTGACGATTTACAGTCACAATCTTACTGGCATCATCGATTACGCTATATCACCATTGCCTGCGTCGCCGCACCGAGTAAGTCGATTAATTCATCATTTCTATTGGCACAACCATAGATGTAGCGATCTGATCTGACAAGCACCGCTCTGACTTTAAGATCTGTCAGTATTTTCGCAATCTGATTATTCGCACTGACCGACTCCACCTGCACGCTGTACAAATCAACGGCCGCGACCACATCCAAAAGTTCGTCATCAATAAGCAGCACCGGATGATAACCTACCCTGTCATCGAGCCTGGCTATACCAGGAGCAGCTTTACCAGGAGCAGCGTTATCAAGAATAGTTTTATCAGAAATGGCACTATCAGGCACTACGCTTTCAGCAACAGCGCTAACAGACACGTCATCGACAACACGCAGAACCTGCGGCGCCAGAGTACCTGCGTGCTCATCCTGCGTGCAGCCCCGGGATGCCGCAGAATTTGGTACGTACGTAAGTCCGTGGCCAAGACGTGGTGCAATGCTCTTCATGGTCGGCGTGCCACTGTCATTCGACATTGCCGAGTGCAGGGCCTCTGCAGTTTCACATGAGTTTAACAGTGTGCCCAGTTCAATGGCAGTGTCGATATAGGCACGCACATGCGGATAGCGTTCAGATTGATAGCTGTCCAGCAGTTGATCACTATTGCCCCGGCTAATGCATCGGTGCAGTTTCCAGCCAAGGTTGACCACATCACGAATACCCGCGCACATTCCCTGCCCCATAAACGGTGGCATCTGATGTGCCGCATCACCGGCAATCAGTGTACGCCCACATCTCCATTGCTTTGCAATCATAGAGTGAAAAGTGTAAACAACCGAGCGCTCCAGTGTTGCCTGTGATGGTTTTATCCAATCCTTTAACAAGCGCCAGACTGCTTCGGGCTGACACACATCCGCCGGGGTCACGCGCGCTGGCATGGCAATCTCCCAACGCCTGCGATTAGCGGGGCATCGCACGTAAGTTGCCGGTTGCCTTGTATTGCAATACTGGATAGTAAAGTCACCCAGTTGCTCCATTGGCTGATTTAACAGCACATCCACAACCAGCCAGCTTTCTCGAAAGCCAAGATCCTCCACGTCAGATTGCATCATTTGCCGGACCGTCGAACGACCGCCATCGCAACCAACCAGATAGCGTGTGCCTACCTGCCGACACTGATTCGTACGCACATCAGTAAATTCAACGTCAGTACAGCTTTCGCTATCAATAAAACCGGTGAACTCGCATTGACTGCGGACCGTTACATTCGCATAACGCTCAACACCGTTGCGCAGAATTTGCTCCAGATCAGGTTGATGAAATCGATAGCTGGAGTGCCAGCCAGACGGTCCGATGCCAGATGGCCTTGGCCAGTCCAGCAAGGTTGATCCGCTGTCGTCAACAAATCGCATACCCGGATTGACCCGCACGACCTTCTCGACCCGATGTGCCAAACCGATAGTCTGGAACACACGCATCACTTCCTCGTCAAAATGCACAGCACGTGGCAAGTGATACATAGCTGCCTCACGCTCGAGAACAAGCACCCTGTGCCCATGCATTCCGAGCAGATTGGCGAGCGTCGCCCCCACTGGACCATAGCCAACTATGACAACGTCGAACTCGGCATCCAACTCTGCATCGCGCTTAAAGTCAGCCTCAACATCGGGACCAGGCCGCGCGCGTTTAGCTGGAGTTGACATTACCTGCGCAAGCCCGACTAACCCTGCTTGTTGATCCGCTGGTACAACCAGGGGCAATCGACAAGTGCAGGGGCCTGCAAACCGCTGGCCGCCGCATCAAGTCGCATCTCTCGCAAGCGTGCACGGTCGGCATTCGCCAAATACAAACGCTCATGCCCCCAAAAACTCGGGCCGCAGCTGGTTTCATGTGGCTGCCAGGTGGATGGATCAATAATGCGACCGCCCCAGCCACTCTCGATGAAAAAACCCGACGGTGTATGCGAATAGAAAGAAGTCATATAGTCATTGGTATGTCGACCCAGCGTATAGGCAATACGGTTTTCGTCCTGTGATGCGAGATCATAGCCCTGGCCCACATCATCGAGGTTCTGATACTCGACCATAAAATGGTGCAGGCCAGTAGTACCGCTGCCAATCATGGCAAAACTGTGGTGCCGACCATTGACGTGAAAAAAGTACATTGGATAGGGATCCAGTCCATAGTCGCTGACATTAAAGCCCAGTGCATCTCTGTACAACGGCAGCAGCGCCAGTACATCCTGAACATTGAGCACCACATGCCCCATGCCAAAGGCGCCGGTGGTAAAGCCGCTGATCGGCCTGCCGGGTATAAACGGGTCGCTGCATCGATGCGGATTAAAAACAAGCTCAACCCGGTTGCCGTCGTTGTCGTGGAAATAGACCAACTCATCGACACCACGTTGCTCGCACAACGCCCGACTGGCTGACGCAACTTTTACCCCGTGCGACTCAACCCGTGCTGCCAGTTCAGCCAGGCTATCCGCGTGCCCAACCTCCCAACCCATAAACGCAAAGGCGCTGCCGGATTGCTCGCTTACCATCAGTCGTTGCGCGCGATCGTCCATCCGAAAAGAAAGTTGACCACCACCCCGGTCTACCTGTTGCATCCCCAGTCTGCTCGTCGCAAAAGACGACCAGTCGCCAAGGTCGGTTGCACGAACTCCAATATAGGCCAGCGCTATTATCGCCACAGGGTATCCATTTATTTAGTCAAATCGGGTACTGGTCAACACGTTCGATGACACCTGCGCTGCAGTGTAACCAATGCCTGAACCGCAGTCATGTCACCCTTGCTCCGGAATCGAATTGCCTTGTGCGGGACTCTATCGGGTACAATGTTGACTCCGAAATTGGAGAGAAAAATGAACAATTCAGCCCGACTGCCTGCATCGGCATCAATGGCACAGTCCGGGCCTGCCTGGACAATACTTCGAAGCCATGCATCGAAACCCATGCATCGAAACCCATGCATCGAAACCCAAGCTTCTAATCCATGCCTGCAACCATCGGTCTGTCTGGCGTTAATCTACAGCGCAATCTCATAGATTAACCAGACGTAAAAAAACCACAACCCGATTGACAGCACACAAGAGCCACCACCATCGATACTGATACACCACCAACAGCCCTGGTCCTGTGGGCAAATCGTCTGGCAGCTCTGCCAGTATGGCTCGCCTGCGCGACTCTGTTTGCACTGATGCTGATGACGTTTGCCGATGTCATGCTGCGCTCTATTTTTAATGCACCAATAGAGGCGGCAACCGAGCTCACACGTTTGTTTATGGCAATTATTGTATTTTCCGTGCTGCCGGTCATATCGACCCGGGGCGGACACATTGTCGTTGATTTGCTCGACTCCATAATCAGCCACCCGCTGATCATCCGCATTCGCGACAACCTGATGTTTATTATTTGCGGTGCTTTGTTAATACTTCCGGCCGAACGCGTATCAGTGCTGGCCGAACGTGCTCGCTCCTATGGCGATACCACTGAATACCTCAATATTCCGCAGTTCTACATCGCCTGGTTTATCGCTGCCATGACATTTATCACGGCTATTGCTTTAATCCTGCGAGGCTTACTGGGGTTATTCGCACCGTCAATGGTTAGCGTGCAATCTACTGACAGCAGCGTTCTTAGTTCGTCAGAGCAGGGTCCGTCAGAGCAGCAGGGTCACAGCAATGACTGAGGGGCTTATCGGATTTGCAGCCGTTTTGTTCTTAGTCTTGCTGCGGATGCCAATTGCGTTCGCGATGGGCCTCGTTGGCATGGTCGGCTACATGCTGGAAACCAGCTATCGCGGCGCGATATCCATGGTTTCGCGGCTGATTATTGATGCCAGTCAGGACTACGGTTTAAGTGTGGTCCCGCTCTTTATCCTGATGGGATTGTTTGTTAACAAAGGCGGCATTAGCAAGGAGCTGTATCGCGTGTCCTTTGCCTTTTTGGGCCACTTTCGCGGTGGTCTGGCAATGGCCACGATTGTCGCCTGCGGGGGGTTCGCCGCCATTTGCGGGTCATCACTCGCCACCGCTGCGACCATGTCAAAAGTGGCCATGCCACAGATGCGCCGATATGGTTATAGCGACAGCCTGTCTACCGCATCTATCGCCGCTGGTGGCACACTCGGCATACTCATTCCCCCCTCCGTTATCCTGGTAATCTATGGCCTGTTGACCGAAACATCCATTGGCAAGCTGTTCATAGCCGGCATTGTCCCCGGGCTGCTCGGCATAGTATTTTATCTTGGCGCTGTAAAATTTACTGTTGCCAGAAACCCCGCGGCAGGCCCTGCCGGGGAGAAAACATCCTGGCCAGATCGCTTGCTGGCAATAAAGGGAGTCTGGGCAGTCCTGCTGTTGTTTTTTCTGGTCATAGGCGGATTGTACGGCGCGCTGGACTTCTGGCCACTGCACTTAACTTTTTCTCCCACAGAAGCCGCAGGGATGGGTGCCTCAGGGGCGTTCCTCATCGCATTGTTTCGCAAAGCGCTGACGGTTAAAGATACCATCTCTGTCCTGAAGGAAACGGCATTTACAACCGCAGCACTGTTTAGTGTACTGATTGGCGCCTGGATTTTTTCGAACTTCATTAATATTGCCGGACTGCCGGAAACCTTGTTGTCTGTTGTCACCAGTCACGACGTCGAGCCGTGGGTGATCATGCTGATGATTCTTTTGATTTATATCGCACTCGGTTGTGTTTTCGAAAGTCTGTCCATGTTGCTACTCACCGTACCTATTTTTTTCCCGCTGGTTCGCGACCTCGGCTATGACCCGGTCTGGTTTGGCATAGTGGTAGTGGTTGTTACGGAGATCAGTCTGATCACACCACCGGTTGGTTTAAATGTTTTTATACTGAAAGGCGTGGTCGGTGATGTCAGCACGGGCACCATCTTCAGGGGTGTAACACCCTTCTGGATAGCCGATATCATCCGCCTTGCGATTTTGGTGTTGTTTCCGGCAATCGTTTTGTTTCTGCCGGCTGCCATGGGATGAATCAGTTCTGGCTCGCTTCGCGACCGCGCACCGCTCGCCGGGGCGGATTCTGCTGGCAGCCGAAACAGGGAAATTGGCTGAAATATTGCAACCTTTGGCAATTTTACGGCTTTGAGGGTTGAAACAGGAACCCGTCCAGGCTATTTCGCAGTTAGTTTACGGCTCCTGGACAGGCTCGGGCTTGTAGTATTAACAAAACTCACTATAATGCAGGGGTTCTCGGACACCATTGTGCGTGCCGACTGCGGTCGCTTCATATACGGAAGACAGCTGCTGCACTGGCTCTAACAGGCGAGACCGACACCGCGATACAGATATAGCCCGGAATTTAGCCACAACCGAATTTAGCCATGACTAAGGCAAAGACTTTGGCAAAGACTTTGGCAAGGACTTTGGCAAGGACTTTGGGCGACGAATTAGAGCACGAACTTCGATTTTGACATTACCGTCCATCTGCATTCAGGGGCTCTTCTCCATTTTATGTGCTCCAAAACCGCGTACCTTGCGCGCCAGAACCTTCAGCGCGGGAACCTTGAGCACGGGAGCCTTGAGCGCGGTTGCGACGACGGAACATGCGTTCAGATCTGATGAAATTCACTACTTTCACTCTAATACCTGTGCGGTCGATTCCGCAGGCTGAATTGCCCGAAGTGCCAAACCGAACAGCTAATTACAAAATCCTGGTCATTTCATTGCCATCCATAGCTAAAAAATTACCAACAATACCGAACGAATCTGGTCACTACTGCACCATTGCCGTTCGTCAACATACCGAAGAGAAAACTGTGTGAGTCAAACCAAAGAAGATATGCAACTCCAGGTCTGGAAAGACCTCGCTCTACAAAAGCAACTTTTAGCCAACGAAGTCATCAAGGCTCTGGATCTGGATACCACCAGCACTGCAGCCGTTATCAAGGACGAATTAAACAAGCTACTGGATCGCGCAAAACACGCGGACGACAACATTAAAGCATCCCGGCAACGAGCTGACGAGGCTATTACCGAGTTGCGTACAGAATTTAAGACAGAGCAAAAAGCTCGTCTAGCGGCTGAAGGTGCCATTGAAGCCGCTCTTGCTGCACAAAAGTCCGCTGAAAACGCCCTGAGCGTTGGTCGCGAAGCAAATTCTGAAGGACTGAAAAAGGCAAAGGAAGACGTTGCCCGCAAAGACCGTGAATTGAAGAATATCAATACTGCGCTTGGCGATTCACCGGACAATGTTGTCAAGAAACTCAAGAATCTCAAAAAGCAGAAACTTGACGAAAACACTGCCAGAAAGGCAGCAGAAAACACCGTCCGCAAGCTGAAGAAAGAGAAGAAAGAACTCGAGGATAAACTCGACGAGCGCAAGACCTTGCTTGAGCAGAGTGCCACATTGATCGAACAGTATAGAGAGCTCCGCACTGTCGCTGAAGAGCATCTCGAGAAAATCAATGAATCAGTCTCAGATGAAGACAAGGCTACATTGCCGGAGCAGGACGACAAGTTGCTCGAGAGTATCGAGATGGCTGCTACTGTCGAAAAAGACGACTAGCACCGATTGTAAGCTGGTTGTACAAAGGCCACTCACTGCGGGTGGCGCGAGTCCGGGTCGCGACTTGCTCTGAATACGATCAGAGGTAGAAGTTCAGACTTGCTGTGACTTCATTTCCCGACAAATCAGTTGGTCACCCACCCTGTTTTTCACCCGCCCTGGTGCCCCATTTTAATTGGTAACCACAACGCTGCTTCATGTGCTGAGTGAGCACCTTCACCGCCCCTTGAATTCAGGCTTGCGCTTTTCATTAAACGCGGCAATACCCTCGATACGATCCTCGGTTGGAATCAACCTGTTGTATGCTGCAAGCTCGAAAGCATAGCCCGTCTTGAGGTCGGTTTGCGCAGCCACCGAGACACTTTTCTTGATTTGCGTAACCGACAGCGGCCCAAGCCGGGAAATCTCCAGCGCTACTGCCATAACTGTATCCAGCAGGCTGTCCTGACTGACAATCTCGTTGACCAACTGCCATTCTTTCGCTCGCACTGCATCGAACAATCGCCCCGTCATAATAAGTTCTTTGGCGCGGCGTTCGCCAACAGCCCGGGTCAGGTTTTGCGTGCCGCATCCACCGGGCATGATGCCGAGCTTTCCCTCTGGCAGAGCGAATCGCGCGTTGTCGGACGCGTAGATAAAGTCACAGCACAGAGCAATCTCCAGGCCTCCACCCATGCAGTCTCCATTGACTGCCGCTATCACCGGTATCGGACACGCGATAATGGCCTCAATGGCCTGCTCCAGCACGGCGTGTTGTTGCTGCCACTGCTGATCGGTCATGCTATTACGCTGCTTTAGATCACCGCCGGCACAAAACGCCTTGTCCCCTGCTCCGGTTACAATGACCGCTCGAAGCTGCGCACTGTCTATATACAGCTGCTGAAACTGATCGCGTAACTCGGTCATCATCGCTGTATTCAGGGCATTGCGTACCTCAGGGCGATTGAGCGTGACAAGCGCCACCGCTGAATCTGACACATCCAGAAGCAAGGTGTCGAACTGTAATGCTGCTATGTCGGACATAGTATTTTCCCGTATTCAATACCATTCAGTGATGACACCTGCCAGCAACCGCACACTGTCACCGAGTGATTAAACATCGACTGTTCACGCTGCTGTTCCTGCCCCTGTTCCTGCCCTTGTACCTGTTACAGACATTCAAAACAGTTCAATTTGCGCACTGGTTATGGCTGCATAACTGGAATCAAAAAAGTGCAGGATGCCATCAGCCACCGGCTGTAACTGCTTGTCTGCATAGTGCTGATAATCAAGTGCAGACTCTCGCTCGTCTACCGGCTCCGGTCCATTGACAGTGATAACATAACTGATCCAGTTCCCGGAGCTGGATTGTTTGCGCGCCGCCTGTACATGAGGTGGAACATTCTTCTTGTAGTCAGCAAGTTTTCGCCGCAAGCGCTTGCGATAGACCAGTTGATCGTCAAGCTTGCCCGCCCACAAATCTGACGTGGTGTGTTTCACCAACTCAGCCACTGGCTCATCATTAAATATTTTTTCATACAACTTGCGCTGAAACTCACGCGCCAGTGGTGTCCAGTCGGTCCTGACCGCTTCAAGCCCCTTGAAAACTAAGGATTTTTCTCCATCAGACTGACGAACCTGACCGGCGTAGCGTTTTTTGCTTCCCGAGTCGGTGCCACGCACCGTTGGCATGACGAACCGTAGATAGTGAGTCTCAAACTCGACCTCCAGACAGCATTCGAGCTGGTACTTATGCTCCAGCACCGACTGCCAGTGCAGGTTCAACACCTGTTGCAAACGAACACCAGTTTTGCCAATCTCGGCTTCGCTTGCGTCACCGCCAATCAGCACAAACAGAGAGTCTGTATCACCATAGATAACACGATACCCCTGTTGCTCAATCAATTGCTGACTTTCAAGAATTATCTCATGGCCACGACGGGTTATGCTGCTGGCCAGTTGATAGTGATGGAAACGGCAACCACTGGAACCCAGCACACCATAGAGTGAATTCATAATGATTTTTATAGCCTGGGACAACGCGGCGTTTCGGTCAGCTTTGGCCTCGTCGCGTTTCTTCCATAGCTCTTCCACCAGACCGGGCAATATGTGCTGGTCACGCGCAAACACCGCCCCTTCAAAGCCTGGTACCACGTTTTCGCCGGTACTCGCATCAGCACCCAGTGCCAGTCCTAGGGGATCGATCAGGAAGGTGCGAATAATACTCGGGTACAAACTCTTGAAGTCGAGCACGATAACGTTTTTATAGATTCCGGGCTGAGAATCAAGCACATACCCACCCGGGCTATTACGCCCCGCACTCTCATGGTGTGCGGGTGCTACATAGCCCTTGCGATGCAGTCTTGGCAAATATAGATTATCAAACGTTTGAACCGCACCTCCAGTCTTATCAATCGGCAGCCCGGTCATGCGAGCGCGCTGCAACGCAAAATTGATCAAGTCTGCTTTAGCAAAAATCTCCGTAACGAGCCTGCAATCCTCAATGTTGTATTGGGCCAGCGCGACCTTGTCCGATCGATAGAGCTCGTTGATCTCGTCAACACGATTCGGCGAGGCTATTGTTTTGCCGCGACCCAGCAACTCCTGAGCTACGTTTTGCAAGGAGAAACTTTCAAAGCTCCAGAATGCAGCGCGTAGCAGTTCGACTCCATCGAGTACGGCTCGCCCGGGCGTGCGTGCAATGCGGATTTGACTACTGCCAGGTTGCATCACCACAGACTCATCCGCACCGCGTCCAAACGCAAACGCGATACCGAGTTGCTGACATTTTCGATATAGAAAATCCAGATCGAAGTTAACCACATTCCAGCCGATCAACACATCCGGATCAAGCGCGTGCAGGGTCTTGAAGAAATCTTCAAGCAGCGCTTTTTCATCTTTAAAGTAGCGAAGCTCAAAGCCCTCGGTGGCTGGCACTTGTTCATCTGCAATCATTAACACCAGGGCGGTATCACCACTATGGATTGCTACAGAATAAAGCTGAGTCGAGAGCCCTCGAGTTTCAATATCCACCGACGCCAATCGCAACTCAGGCAAGTAGTCACAAGGTCTGACGACAGGATTCGATATTTGTCGATATCCGCCGCACTCTGCCAACTCGCCACTGGCTCGTACACCGGCACAAACGAACCGCTCCATCAGATAGCGATCTGCCGGTTTTATATCGCTTTCATACAGCAAACCCGATGCGCCGAGTTGCTGATGCAATTCGGTCATTGCCCGTTGCAAATGAAAATACAAGCCGTCGACTGGTTCTCCGCCCAGCGCCGACAACGACAGAGGCTTGCGCTGCACACTGGCGGACTGAATCACCTGACTATGATCGACAAAGCACACAGCTTGTTGGGCAGGTACACACAGTCTTACCGGCCCGATAGCGGTCGCCAGCCAAAATGAGAGCTCTACCCCGTCGGCGAGATCGCGCCATTGTCGCGACAGCAGAAATCCCTCTACAGACGACTGCTCAGCCAAAAACTGCGGGTTCCGTTGAGGACCAGGGGTCAGATGGTTCGGTGTGAACTTGCATAACGCATCATAGCAATGAGAGCGCGGCAACGACAGCACGGCAAGGGCAACGCGGCAACCACAAAGCACAGGTAACAGACCGGCAATCCCGGAGTCGATGGCTGCCATAAAACCAATGACAGTGATTGTCACTGGCGAGCAAGCTATCGGTTAATGCGATTAGCCAGTGCCACACGCCACCAAAACAACGGGCAGGCAACTGCCTCTATTCAATGGCCAGCACTTCGCAATTATCAAAAACTGCCGGACTCTCGCTGTACAGGACAACCGTTCCCGAGGTTGAGTCGCTGGTCGCCGTCACAGTAGACGTGTAATCCCCGAAGCCTGTTGTATTAACCGCCAGCTCCTGACTATTCAGGGAAGCATAGCTGCTGTCCAACATGGAAAAGGTAACACTGGTGTACAAACTGGCATCATTTTGTTTCGCCCTGCAATTCATACTATAAGCAGCACCTGGCGTCACAGGAAACTCCTGATAGATGCAGCCGCCACCGCTGATCGCGAGTGCGCCCGTGCCGGTATCCACCTCAGGACTTGAGGCCAGCAAATCCTCTTCAGCACAAGAGTTCCAGTTATTAACGCCGTCTTCGAAGCCTCCGTTACCTAACAGATTTATTCCGCTATCTGATGACGACGGCAGATCGACCGGTGTCGATTCACCTTGCACCAACTGGCAAGCGTCCAGCAGGGTATCGTCATCGCTGTAAGCGAGGGTCAGGGCATAAACCGAATCGGCAGGCGCTGTCCCGCTAAACTGATAGGTTCTGAAATCACCACTGGAATGCACCTGCTTCAGGTCCTTTGATCCCAATACATTAAAGTTGGCATCCAAAAATGAAAACTCGAGTATGGTCCACTCGCTGCCAGTTCTACGCGCATCGCAGCTCAGGCTATAAGTCAGGCCAGGGCTTATCAAAACCTCCTGATACAGGCAGCCACCAGCAAAGATTCGCAGGGCATTACCCCGACCGTCTGCACTGACGGTTTGCGTGTTGGCTGCATCGCCACAATTGGCCCATCCGGCCAGTGACTGTGTATCGTCAAAGCCCCCGTTCACCAGCAAGTTGTCGCCCCGCGGTTCAGGTGTCGGTTGAGGTGACTGTTCAGGGGTCTGTTCAGGGGTTGGTTCCGGTGCAGGGTCCTGAGTGGCTGATTCATCGCCGGTTATCACCTCGATACGCGGGCCGGACGAATGCCAGATACTTGATCCCTCTGCGGCCCTGTGGGGCAGGTGCGATACATACCAGAACACCAGATCTTCACCATCAATGCGCTCGGCGGGGGTTATAAAATTACTACCGATTTCTCCACGTGCACCGAGTCGCCAGCGACCCACCTCACTGCTGTTGAATTTTCGTCCAGCGGCGTCCCAGCGCGAGAAATTGTCCGGCTCGCCATCATCATCACTGGGAACCAGTCTGACACTGGTCTCAATAGCCGGATCTTCAATTGTCCAGTAAGGCACGTCAGCCCTCAGATCGTTGAACTCAACTTGCTGCACATCGGCATCGCCACGCAGGATACGGTCGTTTGCCGCACCGCCTATATCAAAGTCGAACATCCAGTGAGCGTGGTGGCCATGGTCGATTACACACTGTAGTCCTCGACTGTAAACACGCGTGTCAATTGTGCCCTTCTCACTAAAGTAGTACGTCTGATAGATCTGATACTCACCTATCTGCCAATTGGACCCGATCTCAAACTTCTTTTCACCGTCTTGTATAAAGCTGCGCCGGCAAACGGCCTGATTATCACAGAAATCGTTGGGCGCACCAGTCTGCGCTGCCTCAAGCCTCGAAGAAGCCAGTATGTCGGCATAGGGCCCGCAAAGATCATTTTCATACTCGACTCGCATAACTGGCATGCTCGCCTTACCGAGCACCAGTTCACCCTTGTAGGTGACATTGGTCAGTACCAGACCTGAGGAATTACTGCTGGTGCTGTAGTCAAAGCTCCAATCCTCCCAGTCAACGTCCGCGGCGTGCCCGCTGGATATAACCAGCATCATTAGTACGGCGTGTTTTACTGCATTGACTAGTTTCATCACTATCTAACCAAACCACTTTCAGTCACTGTTCCGCTACTCAAATTGACCAGCGCGCTATACACCGGGATTGCTCCATCTCCTTCCCCGAATGTCACATACAACACACGCTCCGGATAGTAATGACGATCAGAGCTTGCAATTTGACTAACCTGAGGAAAGGCCAGCATGGCGGTTCCCTGCAGACCTGCGGTCTCATAACCATTTGCCGCGAGGCTTTCCTGACCGAGTGCGATGGCTTCGGCTACTTCTTCGCTATGCTCTGGCGGCTGCCATACACTAGCGGGAACCACGTCATTTACCACAGCACCGCTTCGATTCAACCGCGCTTCGACTGTTGTGTTGTTGAAGTAGTTGTAAAAGAGAAAGCTGGCAGTAACATCACTTTTACTGTCACCGAGAGAACCATCGAACTGCCGAAAATCGTCACCCAACACGGCTCTGGTTTCCGGGTTACTCATTAATGCACGGCGTGCCGAATCTATTACGCCCTGCTCTGCACCACTACGTGCACTTGCCGGATAACCTTCAACATTGGTCATGCCAATCGGCTGAGGCGGCCAGATTCCCTGCGCCACATCCGTGTGGGCGGTATGGCTCGCGTCGACATTCGTGTCAGTGCCACTTTCAGAATTCTCAGTGACTGATGTATCACTGCAGGCAACCATAGCCATCAGCATTACGCCAGGGCCAACATAATTCAGCACACTTCTACTTTTTCCCATAAAACTTCCAGGGTAAATTCCAATATAAGACAGGGGCAGGATTGACGCGCCCTTTTTTCAGAGAGGCTGCTCACGCAAGGCAACAACTGTACCCGGTGGCAACTTGAGCAGTGGTCTGTAACGTTCAAAATGTGGGTATGCGCGTGAGTGACGTGGTGTGTAACCCGTGGTGTGCAAAGAGGAAGTAAGGTTTGCTGCCACGTACCAAATAAAAATAAACACTGCCTGACCTCTGGTCAGGCAGTCTAAGGCAACACAATCCGTGTGTCGCAGCGCTGCGCTTGTAGTTTTTTTCTAATGCGCGGCCTGCATACCCGCCTGTTTTCCACAACAAATCTTCCTGTGGGAAACGTTGAGCTGCTAGCTGAAAATTATTAGTACGGACTACTGACGGGAACGTCGAATATGAAAGGTAACCCTGAGACAAAGCAAGGCAGACAACGCGAAGTCATCATGGTTTGAGTTGCTTTGAGAACAGGGCTGGTTGCGAAAAAATGGCAGCTTACGAAGACTGCGCGTATTCAGTTGCAGCAATCCAATAACCGGTCCTGGTGCGGTATGGCAAGGACGACTCAGTTGATGCTGTGTTGCTATTATTTTCAAAGAGAGTTACTGGTTAGAGACAACTCTACTGAGCAATTCTCGTGCACGCATAGTGCTGTGCAGCGCGCTGATACGACAAAACTGTGTGATAAGGCGGATTAATTAACGGTGCCTGACCCGATCTAGCGACCAGGTGTAACAGCAGAATCAGGAATTAAGCGTTTACCCATACTCGATACCGCATCAATCGAATAACCCATCCGCTTGTAGCATTCAATCACTGATGTATTGTCTGCTCTGACCTGCAAGTTAATTTTGGGACAACCCACTGCTATCAGTCTGCGTTCCAGCGCTGACACAATAGCTCTGGCACAACCGCTTTTACGATGATCCGGATCGACAGCCAGATAATTCATCCAGCCACGATGGCCATCATAGCCACCCATCACAACACCGATAATCTGACTATCCAGTTCGCAAACAAGAAAGAGATCAGCGCCCACCGATTGCTTGCGCAGTATATCGAGCTGCGGGTCATTCCACGGACGCAGTAATCCACACTTGCTCCACAACTCGATTACATCGCTTGTATCACCAGCCTCAAAGACCCGAACCCTCATAGCACTCCCTCAATCTAACAACAGGTGTTGCCGCAAATCCAGTGCTCCTGTCCAGTACACCCTAGTCAATTAACGCGAGTAACTCACCGGTCTCAATCTGGCTACCCGCATGCACATAGATATCACCGACTTTGCCTGATTTCTCGGCATACAGGGTCGACTCCATTTTCATGGCTTCAAGCACCATCAGCGCCTGCCCTTTTTCAACCTTGTCACCTGTTGCGATCGCCACGTTTACCACCATACCGGGCATCGCTGCTGCGACGTGGCTATCGTTGGCAGGATCAGCCATTCGATGCGACTCCACTGCTGATGCCAATTGCTGGTCTGCAACACGAACCTCGCGAGGCTGTCCATTCAGCTCAAAAAACACCGTCCTTCGGCCATCTTCGTGCGCATCACTCATGGTCAGATATTTGATGATTAACGCATTACCGCGCTCTTCATCAATGACTATTTCCTCGCCTGGTCGCAGACCGTAGAAAAACACCGGTGTTGGTAGGGAGCTGGTATCGTCATATTTGTTCTGATGGTCGATCAGACCATCGAATACGACGGGATATAACACACTGGCAATGGCATCTTTCAAATCAGCGTCTTCCCGTCCCTTGCTGTTCAGCTCCTTGATCACCTCTTTAAAATCTACTGATGGCAGCGTGCTGCCGGGCCTGCCCTTGAGTGGTTTTTCACCCCGCAGGATTCGCTGCTGCACCTTTTTCGGAAAACCCTTGTAGGGCTTACCCATCATGCCCTTGAACAAATCCACAACCGAGTTGGGAAACGCCAGTTCGCGATCCTTATCCATCACATCGTCCACATCGAGATCATTGGCCACCATGAACAACGCCATGTCACCCACGACCTTGGACGTCGGCGTTACCTTCACCAGGTCACCGAAAAGTTGATTAACCGATGCGTAGGTTTCACACACCGTGGTCCATTGATCTGCCAGCCCCAGTGCTCGAGCCTGCTCATAAAGATTGGTATATTGGCCACCGGGCATTTCATGTCGATATAAATCTGCACTTGCCGGTAGCGTTTCGCTCTCGAACGGCGTGTAGAAATCTCTGACCAGACGCCAGTAATCAGCAATGCTATCGAGCGCTGCCGTATCAAGCCCTGTATTGCGTCGACCAAAGCGAAGCGACTCAACCAGCGTGTTCATGTTTGGTTGCGACGTACCGCCGGATAACGGCGCCATTGCAACATCGGCTATGTCGAGCTTTACATCGGCCGCATTCAATATAGCGGCGGCCTGTATACCTGCGGTGTCATGTGTGTGGAAGTGAATCGGAATATCGAGCTCACTCTTGAGCGCTTTGGTCAACAACACAGCGGCCTCTGGTTTGCACAGGCCTCCCATGTCCTTGATACACAATATATGTGCGCCCATGTCCTGTAACTGCCGAGCCAGATCCACATAGTAGTCAAGTGTGTACTTGGTGCGCTCAGGATTCAGAATATCGCCGGTGTAGCAAATTGACGCCTCACAGATCCCCCCGTACTTCTGCACACTCTCCATCGTGACCTTCATGTTCGGCAACCAGTTAAGCGCGTCGAAAACTCGAAACACATCCATGCCACTGTCGACAGATTGTTTAATAAATGCTTTGACGACATTGTCCGGATAGTTGACATAGCCCACAACGCTGGATGATCTGACCAGACACTGAAACAGAATATTCGGTATTTGCTCGCGCAACTGCTCGAGTCGCTGCCACGGATCCTCTTTCAAAAAACGCATAGAGGTATCGAATGTAGCACCACCCCACATCTCAATGGAAAAGAGATCGCTGCAATGGTGCGCATAGCTGGCGGCTATATTTTTCATATCAGCTGTGCGCATACGAGTCGCAAACAGCGACTGATGAGCGTCACGAAAAGTCGTATCGGTAAGCAACAATGGTTTTTGTTTCAAAATCCACTGGCTGAATTCATCGGCACCCATTTTTTTAAATCGATCGCGGGTGCCTTCAGGTGGCGGCTGCGATGTATCAATCGGGGTGACAGCGGATGGTATGGGTACTGGTTCAAAGCGTCGTGACTCGGGCCTGTCCTTGACCAGTTCATTACCATTGACCACGGTATCCGCAATATAGGCAAGCACCCGGCTGGCACGACTTGGCTTGTCGGTAAAGTCGAACAACGCCGCCGTATTATCAATAAAGCGGGTATCGCATTGACCGGCACGAAACACCGGATCATCCAGCAGACGTAACAGAAAAGGTATATTGGTTTTAACACCACGCACACGAAATTCATTGAGTGCCCTGCGCATACGCACGACTGCACGCTCGAAATTTTTACCACGGGCGCTAATCTTTACCAGCATCGAATCATAGTACGGAGTAACAACTGCACCCACATACGCACTACCTGCATCCAGTCGAATACCAATGCCACTGGCTGAGCGATACTGACTGATACGGCCATAGTCAGGCATAAAACTGTTGGTTGGATCTTCCGTTGTGACACGACACTGCAGAGCAAATCCAATTGTTGAGATACTGTCCTGACCTTTGATACCAATCTCTGCGCCGGACAGTTTCTCACCCTGTGCCACCAGTATCTGCGCTCTGATTAAATCAAGCCCGGTGACCTCTTCAGTCACCGTGTGTTCAACCTGAATGCGAGGGTTCACTTCAATAAAGAAAAATTTCCCACTGTCTGCATCAACCAGAAATTCTACCGTTCCGGCATTTTCGTAGTTTGCGCTGTTGGCAATAGCGCACGCGGCATTACAGATCTGGTCTCGCAAGTCAGTGTCCAGATCTGGCGCGGGCGCAATTTCAACAACCTTTTGATAACGGCGCTGGACTGAACAGTCACGTTCGTACAGATGCACAAGATTGCCGTGGCTGTCGCCGAGTATCTGCACTTCGATGTGTCTGGCATTACCGACAAAATTTTCGATAAACACATCTTTACTGCCAAACGCCGCAAAGGACTCTCGCTGCGATGCCTCGAGCGACTCAATAAACTCACTTTCCTTGTGTACCACTCGCATACCACGGCCACCGCCTCCGTGTGCGGCTTTTAGCATCACCGGGAAACCGGTTTTCTTGGCCTCTTTTAACCCGGCCGCCGGTGTCTTGATTGCTTTTTTACTGCCACCCAGCACCGGTACTCCGGCTTTCTCTGCCAGTTGTCGCGCTGATGTTTTATCGCCCAGTGCATCCAGTGTATCGGTTGCAGGGCCGATAAAAATAATGCCCTCTTCCCTGCAGCGACGAGCAAACTCCGGGTTTTCCGACAAGAATCCATAGCCGGGATGAATGGCATCTATGTTGTGCTTTAGCGCCAGTGCCAGTATTGCTTCGATATCAAGGTAGCTGCGAATCGGCTCACCCGGCACACCCACCTGATACGCTTCATCAGCCTGGAATCTATGCAACGCATAGCGATCCTCATGACTGTAGATGGCAATAGCCTGCAAGCCCAGTTCGTGTGCACTACGAAAGACACGAATCGCAATCTCGCTGCGATTGGCGACCAGAATACGTTTTATTTTGCGACGAGCTTGGTTCACGGCTATCTATTGTCCTCTGACAAAAAATTTTGGGGGAGGGATAAAAGTTGCTTCAGGCGGTACATTACTGCCAGTTGCCTCGGCGGCTTCAGTGGAACTGCTTTCGGCAACACCGCACTTCCCTGTGCATCAGTTTCGGATCAACTGTACAGGCGTTGTGCACCCAGTCGGTCGTGTATGGCGTTGGCCTGCTCCGGTGTTACCCGCAGGCCCTTAGCCAGTGCATCGAGGTACGCCGCTTCCTTCTGGTTGTCGAGTTGAATTGCCATCAGAGAAACACTGTACACTTCTTCCTCTATACCCCTGGGCACGGTGTTAATAAACCAGTTTACATCACAGCCTCTGGCCATCTCCGTTTGTATAAAGCTCTTCTCTGACTGGCCCACGTCACCGACTTTTTTGATGATGGCTTGTTGTTCCTGCTGATCGATTCTGCCATCAGATAAACCCGCTTGAATCATTGCCCGCAGGTACACCTCGGAATGCGCGTTTTGATCAACCGTTTGTGTCTGCACGGGGGTTTCAAACGGATTGTTGCTAACGGCACCAGTGCCTGATGTGCCGCCTGTATTACCTATTTCCTTGAGTGCCTTGCCAAGCAAATCGCCAAGCCCGCCTCCACCACTGCCTCCTGGCGCGGGTGTGGGCGCGGGCGCGGGTGCGGGTGCGGGCGCGGGTGCGGGCGCACTTTGTGATTGTCCGCTGGTAAACGGGTTATCTCTGCCACCAGAGGTAGCGCCTGCGGAGCCACTGCGCGGGCCACCTGACCCGACACCCAGCAGGTCCTCTAGCATTTTTGCTCCACCTTCGCTATTTAGCGTACCGCTTCCACGGCCGCCACCCAGCAATTCTCCAAGTATTTTGGTTGTATCTACCATTACGATTTCTCTGTGCTGTATTGCGAACGATTGTTTCTCATGGATTGTACGACAAGCCAACACCTCACTGCTGTTTGCGGGCTATCCGCTTTTCAAGCGACATACGGCGCAAGTGCCTGTCCATAAGTACCTGGCCACATGCGTTGCACTGGTACTTACCTGAACCCACTGGTACTTACCTGAAAGAGCAGCCTCCGGTGCAACAGGGTAATCTAAATACAGGGCTATAAGTCGCTTCTCTACAATAACCCCGGGAGTAAACCCGGGAGTTACCCCGGGCTATGTCCGGAGACTAACGTGGCCTGTACGAATCTACTTTTTTTTCGCAGCCCGTTCTTCGAGACGGGGCCTCAATGCGTCCAGTGAATAGCCGGCGGCCGCGGCAATCTGCAGAATCTCATCGATAGAACGATTACCCGCCTGACTCAACGCCCACAAAACCGTACAGCGTGTTCCAGAGCGGCAATAGGCTAATATTGGCATTGGCAGGTTTTGCAGATTTTCTGCAAAGTCGTCGACGTCCTGGTCGCTGATTAAACTGCCATTGACTGGCTGAAACTCGACAGCCAGTCCCAACGCATCCGCCTGCTGGCGAATTTTTTCGTATGCAGGTTGCTCCTCCTGCTCGTCATCAGGTCGATTGCAGAGGATAGATCGAAAGCTCATGCCATCAATTTCAGCAACGTCTGCTGCCGTCAATTGCGGGGCTACGTAGATATTGTCGGTTAGTTTGCGGACATCCGCCACGGTTGTTCTCTCCAAAATTTCCCTGATTATGCCACGTATCGTCGCGCCGGAGCAGCCTGTACCTCAATGCGCTTTAGAAATTTACCTTTAACAGCTGTTGCGCCAGACGTTACAACAGACCATCAACTAACCACGCCCCCGATAAGTTGGTACGCCCTGATCGGCAACCCAGACCCCGGCCGGCAACTCGCCATGTTGAAAAAAGACGTCTATTGGTATGCCACCGCGGGGATACCAGTAGCCACCAAGACGCAGCCATTTAGGCTGGAGCTCATCAATCAGACGACGGGCAATGCCTACCGTGCAATCTTCGTGGAAAGCACCGTGATTGCGAAACGCGGTGAGGTAAAGCTTCAGCGACTTACTCTCAACCAGCTTGCCAGCGGGCACATAATCAATAACCAGATGCGCAAAATCCGGCTGCCCGGTCATCGGACATAAAGACGTAAATTCCGGTGCGGTAAAACGGACACAATAATCTACATCCGGATGCGGATTGGTAACCGTCTCGAGTTGAGCCTGCTCTGGTGACGTCGGCATTTCCACCGCGTGCCCCAGTTGCTTCAGACCTGAATAGATGTCGCTTTTTTCGTTCACGGCAAATCCACTATTTACTTCCGTGCATTATACCGCAGCCTGTCCCGGATCACCCGGTCACAGTCGTCCACAGTTGTTTTTCCACGGTGTACAAATCGTCACCACACATCCCCCGGGCACCTTCGCAAACACCCGTGTTGCAGCGAGCAAGCTCCGTTTTTAACGGTTACACTACTCCTGTATCAAAGAGTCATCCACTGCAACAAACAGTAATCAGGATTTATCGAATATGGTAAAAATGAACGCTGACAATCTTAGATCAAAGCAGGACGTGGAGATCTCCAGACAGCTGATGGAAACCAAGGCGGTCAAGCGTATCAACGAGGCAATCGAGAAGCGCGAGGAGAAAGGTCCGATGGGCACTCGCCGACGACTGCTTGCGACATCGGTGCGCATCAGTCGCAACATGGCGCCATGGCTGCACGAGATGGCCGACGACTGTATCGCAAAGCTGGGTGTCGACATTCCGCTGGAACTCTATGTTTACTCCAGCCCGACTTTCAACGCAGCCTGCGTCAAGCCCGAGGATGGCAAGCTGTTTATTATGTTTTCATCCAGCTTGCTTGAAGCCTTCGAAGGTGCTGAGCTGCGCTTTGTGTTGGGGCATGAGCTTGGACACTATCTCTACGGCCATCACGACATACCCATTGGCTATCTGCTTAAAGGTCAGGCCAACCCGGGCCCTAAACTCGCCCTGCAGCTGACAACCTGGTCTCGCTACGCAGAGATATCTGCCGATCGCGCCGGTGCCCACTGTGCACAGGATTCGATCGGCGTCGCCCGGTCACTGTTCAAACTGGCCTCCGGACTCAGCGGCAAACTGGTGCAGTTTAATATCGAGGAGTTCATGCAGCAGGTTGACGAAATGCAGATTGAAGATGCCGAGCCCGGTCAGGGTGCGCCTGCTGAAGACTGGTTCATGACACACCCGTTCAGCCCGCTACGCGTGCGCGCCCTGAAACTTTTTGATAATTCCGTACTGGCTGTCAAGGGTGGCAAGAGCGTCGACGAACTCGAAGCCGGTGTGCAGGTGCTCATGACCATGATGGAGCCGAGTTACCTCGAAGGACGCACAGACACCGCAGAAAACATGCGGCGACTTTTGTTCGCAGGAGCCATAGCCGTGGCGAACGCAAACGACACCATCACCGAACTTGAAATCGCCGTGTTCGAAAAATTCTTTGGCCCCAGAACCTTCAGCACCGACCTGGATATCGACCAGCTGATCGCCAGCCTGCCGGCCAGAGTTTCTCCCGTGTTATCGAATACAACACTTGCCCAGCGCATGCAGATTATTCGCGATCTCTGTACCGTGGCAAGAGCGGACAAGGTAGTGAAGCCGGAAGAGATCAAGGTCATCGAATCGATCGCAGCGCAACTCGAAGTGCCCGAGCACTTTGTGTCTCAGGCGGTTGAGCTTGAGATAGAACTGGATTGAAACTGATCTATCGGTGGAAGCTTCGGCCGGCGGAAGCTTCGGCCGGCGGAAGCTTCGGCCGGCGGAAGCTTCGGCCGGCGGAAGCT
>CAYMVV010000029.1:6134-9324 GCA_964393885.1 uncultured Granulosicoccaceae bacterium | reverse complement strand
GGAAGCTTCGGCCGGCGGAAGCTTCGGCATCGGCCAGCAGGTATTACCCGCGTTGTTGTACTGACACAAACGTACCGTTTTACGGTACCATACTGCCTGTCGCGGCATAATCAGGTCGCGGCATACTCATCACCAATGTTGAATCCTGGATCAACCGGATGATCCGGACAAATGGCAGTGAGGCCGTAAGCATGCTGTAACTATGTCGTACCAGGAATAGCTATGCGCCAATCGATTTTACCGCCAAAGGAGCTCCCAAGATGGCTGACCGCCAGGGCATCACCCCTTATTTGACAGTCAACCGCGCCGATGAGGCAATCACCTTTTACGAAGCCGCATTCGGTTTTGAGGAAATTGGCCCACGTCTCGAAGACACACAGGGCAATATCATTCACACCGAGTTAAAGCTTGGCGACAGCAGCATTATGCTCGCTGAAGAAATGCCCAAGTTCGGTAACAAGGGGCCCAAGTCCTTGCGTGGCACCAGCGTGCGCATCAATTTGCAGGTAGAAGACGCACACGGCATTGCCAGTCGAGCACAAACAGCTGGTGCAAAACTCGAAGCACCGATCACCGATCAATTCTACGGACATCGTGCCGGCAGGCTGATTGACCCGTACGGCCATGTCTGGATTATTTCGCAGGAAATTGAAAAGCTCACCAACGAAGAAATCAAAAGACGCACGGACGATTATTTTTCCGAGCTGGAGAAGACTGAATCCTGAGCAGCTGCATCAAACATCGTGGTGCTGTAACAAGAGGGGCCGTGTAACACGTGGTGCCGTGTAACAACAGCACCGCTTGATGCAGAGAACTACTAGACTTCCTGTCCCGCCAAAAACAACCAGGTCTCGACCACGGTATCCGGGTTCAGAGAAACGCTGCTGATCCCCTGCTCCATCAGCCATTTGGCCAGATCAGGATGATCCGATGGTCCCTGGCCGCAAATGCCAACATACTTACCCGCTTTGTTTGCCGCAGCTATCGCCATCGCCAGCATCTTTTTCACCGCTGGATCGCGTTCGTCGAAAAGGTGTGCGATGAGTCCGGAATCGCGATCAAGCCCCAACGTCAATTGTGTTAAGTCATTTGATCCAATCGAGAAGCCATCGAATTTCTCGAGGAACTCTTCGGCCAGAATCGCGTTACTGGGTACTTCGCACATCATTACTACATTGAGGTCATTGCGCCCGCGCTCAAGGCCGTTTTCACGCAGGAGTTCCAGCACGTCGTCGGCTTCCTGCAGGGTGCGCACGAAGGGAATCATGATCCAGACATTTTTCAAGCCCATTTCATCGCGTACTTTTTTAAGCGCTCGACATTCGAGCTCAAAACACTCCCTGAAGGACGATGAGATGTAACGCGACGCACCACGAAATCCGATCATCGGGTTTTCTTCATCCGGCTCAAACAGCTCGCCACCAACCATGTTGGCGTACTCGTTGGATTTGAAATCGCTCAGTCGGACGATTACCGGATGTGGAGAAAATGCCGCAGCCAGAGTGGCAACACCTTCAACCAGTTTCTCGACATAAAACTCCACTGGCGACTTATAGCCCGCACAACGCTGGTCTATTTCGTTTCGTAGCGCCTCTTCCATCATGTCGTAGTTCAACAGTGCTTTCGGATGCACGCCAATGGTATTGCTGATCATAAATTCCAGTCGCAGCAAGCCCACGCCATGATTTGGCAAGCGTTGAAAATCAAATGCGCGCTCAGGGTTACCAACATTCATGGTTACCTTGAACGGTAAATCGGGCAGTTTATCGAGCAGTATCTCGTTGACGTCGTATTGCAACTGACCTTCATAGACCTTGCCTGTGTCACCCTCCGCACAGGAGACGGTCACGTCCAGTCCATCTTGCAACAGTTCCGTTGCATTGCCGCATCCCACCACAGCAGGCACACCCAACTCGCGGGCAATAATGGCTGCATGGCAGGTTCGACCGCCCCGATTGGTCACAATAGCTGCCGCGCGTTTCATCACCGGCTCCCAGTCGGGGTCAGTCATGTCGGTTACCAGCACATCGCCTGGCTGTACTCGCGACAGCTGATCGAGACTGGGGATATTGCGCACCTTGCCAGCGCCGATTCGTTGACCGATGCTGCGTCCGGTTACCAGTACAGAACTGCTTTCCTGATTCAGCTCGTAACGTCTGATGACGTTTTGATCACTGCGCGACTCAACGGTTTCCGGTCGTGCCTGCAAAATATATAGCTTGCCATCGTCGCCATCCTTGCCCCACTCAATATCCATTGGCCTGCCGTAATGGGCTTCAATGACGACTGCCATTTTAGCCAGCTCGGTAACGTCGGCATCGGATAGCGAGAAGCACATTTGCTCCTGCTCACTGGTATCAACGGTGTCTACAGCAGTTGCTTTGCCGTACACCATCTTGATCATCTTACTGCCACGGTTGCGCCGCAAAATAGCCGGCTTGTTCGACGCCAGTGATTGCTTGTGCACGTAAAACTCATCCGGGTTTACCGAGCCCTGAACTACGCACTCCCCAAGCCCCCACGACGACGTAATAAATACTGCATCCTGGAAACCGGTCTCTGTATCTATCGAGAACATCACACCACTGGCACCGATATCACTGCGCACCATACGCTGGATGCCGGCAGACAACGCTACATCGGCATGCTCGAAGCCCTGATGAACCCGATAGGAAATTGCACGATCATTGTAGAGGGATGCAAACACCTCCTTGATTCGGCCCAACACCTCTTCAATGCCAGTGACATTTAAAAATGTCTCCTGCTGGCCTGCAAAAGAAGCCTCCGGCAGATCCTCGGCCGTAGCGGATGATCGTACCGCCACTGAAATTTCACCGTCAGCCTGCAGCTTTGCGTACGCCTCTCGCACGGCAGTTTCGAGCTCGGCCGGAAATGGCGTTTGCATTATAGATTCACGAATGCGGCTACCAACCCGGGCCAGCGCATCGACGTTTTCGATATCAAAGTCTACCAACAGGCCGTTAATTTTTTCAGCCAGGCCATCGTGAGCCAGAAACGTGTTAAACGCCTGTGCAGTGGTGGCAAATCCGCCGGGTACGGTAATCCCTGCACTGGCCAGGTTACTGATCATCTCGCCGAGCGACGCATTTTTTCCACCAACGACAGGCACATCGTTCATGCCGAGTTGATCAAACCAGATAACGTAGTTGTCCAAGGATGCATCTCTCAT
>CAYMVV010000029.1:0-6034 GCA_964393885.1 uncultured Granulosicoccaceae bacterium | reverse complement strand
TCATGCCGAGTTGATCAAACCAGATAACGTAGTTGTCCAAGGATGCATCTCTCATAATAGTTGCTAGAAAACCGGAAACCAGATCGAATATTGACGCTTTCACATATTGTACCCACTGTTCGATCCACAATCACCAACAACCACAATTGCCATCTATACAACTGCAGGAAAATAACAGCATCAATACGGGCACTTTTCATCTGCAACTTCGCAATGCCAGACAGTGCGCTATAGTTGAGTCGGTGTCACTTATTCTGCCAGGACCACTCATGCAAAGACGTTATACCTACGTTATCTCTGATCGAACCGGTTTAACTGCCGAGGCTTTGTGCCAAAGCCTGCTGAGCCAGTTTCCACAGGTGGAGTTTGAAATAGAAAACCTGCCTTTTATCGACACCCCGGACAAAGCGCGCGAAACCGCCATCAAGTTAGACGACAAGGCATTGCAAGGTCAGAAGCCACTGGTATTTGCCACCCTTGTTAATGACGAAATTCGGGAGATTATCGCCGGTGCCAATATTGTCTTTTTCGATCTTTTTGACACCTTCATCGGGCCGCTTGAAAAGGAATTGACACTTGAGTCCTCTCACTCAGTCGGCAAATCACACGGTGTGCTCGATTTTGCCGAGTACTCATCGCGCATGAGCGCTGTCAATTTTGCGATGACAACAGATGATGGCATGGAGACCGATCACTATGCACGGGCAGAGGTTGTTGTAATCGGTGCTTCGCGTTCGGGAAAAACTCCAACCTGCTTATATCTGTCACTGCAGTTCGGCATATTCGCTGCAAACTATCCACTGACTGTCGAAGATCTGCACACAACGGATCTGCCAGATGCACTGGCGCCACACCGGCACAAACTGTTCGGCCTGACCATTGATCCTTTTCGGTTGCAGCAGATTCGCCAGCAGCGATTCTCCGGTGATACCTATGCATCGCCTAAAACCTGCCAGTATGAGGTTGCTCAGGCTGAAGCGATGTTTCGCGCAGGTGGCATTGCATTTGTTAACACGACAAAGAAGTCAGTAGAGGAAATTGGCGCTACCATACTGCACGAGGCATCGCTGCGACGAAAGCTGTAAGCAACACTGCCGCGAACTGTCAAAACCGACAGCCAATACCAAGGCCATCAACACGGCAATCAACAAGGCACGGACCCGACACAGATAACCGGGCCCAACTTGTAACCCCGGATCGGATCTGAATACGCAGCAAGCGGTTATACTTGCTCGATCGAAGAACAATAACCTGCACTGGCCGATAATAACCAGTGTATCAATCGGAAATCCTCAGATTATGAAAGTACTGGTCACAGGTACGGCGGGCTTCATCGGCTCAACACTGGCGCATCGACTGATAGACCGCGGAGATCAGGTTGTTGGCATCGACAACATCAACGACTACTACGATCCGTCGCTCAAGCACGCCAGACTCGATCGCCTGCTGGCCAAGGATGGTTTTATCGAAGAACGCATTTCCATCGAGGACAAAGACGCGATGGAAAAAGTGTTTAAGACGCATCGTCCCGATCGCATTGTGCACCTCGCCGCACAGGCAGGTGTTCGCTACTCACTGGAAAACCCCTACGCCTACATTGATGCCAATGTCTACGGTTTTTTAAACATACTGGAAAACTGCCGACATGTTGGCATCGAACATCTGGTTTATGCATCCACCAGTTCCGTGTACGGATCACACACCAATATGCCGTTTTCCGTGCACGACCACGTTGATCATCCGGTCAGTCTGTACGCCGCAACTAAAAAATCCAATGAACTGATGGCACACACCTACAGCCACCTGTTTCAGATACCCGTCACCGGCCTGCGCTTTTTTACCGTCTATGGCCCCTGGGGCAGGCCGGATATGGCGCTGTTTTTATTCACCCGAAAAATTCTTGCCGGCGAGCCAATCGACGTATTTAACCATGGCAACCACAAAAGGGACTTCACCTTTATTGACGATATCGTCGAAGGCGTCATCCGTACCCTCGATAACGTCGCCGCCGCCAATCCGATGTGGGATGCAGGCAACCCGGACTCGGCAAGCAGCGCCAGCCCGTATCGCATTTACAATATCGGCAACAGCCAGCCAGTCAACCTGATGCATTACATCGAGGTGCTGGAATCCTGCCTCGGAAAAACCACCGAACGCAACCTGCTGCCACTGCAACCCGGTGATGTGCCAGACACCTATGCCGACGTCTCCGATCTCACCAACGATGTGGGCTACAAGCCCGATACCAGCGTTGAAGACGGCGTGGCTCGTTTTGTCGAATGGTATCGAGACTACTACCAGGTGTAGTTGGGGGCGAACCAGCCAATCGAATAATCAACGAATAGTTGCAACACAGCAGTATTAACTTTAATTATAATGGCGCAATGGATAATCATCGATCCAACGCCAGCCAAAACCAGTATCGACAGCTGCGCGCCTTCTGCGAGGCGGCGAAAACCGGCAGTATTTCCAAGGCAGCCAAGCGGCTGCAACTGAGCCAGCCATCCATATCGCTGCAAATCCAGGCGCTGGAAAAAGAGCTGAACATGCTGTTGTTCGAGCGACGCGGCCCCAAAATATGCCTGACACCTGCCGGTCAGCTACTGCTGGATATGTCAGAGCCACTGGTAGCCGGCATCGACAGTCTTGTCGAATCATTCTCGGCAGCAGTCAGCGAAGTCAGCTCTGGACCTCTGGATATCGCATCGGGCGAGTCCACCCTGCTGTACATCCTGCCGGAACTGACCAAGCACTTTATGGACAAGTATCCGTCGGTCAACGTACGCCTGCACAATGTTACCGGCAAGGACGGTATGGCTCGCATGCGCGACGACACGGTGGACTTTGCTATCGGTGCAATGGACGAGGTACCCGAAGATCTGCTCTACTATCCAATCTACAACTATCCGTCGATTTTGATCATGCCGGAAGATCACGAACTGGCGAAGCGACAATCGGTTACACCCAAAGACATCAGCCCGCATGGACTCATTCTGCCACCGCGCAGCCTCAGCACGCTTAATCAGATAGACGGGGTGTTCCGCCAACACGGATTGCCCTGTCATGTGGTGCTGGAGGTAGGCGGCTGGGAAGTCATCAAACGCTATGTGGAATTAGGGCTGGGTATCAGCATCGTCACCAGTTTCTGCCTGCGTGGACACGAGCGACTGGCAACGATTCCGGTCGACAAATATTTCCACAGCCGCAGCTTTGGCGTGGTCATGCGACGTGGAAAATTTCTGTCACCGCAGGCCAAGGCGTTTCTGGAATTTATGGATGCCGATTTTTTCTCCGCTGATGGCGTCTACGGTCGGCCTGAGATCATCAACGATAAAGATGTTGCCGCCCTTCATCAGCTGAAGAAACAACTGGCCTCAACCGAGATCGAAAGGTAATGGTCTGGACTCCGCGTGCCACTGTCGCCGCTGTTATCGAACGCGACGACAAATATCTGATGGTAGAAGAGCCTGCCAGCAACTCCGATTCAACGGTGTTTAATCAACCGGCCGGCCATCTGGAAGAGCACGAAACGCTGCTGCAGGCCGTCATTCGCGAAGTAAACGAAGAGACGGCATGGCAATTCACCCCCCAATATATTCTTGGCTTCTACCAGTGGCAACATCCGTCTGGCGAAAAAACCTATATGCGAACAACCTACGTCGGCTCGGTTGACAATCATCAGCCAGACCAACCGCTGGAGGATGGAATCCTTCAGGCGTGCTGGCTCAGCAGAGATGAGTTAGTCGAACGGTCCGCTCAGCTGCGCAGCCCGATGGTGCTGGCCTGTATAGACGATTACCTACGGGGCACGCGCTATCCCCTTGAGCTATATCGGCATATCGAATGATCACAGTGCTGACCTTCGCGCAGTCAGGCGAGTTGCCAGCAGCAACCACTCGCTCGATTCAACTTGCAACCCGGCCGGTTTCTTAACTCATGGTACAAAAGGTTGTCATCGGTATGTCGGGAGGGGTCGACTCCTCTGTTGCTGCGCACCTGCTGCAACAGGATAGCGCTGTTGATTTGAGCGCCGTCTTCATGCAGAACTGGGAAGAGGATGAAGACGACTACTGCACCGCTGTCGAGGACTTTCGTGATGCATCGGGTGTGTGCACGCAGTTGGGCATTCCGCTGGCCAGCGTTAACTTCTCTGCCGAGTACTGGCAACGGGTATTTGCAGACTTTCTTGACGAATACAACGCTGGCCGAACACCCAACCCTGACATCCTGTGTAACAAGGAAATAAAGTTCAGGGCCTTTCTCGACTACGCACTGCAAGCCGGGGCAGATAAAATTGCCACCGGTCACTATGTGCGCACCACTCAGGATTCCGAAGGTAAGGTCAAACTGTTGCGAGGTGCTGATACATCCAAAGATCAGAGTTACTTTTTGCATACGCTCGATCAGCAACAACTGGCGCGTGCCCGGTTTCCGGTTGGCGAACTACTCAAATCAGATCTGAGATCTATCGCCATGGACCTCAATCTACAGGTCCACGACAAAAAGGACAGTACCGGCATTTGCTTTATTGGTGAACGACGTTTTAGCGAGTTTTTAAAAGATTACGTTGCCGCAAAACCGGGCCCGATGATCACGACAGACGGCGAGACAATTGGTCAACACAACGGCATCGCGTTTTATACTATTGGCCAAAGGCAGGGGCTTGGCATTGGTGGCTTAACAACTTACAAACCTGAACCCTGGTATGTTGTTGAAAAACGCTGCAATACTAATACATTGTTAGTCGCACAAGGGCATGATCATCCTGCGCTTCATAAACAAACGCTGTATGCGAGTAAAGTTCACTGGATCAGGCAACAACCCGACAAAGATTTTCATTGCACCGCAAAAACAAGATATCGCCAACAGGATCAACACTGTAAAGTTGTGCCTGAATCACCGACAACTGCTACGGTTAACTTCAGTCAAACGGTCAGAGCGATAACACCGGGGCAATCGGTGGTCTTTTATGACGGCGATGAATGCCTGGGCGGAGGCATCATTGAGTATGCGCGATAGCTTCTACTGCCTGTGGCTAACTCTCGCGGATCTATAGAACGTATGGGGCGGGATCATAGTCCCGGTGGGCAGTGGCAACATCAGTAACCAACAGGATCAATCGCATCGATATCAAGCATCAAAACCATACGGCCATTCGAACGGCCTATCGATCAGCATTGCGATCAGTGTTGTCAGCAACCACTGTGGATTATCGGTAAAACCTATGCTTTCCACCGTCGAAAACCAGACGACTGCACTGGCCGGCCTGTTTCTCGCCACCGAACTGGTACAGCAGATTGCCACCAGTGGCGAATACGATGAAGGCGTGATGCGAATCGCTCTTGAATCTCTGTTTACTCTGGAATCAGATTCTGTACCCGCCGTTTTTGGTGGCAAAGCCAACCTGAAGCCCGGTCTGCAACGACTGGTTGCACAGCTCGGCGGCACTGACTCTCCAAAGGATATGCAAATCACCCGCTATGTCCTGACTCTGCTAAAGCTGGCTGGAAACCTGAAGCCGGACAACATGCAACACATTCGACGCGGGGTAGAGGAAGCGGAGAAGTTGCGACTGCATTTCGATACACTGGATATGAAAGTCGTCTCGAAACTCGCCAACGTTTATTCAGCGAATATCAGTCCGGTTGCACCGAAAGTATACGTTCAGGGAGATCCGGCTTTCCTGCAACAGGACAGACACGCGAATTGCGTCAGAGCCTGTCTGCTGGCAGGGGTTCGATCCGCAGTGCTATGGAAACAATGCAACGGCAGCCGTCTAAGGCTGGTGATTGCGAGGCAAAGATTTATCACTCAGGCTAATCGGGATCTGGGCAACCCCTGATTGGTTTGCGAGACTCTGCCAGAGAGCAAGTGTGGGGTCGTAAGAAACCAACCCAACCGCGTCGCAAGCGGTAAATGTAGGATGCTCTGAGTAGGTGCGAAGCGCACCAGCTCCCACAGACATGAAGAATTCGATATAAAAAAACAGAAACTTACAATTTGTTAGCTGAGAGTCAAAACAGAGCAAGCATTA
>CAYMVV010000028.1:58117-60369 GCA_964393885.1 uncultured Granulosicoccaceae bacterium | reverse complement strand
TCCATAGCGGCTCTGAATCCGAATTTTTCAAAAAATCGATCGTACATATCTCCGCCATAGCTACCGGTTGCATATAATTCTCCAGTGGCGTCGTCGTACTCAAGCGCTATCGCAGCCAGTGGTTGTGGAGCAGGGCCGCCCAGTACTCTGGCGCCATCTGTCGGATCATAGACGCTGCGCTCGGAGCAACAGGAGATGAGTTGTGCACGCTCCTCGGACTTTCCGTCGCGGCTGTAATAGCTGATCGGATCGTGGCGATAGTTTATAAAAGATATCTCTTTTGCCGGGTGACTCATCTTGTGACTGCAGATCGCCGAGTAGGCGACGATTGATCTGTTCGGTCCTACGCCACCGGTCCACGCATAGCTCTCTCCGCTTTTGTCTGCCAGTTCTGACCTGTCGGCGGGAACTCCCAGGTCTATCAGGAAGCAGGGTGTTGAAATATACGGGTAGAAAAAAACATAGGGTTCGCCTACCACGAGTGACGTAGCTGTCGGTTGTTCGCTGGAGTCACTGTGTAGCAGTGACTTTCTATAGCTTTGTCTGTCGCTGGCGAAAGCAATGGGTGCGGCACCCGCGGCTGCAGCAACCATGGTTGAACAGATTCTGGTGAACTCTCGTCTTTTCATAGCGGACTATCCGGTGATTCGTGTCGTTCGGTGCTGTTGCACTATAGCCTGTTATCCAGTAACTGAATCCAGTGCACAACCGGGGTGTCTCCGGATGCCGATTGCAAGTGCAGCAGACAACCAATATTGGCGGTTGCTATGGTGGCCGGATTGTTCTTGAGCAGCGAGCTGATTTTTCTACCCAGTAGCTGTTGTGACAGCGATTTTTGGGTAATTGAATAGGTGCCGGCGGAACCACAGCAGAAGTGTGCATCTTTTACCGGCACCAGAGTAAATCCAAGTGATCGAAGCAGGGTTTCAGTTGTACCTGATTGCTTTTGTCCGTGCTGCAGGGTACACGGTGGATGGAAGGCAATTGAGTCGGTCTCTGTACGGTCTGCCGTCCCGGTCTTTAGCGCACTGAGGTCTTCCGCTGCTATTATTTCACTGATGTCTTTGCAAAGCTCACTGATTTTCTGTGCCTTGTCTGCATATTCTGCATCGTCCTTTAGCATGGCACCATACTCTTTGACGAATACACCGCATCCGCTTGCGGTCATTACTATTGCTTCTGCCCCTGACTCTATTTGCGGCCACCAGGCATCTATATTTGCCCTGGCGAAGCGCAGTCCTTCCTCTTGTGCATTGAGGTGAAAGCTCACTGCACCGCAACAGCCTGCTTCCCTTATCGATACCAGGCTAATGCCGAGTCTGTCGAGCACGCGTGCGGTTGCGGCGTTGATGTCGGGTGCCATGGAAGGTTGCACACATCCGTCAAGCACCAACATGGTTCTTGGCTTATCAGCTGCCGGCCAGCTGCCCTGTTGCTGTTTCGGTGGCAGGTGTGATTTTAGAGCGGCGGGTAAAACCGCTCTGAACTGCTGGCCAAGTTTAACCAGTGGCCCGATGCGGTTTCTATAGGGCAATACAGACCGCATAGCCGCTCTCAGCAGGCGTTGGCTCAGTGGCCGCTGTACCTGTTCTTCGACAATATGGCGACCGGCGTCAATCAGTTGGCCGTATTCAACGCCGCTTGGACACGTGGTCTCGCAGTTGCGACAGGTCAGGCAACGATCCAGATGCAGCTGGGTTTTTTGTGTCGGCTCAACGCCTTCCAGCACCTGTTTGATTTGGTAGATACGGCCGCGCGGGCTGTCCAGCTCGTTACCCAGCAGGTCGTAGGTAGGGCAGGTTGCCAGACAGAATCCGCAGTGAACACACTTGCGAAGTATGCTCTCTGACTGTGCGCCAAGGTCGGAGTCCCGGTATTTTTCCAAGAGCGATGTTTGCATAGTGGTCGCTGTGTTTTCCTGAGGTTAGATCTGCTCTACCGGTAGCGTTACCGTTACTGGAGCCGGTTGATACTGGAGTCGATCGGATGCGGTTGTGGTGGCTCATAGATCGGCATAGAGTCGACCGGGGTTTAATATGCCAGCGGGATCGAACTCCTGCTTGAGATTATGGTGCAGCTTCATAACGGCGGTCGATGGTGGATGAGTGACACCGACTGACTTTTTCAGGCCGGTGTCTGCCCGAAACAGTTGTGCATGTCCGCCTGCCTTACTTGCGATTTTGCGGATTTGCGTGGCGTCCGTATCGGTGAATACCCAGCGTTGTGTGCCGGCCCAGTCGTAGAGGGTGTCG
>CAYMVV010000028.1:0-58017 GCA_964393885.1 uncultured Granulosicoccaceae bacterium | reverse complement strand
TCCGTATCGGTGAATACCCAGCGTTGTGTGCCGGCCCAGTCGTAGAGGGTGTCGCCCGGCCCATCCAGTTCGGGGGTTAAGTCCGGTGTTAGTGCGGGCAGCGATAATCTCCACAGTGGTCGATCAGTTCGATCAAAATGCTTGTGTGTGTGTTCGCGCAGGCTATGCCAGAGCTCGTTGTTGCTCATGGCGTCGCCACCGAGTTGTGCCGCCGCTGCCGATATAGCTGCGGATGATCCGGACAGTCGGTAGTACAACTGTCCATCAATATAGGCAGATGCTGTCACCGGCAGGGACTTGCCGGCCAGTGTTTGCATTACAGTTATAGCGCTGTTGACATCGGTCTGCTGCGACATGGTTATTTCGCTCTCGGCCATCGGCAGAACTTTCATAGAGACGTCGAGCAGTACTCCGAGTGTGCCCATCGCACCAGTCATCAAACGCGTGACATCATAGCCTGCAACATTTTTCATTACCTGGCCACCGAAGGTCAGCTGTTGACCTCGACCATTTACGATGCTGCAGCCAAGAATGAAGTCGCGGGCTGCTCCGATATAGGGGCGAGCAGGTCCCGATAAGCCGCAGGCTATGGTGCCGCCTATCGTTGCTGCATCGTCAAACGCGGGCGGTTCGAACGCAAGCATTTGTTTGTGTTCGGCGAGCGTCGTGCGCAGCTCGCTCAGGGTGGTGCCGGCTTTGGCTGTGAACACCAGTTCGGAAGGCTCATAGCTGACTATGCCGCTGTGATTCGCGGTGGAAAGCGCATCTGCATCAGATTGCACCCCCAGAAAACGTTTACTGCCACCACCGTTTATATTGAGTGGGGTTTTATCAGCAAAAGCCTGTGCGACCTGCTGTTTGAGCTGATCTGAAGCATCCACTCAAAATCTCTCCAGCTCGGGATGGGGGAGTTCGCCGTGGTGCACGTGCAGCGCACCGAATTCAGCACACCGATTCAGTGTCGGGATCGCCTTGCCCGGATTCAGTAATGCGTCCGGGTCAAAAGCGTTTTTAACAGCATGAAACTGTGTGATCTCATCGCTGCCAAACTGCACGCACATTTGATTGATCTTTTCCATACCGACGCCGTGTTCGCCGGTGATGGTGCCACCGACCTCTACACACAGTTCAAGAATTTTTCCCCCCAGTTCCTCAGTGCGTTCCAGCTCACCTGCGACGTTTCCATCAAACAGTATCAGTGGGTGGAGATTACCGTCTCCGGCATGAAAGACATTGGCAATGCGCAGGTTGTAGTCTTTTGACCATTCATTCATACGCTGTAACACAGTGGATAAATGGCGCCGCGGTATTGTGCCGTCTATGCAGTAGTAGTCGGGGGACAGGCGCCCCACGGCCGGGAAAGCGGACTTGCGCCCTTTCCACAGGAGCATTCTTTCGTTTTCATCGGCGGCAATATGCAACGTGCTAACGTCGTTGTCTTTGATGAGCGCTTCCACGGATTGCAGTTGTGCCTGCACTTCTTCCTCGCTGCCGTCCAGTTCACAGAGAAACAATGCCTCGGCTTCTGTGGGATAACCGCATTGGGCAAATGCCTCGGCGGCGATAATCGCAGGCTTATCCATCATTTCAAGGCCGGCCGGAATGATACCGCTGCCAATAATAGTGGCCACTGCATCTCCGGCCTTTTCAACGCTGTCGAATGCCGCCATTAACAGTTTCGTGGAAGCGGGCTTTGGCAAGAGCTTGACGGTGATTTCCACGGTGACTGCAAGCATACCCTCGGAGCCGTGCAGCAATCCCAATAAATCGTAGCCAGGGCAGTCCGGCGCGGTACTGCCAAATGTGATCAGTTCGCCGTCTATGGTTACCGCTTTAACCTGCAATACGTTGTGCACCGTCAATCCGTATTTCAGGCAGTGCACGCCCCCGGAGTTCTCCGCGACATTGCCGCCAATGGTACAGGCGATCTGTGAGGATGGATCAGGCGCGTAGTAGAGATCGTATTCTGAAGCCGCCTCTGAAATGGCCAGGTTGCGTACCCCGGGTTGCACGACTGCAGTACGCGCCTGATCATCAATATTCATAATACGATTAAACTTGGCCATGCCGAGCACGATTCCATTGACCAGTGGCAACGCACCGCCGGACAAACCAGTGCCAGCTCCGCGTGCTACCACCGGTACTTTGTGCTCACTGCAGACGGTCAGAATGCGCTGCACCTGTTCTGTCGTTTCCGGAAGTACCACCAGTGGCGGCTTTTGGCGATAGACCGCCAGGCCATCAGACTCGTACGGCAGCAAATCGGCGTCTTCCTTCAATACAGACTCGGCAGGCAGCAGTTGCTCGAACTCACGAATCAGTAGCTGACGAATGCTTTCGTCCAGTGGCGTCTGCGGTTCGCTAAAAAGTGCTTGAGACATAGGGCTCCCGAGTTCTGTCGAAGATAGGAATGTTGCAGCGCAAATCGGTGCGAATTTCCTGTCAGTGGTGCTGATTATATACGGTATGTCACTGCCTTGATGCATCTGATTTATTTATTAGTAATGGCTTTCAGAGACCGTCACTTGTATGTGAAGTGAATCACATGCGCAATTGTCTAAACCACCTACACTGCAAAAAAAGTTAGGGCGTAACTGACTTGTGTCATTGCAATTGAATTGTAAGAAGCAGCGATACAAGTCGATTGGATTCGTCAGAGAGTAATGGGTTTCTAGGGGGGGCAACCGCGTATGTACGCAGTCAAAAACAAATATTATAAACATTCGAAGCTCGATGAGCAGTGCTTTCGTCGGATTCTTGAGTTGTTCGCCATGGATCTTACGGCGGTTCAGTGCGCTAACCTGACCGGGGTAAATGTCAGATCGGTCAATACCATTTTTTTGAAACTTAGAGATCGTATATCTCAGTGGTCAGAGGTCAACGCATCTGGAACACCCGGGTTGAATGCTCAACTCAGCGAGGGAACGCTTGTTACCGGAATGTCTGGCAGTCGCGAGGAAAGCGCCGCTGATTCCGCAACCGATTCAGAAGCCGTCAGCTATATTGACAGTGCGAATGACGGTATTGTGGGGATCAGGCTTTTTATTAATTCAGATCAGGTCTATTGTGCATTGCTCAACAGTAAACTGGCCAGCAGTGCACAGCAGGGCATGCAGCCTGCGATGGCACGATCCGGCAGTGGGGCGCAGGCTGGCATAGAACCAGGCTCTCAAGCGGCAAGCCGCTGGAATGAATATCAAATCGGTATCGATCTTAAACGCGATATGCGGTTCAAGCTTAAAAGCGCTACCTTTCAACAGGCCTATCACGCAGGTGAAACAGATCGCATCGATGCATTCGGGCGTTTTATGCGGTTGAGGCTGGGTAAATTTAAAGGCTTGCGACGTGAAAAGTTTTACTTTCACTTGAAAGAAAGTGAATATCGATATAACCACAGACGCTACGAGTTGTACGCGTTGCTGTTGGGTATGCTTGGTGAGACGCCAATAGAATAAAGCGATTTTTCGCGTACAGGGGCCAACCGCTTTCCCCGATCAGGTACTACCTGATCGAAAGCGTCATGGCCCGGCAAGCTTTGTGATCTGGTACGTCGTTGACCAGAGCCACCACTGAGCCGGTGCGGGTTTTCCGGTTCGATGTTTATCCGGGTTTCGTGTCAGACGGCCAATGTTTTATCGATGTTTCGATAGCTGCCAGATCAGTTAATGCCCGGCAATCAAACCACAGTGCGTTTTTACTCACCCGCCCGATAACCGGCTCAGGTAGCGATCGGGCGATTGCCGCAATTGCCTCTATCGAAGCTGTCGAATGTTTGTCTTCAAGCACTACTGCGTGGCTGGGGATTGTTTTGGTTGGCAATGCGCCGCTGCCTATCTGGCTTTCGCAGTCTCTGATAGATATATCGACAGTATCCGGAAGCTTCTGTCTAAGGCATTCGGCAAGTTGTGTCGCACTGTGCTGAATCTGGTCGCGGGTGCGCGTTAGCAGTGCCAGTGTTGGCAGGCTGGCTGTTAACGATTCGGGTTTGCTGTAGAGCTTAAGGACCGCCTCCAGTGCGGCCAGTGTTATTTTGTCGAGTCGCATTGCCCGCTTGAGCGGGTTGCGGTTGATCTGATCGATCAGGTGTTTCTTGCCTGCTATCAGCCCGCACTGCGGGCCACCTAATAGTTTGTCGCCACTGAATGTAATGAGATCCGCACCTTCTTCAATTGCCTGTCTGGCGGTTCGTTCGGCGGGCAAACCGAAGTGCTCGAGATCGAGCAGGTTACCGCTACCCATGTCGTCAATGACCGGCACATTGTGCTCTTTGGCCATAGCTGCCAATTCCGCAACCGATACACTGTGACCAAAGCCGGCGATCTCAAAGTTGCTGGTATGTATTTTCATCAAAGCGGCGGTTTTTTTGTTTATAGCGTTTCTATAATCGTAATCATGGGTGCGATTGGTGGTGCCAACTTCTACCAGTTTGCAGCGCGCTTTCTCCATGATATCCGGCATACGAAAAGAGCCGCCTATCTCGATTAGTTCTCCACGCGAGACGACAACCTGTCGCTTTTCCGCCAATGTGTTGAGCACTAACAGCACGGCCGCTGCATTGTTGTTTACCGCAGCAGCGGCTTCAGCTCCGGTCAGTTCGCAAATCCAGTGAGCAATGTGATCATCACGTTTTCCGCGTTTACCATTGGCGATGTTGTATTCCACGTTGGCAGCGCTGGTGCTGACGCTGATCATTGCATCAATGGCCGCCTGCGGATAGGGAGCCCGGCCGAGATTAGTGTGCAAAATGATACCGGTTAAATTAATAATTGGTCTTATGGAAGGCCTGAATTTCTCAGTGAGAGCAATGTCACTGTGTTCAATGATGCGCTCAGCCACCACCAATCTGGACTGGGCCGAGCCATTGTCGTCAGTGGCTGTCGGATTTTGGCCACGAGTGTTGGACGCTATCGATTGTCGAAGCGCAGCTATTTCGCTGATCAGTACCTGCTTGACACTGTCTTTACCGAAATTTTCTATAAGTTGACTGACGCGATCATCGCGCAGCAATTCATCGACCGATGGTAAATTTGCAAATGGCGAAGGGGTCTTTGGTGTCGTTTTTTTCTTCATTTTGCCGAGAGCCTGTAGAGCCTGCGTCAGGCGCGTGGTTGGTTTTATTATGATCAGGAACCGTGTAGACAGGCTGGCTGATATCCGGTTCAAGGCTGCTTTAGGTCAATGTGCGATCGTGTGCAAGCGATAGCGACTGCATACCGATAGCCACTGCATGCAAGAGTCTAACAGGATGGTAGCGCGACAGCGCGTCTGAACGCCCTTTCCTACGGCCCTACGGCGATAGTCGCCACCGATGCGGTACGATAAAACGCCGGGCAAATCCTTCAAGTCTGGCGTCATCTGACACAATGAGCTCCTCTCTTAGTTGCGCAAGTGTCGTTCCAGCATAGGTGGCAAGCCAGAACCAGTCATCAATCTGCCGACTGGACGGGGCCGCGCGTGGCCCGGACGACTGACTCCTGTTATCCGATGCCAGAGAATTCAGTGCGGCTTCTGTGTAATAGGCTTTGATATCATCTATTGCAAGCCGCAACATGAGTACGTCAGAAATACCGTCTCTTGCTGATGATGGCGCGACACCGCGCTCGATCACGTGGTCGATAATATCTGCGCATTGCTCGATGGGCAGTCCTGCTACACCCACTGATGTGCGACCTGTACTCTCTACCCATTGATTATGGGATTTGCCCAGTGCCTCGCATTCATGGCGCACAGTTGTTGATTTAGCAGTTTGCGGTGCCTGCCAGGCCGGGTCAGCCATTGCACGAGTGTCCTCTTCCGCGAAGTCGACAATTTGTCTGGCGGTTGTTGTTTCAACCAGTTGCAATGCCTGTAACAACACGCGATGTTGTAGCGAACTATCTGTTGGTGCCCCGAGCGGCCGACCCAGCTCGAATGGTACCCACAAGGAGCGAGGCGGCAACGTCTTTTCCAGATGGAGTCGGATCAGTCCAATAACGACCGTGCTGATACCATGTTGTTCAATCCAGTGTGCAATCGCGCTCACGGCGCGGGTACAGTTGGGTCAGACAGGCAGCAGGCAGACGGTGTTAATCCCTTTGTTTTTGAGCTCTTCTGCCAGAGTGTGCGCGTGGCTTTCCATTTCCTCGGGAGCAGTTGCACCCATAAAGGAATAGTGCTCGGTTGCAGCGTGGGCGATAGTCCGCTGTTGTTCAAGTTCCTTCAGGCGTTGACGCGGAAGCACACTGTTGATGTCCTCGGCAAAGGCTGTGCGATCAAAGTTGACCGACACATGGTTCATTAAAATGTCTGAGTCTGCAATGGTGTCATCAATGGCGCGGTAGTCACCGGTACCAGCTCTTATATTGTCGCTGCCACGTTGCATTAATCCTGCGCTGGAAATTAGCGCAACTCTGCATTTTGCCAGTGCTCTGGGCGGCGTAAATGCCGTGTGCTCGAATTCGGGGCATTCCAGTGCCTCGAGATAGTGGCGTTCATTGTCAACGCTGTCCTTCAGTCTTGCCATGGCTAACCTGTGGATATTTGATATGCAGCCTGTAAGTATTGCAGACTCAGCGGGTACAAGCGAGAATGTATTCTTTCAAGTTCATCCATTGAGCCAGTCAATCCGGACCCGGAAAAGAATGATAAAAACCAGGCGAGGTTTCAGTTTGAGCGGGTACCAGCGCAGGTATCGGCATGAGTCCGGTCGACTCGGATTTTCCCGGCAGGGTTCGGATTGCGTCGAAGAATGAATAATTCTCCGGGGTCTCGAACCGTCGCCCGGCTACTACTATCCTTTTTGTTAATTATGAATGATATTTGTTCAAAGGCGCGCCAACATTGATTGTTGTGACTGCGGGCCATGTCGATCACGGCAAAACCAGTCTGGTCAAGTGTCTTACAGGCACTGATACCGATCGACTGCCGGAAGAAAAAAAGCGGGGTATGTCGATAGACCTGGGCTTCGCTTATCTGGCACTGCCAACTGAGTCATCGGATAGTGCCTCGCGATCTGCTATCCCGGGACAGCCCGCCAGCACGGGGCAATCCGCCACTACAGAGCACGCCACTACAGAGCATGACAGTAAAGAGCGCTCTGACGTTGCTGATGAAAGCGCAGGTCAGATTGCGTTTGTAGATGTTCCCGGTCACGAAAAGTTTGTTCGCAATATGATTGCCGGTGTGTCAGCTGTGGATGCTGCGCTGCTGGTGATTGCAGCAGATGATGGTCCCATGCCGCAAACAGAAGAACACCTCTCTATTTTGCAGTTGCTCGACGTGCCCAGAGCAATCATAGCGGTGAGTAAAACAGACCTGGTAGACCAGCAACGTCTGTCGACAGTACGCGAGGAGATAGCAACACTACTTAAAGAAACCCGATTTGCTGATGCGCAGGTGTTTGACGTATCGATCAATGACAGTGAATCGGTCGAGCGGGTTAAGGCCGCGTTGCTCGACAGTCTGGTTGAGCGAGAGGACGACACATTATCGTCGACACAAAAAGACGATGGTGCCTATTTCAGAATGTCCATTGACCGGCGATTTTCTATTACCGGTGCCGGAACAGTAGTTACCGGTACGGTGACATCTGGCGAGGTGACAGTAGAACAGGAGATCTACGCGCTGTCCGGCCAGGTTGCTCTTCGGGTACGCGGCATACACGCGCAAAGCAAAGTAGCAATGCGAGCGGTTGCCGGGCAGCGTTGTGCGTTAAACCTCGTTGGCGCCAATATAAAGAAGGCTAACCTGCAGCGCGGTGATTGGCTGAGTTCCAGCGAGTCGTTGCAGCCGGTCAGCTATTTCGATGTGAGTTTGACGCCGTCGTTGCCACAGACAATGCTAAAACACTGGACGCCGGCACATTTTCATGTAGGCGCATCAGACATCCCCTGTCGTATCGCATTACTTGAGGTGCAGCAGGCAGCGCAGGGTGAATCCGTTTATGCACGAATCCTGTGCGATAAACCAGCGGGCGTTGTGCACGGGGATCGATTTGTTCTGCGTGACCAATCGGCGCGGCACACCATAGCGGGCGGATTGGTAATTGATCCGTTGCCGCCGCGCAGGGGCAGATCGCGACCCTACAGGCTGGAGGTGCTGCGGGCTATGCATCAAACAACCAGGGAGCATGCGTTGCGACAGCTGCTTGGTATTAGTCCGACCGGTGTATCGGTCAATCTATTCTCCCTGCAATTCAATATTAAGCCGCAGGCTGTGCTGGATCTGGCCAGCCGAATTGAAGATACCGTAACGACGCAGCCTGAGGCAGATGCGTGGGTAATGCAATCTGTTCACTGGCAAAGCCTGAAGACCGAAGTACAACAGTCATTGCACACATGGCATGAAAAAAACACGGAGGTGCTGGGTGCAGATGTTGAGCAGTTACGACACCATATGAAAGTGGTTGTGGCCAGGCCGGTGCTCAACGACGTGTTGCGACACCTCTGTCTGGAAAAAAAGCTAACCCGTCGTGGTGCTGTGTATCGGGTTGCGGGTCGCGAATCGTCGCTTGGTGCCGTGACCGAAAAATTATGGAAGCAGGCACTGCCGGTCTATCAGCGTTTCAGCCCGACTGCTCCGCGCGTATTTGAATTGTCAGAAGCACTTGACATAACACCTGCAGAGACAACGGCGCTGCTCAACAGCTGCGTTGCACACGGGCGACTGTATCGGGTTAGCGACAACCGCTATTTTTTGCCCGACGATGTACTTCAGCTTGCGAAGATAGCTGAAACTCTTGAAGCGCAGGGACAGCTGACAGTGGCCGGTTATCGCGATGCATCCGGCATTGGAAGAAACCTGGTTGTCGAGTTACTCGAATTCTTCGACAGAGTGCAGTTTACCCGACGACTTGGGCAACATAGAAAGCTATTGCGTACTGCCGAGCAGGCCTTTGTAGATTAAATGAATTCGCCTTAATAGATCGAACGATCTGACTTCTGGTTTCACGCTCTCTATAAGAACTGATGGCGTTTTTTACTGCTCACCTTACTACTACTTTTTGATTCTGCTTTTTGGTTCTGCGGCCCAGATTCTACGGCCTTGGCTCTGCAGCTTGCGAGGGCCAGCCAGTGGCTGGCACCAGGATAACTACTGTTCGTTCAGAGTGGTTAACAACTGACCCGCCAGTTGCATCAAGTCAGTTTTGCCACCGCTGTAGCGGCCATCTATATGAATGATGTAAGTCCCGGCGGTAGCAGTGACTACCTCGATTGGATAATCCGCATTGATCATACCGTTGCTCATGTGGCCGCTTGCGGTGTACATGTCTATGCGTAGCGGGTGTTTTTTAGCACGGTCTATATTCGCAGTGTGCTGGCTGGTGTTCCAGTCAGTAAGTGATACCAGTGTACCGTTCAGACTGCCATAGGTGCTGGCGGTAGAGTCGAATACGATCTCAGCTGTATTGGTAGCCGTGTGAATGGTATCAGTTTGTAATGCGATAATAGCGATGGGAATGGGTGTGTCGCTGTTGCGGTCGTAGTACTCGTGTTTTGCCGTAGCGAGGACTTTTGTCGTGTAGAAATCGACAATAGGTCGCCGCGCCTCCGGGTTCACACTGAAGGCAGCAGCTGCCAGCACATTTCTTTTCAGTGTACCCTTGTGGCGTTTGCTCCAGGGCTTGTCGGCGCTTTCAATCGCGTTTGACAAAATCAGATTACGAACCTCTCGCGCGCGGTTCGGGAATGACTGGGGGTCGATGATTTGTATTGAGTCCCGTGGAGGGGAGGTGAAAGCTGTTTTAATGAGAGCCTGCCCATTGGGTCGCTTCATCAATGCGTCGATAAAACGCTCGCCTTCCTTGTAGACAAACTCAAGACTTTTGAAGTTTCGATTTTGCACATACTCAAGCGCGGGGTCAGTTTGTTCATCAACCTCGAACATATATCCGTTGAGTGTATCGAAGGCACCACTGCAGCCAGATAGCCTGCATAGTCTGCGAGTATGCCATTGTGCGTGGCCTTCAATGATTGTCGATTTGGCAAATACTTCCTGATACGTTGTACTGTTGCTGTTGCTGAACGCGTCGTGCTGGATGTGATCACTGGCGTGTATCAATTCGTGTATCAACAGTGCCTGGATTGCGGCTTTGTCGCTTTTGCCTGTCGGTATCGAATTGCGGCTTGTACGCAAATAATCAATCAGATTATCTCTGTGTATCAGGATTTTGCGCTGGTCAGGAGAGTAGATCGCAAGCACCGATGCCGTCTGTGTGTGCAGAATATTGTCGACCAGCGATTCCGCAAAATCAGCATTGCTCAGGTCATGGCTTAGCGCACCGAGCAAACTGGTGCGAGCGTGGATTGCGATTTCACGTTCGTCTGCAATTTCAGCAGAGAGCTTACTGAGGTCAACCTGTCGGTCTCTGGCTACGATGTCACGCGCTTCCTCATACCACTGCAGAATCTGCCGTGTATCCAGCCCCTCGATGTCCTGCTCAGAGTCCTGTTCAGAACCAACGCTGGATGGCGCGGAAGGCCGCCCCTTTGATTCCACCACCGGACCACTGAGGCTCGACCTCGTTGTTGCGCCCGGGGCGCAGGCAGAGATGACAAGTGTGGCTGCGAGTACCAGAACAGTTGACAGGTAACGAACAGGCGAGCGAGGGTTGATACTGAGAGACCGGCTACACGGTCGACACAGCGAACTGCCGCTGCAGGCTGCATTGCTGCAGGCACCGCCGTGCATAGAGTTGAATTCTTCGGGGGAGTACATAGAGTCGCAAAGTATCTTTTAACAGATATCGGACATCTTTCCGGCGGGTTGACTGCCCTGTTTCGAATTCGTGGCTTGTGTCCGGATAGAGACAAATGGGTAAAGCTGTGTACGCATGAATGGCTTCCAAATTAGCCACCCACCCCCGGATAGCGTTGTTATCATTAAGCAGGCTCGTAGCGAGCTCTTTTATGCGGTGCGCGGTGTTATGAAAGTAAACTGTGTCCTGACGCTCTTTGTGGCCGGAGCACCTGTATTAATGGATTGACAGAAAGCACTGAGGCTTAGATGATTACCAGAATGTCACAAAGTTATCTTAAATCAGCGCAGGATAAAACCGTTTTAGCAAAAAATAATTCGCGGCCTGTGACTGTGCTGGCGATGCTGCTGATCGCTGCGGCGGTGTGGTTTGCTGCGCTGACCGTGCCAATTCGGGTATTACATGCGCAATCGACAGTACACAGCCCTGTCAGCGCAATAGCTAAAGAAAAACAAGAGCTTACGGTTCGATTTCGCGTGCGCGCTACCGGCAGCAGCTACCGTTCTGCCTACGACGAGCTCTACTCGGAGCACAGTTGGGAACACCCTGACGCCTTCATTGTGCAGATTCCGAAAACCGTAAAAAAGCAATTGGCAGACAGCGGCATACATGACGCAGCGCGTTACTTTTATGGCCACCAGATTGATGTGACCGGCGAGGTCGAGTCAATTGAGTATGGTGATCTGCGGCGTTACACACTGGTGGTTCAACGTGCGCAGGACATTCGCCTGGCACCAGAAAATCCTCTGGTGCCGAGCGAGGACTATGAGCGACGCGAGGTGGCTGGATTTACTGTGTTGCTCAATCCGATGGTTGCAGAGAAGACCACCCTGGCAGAACAGCTTATGGAGTCGATCGAGCTGCAGATCTCCGGTTTGACCGCTCAACTGCCCGCGACGCGAATAACGGAATTACAGAAGACGTTCATTTGGGTCGAGCTGGATGATGAGGCCGACAAGGCATCGATTTATCATAGCTCACCAGACTGGATCGTTGCCTCGGCCGGTAACAGGGACAAGGTTGGTCACATTGAAATCGTCAACGCCGGAAACTTTGTCAAGTGGTCGCGCGATCGGCAATCCTCGATATTGCTGCATGAGTATATCCATGCCTTCCATCATAAAGTGCTGGGTGCGGCAAATCAGTCGGTAATTGACGCCTTCGAACAGGTGCAGCTGCGCCGCATGTACGATCAACTAGAACATAGTTCCGGCGTGGTCGGTCCTGGCTACGCCTCGTTGAATCCGCTCGAGTATTTTGCGGAAATAAGCGAGGCCTATTTTGGGTACAACGACTACTTTCCGTTTAATCGCAGTCAACTAAAAGCGCACGACCCGTTCGGTCATGATCTGGTTGAAACGCTCTGGTCAGACAGTGCTGGCAAAGACTCACCGATTGTCAGCAAATAGACCGGCTGCCAACCGGCTGCGTCAGCGCAGCGCTGTTAACCTTGCGCAGCTTTTAACAATCAATTCAAAATGTGAGGGCTGTAAGCAGGGCGCCATTTGGTGATTCAAGCTCAGGAGATAGCACCGCGACGCGCAACACCGCGATGCTTAACACCGGGATGCATAAAAAGACGCGTTAGAAACGCCAGAAGAATCAGCATTGACATGCTGCCTCCGCCGCTGTTTCCGCCCGCGTCGATTGGGTTATCGGTCGAGGTCGCGGTCGAGGTCAAGGTTGAGTTTGAGGCTGAGGACGAGGTTGCCGGAGTAGCGGGCGAGGCGGCGATAACAGTAACAGGCAGCACGATCTCGTTGTCATGTGTTACGTCTTCCGGCTCTGTCGCACTGACTGAGATTATCAGGCTCGATTGTCCGGTGCTTACCGCTGTTGCGGTGAAGGCGACGGAACTTGCCTCGCCAGGTGCCAGTTCGTTCAGGTTACACAAGACATTGATACCGTCGAGTGTGCATTCGGCGCTTGATTGATACTGCAGGCTCGCTGGCAGAATGACGCCTGCGATTGGTGCGGTGGCCACGTTGATTGAATGGGCATTTGTGATGTCCAGCCTATAGGTGACTTCATCGCCTGTCAGCAATGCGTCGTCACCGCTGCTTGCAGAAACAGCAAGCTGCAAATCTACCGTAGGCGGTGGCGTAACAGTGGCATCGATTTCCAGTTGTGCAATAGACGTGTTGTTGCTTGTATTGTTGTCTGTCTGATCCGCACTCACGGTGGCTTGCAGTGACGCTGGCACGCTGCTACTTGCGACAGCCTGCAAGCTGATCGATTCCGTTTGCAGGGCACCTATCTCCGGCAGAGCACAGGTCAGTTCATCGTTGTCCGCGGTACATTGCGCCGGTGCTGTTATAGTTATCGATGCAGGTGTTGTCACAGTAACGACTGGTTGAGTCGCGGTATCGGTGGCACTGTTGTTGGCAACGTCAATCCTGATTGTGAAATCCTCACCAGGCTGCGGACTGCCGTCAATGACTGTGGTGGAGACCTGAAGATCCACTGGTGTGGCTGCCGGACTGTCGTTTTGCAGTATCAGCCGACGCCAGCGACCGCGTGCATAGGCATAGGCATCATTTTCGGGTATCAGTCCGTTAGACACGGCAATTGATTCAACCGACAGTGTGGCGCCTGCGGGTACGGCAATGTCGGGGAAAGTGTGGAGTTGTTCTGCGAAGTCGATTGTCGTCGGGTCATTGATCACTGTGCCGACAACAACATCATTAACAAGTACCCGATATTCGCCCTCGCCATCGATTTCGCCCAATGTCACAAGCGTCAGGTCATACACTGCGCCGTCGCCGGTGTAACTGGCTGTCGCGCGGGCAAATTTGTCGCGGTATTCTTCCACTGATGCGTTGATTTGCAATGCCCCGCGGCCATTTTCAGCGCTGTAAGGCACTTCACCGGAATCAATTGAAGGAAAGTCGTCAAGCGCCTGCAGGGTAATGGTTTCTGCGAACAGCAATCCGCTTGCAGTGAGCGAGACTAACAGAGCGAATGCCCGGCTGGCGGTGTGTCGAAACTTGATCATAAATTTCCGGCTACGATTGACGGGGTATTAGTATCCTGTGCGACATTGGCACGAATAACTTAACCCGGTTTTTTCAGCTGGCAGACAAAACACTCGCGAGCAGGCCGGTTTTCGGGTGTAGTATTTAACAGGTTGTGTATTGGCGGACTGACCTCGGTCCGTTTGCGAATGGCCGGGAGGCGGCTCAGATATGTCCCAACAAGACAGGCGAAGTACTGGTACCAGCAATATTTCACTGGTCTCAGATATATTGAAACAGCGCTTTGGTGAGCGTTTTCAAACCGGGGCGTCGATCCGTGAGCAGCATGCGCACACGACCACGTACATTGAAAATCAGCCACCAGACGCCGTCATATTTGCGCAAAACGCAGAAGATGTCAGCTGGGTGGTTGAAGTGTGTGCACAGCACAATTGCCCGGTAATTCCCTTTGGCACCGGTTCGTCTCTTGAAGGCCAGCTCAATGCACCGGACGGCGGGGTGTCTATTGATGTGTCGCAAATGAACCAGATTATCGAAGTGCATCAGGAAGATCTGACGGTCACCGTACAGCCAGGCGTAACCCGCAAGGCCCTGAATGAATACCTGCGCGATACCGGCTTGTTTTTTCCTATCGATCCGGGCGCTGATGCCAGTCTTGGCGGCATGGCGGCCACGCGCGCATCCGGTACCAACGCCGTGCGCTATGGCACCATGAAAGACAATGTGCTGGCGTTAAAGGCGGTGATGAGCGACGGGCGTGAAATCAATACCGCCAGTCGCGCGAAAAAAACCTCGGCGGGCTATGATCTGACGCGGCTGCTGGTTGGCTCAGAAGGCACTCTGGGAGTGATCACCGAGCTGACGTTAAAGTTGCAGGGGATACCGGAGTCTATCGCTGGAGGAGTCTGCCAGTTTCCAACCGTTGAATCGGCCTGTCAGGCAGTTATCCAGACAATTCAGTACGGTATACCGGTGGCCCGAATCGAATTGCTGGACGCGGTGCAGGTGCGAGCCTGCAATGCCTATTCAAAGCTTGAACTTGAAGAAATGCCAACGATGTTTGTCGAGTTTCACGGTTCGCAGGCATCGACAGCGGAACAGAGCACGCTGTTTGGCGAAATTGCCAATGATTGTGGCGGCTCTGAATTCCAGTGGACCGACAAAGAAGAGGATCGCAATCGCTTGTGGCAGGCGAGGCACGATGCCTATTGGGCGGCTCGCGGTTTGCGACCTTCGGCGGATGCGATCGTCACTGACGCCTGTGTCCCGATCTCGCGCCTGGCAGAATGTGTTGAAGCGACCCGCCTGGACATTGAAGAGCATGGGCTGCTGGCGCCTTTGGTCGGGCATGTGGGAGACGGAAATTTCCATACCACGGTGCTGGTTGATCTCGATAACGAACAAGAGGTCGATGAAGCCAAAGCGTTTGCCAGTCGGCTTAGCAAGCGGGCAATCAGTATGGGTGGAACCTGCACCGGTGAGCATGGCATCGGTCAAGGCAAAAAGGCCTATTTGTATGACGAGCTTGGAGAGACGGTAGATTTTATGAAAATGATAAAAAATGCCCTCGATCCGAAAAATATTATGAATCCGCAGAAAATATTCTAGTGGCTCTCAGGCTTGGTTTGGTCTGTAGCGACGGCTCGCGTTGAAACCGGATCTAACCAGTTTTGTGCGATTCATCGCACTTTAACGCAAAGCGACAATAATCCGGGCTAAGTGGCGACAGGATCGTCGTAACTGCTGATATCAAAGCCTGTAAGGTGAGGTAAGCCGCGATTGCGGCATTCCGGTTATGCTAGGAAACCGGTACGCGGTAGCGTGTCACCCCGCACAAATCCTTGAATATTTAGTGCTGGACCTAACACCTCTCTGTGGCTGTCGCTTTTGTCATGCAGGTTATTTCGGCAAGGTTCGTGGCAACACAATGTTTGATTCAGCAGTACCTGAGCCATGAGGGCCGGACATGACTTTTGACGATCATAGTAACGAGATAGACATCGATGATGTAATTGCCAGTGATCAGGCGCACGTTTGGCATCATCTGACACAACACAAGACTTTCGAAACCGCGAAACCGCCCGTGATGGTGAGTGGCGAGGGCATGCGCATAACAGATGCGAACGGCAAGGAGTTTCTCGATGCGGTATCGGGAGGCGTCTGGACGGTGAATGTTGGGTATGGCAGAGAGCGAATAGCGAATGCCGTGCGTGATCAGCTGGTCAAGATGTGCTACTTCGCGAACTCTGCCGGCAACATCCCCGGCGCCATGTTTGCAGAAAAGCTGATTGAAAAAATGCCCGGTATGAGCCGTGTGTATTTTTCCAATTCCGGTTCCGAAGCCAATGAAAAGGTCTACAAGATGGTACGCCAGCTGGCGGCTATCGAGAACGATGGGGTCAAACACAAGATCATCTACCGTGATCGCGACTACCACGGCACAACCATAGGCGCGTTAAGTTCTTCCGGGCAGTTTCAACGAAAGGCGCAATATGGCCCGTTTGCACCGGGTTTTGTGGAAATGCCGCATTGTCTCGAATATCGCAGCCAGTATGGTGATGTCAACGACTACGGCGAGAGAGCGGCCAGAGAACTCGAGAAAGTAATTCTTCGAGAGGGTGCAGAGACAGTAGGTGCGGTAGTACTGGAGCCTATCACCGCTGGTGGCGGAGTCATTCTGCCACCTGAAGGATACTGGGAGACTATTCAGCAAATTTGCCGGCAATACGATGTGTTATTGCATATTGATGAAGTCGTGTGCGGCGTCGGCAGAACCGGTAAGTGGTTTGGTTACCAGCACTACGGAATTAAACCCGACTTTGTCACCATGGCCAAGGGTGTTGCCAGTGGTTATGCCGCCATTTCATGTACGGTAACCACTGAAGACGTTTTTGATCGATTTAAAGCCGACGCCAGTGACCCGATGGGCTACTTCAGAGATATCAGCACCTTTGGTGGTTGTGCGGGCGGCCCGGCTGCAGCACTGGAAAACATGCGGATTATTGAAGACGAAAACCTTGTCGAAAACTCGGCAAATATGGGTGTTTATTTACTCGACAAACTTCGAGATCTACAGCAAAAGCACCAGATCATAGGCGAGGTCCGAGGCAAGGGGCTTTTTTGCGGGCTGGAACTGGTAAAAGACAGAGCCACGAAAGAGCCTGTAGACGAGGCAATCCCCGCTGCTATCGCTGCTGATTGCATGCAGCAAGGGGTTATTATCGGTCGTACAAATCGCAGCTTTGAAAGCTTCAACAACACCTTGTGTTTGAGCCCGGCGCTGATCTGTACAGAGTCGGACCTCGATGAAATCGTCGAGGCAATCGATAATGCAATCACACGGGTAACCGCAGCCTAGCTCGTCTGGTTGAAGCTCTTCTGGTTTAAGTTCTTCGAGTTTGAGCTCTTTCGTTTGGAGCTCTTCTATCTGGTTGCAGCGTAGTTCCGCTGCACAGGCCCGACAAGCTGAACGAAAATAACATTCCAGCGCGTTTTACTGTTGGCGACAGGTCATTTTTTAACCGTCGATAGTTGCCCCGGGCGTTACCTGCAAGCCTGTATGGCGTTACAAACCCCGGTAATCCTATATAAAGTGCACTTCTATTTCTACGGCAACATCATCAGGCTTGTGCGTTTAAGCGCTCGCAGTTGACCAACTGCTGTCAACGCGTTGCTACCTGCCTGCTACCTGCGTTAGGGTTTAACTCGACAAGCGACTATTCCGTGGTCTGATAATAAGCCGTCGATCTATTCATCAGCTGCGCCGCGTTTATCCGGACGATCCAGGCATTTGTGTCATTGGAAAACCCAGTTCAGGTACAATTCGCCAACCTTCTATTTCTCAAACAAAAAGAACCGGCATGAGCAAAAAGATACAGGTTGTCAAACCGTTGGTCGTTCTGCATGGCGATGAAATGGCTCAGATTGCGTTTGAGCGCATACTGACTCAGTTTGTCAAAGAACCGCTGGAGATCGAACTGGTTGAGATCGATTTGACTGCGGAAAACCGACTGCTAAGCAACGGGGCTGCCGTATTGGCAGCAATCGCAGCGTTGAAAGAGCACGGTGTCGGAATCAAGAACGCCGGTATGACCGTCAATCGCGATCAACTGGATGCACTGCTGGCCGAACATCCACAACTGGATGAGGCGAAACTTGATCGCCTGGCAACGAAATCACCGAATGGTGCCATCCGTAAAGGTATTGCGGGAAACATCATTCGCGAAGACATCAAGTTCCGCAATTTGCAGGTGAATAAGCCCGACTGGATCGGCAGAGATATCGTTGTTGATACGATGGACTCAGGCGGCATTAAAGACAGCTTTAATATGCTATCGACTGCTACCGGTGTTGCCAAGCTTATCTTTGTTGGGGAAAACGGCGATCCTGTTGAACTGCATCGACGCGTACTTAACCTGGGCGATCCCTGGCTTCTGGCTACTAACGACATTGAAGCAGTTGAACAGTGGGCACATCAGTTCTTTCAACGCGCTATCGATGAAAAGCGAGATATCTACCTTGGTCTTAAAGACACTGTCATACCGGGTTATGACGGTGTCATGCGAGAGGCTATCGAAGAAATTTACGAAAAACATTATCAGAAAAAGGTCGAGAGCCTTGGGTTGTCCTATCACTATGAACTAATAGATGCTCAGGCGGCTCGCATTGTGGCGACTCCGCCTGAGCGCGCAATTTGGGGGGTGCCGGACAATACCACTGGTCGCAAGCTGTACAAGCTGGTCAATAGCCTGAAAGAGTTTGGTATGCCGACCCGCAAGGCTCATGTGTCTATTTCGCGGATGAGTGCAGGTGGTGGCGATCAGTACGGCAGCTTTAATTTGCCGATGCCGGAAGACGGTATACTAAAGGTAATCGTGGATGGCGAGGAAAAACATGCACGATCAATCAGGAAGAATGATCCGGTACTGTTTATGTCCAATGATCGTGCGGCAATAAAGGACTGGGTCAGTCAGGTGTTCAGAGATGCCTCTCGCAATGACAAAGACGTGTACTTTGGATTAAAGCGTGAGTACATGGAGTACGACGACGTGTTTAGTACTGTAATTGCAGAGGTTAGAAAGGAATTGGCGCAAGCTGATACACCACCGCCTGCCTTCATGATTATGCGTCCCTCCAGTCAACTGATAAAAATGATTACCGATCCGCCGCGCAACGCGTTGTATCCGGCGCAAAACCTGGATGGAGATATCTTCTCTGATATTTCAGCGGCGCTTGGCGGAAGTCTGGCCACGGCAAGTTCGATTATTCAGAGTACGGATGGCACCATGCTGTATGAAGCACCGCACGGTACCGCCCACGATCTCTATCTGAAATATCTGGAAAGTGACGGTGAAGTCACGCTTTTTAATTCATCGGCACTGTTGTATGCGTTGGCCAATGCACTTGCGGAACTGGCTGAACGCGAGCACAATTCTGAATTGTCAGATTACGCCGATGCATTGAAAACAGCACTGATTGACACTGTCGATCAAGGTATCATCACCGGTGATATCAAAGGTAAAACAACAGATCCCGACAACGAGAAAATTGTAGACATGAACGGTTTTCTGGACGCGGTGGAGCAAAATCTAGAAAGAATTCGAGGGTAGGGTATTACCCTCTGGCGAGCAATGCGCTGTTGCGCAGATAACCACAGCGTCATTCAATCCGGGACAGGTGCCCACGCGTTGAACAAAAGATTGCAGGCATAACATGGCGCCCTTAACCAATACCGATTTGGCGATAACCGCAGATAAAAAAGCGGCGATGGGTTATGAGCCTACCTACTCCGGAGTACTTAGTTTGTTTCGGCGTAGCTACACACGTGACTTGTCTGGAACTGATATAACAGCCTGGGGGATACCTTTTGACCTTTAGGTAACCAACCGTCCCGGTGCTCGTTTTGGCCCACGCGGCATTCGTGCTGCGTCGACCAACATTGCGTGGGATGGTGGTCCATGGCCGTGGGGGTTTGATCCGTTTGAAACGCTGTGCATGGTTGATTATGGCGACTGTTACTTTGACCCCGGGTATCCGCATGGCGTGGAAGATCAAATCTATCAGCAAGCCAGGGAAATTCTAAGTCAAACGCCGTTTCTGATATCCATGGGAGGAGACCACTCGGTGTCCTATCCGCTGCTAAAGGCGCATGCTGAAAAGCACGGTCCATTGGCTCTGATTCAGATCGATGCTCACTCTGATACCTGGGCTGAAAGTGAAAAACGGATAGACCATGGTACGATGTTTTACCACGCTATCAACGAAGGATTGATAGACGCAAAAAGATCCGTGCAGCTAGGAATACGAACCATGAATGAGAGCACGCATGGTTGCACCGTGATTGATGCGAATGAGGTACATCTGGATGGCGTTAGCGCCGCTATAGAGAAAATAAAGCAGGTTGTCGGCGACACGGGTGCCTATTTGTCGTTTGATATCGACGGTCTCGACCCTGCATTTGCGCCGGGTACCGGCACACCGGTGTGTGGAGGCTTAAGCACCTGGCAGGCGCAAACCATCATCAGAAACCTGATCGACATAGATATCGTCGGTATGGATCTGGTAGAGGTAGCCCCTGCTTATGATCATGCAGAAATTACCGCGCTTGCCGCGGCATCGTTGCTGATGGATTTTGTTTGCCTGAGAAAGAAACGATTAAGCCAAACCAGGAGTCTGCCGCAGACTCCTAGTTCAGGGTAATCGTACCGAAAGTGCTCGGGTTCAGATCGGATCTGTCATCAAATCCAATCCATGCGCTTGAACTGTCTCTTAGACCACCATTGTCATCATCGGTAATTTCAATGTCAAAGCCAATGGCTGTGCCCGGTGTCATATTCAATTCAGCCAGAGGCAAAGTAACCTCCAGTTCGTATTCACACGAGCTGCTATTATTGAAAAAAGCCGGTGGAGGTATACAGGCGCCGGCAGTGCAAAACTGATTGCCGCCGCCTTTTGCTACGATCATCTCCTCGGTTTGTCTGACAAATCCAATTTGAAAGTCGTCAACTCCATCGTAGCTTGAACTGTCACTGTCGGCGCCGTCGAGAAAGATAAAGACGGTGTCATCATGCCAGTATTGTCCGTCACCGTCACTGCTGATGTTGTCTCCCTGCAGCGTCTGGTCACGTCCGCAAACATAGACAACCATGTTGGTGCCATCGTGTCGCAAGCTGAATGTGCTCGGCCGATCATCTTCTACCGTATCGCCGGATATATCCTGGTCAATGCCGTCGGCTATGATGTCACTAAACACACCGCCAAAACCGGTTTGTCTCGGAACCACGACATCGAACTGCGATTGCAGGTTTCGATTGTCTTGCGCTTCGGACAAATTGCTGCGACCGTCGCCGTCAGTATCGAAACGCGTACCGATACTGTTGTAGTTTGCAACATTCAGTTCGGTGGTCCCGGGGGTAATTACGGTGGAGAAATCAGCGAGTAGCAGTTTTTCTGAATTGATAATTGCAAACCAGGCCAACTCGACTTCGTTGTTTTGTTCGGCTGGCAAATTGACGACGATACCGACAGAGTCCTCTGTGCCCGAGGCCGGTACCTCACGTGCTACTTCACCGTTCACGCTAACCTGGATTTCCAGTGGCATATTGCCCAGCGCTGCTATCTGTCGGATTTCAGACGGAATGGGTGCTGATAACATTTCTCCATCTGTGCGCAGCGACGAATCACCATTACAACCTGTGAGTATCAACAGGGGTAGTAATACCAGTACCAATGGTGAGCGTGGGTTGTGCAGATACTGTCGATACAGGTTTCGCAGTCTGTACCGAAGCGTGATTGGGAGCCTGATTTGGAGCCTGGTTTGGAGCAAAGATTTCATAGTTAATTCCAATGCAACATGTGTTGTGTGCTTGCGCTCTCCAGGAGTCTGTGAGGCAAAGCCTCCACTGCTGCGAGTGGCGGTTTTACAGTGCGCTTTATCGAGCTTTATCGACCATTACTGAAGCAGAAGAGTCACAATGCGCCTCAAATAACGTACTTGATTGATCTAAACAGCTGACTCAAATCCTACGCCATCGTTGTGATCTCTATTACCGGATCGACTCTGACGGACAAAAATACTTTGTTTCAGTCGGCTGCGGCAATGTCACGTAGCCCGCACCTGTATTAGCTTGCAATGCCAGTCTGACAGCAATAAACAGTAATGGTAGTAGCTCATTTGTTGTCGCCGGGGAATTGCCAGACAACAATTGTCAAACAGTTCTCAAGCGGCAGGCGCTTATGCACGCACAATAACTTGGACAAAAAACTGCCTCGCTTTGTTCAACGGCTTGCATCGGACCTTGCATCTTTTCCAAACGAATCGGGCAGAATCGCACGGATCCTCATTGCTGTGCCAGTGTAAATTGTAAATTTTCAAATCACTACTCAGACCAGTTATTGCATAGGAAGTAGTGGGCAGGTTGTGCCTGGCACGCTGCCCGGTCTGAGGCGCCGCGATTAGAACAGGCTGCGGAACAGGTGTTATCCGAATCGCTGGCATCCTGGCCGCACGATGGCTGCTATACTTCTCAGTTTGCCTCTTCCTATTGCTGGTGTCTGCCTGCCTGTTTTCCGACACCTTGCGATCTGCACGCCAAATGACCTCTTGTTGTGACGCCCGGTTGTCACTGCGTTCACGTGTAAAAATTCCAGTTACAGACTAACTATTTTGAATATTTTCCCAGACCTTTTGACTCTGCATGCCCCTGACAACATTCGGCATCGCTGTGAGTCCCGACGCCGTGAGTCCCGATTAGTCCCGGGAGTAAATGTGGAGACTGAATGTGAGTGCTGATCTGCTGGCGAGATTGCGTGTCGAATGGCTCGGAAACATACGAGCCGACGTGCTGGCCGGGCTGGTAGTCGCGCTGGCCTTAATACCCGAGGCGATTGCATTTTCCATTATTGCGGGCGTTGATCCTCGTGTGGGCTTGTACGCCTCTTTTTCCATCGCTGTTATTTGTGCGATCGCGGGCGGCAGGCCCGGTATGATTTCCGCTGCTACCGCCGCCACCGCGGTATTAATGGTGACGCTGGTGAAAGAGCATGGTTTGCAATATCTGTTAGCAGCTACTGTGTTAACCGGTATTTTGCAAATTATCGCAGGCATGCTGAAGCTGGGTTTTGTCATGCGTTTTGTATCGCGCTCGGTGATGACCGGTTTTGTTAATGCGCTGGCGATTCTCATATTCATGGCACAATTGCCCGAGCTTACCGGGGTGCCGCCATTGACCTATCTAATGATTGCAGCCGGTCTTGCGATTATCTATTTACTGCCAATAGTCACTAACGCAGTACCTTCGCCACTGGTATGTATTATTGTACTGACGCTGGTCACGGTGGTGCTCGGTCTTGATTTGCGCACAGTGGGAGACATGGGTGAGTTGCCGTCAACGCTGCCAGTATTTTTACTGCCGCAGATTCCGTTCACCATGGAAACGCTGATGATCATTCTGCCTTACTCCGCAGCAGTAGCAGCAGTCGGATTGCTTGAATCGCTGATGACAGCGTCAATAGTCGATGAATTGACCGACACTCGCAGTGACAAGAATCGAGAATGTATAGGGCAGGGTATCGCTAATACGGCCACAGGATTTATAGGTGGCATGGCAGGCTGTGCCATGATCGGGCAGTCTATTATTAACGTCAAGTCCGGTGGTAGAGGCCGCTTGTCGACCTTTTGTGCGGGCATTTTTCTGTTGCTGATGATCGTCTTTCTGGGTGAATGGGTAAAACAGATACCAATGGCCGCACTGGTCGCGATTATGATCATGGTGTCAATCGGTACCTTCAGCTGGTCTTCCATCAAACATCTCAAAGAGCACCCGCGTAGTTCCTCCATTGTGATGCTGTCCACAGTTATCGTCGTCGTTGCAACCCATAACCTCGCGCTTGGGGTGCTGGTCGGTGTACTGTTCTCGGGGATCTTTTTCGCGTGGAAAATTGCTCAGCTGTTTCGTGTATCCTCGCAATGTAACGAAGACGGCACGGCGCGTACCTATCAGGTACAGGGACAGTTGTTTTTTGCGTCCGTGGAAGATTTCAACTCCTCTTTTGACTTTAAGGAATCGCTGGAGAGGGTGGTGATTGATGTATCGCGCGCGCATATCTGGGATATCTCAAGTGTTGCTGCACTCGATATGGTGGTATTGAAATTTCGACGTGAGGGTGCAGAAGTGGAAATTATCGGGCTTAACGAGGCGAGTGAAACCATCGTCGATAAACTGGCTGTGCATGACAAGCCCGGCGCGCTTGAGCGTTTAATGGGTCATTGATCATGAATAAAATTGTCGCATTGATTGATGGCTCCGGTTACGCGCAAAGTGTATGTGATCATGCAGCCTGGGTTGCTTTGCGCGGTGAGTCCGCGTTGTTGCTGTTGCATGTGCTTGGCCGCCGCGATGGCGCAACAGACTCTGCTGATCTCAGTGGCAGCATTGGTCTGGGTGCGCGTAGCGCGTTGCTTGAAGAGCTCGCAGAGCTCGATGGTCAGAAGGCGAGACTGGCAAACAAACGAGGCAGAGCCATCCTCGACGACGCCAAAGGCAGAGTGGAGAGCCAGGGTGCTACCAGTGTTTCTACAACATTGCGTAACGGGCAGCTGGTTGAAACCATGCACGAATTCGAAAGCGACGCTGATTTGATCGTCATCGGTAAACGAGGCGAGGCGTCAAACTTTGATATGGACCACCTGGGCTCTAATCTTGAGCGTGTCGTGCGCTCAACCAAAAAACCGGTGCTGGTTGCCTCCAGAGCATTTAAACCTATCAATAAAATTCTGATCGCATTTGATGGTGGCAAGAGTGCGATGAAAGCCATAGAACACATTGCCGGCAGTTCGGTTTTCAAAGGTCTTGAGTGCCTGTTGCTGCATGTTGGCAATGAATCCTCACGCTATCGAAAACAACTGGGTGGTGCTGTAGCCATATTACATAACGCCGGCTTTACAGCAGACTATCGAGTGGTTGCAGGACAGGCAGACAGTGTTATCGCTGACACTGTCGATGCAGAGCAGTTTGATATGCTCGTCATGGGCGCCTATGGTCACTCTCGTATTCGCAACCTGATTATTGGCTCAACGACTACGCAGATGATCGGCGCCTGCAAAGTGCCGATTATGCTGTTTCGGTAAGCGGATTATCGACAGGCTTTTATCTATAAAAGAATGGTTGCTACGTTTTTAGTCATTCAAAAATGAAGGTCTAGGGCAAGGAATGTTCTGGTTGCTATGCGACAGCCGCAGCTCGTCAGGGCGAATGCTCCTAGATAGCAAAAAAACCCGTTTGCCGCAGCAGGTAGATTACGCCGATTCCGGCCACCATCGTTACTGGCAGGTTCCTGGTGACGATCGCCACACCTAGTGCGACACATCCTGCAATCCACTCAGCCGGACCTCCACTGAGCAACAGCACAGTGACCAGCGAGACAATAAGGCAACCGGGCAATGCCTGTAAGCCGCGCGCCCAGGGACCGGTAGTTGGCAATCGCTCACCCAGTAACACGCCGGACAGTCGAATCGTAAATGTCGCGACTGCCAGGCCCAGAATCACCAGCCAGGTGTCATTCATTTCGCATCTCCCTGTTCATTGAATGTGCGCTGATCTGCGTCATCCAACGCTTTTTGGCCTGGTTCCTCGTAGCCTGGCTTTTTGTCAATCGTTTGTTCGTATCCAGTCTCTTTATAAAAGGGCAGAGCCGCAACAACGGCGCCGCCGATGCCACCAGCAATCAGTGCCCAGGCACTGTCCAGCAGCTCGCTGGCGGTCAGGCCCAACACCAGCAATACCGCGCAGACCCAGGGCATTAGATCGATATGGCCACGCCATAAGGATCTGGCCACAGCAATAAAAGCAGCGGTGAAGGCGAAGTCCATACCTAACGCTGCAGGCGAGGGTATGGCTGAAGCGAACGCGGCGCCGATCACAGTGGAGATTAACCAGGTAACTAACAGGCAGGCACCACCGCCAACCAGATACCAATAGCCCGCAGGTTTGCCCTCGGCGCGTGTCGCCAGCATGAGTGCCCAGTTCTCATCGGTGGCCATGTGGGCACCTAACAGGCGTTGCCACCAGGGTCGACCAGCGAATATGTCACGCACTGATGCCGTGATCAGTAACAGCCGCAAATTGATAGCGACTGCCGCAACCAGTGCTGCCCCTGCGCCGGCACCGGCAACCAGACGCTCTACAGCGAGAATTTGGGCGGCACCCGCGAATACCGTTCCGCCCATCACCCCAACCTGCAGTTCGTTCATGTTTGCCTGCGTAGCCAACACGCCGAACGCCAGTCCGTAGATGGCGACACCCGCTGCAAGAGGCAGGATATCGCGAACCGCCGTTGTAAACTCACGGGCATCTGTGTGTGTGTCAGGCTTGGCGTGCTGATTATCGATAATGGATACCGGATGTAGTGAAGCAGAATTCAGTTGCAGTCGTTACCAATGCGGTGTGCTGGTTTACAATCGATTGACCAGTTACCCGGCAGGTTTTTTTGTCTTGTGCAGTATTGCTCCATAGCAATTCTGCCATTACGGAAAAGCCCAGGCACGCAAGATCTCAGGCACGTAAGATCCCGAACACGCAAGAGCAACATACGACATCAGAAAACGGGACCTTATTCGAGACCTAGTGACTGCCATCCCCAGATCAGAAGTGTTGCAAAACCGCCAATCCACAGCACCGGTGCCTGATACCATTTGTATGGTTTTCGATTGGTTTTTTCATACGAGGGTGATGCGGGTGCCAGGGGAATCCAGAAGGCTTTAAGTAAAAGGTAAACGAACCCGACTGCCAGACTAATCCCCACCGCTCTGAGGGTATGACCCAGGTAATTTCCAGCCAGAATCAGGATGGCGATAAAAATAAACAATATCAGGTTCAATCCGAACATTGACAACCTGCTTGACTGTCCACAACCCTGGCAGTTGTATTCAGATTGCGTTAAAACCTGCCACACAGATCCGTTATTCAATGGTTGCTGGCAATGTGGACATAATCGGCTTTTCATAGGTAATTAATGGCTGGTAAAGATGTTGTTAAATTCGCGGCACTACAATGGTTTAGTCGATACATTGAAATCATACACTGTTACCGGTTTTTGGACAGGGGTTAGACTCATTCACGTTAATACAGCTGCAGGGATCGCGAACCGGCACTGGTTGGCAGTTTGTGTAGACAGGGGAGTTTTATGAAACCCACATTAGTGGTTCTGGCCGGTGGCATGGGTAGTCGATACGGTGGTTTAAAACAGCTGGAAGGAGTCGGGCCGTCAGGGGAGACGATTGTTGATTATTCTGTGTTCGATAGCATCAGGGCCGGGTTCAAAAAAATCGTATTTGTCGTTCGTGAAAACACAGCCGATGATTTCAGGGTGCAAATAAGCAGTCAGTTCGACGCTCTGGTGGATGTTGATTTTGTTTACCAGCCTGTCGAGCCATCACTGCCCGGCATCGGGGTAATCTCTCGGGAAAAACCGTGGGGAACAGGTCATGCGGTATTGGTTGCCCGTGAAGTAGTCAATGATCCATTCGCAGTGATCAATGCGGATGACTATTATGGTGCTGGCGCATTTAACACAATGCTTGAGTTCCTGACGCACAGGGCGGCGCCAGATTGTTATTCCATGGTCGGATTTGAATTAGATAAAACCCTGTCGAGCAATGGCAGTGTGTCTCGGGCTATTTGTGAGGTGAATGACTCTCAACATCTAACCTCCATCTTTGAGCGTACAAAGATAGTTTATGAGAACCAAAGCATCGTTGATTACTCGACGAGCCCGGCAGTTACTCTGTCGGCGCTTGACCAGGTGTCAATGAATTTTTGGGGCTTTCATCCTACGGTTTTTCCGCTGCTCGAAAAAAGTTTCACCGGTTTCGCACGCAAAAATCAGACAGCGCCGAAAGCAGAGTTTTATATACCTCTGCTGGTCGATGAACTGGTCAGGAGTGGTACGGTTGCTGTCGAGGTACTGCAAAGCGCAGAACAGTGGCATGGACTTACCTACGCTGAAGACCGTCCGGCAATACAGCAGGCGCTCTCGCAGATGGTAAATGATGGTCTTTATCCATCACCGCTTTGGAAAAGGTAGCTGACAGCTTCGGACAACGACAGCTTCGCGCAACGCCAGCTTCGTGTAAGGCCAGCTTCGGGCAAAGGAAGTGGTGTTAGCTAATAATTGTCACAAACACACGTCGGTACGCGCACGGATGTGTACCACGCCCGGTCAATTGCCGGATCGGTAATCGGCTTGCTGAACCTGCTCGAGTTAGAGCCTTTGATGTCACGTAACTGACTGATTCGGCATTTGAGGATCCCTGTTTAACTATTGTTCATCTTATTGGTATCTGTAGTTAACCCTTTGCCAGTGGATTTTTTGCACATTGAGACCATATTCTTCGGGCACGCGGTACCCGGGAACGGGCGTACAGAAAACAGTTGTCCTTTCAGAACCAAACAGAGACCTAAATGAAAAAAACATACACGATTGGTGCGGCGGTAGCGCTGGCACTCTCCGGTGCGATCTCCTTCGCAGCTAACGATACTTCAGAAGCCGTTTCAGACGACGTCATCAGTGAACAGCGAGCAAACCTGGCAAAGGCAACGAATGATGCTGGATTTGGTCCCCAGTCTCCACGAGATATCGATTCTGTGGCCGGTGAAAATCCACGCCAGTTTCAAATGTCGCCAGAATATACATCGATGAATTTGTGCAATATTCACTTTCACGAGAGTGCTGAACACAAGGGTGGGGAATTCACATCGTTTGTCGGTAATGGCGATGGCAAGGGCCATGGAACGGGCTATGCCTACTCTGGCGAGCTCACTGATGCTGAGTTAGCCAGCGTCGATGGCGATTTTGGTGGCTTGGAGCCCGGCGACACAATAGAAGTCCACTACGTACATTCCAGTGCGCAGGTCAAGCCTGGACCAACGCTCGGCTCCTGCTTGAGTGAGGCGATAAAAAACCCCCAACTGCGAGTCGAAACTCAGGTGTATGTTCTGGTCAATGACGATAGCGCACTCGATTTTGTCAAGCTGACCGAAGTCGGTGAGGTGGACGGATTTCAGCAGGCGCTAAACATCCCGAGCGACACCGGCGACGCGGTCCAGTACGCCGGATCAACCACTGGCCCAAGTTACAATGAAGCGGGCTCTCCTTTCCAGGTGGCGTGGAGTGTGCGCCCCAAGGTTGCCAAAGTAGATATCAGAACAGTTGGTGCCTGGCTGGGTGACAATATCTTCGACGAAGATCACGCGCATGGGGTAAGAAACCTGGTGGTCAATCCGGCGTTGTTATCAAAGATCGGCGGTTAGAGCGTAATAGCTGATCCTGCGGATCCGGCGCGTACTGGCCGGATCCTGCAGATCAAGCTCACAGGTTGTTTTTGCTGCCGGGTCATGGGTAACATGACCTGGCATCACACAACCGATAATCGAATCGATGGCCAGAAAAGACCGCCCCCACACACAAGACGGCCGTTATCTGGTGGCGAAAGGAATACTCAAACGCTGCACCAACCCGGCACTGGACGACAGCATTCGTCGCGGCGCGATAAAAAAGCTGATGCGGGCGCGGATGTCTAAAAATGCACATGATGTGCTCAATGCCAAGATAGAACTGGGAGAGGCGGGTTCTGTTTGGTGGGATGATGGCGCACCGGACTACAGTGGCAGACACCCTGAAGATACGCCCTATGATGCGTGGTGGAAATCGTTAACTGAAGACGAAAGAAGCCGTGGTCTCTAGCGCATCATTTGCAGATCACTATAGATAGTCATTCCTGATGCAGCATTGCTGATGGAGCCATCCTGATGGAACAATGCTGATAGAGCCATCCTGATGGAACAATGCTGATAGAGCCATCCTGATAGAGAAAGCGTACGGGTAAGCGCGTTACGAATCCGTTGCAGGACATCACCTGAATCATCCGCTCATAGACGGCTACCCGGAACCGGGTGTCTGCCGAACTGACGAACAAGCGAAAATACGACAAAACCTGCCGGGCCAAACAAGAATGTGAGTGGCAGACAGGGAAGCACCAGGTAGAATTTAATACTTTCTGCTCTTGCGGTCCTGCACATCCAGTTGCCAATGAGCAGATCAAACGCAAGGAAGTGTATCCACGCGGCCAACAGTGCCTGCGGATGTGAAAACAGTGTCGAGACCCGGTTTGACCACTCTGGAATCAAAGGCGACGCTAGCAGCGATAGCCAGCCTGCCATGGATAGCACGCTGCTCACTGAAAAAACCAGTTCCAAATTCAATGCTGACTCCCGTCTGTCGACTATCTTTATAAACTTGCTACAATATTGATAAATGCTTGCATATGCAAGTATATTGCACTATTCTTCCCGAATGGATGATCTCTATTTTAAAAATGCGTTGCGCCTGCTGCAGTCTGCTGACAAGGTAAAAGCTCGGCTTTCTGGTGAGTTTTCCTCAATTCACGGATTGTCCGTTAATGAGTTTTTTCTGTTGATGCAGTTGGAGCGGGTAACAAACCACAGGCTGGCACGCGTTGAACTGGCAAAGCGGATGCACATCAGTGCGTCTACGGTTACTCGTATGGCAGCACCAATGGAGAAACTCGGCCTGGTATCCCGGCAAGCTGATGAGAGAGATGCGAGGCTGGCATTTGTTGTGTTGACTAAAGCCGGATTGAAAAAGGTCAAAGAGGCACGTGCCACTTTTTCAAAGCAGGCAACTTATTTATTTCAGGACCGCTGGACGCAAGATGAGTTGAATCTTTTCTCTGATCTGCTGCACCGTTTGGTAGCCGATACACCTGGTAATCTAACCTGACTGCGCCCAAAGAAACCTGTAAGTGAAAGGCAATCGTCAATTAACTATCAATCACTGATTGGCGCAAGCAATACACGTTCACAGTTACAGTTTTACTTTCTGACTCTATTGCTTTTAGAATTCGTTGTTCAAAGACAGTTATTTTAAGAAATGCCAATTGGAGTCGGTTTAATGAAAACAATATTTGCCCTGCTTACGATCACATTCCTGGCGTCGGGTGTTGTTAACGCGGCAGAGGAGTTCCTGGGTTTTTGGGCGTCCAGCCCGAAGGAGGTATTGAACATTACCAAGGATGGCGACGCCTATCATGCCCTGTTCACCCGCGAGAATGTCAAAAACGAGTTCGAGAAAGTCGGCTTTCCAGCAGCTATCGAGGATGGTTCTCTTATTATCACCGGCGAGCAAGGCGGGGTGACGGCTGAGTATGACGAGGGCAAGAAGGTTCTGATCCTCGGTGGGGTAAAAACCTTTCAAAGGATTTCGGCCGAACAAGCGGCTTCTTTCGTTTCGCAAATTGAGAAAAAGTGAACCAGAAGGGAAATCACCGGTTGTAGCGTCTGGGTTGTAGCGTCTGGGGGTAAATGAAAGCGGCGAAGTAAAAAATAATTGCTTGCGGGGCTGCCTGTTCGTTCTACTGCATCCTAGACAGGGAACCTACAGACTTTGTCGACAGTCTTAATGTCGTTGTTGTACAGCGGTTGAGGCTATTGAATCCAATGTGTTATGTTCTCCTTAAAGTGTGCTCCGAACTGCTTTAGCAACTGGCCGTTGTACGGATGTTACCGAAAACCAAAATAGCAATTTAGCTTGGACGCAAACGGGTGAAACGATGAATAAAGAAGTCCGTGGACTTAATGTCGACTCATGTGTACTACCTTTTCTTCCCATGTTGTATGTCGCCTGGTCGGACGAGGTTATATCTCCGGCGCAAATTCGCGGCATAGAAAAGGTGTTGCGCACCAGTAAGTGTATGCAACCTGATCAGCGTAAGCTGATCAAAAAGTGGCTTGACCCGGCGAACCCGCCGTCGGCCAGTGAATTGCAGAGCTGGCGCGCCTATATCCGCGAAAACCGCAGCAAGCTCTCCCTGGACGAAAGCTGTACCCTTGCCGAGCTTGGTGCTTCGCTGGCAGAGGGCGATGCGCTGCCAAAAAATTGCCCAACCCGCAATGCCCTGATGGAAATCGAAACGGATCTGGACATCCTGGGTGAAGAGGCAGCAGCTGAAATACTCGGTAAGCAAACGGCGGTTGCAGATAAGTCGTCGCAGCAAACTGTCGACGTAAAAGCCCTCAATACCTTTCTGGATGGAAAACACGCTGCTATTCGAAAAAAGGTTCGCCAGTTTTTTCTCGACCCGAAACTGTCGCTGGACCGCATCCCTGAAAGCAAAGACGAATATCGCGAGCTGATTTTTGAATGGTGCGAACTGGCAGCTCAGCAAGGCTGGGGCGCGCTGGCTTTTCCAAAATTTGCCGGCGGCAAGGATGACATAGAAAAATACCTGGCTGTATTTGAGGAACTTGGCTACCACGATTTATCTCTAACCATTAAGTTTGGCGTGCAGTTTGGCTTATGGGGCGGTAGTGTTTATTGGCTGGGTACCGAGAAACACCATCACAAATACCTGAAGGACATCGGTACCCTTGCACTGCCCGGCAGTTTTGCCATGACTGAGGGCGGTCATGGCAGTAACGTACGCGATATCGAAACCACCGCCACGTTTGATCCCGACCAGGATGCATTTATCCTGCATACCCCGAACGAGTTGGCGCGCAAGGAATATATCGGCAACGCGGCGGTCCATGCCCGGGCTGCTACTGTTTTCGCTCAACTGGTGACTAATGGCGAGTCGCATGGAGTGCACGCTTTTGTGGTGCCGCTGAGAGATAGCACAGGCAGCACACTGGACGGTATACGCATCGAAGACAACGGCCGCAAGCTGGGCCTTAACGGTGTTGATAACGGCCGGATCTGGTTCACCAATGTGGTTGTTCCGAGGGAAAACCTGCTCGATAAATTCGGCTCGGTTGATGCCGAAGGCAACTACTCAAGCCCGATTACCAGCCAAAGTAAACGTTTCTTTACGATGCTTGGGACATTAGTAGGAGGGCGTGTAGGTGTGCCCTATGCCGGCCTTAGCGCTGCGAAGCTCGGTTTGACTATCGCCATTAAATACGCCGGCAACCGCACCCAGTTCGGCCCGGGTGGTGGTGACGAAATCAGTATTCTGGATTACACCACGCATCAGCGCAGACTGATGCCGTTATTGGCGCGAGCCTATGCATTTCATTTCGGGCAAAAATACAGCCTCGAGCGCTACGCCAATAAAACCGAAAAAGACGGGCAGGAAGTTGAAGCGGTTGCGGCCGGAATGAAATCCCTGTGCACGTGGTTTACTACAAAAACGCTGCAGGAGTGTCGTGAAGCTTGTGGTGGCAACGGTTACCTGTGGGAAAATCGTTTTGCCGACATGAAAGCGGATTCCGAAATATTTACCACCTTCGAAGGTGACAACACCGTACTGCTGCAACTGGTCGCCAAAACGCGCTTGTCACACTTTAAAGAGAGTTTTGGCAGCATGGGGCTGATGAGTACGATGCGCTTTGTTTCAGACATCGCAAGCACGAAGGTCACTGAATTAAATCCCATCATCACCCGTAACGTCGACCGCAAGCACCTATTGAGTCGCAGCTTTTACACTGCGGCTTTCAAATACCGTGAATCGTTTCTACTGCGCCTGGTCGCGCAACGACTGCGAAAACGCGTTAAAGGTGGTATGGATTCCTTCGACGCAGTTATTGAGTGCCAGCCCATGATGGTTGAAATGGGTAAAGCCTATATCGAACGTCTTGTTCTGGAACAATTTGTGGCAGGCGTTAAATCTGCAGACAAATCTATTCAGCAGCCACTTGTCATGCTGGAAAGGCTATACGCACTGTCGATGATTGAAGAGTACAAGGGCTGGTATCTGGAAAACGGTTATATCGAGGGTCGCAAAGCGGTTTATATTTCGAAGATGGTTGATGAGCTGTGCCTCAAGACCCGCGAGCATTGTCCAGACCTTGTCGATGCTTTTGGTATTCCTGACGGGCTTATAAAGGCACCTATTGCCACAGAGTATCCCTACAAGTAATGCGTCCCGTCGAATCAGAGCCTGGCCAGCATATGGCCACTGATTCGACGGGTACATTGCAATCTCGCCTTGCTCGCGGGCTAAAACCCGGGCTTAAAAAAAGCCCAACCCAAAAAGCGCGTAATTAAAACGCCGCTATCTTATTGTATTTGTTCCTTAATGCAAATCAACATGCATTCATGTTGGTAGATGGGGTATTGTAGTGCTCGACTACTGTAATGACGCTGTCCGAAGCTTGTTCGGGTTTTTACAATCACCAGTGGATAGGATTCCGCTGGAGTGCAAGGAACAAATATTGTGGCGAGGGTGTGCTGGAATTGCACCGCTATAGAGGCTGTGTTCGTCTATTTAGTTAGAGTGGCATTTCGTACTGAAACGTCATTGTGCACAGAATGATCCTCGATCAATTCACTACAGAAGAATTGGCTTTGGCTACGGGCGGAGCCAGTTTTGGTATCTGGGTGTGGGATCTAGAGGCGGATAACATTCGCTGGTCGTCAAAACTCGGTGACATTTACGGAATCGACGAATTACTCTATCCGACTAATGCAGCCGAGCTGCTTGCCGTTTTACCGCCATCGGTCGGCATCAATTTGAAAGCTGATATTCTGGCATCTGTGGATCAGGTTACCGGTCGATTTGAATTTGATCACCAGATCGATCGGCACGATGGTCAGATTGGTTGGGTGCGCAACTGCGGTCACATCGAATTCGATGTGGATATGCGACCGGTGAAATTGTGCGCTACCACGATAGACATCAGTGAGCAAAAAGTCGCAGAGCTGGCGTTTCAGAAACGCGAAGAGCAGTTCCGCAGATTCTCCGAGCTCACATCAGATTATATCTACGAAGTTGACATGACGGTCGAACCACTGGTTCCTCATGTGGCGGCAGGTTCGTATGAGCGTGTTGTTGGTTACTCTTCTGCAGAATTGGCAGAAAAGGGCGGATGGATCAGCATTATCTGCCCTGAAGATATAGCCGAGGGTATGGAGGTGTGGAAACAGCTTGACGCCGGGATGCCAACTGTCCACGAATATCGCATTTTAAACGCCTATGGGGAAACGCGCTGGCTGCGTGATCATTCGTATCCCGTAATGGTGAACGGTGAGCTGGTTAAGATCCTTGGCGGTGTGAAGGACATCAGTGAAACTAAAGTCCTGCAGGATCAGCTGTTGCAGGCTCAAAAACATGAAGCAATGGCTCATCTGGTGGGCGCTGTCGCTCACGATTTTAATAACCTGCTATACGTCGTGAGTGCATCGACCGAGATGATGTCACTCGGCAAAGACAACATAGAGAGTCTGCAAGACGATGTACTGCTTGCATGCGAACGAGCTGCTGAATTGACTCGATCGTTGTTGGCATTCGCTCGCAAAGATCTGGCGCAGCCTCGAACCGTTCGACTGTCCGAAGCAGTCGACGAGACAAGCAGTATGCTTCAGCGGGCCGTCGGTGAGCAGATCAGGGTTTGCACCGCGTATTCAGCGGGTGTAAACGATAAAGTAGATATCGATCCGGGGCACCTGCAACTGGTTTTATTGAACCTGGCGACAAATGCTCGCGCCGCGATGTCTGGCAGGGGTGAGTTGGCGTTGTCCATTTCGGCAGTCGGTTCGGAAGAGATCGACATTCCGGAAATGAATCAGCGCGAAACAGTAGTCCTTGAGGTAGCAGATACCGGTTGTGGCATCAGTGAAGCAGACCTTCCACACATCTTCGATCCATTATTTACCACTAAATCAGCGTCTGAAGGATCAGGCATCGGCTTAGCTACCTGCTGGCAGATTATCGAGCACGCAGGAGGCGCGATTCGGGTAAAGAGTGAAGTGGCAAAGGGATCGACGTTTTCAATTTACCTTCCGGCAGTCCATACAGAGGTATATACGGAGATCGAGTCGGCTGGCAGGTTTTCGGTCGGTGGTAAGGAGCGTGTCCTTGTCGTTGAGAACGATGCGGATGTGCAGCGAGTGTCGATGCGTATCCTGCGATCGTATGGCTACGCCGTTGGCGGAGTTTCTGATGTTCAGTCCGCCAGTCGAGCGATTGCTAATGGCGGCTACGATTTGTTGTTAGTCGATGTGCACTTACCAGATGGCGATGGTTTTGATCTGATCAATGAACTCGGCAAAGCGACTGCTGATGTACCGGTACTGCTGGTTTCCGGCTACATTGATGACAACACCCGCAGCAGAATTCGAGCGGGTGGATATACCGTCCTGCCCAAGCCTTTCAGTGCCGCCGCCCTGGCACGCAGCGTTAGAGCAACACTGGATGCGTGAGTGCGCAGACTTTCATCCGGCTAATTTTTATGTGTCTGATTTTTCTTGCACGTTAATCAAATGATCTGCAGTCCGATAAAAACTGCTCTTCAGTTGCATCAACATAATTTTATCTGACACCTGTTCCTCAAGCGCCTGGTTCATACAGGCAATCCAGTTATCCCTGGCTGATTCATCAATAGCGAAGCCTGCATGTCGCATCCGCAATCTGGGGTGTCCGTGCTTTTCAATATAAAGCGCAGGTCCACCCAGAAATCCACAGAGAAATTCATAGAGTTTCTGTCGTGATCCCTCCAGGCTTTGCGGATGCATATCCCGGATAATTGCCGCAGCTGTTTTTTCATCCATCAAGTCGTAGAAGCGATCAACCAGCTTGCGTACACCGGCCAGACCACCAATACTATTAAACGGACTGCGTTCACTCGTGTTATTCATTAATATTTATACGGCCGTGGGAGACACTACTTTTTCGAGAATGACACTGGCCATGGCATATTCTTCCTCATCGGTAATCGATACATGCATTGCATTGATTCCCTGTTGTTCACACAGTGTCCTGGCGTGTGAATCGGCATGTAATATCGGCTTGCCGTGTTCATTGTGCAGTACGTAGAAATGTCGCAGCAATACGTTTTGCGCCTGGCCGGTGCCGAGGGCTTTTGTGGCTGCTTCCTTTACGGCAAAGCGTTTGGCCAGTAGCCGGCCCTGATGCTTTGAGTTTTCAAACTCAGGGTACTCTTTCTCGTGCAGCACGTGTCTGGCGAATCTGTCTCCGCGTTTGGCAAAGACCTGTTCTATCCTGGGAATATGTACCAGGTCTATACCTGTGCCGACGATCATTCTCGTAAGGGTACTGATGACATGTGTCGGGCTTCGAGCATGAGTTGCCTCAATTGCTTTATTGCAGGCTGAAGCCCCATAAAAAGTGCATCGGCAATGAGTGAATGGCCGATGTTCAGTTCATGAACTTCAGGGATGGCGGCTATGGGGGCAACGTTGAAACGAGTGAGGCCATGGCCTGCGTTAACGATCAGTCCAACGCTGGCAGCGTAGCTTGCGGCGTCGCGTATTTTTTGAAGCTCGGATTGTTGTTCAGCGAGAGTCTTTGCTTCGGCATAGGCTCCAGTGTGTAATTCAATAAACGGTGCACCGGCTCTGGCGGTGGCATCGATCTGTTCCATTGCCGGATCGATAAACAGAGATGTCCTGATATCGTTGTCTTTAAATTCGCTGCATAGTTCGGTGAGTGCATTCGTGTTGCCAGCGACATTCAATCCGCCCTCGGTGGTCAGCTCTTCTCGTTTTTCCGGCACGACACAGACATCCAGTGGTTTGATGCGCAGAGCGATTGCCAGCATTTCTTCCGTAGCCGCCATTTCGAAATTTAGTTTGGTTTGTGTACAGGCTGCGAATCGCTCGACGTCTTCGTCCTGAATATGGCGTCTGTCTTCACGCAGGTGCATGGTTATGCCATCGGCTCCGGCCATTTCAGCCTGCAGGGCTGCATGGACCGGGTCCGGGTAGCCGACGCCTCTGGCCTGACGCACGGTGGCGACATGGTCGACATTGACGCCGAGTAGAATTGGATTGGGCAATTGTTGCTCCTGACAAACCTGATGATGCGATCGTTGCTAGATAATACGAGTGCCGGGTCCTGTGGTGCAAGACACATTGACGGAATCGGAGCCGTGCGAATCAGGTTCCGGGATTCTTTTCAGGATTAAGCAGTGTGAAGCCTTCTATTCTCAGGCGCACACGCAGTAGTCTGAATGTATTTTCTGACAATGCGTCGCAGGGGATGACATACTTTTCATTGTGGCCGGTTGCGGTGCGCAGGGTCAGGATAACCAGCCAGCGAGAGAAAAAATCGATACCTTTTAACTCTGCTGTAGAGGTGCCTGTGGAGGTGCCTGCGCCGCTGATGTCCTGATGTGCTTCATCATAAGCTGCGGTCAGTGCGGGTCGTGCTGTTTCGATTAGCCATCGATTGCCTGCACGCCAAATCAGAAATTGCTCCCGGCTGTCCTGTCGATGGTTGTAGTAAAGACTGAGTGTTATCGCGACGCTTAGTATCAGTTGTACAAGCAATGGTACCGTCGACAGGAATACCGCAATGATCGCCAACAGGTGGCAGGTGGCGGTCAGTGTGCGCAGGATGCGCGATGGTTTAAGCGCGAGAAATAAGGGTATCGCGGATTTTTCGAATGACTGGCTCATAGTGGCTGGCTGTGTCGGGGTCATTGATCCAGCCCATGATCAAAGGGTCTTGCTCTTCCAGCAACTTGCAGAACAGCTGTTGCTCCGTGGCATCTGAAGCATCGTAATGATGCTCCAGATAGGTGGTCATCGCAGTGTCCAGCTCCTTCATACCACGTCGACACAGCCATTTAAGTCGAGACTTGTTTGGCGGTGTGTCGGGCGCGGTTACGTCAGCTGAATCAGAGATTTTTCTGCACCAGCATTTTTTTGGTTTCGGCGATGGCCTTGGCGGGGTTCAGGCCCTTCGGGCAAACCGTCGCACAGTTCATGATGGTATGGCAGCGATAGAGCTTGAAAGGATCGTCCAGTGCCTCCAAACGCTCATCGGTTTGCTCGTCACGTGAGTCGACAATCCATCGATAGGCGGCGAGCAATGCAGCGGGGCCAAGGTACTTGTCGCTGTTCCACCAGTAGCTGGGGCAACTGGTTGAGCAGCATGCACACATAATGCACTCGTAGAGGCCATCGAGCTTTTCGCGATCTTCCTTGCTCTGCAGTCGTTCGCGGCCGCCAACGGGTTTGCTGTCAGATTGCATCCACGGCTCTACCGCCTCGTATTGCCGGTAAAAGTTGTCGAGGTCGGAGACCAGATCTTTTACCACTGGCTGATGCGGCAATGGATGAATCCTGATGTCGCCTTCGACGTCTTCAATCGCCATGGTGCAGGCCAGTGTGTTGGAGCCGTCGATGTTCATCGCACAGGAGCCACAGATACCCTCGCGGCAGGAACGGCGAAACGACAGCGTGGAGTCAACTTCTGATTTGATCTTGATCAGCGCGTCGAGGATCATCGGGCCGCAGCTGTCAGTGTCGATCTGATACGTGTCGATAGACGGATTGTCGCCAGTGGTGGCATCGTAGCGATAGACCAGAAAGTTTCTGACTTTTTTGGCACCGGCAGGCGCTTCAAAGGTCTTGCCTTTCTTGACGATCGAATTAGCTGGTAAGGTAAATTCAGCCATGTTCAATTTTTCCTTGCGGGCTGGCAGCAAACAATGTTTGCCGCCGTGCGTAAAATGTTTTTGTCAGTTGCATGTTGCCGGGTGACTACGCGTCTACTTAACTGATAGACACTAATAGACACGTTTTTTCGGCGGAACCACTTCTGCTTCATCGGTCAGGGTGTTCATATGAACCGGCCGAAAATCGAATGACACCTTGTCGTCCTTAACCCAGGCCAGTGTGTGTTTCATCCAGTTTTCGTCATCGCGTTCGGTGAAATCTTCACGCGCGTGGCCACCGCGTGATTCCTCACGCATATTGGCACCTTCCATAATGGTTTGCGCCTGACAGAGTAAATTCTCAAGCTCAAGAGTTTCTACCAGGTCTGTGTTCCAGACCATGCCTTTGTCGGTGACGCCGATATCGCCCCACTCCTTGATCACCTCGCGCAGTTCGTCGCATCCGGCTGACATGGTCTCGCCAGTGCGGAAAACCGCAGCACGGCTTTGCATGGTGCGTTGCATTTTATCGCGAATCTGTGCCGCACCGGTGCTGCCTGTCGAGTGCCTGACCTTATCGAGACGGTCAATCAGCGCGCCGGTTACATCATCAGACAAGGTTTTGTGTGGACTTCCGGGGGTGACCAGTTCCTTGGCTCTCAATGCGGCAGCGCGGCCGAATACCACGATGTCGAGCAGGGAATTGGATCCAAGGCGGTTAGCACCGTGCACTGATACGCAGGCCGCCTCGCCAATGGCCATCAGGCCCGGTACGACGTGATCCGGATTGCCTTCCCACAGAGTGACTACTTCACCGCGATAATTGGTCGGAATGCCCCCCATGTTGTAGTGAACAGTGGGGATAACCGGAATGGGTGCTTTGGTTACATCGACACCAGCAAACACCTTGGCGCTTTCTGAAATGCCAGGCAGTCGCTCGTCGATCACTTCCGGCCCCAGGTGCATCAGGTTGAGGTGTATGTGATCACCGTCGTCGCCGAGACCACGGCCCTCGTTGATCTCCTGTGTCATTGATCTACTGACTACATCCCGAGACGCCAGGTCTTTGGCATTGGGTGCATAGCGTTCCATGAAACGCTCGCCTTCGGAATTGGTCAGGTAGCCACCTTCACCGCGCACACCCTCGGTAATAAGGACGCCGGCGCCGTAGATACCCGTCGGGTGGAATTGCACAAATTCCATATCCTGCAGCGGTAAACCGGCTCGCAGAACCATAGCGTTGCCGTCGCCGGTGCAGGTGTGAGCGGAAGTTGCGGAAAAGTAGGTGCGTCCGCAACCGCCAGTAGCAAGCACGACCTGATGGCCGCGAAATTCGTGCAGATCACCCGTCGCCAGGTCCCATGCCATGACACCGCGACAGACACCGTCGTCCATAATCAGATCAGTGGCAAAGTACTCGATGAAAAACTCTGCATGGTGTTTCAGTGACTGCTGATACAGCGTGTGCAAAATGGCGTGGCCGGTGCGGTCCGCAGCGGCGCAGGTACGCTGTGCTGTGCCTTCACCAAAGTTGGTGGTCATGCCGCCAAAAGGGCGCTGGTAGATTTTGCCATCGTCGGTGCGCGAGAAGGGCACGCCGTAGTGCTCGAGTTCGATAACCGCAGGAATGGCTTCGCGACACATATATTCGATGGCGTCCTGATCGCCCAGCCAGTCAGACCCCTTGATGGTGTCGTACATGTGCCATTTCCAGTGGTCAGCGCCCATGTTACCCAGAGCGGCGCTCATGCCGCCCTGCGCTGCCACTGTGTGACTGCGCGTGGGAAATACCTTGGTTACACAGGCGGTGGACAGGCCCGCGGTGGCCATGCCAAGCGTTGCCCGCAAACCAGCACCGCCAGCGCCGACAATGACAACGTCGTGTTGGTGTTTGATAACGTTGTAGGACATGGTTACGCTCCCAGCGAAATTTTGAGTACAGAAACCACGCCCAGCGCGGCAAACAGACCACTAAGCAGGGTTACAACAGTGATTATTAAAAACCGTGTGTTCAGATTCGACACATAGTCTTCGATGATGACCTGTAGCCCGAGCTTGCCGTGGTACATGCCAACAGACACCACCAGGATCATCAGCGTGGCATTAAGCGGTGATTGCAACCACCCCGTGAGCTGCGCGTGGGTCATTTGCGGCAATGTGGCTACTGAAAAACAGAACCACAATACCAGCGGTATCAGTGCGATGGAGGTCAGGCGCTGAACCCAAAAGTGGCCAGTACCGTGTGAAGAGCCAGACATAATTTTCTCCTCTAGGCCGCGAAGGCCACTACCCAGGTTAGAACAGTTAATACGAGCGCTGCAAGAAATGAGATTTGCGCTCCCCGAGTTGCCTTGCTTACGTCGAAGCCGTAGCCCATGTCCCAGACAAGGTGCCGAATGCCGTTGCAAAAGTGTGCAAACAACGCAAACGTAAAACCGAACAGCACGAACTTGCCGAACCACGAACGCAACAGTCCGCCTATACCGTCGAATGTATCGGGCCCGGCGGCGGCAGCTGCGAGTACAATCACCAGCAATACGGTGCCAATGCTCAGCACAGCTCCGGTGCCGCGGTGCAGTACAGACATCATCGCGGTGGGTGGAAGTTTGTAAATCTGTAAATGGGGCGAGAGTGGTCGCGTATCTTTCCAGGCCATTGAAGTTCCTGACAGGTTTAGTTTAAGTTGGATGTTTCAAACAGCGTATCAGCGCAGCATTAACATGAACAGTTCTGGCTGAAGCCTGCGCATCTGCGAAGTGGCAGAACGCATCAAAAATCAGTGCAACGGCCATTTTTTTCCCAATCTCCGTATCGGGTTGGCTCGAGTCCTTTTTGTCCGCCATGCTCTTTGGGTCGCGGGTCTTGCTGGCTAAGTTGTGTTGGTTCAGTCTTTGTAGACACGGAGATGGAATCCCTAGATTCGTGCACTGCTGTTTCGGAAACCGCAGTGCCGGAAACCTCGGCTTTTGGAACCGCGCACCTGTTGGTCGTGTCAGTGCTGGACGATGGAGCATCTGCCACGGGACGATGTGCAATACCCTTTACGGGTTGTGATTTATCTACCATAAGTTAGCGCTGATCCTGTACAGCATATGAGCGGGCATCTGGATATGATCGTGAATGCCCTTATATTCCCAGTCACTTCAATTGTAGTATACATGGTACCGGACCTGTATCGGTGACAGAAGTGCAACCGTAAAAAGTGGATATAAGATGAACAAAGCCTGGACCAAATTCCTGCTGTCTACCGATGCGGTCAGCGCACCGGGCGATGATAGTTCCACACCAGACGAATCTTCGTCGATGTGTGCTGATTTAAACTTCTCTGGAGACAAGGCTCCGGCGACGGAGTGCATTTGTGATCTATCGGCTCATGCGTTGGTGAATGTGACTGGTGAAGATGCCGAGAGTTTCCTGCAGGGGCAGTTTTCAAACGACGTTGCAAAATTGACGCCTTACTCCAGCCAACTGAACAGCTGGTCAACGCCAAAGGGGCGCATCCTGACGTTGTTCCGACTGACCCGACTGGCGAATGGATTTTTAATCCAACTTCCATCAGCGCAGGTAGATACGGTAGTGAAGCGATTGCGGATGTATGTGCTGCGCGCAAAGGTTGAAATTGAGGTTATTTCCGATCAGGTGGTGATTGGTGTTTCAGGTACTGCTGCAAGTGAAAAGCTGCGCGAGATCGCCGGTGACTTGCCATCAGCGGTAGATGCGACAGTGTTCAACAATGAGCTGTTGATTTCTCGTGTCAGAGGGGCCTTGCCCTCAATGGAACTTCCGCGCTACGAGGTTGCAGGACCTGTATCGACCATGGAAACGCTATGGCAATCGCTAGCACAAGTTTGCCAGCCGTGTAGCGAGCGGCGCTGGCGACTGCAAAACATCGACGCAGGTGTACCCGTGATAGGCGAGGGCACATCCGAAGCGTTCGTTCTACAAATGTTGAACCTTCAGCACATCGATGGCGTCAGTTTTAAAAAGGGTTGTTTCCCGGGTCAGGAAGTGGTGGCTAGAATGCAATACCTCGGTAAACTAAAACGACGCATGTATCGCTGTGCCATCGATGGTGATGCACCGCCCCCCGGTGCAGAAATATTTACCGACGGCGCCAATAGCGCGGTAGGCAAGGTGGTTGATGCTCAATCAGATGGCGCTGGCGAAACACGCTTGCTCGCGGTACTTGCCATCGACGCTGCAACCAAACCGCTGACCCTCAGTAAAGAAGCTGGGCAGGCGGTCACGTTGCTTGAACTGCCCTACGATATTCCGCCAGAGGCTTAGTCTGCATTTTTCATCACCAAACGCTATGCATAAAGGCAGAAACTGGAATCAGTCGGGCGCCTTGCGAACAGTGCAGGTCAGGAGCCTGGTAATCTATGTTGTTGGTATATGAAGCGGAAAACCTTATAGACGGGCAACTGGCTCTGGATGAGCTGCGTGCCGGAGGGTTACAAGCTGTCATGAAAGGACAGTATCTGTCAGGTGCGGTCGGGGAGTTACCAACCGCAGGGTTGATCAGTATCTGGATTACTGAACCACTACACGAGCAAAGGGCACTGGATTTAATCGCGGGCTATGAAAGAGACAAGCGTAGAGAGCACCCACCGGCGCCTTGCGGCAATTGTGGTGAGATAGTTGAGGGTAACTTTGGTCGATGCTGGAATTGCAGTGCCTGGCTCAACCGTGAATCAGATTAGCGGCCCACCAGCCCACTCAACAAGCACCAATAAAAACCATGCGAACTTTTTTTGCTGTAACGCCTGATGCACAATCCTGTGTTGCCATCAACGAATGGGTGCAACTGTGCTGGCCAGCGCTTGCAAAGCCTGTTGCCGTACAAAATTACCATATAACGTTAGCGTTCCTGGGTGAAACCAGTGCCGCGCAATTGCGCTTTATTGAAGAGACGATGGAAGATTTTCAGGCCCCTGCCTTTGGGATGCGTTTAACCGAGACCGGATACTGGTCAGAACCATCGGTGCTGTGGCTCGCACCGGTTGATGTGCCGGATACACTGCAAGTGCTTGCAGACAAGTGCAGGCGCGTGGCAAATCGTGCCGGTATTCGTGTTAGTCAAAGACGGTATCAACCACACTTGACGCTCGCCAGAAACAATACACTGCCACCGGCAATGCCATTGATCGATCCGGACTTCGAGTTCAAAGTAGATTCGATTCAGTTAGTGCGCTCTTTTCGTGAACGCAGCGGAGTCAGGTATAGCGATTTGATGTCCTGGCCGCTGATATAGGCGATCAACTATAGGTGATCAACGTAGCGGACGAACAGCGTGTGTAAACCCGTCAGTAAGGGAAGCGGTCAAGCCTGGTTATTTTGCTCATCTCGGTCTCTATCCAGGCTTGCGTTTCACTCAACAGGATGGCTGCGGTTTTACCTTCGGATTTAATTGCCGGACCAATTCGCACACTGATGGTACCGGGCCATTTTACAAAACCCATTCGCGGCCAGAACTCGCCAGAATTTAATGCAACCGGCAGAATGTCTGCGCCGGTCTGCTCGGCGATCGCCGCGCCACCAATGCGATAGTTGGCCTCAGCCCCCGGGCGCATTCGAGTGCCTTCAGGAAAGACGATGACACTGATGTTGCGACTGAGTCGGTCACGTGCCTGGTCAATCATCTGCGCGATTGCAGAACGACCGGCCTTTCGGTCGATCATGATGAATCGAAGTGCGGCAATTGCCCAGCCGAATATAGGTATCCAGAGCAACGACTTTTTTGCTACAAACGCACTGTTGGACATGGTGCCAAAAAGAAAATAGGTCTCCCAGGTTGACTGATGTTTTGATAGCACAATGCAACCTCCCTCGGGTATGTTTTCCCGTCCTTCAACCTCGTAGCTCAAATTGCAAAACAGCTGCAAACCGAACAGGTTCATACGAGCCCAGAATTTCGCCGCGGCTGATGCCACGCGATAGGAAAACAGGCTGCTGCCCAGTACCGGCAGTGCCATTAACAATGTGGCGCTAATGGAGAATATCCAGAAGAGGAGAGATCGGATATACAACACAGCACGATTATAGGTTGGAGCCACCGTTGTTTGATTCATTGTCTGATACTCGCCAGATAATCAGATAACACTGTTTTCTCAATCCTTCTTTGTGCGTTACAACTTCACTTCAGCTGTGTCAGTTTTCTTGTCTTTTCCCTCGCTTTTCCCTGCGCCTTTTCCGCTTTTTGAGGCTGGTATATATTCGGACACAGAGCCGTCTTCGCGTTTGGATTTTATAGAACGAATGCGTTTCTTGTTGATGGCAACGCTGTCGTCACGAACCTGCTTTGCCTTGATCGCTTTTTTACTCGCTTCGCCAAGCGCGAGACGTCCTTTTTTTCGGTTCTTTTTCGTATCTGATTGCTGGCGGTCCTTGCGGACTTTACGGTCATTGGCAGGCTCGAAATGACCTGCTTTTGTGTCTTTGTTTTTCTTTTGTTTAGATGTATCAGCATTAACATCTTTTCGATCATTACGGTTTGATGGTTTCTTCGCATCAGAGTGCTTGCGATTGCCGAAACTCTTGTCATCGCTTCCGGACCGGCTTGTTGATTTTTCGTTGTGTCTGCCTGCGGCTGACGGTTTACCTGCGCCATCTGTGTCTTTCGAGTTCTTCGACTGGTCAGACACTCTGGAAATTTGCAGTTTTTGGCCGCACACCCACGCTTTCTTCAGGTCCTTGAATATCGGTTTAGGCATGCCTTCAGGCAATATCACAAAGCTGTGGTCGCTATTTATTCTGATGCCGCCTATATGCTGACTGTCGATTCCCGCCTCGTTGGCGATGGCGCCAACGATGTTAGATGCCTGTACGCCATGCTCGCTGCCAACTTCCAGCCTGAATTTCTCTGTACCCGGTGGTGGTCTATCCATCCGCGTTGATTCTTGTTGTGGCTTGCGCTCGGTGAGGTTGCGGTGATCTTTTTCTTTTTTGCCATCGAAGCTTTTGTTTCGATCACGCTGCTCGCCTGATTCGCGCTCGCTGCGTACGTCTCGGTCTTTACGCGCATCCCGCTTTGGCCGATCAGTGCGCCTGTCTGGTGTGTGATCACGACGGCTTGAGTGGTCCTTGCCGCGTTCAAATTCTGCTTTTGGTGCAGGCCTGGTTGCATAAAGAAACGGTGTATCGCCCTGTAGCAGGTGTGCCAGCGCTGCGGCAATCTGCAGTGGCTCCTGCTGATTCTCTCGCTGGTGTTCTTCAATGAGACTGGTAAAGAATGTCAGGTCTTCACCTTCTATTGTGTCGTTGATGCGTTGTCTGAAACGTGCCACTCGTCGGTTGTTGATATCCTCGCTGGATGGAATATCCATTTGCTCAATGCGCTGACCGGTCGAGCGTTCTATGGTTTGCATCATGCGCTTCTCGCGCGGAGCGACAAATAATATGGCGTCACCGGTACGACCGGCTCGACCGGTTCGTCCAACGCGGTGCACATAGGCTTCCGTGTCATACGGGATATCGTAATTCAGCACGTGACTGATGCGCTGCACATCGAGTCCCCGAGCGGCAACATCGGTGGCGACAATGATATCGAGCTTGCCGCGCTTGAGTTGCTCGACCGTTCGCTCGCGTTGTTTTTGCTGAATGTCTCCGTTCAGTGGTGCGCAGGCATAGCCGCGAGCTTCCAGTTTCTCGGACAGCTCGACAGTGGCAGTTTTGGTGCGCACAAAAATCAGCATCGCGTCAAAGGTTTCCGCTTCCAGTATGCGCGTCAGGGCATCCAGCTTGTTGCGCCCGCTGACCGGCCAGTAGCGTTGCCTGATCGTGTCAGCTGTGGTGGTTTTAACTTCTATGGTAACCAGCGCCGGATCATTCAGGTAGCGTGTGGCAATGCGTTTTATTTGCGTTGGCATGGTGGCTGAGAACAGTGCAATCTGACGGCTGTCGGGGATCTGCTCCAGAATCCATTCGACATCATCAATGAAGCCCATGCGCAGCATCTCGTCTGCTTCGTCCAGCGTTAGCAGCTTAAGCTCCTGCAGCTTCAGATTACCGCGCCGCATGTGATCCATCACCCGGCCCGGCGTACCGACAACAACGTGTACACCTCGTTCCAGCGCGCGCGTTTGAACCCGGTAGTCCTGACCGCCATAAACCGGCAACACATGGAAGCCCTTGATGTGCGAGGCGTATTTACGAAATGCCTCTGCAACCTGAATCGCCAGCTCGCGTGTCGGTGCCAGCACAAGCACCTGAGGATTTTTTTGTTTTATATCGAGCGATGAGAGGGCCGGCAGCGCAAAGGCGCCTGTCTTGCCGGTGCCTGTCTGTGCCTGGCCCAATACATCCCGGCCGGCCAGCAACAAAGGGATCGTGCTCGCCTGGATGGGAGAGGGCTTTTCATAACCCACGGTTTCGAGTGCTTTGAGTACCGGCGCGCTGAGCGACAACTGGTCAAAAGCACTTATATTGTTAGTATTCACGTTTACACCGCGGCTGTGTGCCGGCTGGAGTGGGAAGAGATGGGTCGGGGACGCTAACCCAATTGGACACAATAAGCAACACACCCATGCTGTGTATCAGTAATACAATACCAGTTCGGGCGCGCTTTGCGGGCGGCGTCACGACGTGATGCGTTTTCGTTACTCGCTTTTTCGCGCCACTCTGTGGCTTTGCTTTTTTTTAACCGGCAGTATTCGCCGAGCATTTTTAGCATAACAGCTGTCCAACAGCTGTTGCCGGAAGATGTAGTAGCCGACAGAGCCGTTGCCAGAAGAGCCGACGAGATGCGTGTTGAAGTCGAGCTGGCGGCAGCCGAGCCAGTTTTACCAGCCCGGCTTTACCGCAAATGCTTTACCGCAACTACTCAGCAGATTTTTTCACTGCCGACACCGGGTCGGCAGTTAACTTTTTTAGAGGTAATCAATCATCAAGAATCTAGTGTTGATTGCATGCTTGTCCGTAAGTCTGATGCTGGCACGAGCGCAGGCCGAAACCATTTCCGTAAGCCTCACAGAGCTTGGCGATGCGCTTGCCGCTGAACAGAATCAACCCTCTTCGGTCAGGAACCTGGTGCTGGATAAAATTCGGCAGGAATTCGCAGCGGCGAACTTACGCTTTCAGGACGGTGCGCTTCTCGTCGAGGATGAACTGTTCGATCGAACTGTGGAAGACGGCTGCACCAATACCGTGATTAACGAGATGCGCACGGTGATAGAAGTTGCCGCTGACTCGGCATTGTCGCTGCAACTGGAGTCGCTCTTCGAACCACTGAGCGTGCAGGTGGAATTACATGCCACACTCGATGTTGACGGCGAAGCACGCCAGACGTTTGGCTTTCGTCTGGGCAGTTGTCAGCGGATTGCCAGTGATACCTTTACTTTTTCCGCCGATGGGCCATTGTCGCTGCGATTGGCTGTCGTAATTGAGCTGAATCCGGTGTGGGTGTCGGAAGACACGCTGCGCCTCAGACCCGAGATCATGCTCGACGGCGAACTGTTGGAATCAGACATTCGGGTTGACGTCGACGACTCGTTACTTCGAAACCTGCTGGAAGACTATCTGCAGGATGAAATCGAATCACTGTTAAGACCATCACGATTACGCGACGAAATAACGCAGCTGCAAGACAGTGTGAATGAACAATTAATCGAGGCGCTGGACGGTGATAGCGACACCGGCGCAGAAGCCGGAACACTCGATATAGTGCTGCCGGCTGCAGACGACGAACAGATAATTGCGTTATACGAGCTGCTGACGCCAGTGGCGCGTTTCCCACTGACAACCGGTTTTATCCGCCAGCACCGCTTTCAGTTGTTGGCAGCACTGTTGTTGGACGATACCGACGCGATACGCGATTTACTGGAAAGTGCCGCAGAGTGCGAGGTAACCAATGTGTTGCAGACCAGCCTGCCCATGCCGGTGGCCTACAGCAATCGCAGTGGGGCGTGTGAGGTCGAAACAGATTTTTCCGTTGCAGGTACCCTTTATTCTGATGCTGCCTGTAGCGCAGGTTTTGAATACCACCCAACGTCACAGGTCGATTTCTGCGCCGTGGCGCTGGTACCGGAGCAACTGGGTAATGGTGCCATCAATACTGATCAGCATGACAGCTGGACGCTGTCACCGGGCACCCGTTTTGATATAGGGGCGCTTTCAATCGCGGGTAAACAGCAGCCCTATATCCAGCGGCGCAGCTACAAGCGTGTGCAGACAGCCGCTGGTGAATGCGATCTGGAAATGAGAATTTATAGCTCCGATGTCTATGTCCCCGGAGCGTCAGACCAGCAAAACCGCAAGCCGCTCATTGCGCTGCACGGTGGCAGTTGGCAGCGCCGTGGCCTGGGGTTTCTCGGTATAGAAAATATGGCCACGCATTTTACTGATGCGGGCTTCGTTGTGTTCGCACCGTTCTACCGCTTGATTGGTGACAGTGATGGCACTGCAGCGTGTCAGCAGGCAACACTGCCGGATTTACTCACCGATGTTGATGATGCGCTGGCGTGGGTTGCGGATAACCAACAGCAATACGGTGCGTCGGGAAAGCCTGTATTGTTTGGGCAGTCAGCCGGAGGTCACCTGGCTGCATCGATAGCTGTTCGCAAGCCGGATGAAGTGGAGCGCTCCGTGCTTTTCTATGCACCGGTCGATTTCAGGGACTTTGGCAACCAGATTATAAGCGGTACCTACACAGGCGCTCAGGGCATTAGTATTCTGGAATCGGTAACCGGTCAGACTACTGAATCGCTCGATCTGGACAGCCAGCTGGTTGTAGATAATTCATTCCCGTCAGTCGTCAACAGTAACCCGCAACTATATCCGTCGTTTTTTATGTTGCACGGTGAATCAGACTCGCTTTTGCCCTCTCGTCAGTCAGAGCGACTTTGCGACGCACTCGGGGGAATGCTGGATAGTGATGGTCTGGTTGAAGGCAACGCCGCGGGCGATGATCCGGACGCAGACGAATCATTTACCAATGTTCGAACCTCTGTGGCCTGTGATAGCCGCGGTAGCCAGCTGCATTTAATCGCACAGGGAGAGCATACGCTTGATTTATGCCTGTCGGATGAGCTGTGTTTGTCCGGGTCTCCGACCAGTGCCGCCGCAACGGCAGATGTTATTCAATCCATGCTTGACTGGAGTGCCGCAGACAGACTGATCGCTTTCGATCCTGATACGCGTGCCGGTACAGGAGACACTGGCTCGGGAAGGCTGGATGGCAGCTCTGTTGGGCTACTGGCACTGTTGTGGATATTGCGATGGTGCGCAATTCAATCGGGTCGTTTTAGACGCCGCTCTTATCTTTAACTATCTGTCTATCTGTGTAGCAGAAACGCTCTGTAGCAGAAACGCTCTGTAGCAGAAACGCTCTGTAGCAGAGGGGCGCTGTAGCAGAACGCTCTGCAGCAGAAGGGCGCGATGCCCTTCTGCCGTTTAACGTACTGGTAAAAACCGAATCAGATACCCACTCTGGACGGCAATCTGGCTTCACAGTCAGCATTGTCTGCAGGTGCGGAACCGCCTTCGACAAAACCGTTTTGCGTGTACCAGGTTTCAAGTTTACCGTCGTTATCAAAACGCATAGCCTGATACTCGATCCCCTGTCTGGTTTCGACACCACCGGCCTTGATGATGCCCTGATAGGTCGCACCCAGAAAGTTAATCGTCATGATCAAATTAAACGTGCCGTTGCCATCGATACCGGGTCCGGGCAACAGGCTCCAGAAACCGTCTGCGATATCGCCACGGGTATTGTTGGCGCCGAGTGTGCCATCTTCGTTGGCGTCCTCTATGACTTTTATACAGGCGGTAAACGTACCGTCGGTATCACCGGGCTGGCCTTCAAAGTAAAACTCTACCTCGCTGTCATCCAGCTTTGCCGGTGCGCTGCCAAGGAACAAATCTGACAGACGCAAGGTGGTGCCGCCAACGCGAGTGATGGGTCGGGCATTGTCCGGAATACTGGAGGATGCAGCAATTTCCAGTACCGAATCGAAGTCGGTGCCGCTGAAGTCATTGGTAGACAGTGACCCGAGGTCTGCGGTATCTGAATCAAGACTGGCAATCAAAGCGCCGAGTAGCGGCTCGTTGTCGCGGTTAGTAAAGAAGTCAACGGCGTTTTCGATGGTTGCATCGTTGACCTCTGATTCGTTAACCGCTTTGATAACCAGAGACTCGAGAGCCCGCGCACGGCCCGCGACATTGTCGACAGTGGCAGACGCATCGATCAATGCATCAACAACAGGTGGTATGTCACTAACCACTTTGGCAATGCGTTGAAAACTGCGCGGATTTTGCGGATTGCCCATATCTGCCGGCAGTCTCAAATTCTTTCGCTTGTAAACAGCTTTCAGCTCTTCTTCAGCGGCATCCAGTACCTGGTATAGCGCCGTTGGCTGCAGTGCATCATCGAGCGTACCGTTGTTGGCGACTCGGGTAGCCAGTGCGTTGTACACTGCGGCACTGGCATCATTCGGTGTATCGAAGTTCTCGCCAATTTCGTCGTAAGTGTCAGTCAGTCGATCTGCCAGCACCGTTACCGCCTTGTGAATAGTCAGTGCCTTGTTCAGCAAGGCAGCATCGACTGTACCGCGACCATCGCTGTTCAGGTAATCAGTATCGAGATCCGCGGCTTGCAGATCGAGCGCGCTTAACATCTGTGCTGTCTGCTCTTCGGTCACAGCGCTGGTCAATAGTGACGTGATAGGTGAAATCAGTGAATCCGTTGGCGCACCCTGATCAGCTACATTGACGCGACGTGTTAATTGGCCAAGAAAGGGCTCGCCGGTCAGCACGTCATAGCCGCCGTCGACGCGAACCACAACATTCGTGTGGCTGGTTCTGCTAAGCAGACAATATTGTTGTTGCTGTGCAGTTGCAGAGTCTGCACAGTAGTCGATACCTGTGTCAGGATTGAAGGAGTAGTATCCCTGGTTGTCGGTAAACGCAAAGGCCTCCCAGGCGTCACGTGTGCCGTTATTGTTCGAATCCAGAAATACCGTAGCGCGGGCCAGGTATCCATCCAGCACAGCACCGCTGAATTCCTGCGTAAATGAAGATGGGCTGCCATCGTCCTGACCTGTGCCACCACAGGCGCTTAGCAATGCTGCTGATAAACAAAGGTACAGCAGGGTTTTCTTTGGTGTGTAGTTTTCGGTCGGGCTTGAGTTCGGCTTTATGTCGTGTTTGGTCATCTCTATATTCCGGTAGTGTTAAGTGTTGATCGGGTGAGGTCGCGCCTTAGAAGCGCTCTTCCACACCCAGTGCAATACCGAATCTTCGCGGTGTAGAGCTGCCATCGATCGATGTGCTGTCCAATCCGTATTCAAGGTCCAGAGTGGCGAACTTAAACAGGGACATACCAACCGTCAGGCTCGACAGCTGTGTACCTGCCAGATTGCTCTGCAGGCCGACGCGCAGTGCAGGCAGAATGTTGTTGTCAAAGTTGTACATCGTGGCGAGATGTAACCATTGATTTTCAAAGCCGACGATATCGTCGTAGGCCGCCAGATCGATCGATCCGGAAGCGCTCCACTTATTGGTGAAATGATACAAGCCATCGATACGTGTTCGTGCATGCATAGTGTGAGTTTCACGAGCTCTGATTCTGCCGTCTTGCTGAATGAACTGTGCAGCAGCCTCACAACTTGAACGAGAAGGGGTGTTTTCAGTACGGTTGGCGCAATCTGTACCGATAGCTCCGTAGTCGAATTCTGGTGAGTTGATATTTTCGAATGTAAAGCCCACTTGATAGCGGCCTACATCCCATACAACACCGGCGCTGAAGGCAATATTGGTAGTCTCGTTGAGATTGCTGTCGTATTCATCGCTGATGATGTCGCTGACGCCGTTGCCATCTAGCTGTTGTATTGGTGAGACCTGTTTACTCAGCTCCAGTGAGATAAGCCGCGCAGAAATACCACCATAGAGCTTGCCACGGTCGGCAAACTCAAGAGCTGGCGTGTCCATAATTGGGCGGCTGTAACTCAGTGTTATAGATTTTTCAAGACCACTTTTCAAATAGAGTGACGTTGCGGTCGAGAAGGTGCCATTCTGACCGTCAAATGTCAGATCGCTGTCGAGTACCTGCAGGCCGAATTGTGCAAGTACGCCAGCGCTGATACCAATTGAAGAGTCGTGATAGTTGGTGTTGTGTACCAGTGGTAGTATCGGTAAGCCAAAAGACAGTGAGCCTTTCAGATAGCCTGATTCGCCTATCTCCTCAAGCGTTGTGTTAAAACGATTCAGGACTTCCCCGGCCGGGTCCTGAGTTGATGTTGGATCGTCGACGATGTCGATCAATTCTTCAAGGTCGTCATAAAAGTTGTTGACATTCCCCAGCTCGGTGTTCGCTCCGAAACTGGGCAAATAGGAAATACGCCATCGTTCCTTGTCTGGCACCACCAGCGATGTCATTGCCGGGTTGTGTGTCGCCGACTGCAGGGACAGTGCGCTTGAGGAGGGGCCGGTTGTCATGCTTGAGCCGGAATTAACGCCAGCCGTACCAGCAAGTGCCGGACCCGTGGATAGTAACAGTACTGCGAGGAGTGTTTTTTTCACGCCATCTCCGTTTGGCTTAACGATTCCTGCCTGTCTTATTCAGTCAGAAACGTATTTTTAATTGGATGAGCTGGTGCGTTTTCGTATCGCAGTTTTCTCGTGCAGCAGATATCAGAAGCCTGCCTGAGAAGTAGACGAGATACATTGATATATAACTTTTCTATTGCAAAGTGATACGATTTGCGCCGGTTCACATGGATACAAGCTTTAACAATGGATCGGCGTCAAGGTCAGTAACTAAACGGGCGTTTCGTCCGGATTTTGAATTCGGTTTAACGTGAAATGGCGAGCGCCACACACAAGGAGACCGGGGTATGAATGCTGTTCAGGAATAAGCGGGCAAGGATTGCCCCCTGTTTTACTTCAAGTGAGCCAACCATTGCCAGTGCTGTTAGCATTGTCGATGCTAGCCTGCATTTTTCACATGGCGACAGGCGAATTTAGCTCTTTTGTCTTTATTTACAGTGATAGCTGAGAATTTATCACCCGATCCCCTTCGGCGCGTGGCGAGCCACGCTTCTCAGGCGACAGGGTGACCTGTTTAGCGCTATTGACTCTGGACGCCGAATCCTCGTGAATAATGCAGGCTATCGAATCCTTGTTTCAGCACAGTGTCAATTTACTGGCCGCCTGAGTCAATGGATTTGTGAAGTGTCTCTTATAATTCGGGCAATGTTCCGACCCATAATTTCGTCGTCTGTATGAGTCAGCCGGGCTGCGGTGGTAAGTGTGAGCGTTTGCCAACGGCAGGTGTATTTGTGTTGGATTTTTTCATGTTGACTTACATTGGGCATTTAAATGGTAAGCTAGCAGGCTTCGGTAAAAAAATAATAGATAGAGGATAAGTACGATGGGGGCATTTAAGGAGCCGCATGGCGGCACACTAAAGGATTGTTATCTTAATGAGGCTGCGGCCGAGGAAGAGAAGGTCAGGGCTGGCGACTACCCTGTCTGGAGCCTGACAGAACGTCAGCTATGCGATCTGGATATGCTGACCAATGGTGCTTTCTCCCCCCTGGAAGGGTTTAATACACAAGCGGAATATGAGGGTATCTGCCGTGACATGAGGCTACCTGACGGGGTGTTATGGCCTGTACCTGTCTGTCTTGATGTCAGCGAAGCGTTCTCAAAAGAGCTAACCACTGGCAATCGAATCGCATTACGTGATCCAGAGGGCGTGTTGCTGGCGACTATGGATGTCGAGGACATCTATACACCGGATAAAAAAATGGAGGCGGAGCATATATATGCCACACAGGACGAATCGCATCCCGGTGTTAACTATCTGGTAAACACTGCAGGCCCGGTCTATGTGGGAGGCAGGGTTTATGGCATCGAACCCCGAACTCACTATGACTTTAAATTGATGCGTGACACACCAGCTGAGTTACGCGGGCGTTTTCGCAAACTGGGCTGGCGCAAGATTGTAGCGTTTCAAACGCACAACCCGTTGCATCGTGCGCATCAGGAGCTGACCTTTCGTGCAGCCAAAGAGGTACAGGCCAATCTGTTGATTCACCCGACGGTCGGATTGTCGAAGCCGGGCGGTATCAATCACTTTACCCGGGTGCGCTGCTATGAACACGTGCTTGAAGAGTACCCCGAGCAAACCACAGCGCTGAGCCTGGTGAATCTGGCCATGCGCATGGCAGGGCCGCGGGAAACCATTTGGCACGCAATCATTCGCAAGAACTATGGTTGCACACATCTTATTGTGGGGGCTGATCATGCGGGTGGCGGTGTAGACAGCAATGGCAAGCCATTTTACGAGCCCTACGCGGCACAGGAGCTGTTCAGGCAACACGAGGCGGAACTCGATATTGCGATGGTTCCGTTCAGGAATATGGTCTACGCCGAAAACCGTGCGCAGTACATTGCCGAAGACGAGACCGATGCCGGTGACAAGGTGTTGAGTATCTCCAGTGAGGAGTTTCGGCGTCGCCTGACTGAAGGGCTTGATATACCGGACTGGTTTTCCTATCCCAAAGTCATTAGCGAACTGCAAAGAGCATATCCACCAAGAGGGCTTCAGGGTTTCACCGTGTTCTTTACCGGACTTTCCGGATCCGGCAAATCAACGATAGCCAACGCATTAATGGTAAAACTGAGGGAAGATGGCAGGCGCCCGGTTACCTTGCTCGATGGCGATGTTGTTCGGCAGAATCTATCAAGTGAATTAACCTTTTCAAAGGAACATCGCGACCTCAATATACAGCGTATCGGCTATGTTGCCAGTGAAATCACCAAGAACCGCGGCATTGCCATCTGCGCCCCCATCGCACCCTATAGCCGCACGCGTAAAATAGTGCGCAACCTCATTGAGCCGATGGGCGGGTTTATCGAAGTGCATGTTGCCACATCGGTTGAAGAATGCGAGCGGCGTGACCGCAAGGGTTTATACAAGCTCGCTCGCGAAGGAAAAATCAAGGAGTTTACCGGTATCAGCGATCCATACGAGGCACCGGAAAACCCGGAAGTCTATATAGATACAGAGGAACTGACCCCGGATTTGGCAGCGCATAGAGTGTTGCTAAAGCTTGAGAGCATGGGTTACATCGTCTAGCCTGAACGGCAACAATACACGGTAGCCCGCTGTGGCTACCGTGTATTCAAGTCAGATATAGTTTATGAGGCTTAAACGCCCGCGAGCCTAAGTGTCATCGTTTCAGCAGACACATCGTCACAGCCGCTGGCGTTTTGGCCCGACCACAACGGGCTGAAATCACTACTGCCCTGAGTCTCCGCTTTGGCACGCAAAGTAGTAACTGCCAGTGATGCCAGTGGAAATGCGGGGGCCTGCGCAGCAATCGGTCCAATCTCGCTTATCAGCCGATTCACTATGCCGCGCGCGGGCCTGCCGGTGAAAACGTTGGTAACTGCAGTGTGCCGGTGTCGCTGCGGGTCTTTAATGGCTGTCCGATGTAAATCGCTGGTGGTTGCCTCGTCACAGCACAGGTAGCTAGTGCCGCATTGCGTGGCGGCTGCACCCAGTGACAGTGCCGCTTTTACCGAGTGCGCAGAGGCGATGCCGCCAGTGGCAATAACCGGCTTATCGACTGACTGAACAATCTGTGGCAGCAGAGCCATGGTGCCGGACTGTGTGGTCAGATCTTCGGTTAGGAACATACCCCGATGCCCACCAGCTTCATAGCCTTGTGCAATGATGACGTCAGCGCCGTTCGCTGCCAGCCACTGCGCCTCGTCGACGGTTGTGGCCGATGCCCAAACGCTAGCGCCCCAGCCCTTTACGCGTTGTAGCAGGTCCTTATCAGGCAGTCCGAAATGAAAACTGATAACAGGTGGTTTAAAGGGTTCAATTGAGTCTGCCATCGCATGGTTAAATGGCTGGCGCCCACCTTCGACTGGCGGTTCATCCGGGATGTCAAATGCCAGTTCAACCAGATAGGGACGAAGCAGCTTCAGCCACTCGCTGTAGAGCTTTGCGTCGATTTTTGGTTGTTGATGACAGAAGAAGTTAACGTTGTACGGGTTGCTGGTCGACGCTGTCAGGGTGGTCAGTTCGGCGTGAATTTGCTCAGGTGTCAGCATTGCGCAGGGCAGGGAGCCCACGCCCCCTGCATTGCATACTGCAATGGCGAGCGCGCTGTTTTGCACGCCTGCCATAGGTGCCTGAACTATCGGGTAAGTGGTGCCGGTTACGTTGCCTGAAGAATTCATCGCATGGCTACTTGTTTTTACGGAATGTCTATATTCTGTCAGATAATCAGGATCCTGTCCGAGAAACAGTGTCGTGGCGACGAAGTGAGGTGTTAAGTCAGCTATTACGATAGAGGCAATTATCACGTGTATCAGGCAAGTAATTTGCGCTAAAGACAAAACCAGTCCAGTAAGCACAATAAACAGATTAAAAATGCAAAGTGTTTGCATTACTATTTGTTGCTCTTGCTCTTGCTCTTGCTCTTGCTCTTGCTCTTGCTTTAGATCTTGATCTACCCGCGTCTAATCAGTTTTGAGATTTATCGTGTAGGTGGGTCAATGTGCCAAGGATGGCACATTGAGCGCTGGTCAGGCATGGATGCCTGTTTGCGCGGCCCACTGGAGCGATAAATCTCAAAATGCCGCAGGCACCCAAGGAGTCTGTCCAAGAATGATGATCTACTGCGGATGCGGTCTTTTGGCCATCTCTTGCGATCAATTTCGTTAAATATGAAAAACTATTCGCCTCAATCGATCACAAGAGATGACTCAAAATCTCACATCCTCGCTACGACCCTCATTCTCGGACAGACTCCAGGCTGATTGGCCGCAAAACGGTTTTGCCTGCTTTTGCCGTTTTAAAAGTGACTCCGCCTGAAGGGCATGTCCTTTTTGGTCATTTTTTAAAAATGAAGGCCCCCGGCAGGGAATCCCCTGGTTG
>CAYMVV010000027.1:0-62094 GCA_964393885.1 uncultured Granulosicoccaceae bacterium | reverse complement strand
CGATTGGCACATCACCCGCACTCGCCGCGATACGAAGCGCTTCCCACCACGAGCCGAAAGAAACGTTTGATCCGGCAAATGATGTCCACCAGAACTTGGCCGACACGATCGTAAAGAACAGCATCGACGGGATAAAGAACAGCAGGTACAGCGTTGCATCAACGGTTGCCTGCGTTTTATTCGACCAGAACCGGTACAGGAAGTCCGCCCGAATATGCACACCACGCATCAGACCGTAGCCGGCGGCTGCCATAAACAGCACACCTGCAATCATGCGGCTGGTGTCGTAGACCCAGAGCGTGGGCCCAAGATTGAGGGATCGCGCCAGATCCTCAAAGCCTGCGTTTTGCAGAATCGAAAAGGAGTTGCGCGAGATCACTTCGAACACGACCACTGCGATCAGTGGCACCAGCAGCAGTGCGATGATCTGACCCGCACGATAATTGATTACGTCGATCGCGGCGGTGATCGGGCGCTGCCAGGAAGTCATGTCCTCGGGCGTTTCACCCGGGGCTTCAGCGCGTCGTTCAGCGATTAGCTCGTCTGCGACTTCCAGATCATCTGGATTCGGTTCTTCAGCCATGTGGGGGGTCCTTCGCTAGACGAGATTTAACATCCGCGCTCTTTTTTTTCGAAACGTCATCAATGCAATTGATGAAGAACCACTGGGCGGTGGAATCGGGCTGTGGAATCCTGTGGAATCAAAAATCAAGTGAGTGCCGTTGATTTCGTGGCTAGTCCGGTTAGATGGCGCTTCAAAAAAAAGAACACACAGATCCCTCAGGGATCATACCGAGCCGAATTTGCTTCAGCGTGAAGAACGCGGGCCCGCTGTGGGCCCGCGCTGAGTGGATATTGCGTGAAGATTGTACGGGCGCCATACGGTGCCCGTACTAAGCTGGCTTATTTCTTCAGCGTGTCGGCGTGTGCTTTACCCAGACTTGCGTTCGAGGCCTGTGCACCAGCCCAGAATGGAACAGCAATGTCGGCAAAATCCTTTTGCGACTGCCAGACTTCTGCGAAGAACTCGTTCTCGTCAGCAGCAGTTTGCAATGCCTTCTGAGCAGCGGCCATATACTCTGTGAAGTATTCTGCCGGAGTGTCTTCCAAAATGACGCCGTGGTTGTCGGTTAGATCTTTCAGCGCTTTGCCGTTTTCATAGATGCGGTAGGACATGGCTTTCGACAACGATGCGTTGGCAGCCACTTCCAGTGCCTTCTTCTCGACATCGGTCAGGTCATTGTAGACATCGAGGTTCAGGTACATGTCGGCGTTGACCACGACCTGGTGCAGGCCCTGCAGATAGTAGTGCTTCAGTACTTTCTGGAAACCAAACACAGAATCCGGTTTCGGGCAGCACCACTCTGCCGCGTCGATTGTGCCTTTTTCCAGCGCTGGCAGGATATCGCCTCCACCCATTGCAACGGCAGGTACACCGATGTCAGCGTAGGCGGCACCGACCATGCCCGGAGGTGCACGAAAGCGCATCTTGCGGAAGTCGTCCATGGACTCGATCGGCTTGGGGAACCAACCCAGTGCCTCGGGCCCGACAGGCTGCAACATGAAGCCTTTTACATTCACGCCCATTTCACCCCACAGACGGTCATACAGTTCTTTGCCACCGCCGTACTGAAACCAGCTGAGGAACGCAATGTTGTCCATGCCAACACCAGCACCGGCCACGGGAGCACCGAACAGATTTGCCGCCACGTGCTTGCCGCCCCAGTAGTGTGTCCACGCAAAGCCCGCTTCTACAAGGCCTGCGTCAACCGCATCCATGATGTCACGAGGGCCGACAACAGCGCCGGCAGGCAGCACTTCAATAGTGAGCGAACCACCGGTCAGTTCGGCAACGTCTTTGGCGAATTCCTTAAGCATAAACACTTCGTCTGCGGTATCTGACAGTACAGATTGCACACGGATTTTGGTTTCGGCACTTGCCGAGCTAATGGCGAGCGAGAGACCCAGCGCCACTGCGCTGAGAGATTGGACTAATTTCATAGTTCCTCCAACAAGGGTTGCAAATTGAGTGGTCTCTAACCCGCCCTGATTACGCTGACGAGTATGCTTGGTACTATGCTCAGCAGTGATCGCCAAGTCAACAGATCCACGGAATTACATAGCAATTACATTGGAGGCATAACCGTCTGCAGAATTCATGAGAGCACCGCGTAATCAGGCAACCTCAAAACCGTCACAATCCACCGTATGGGCATCCGCGAAACCGCGCACAATCGTTACAGAATCAGTGGCAAAGCGAAACAGATGGAAGTCTGGCAGTGATTTCAGCACGGGCACAATCTCGCCAAATTGACGCTCGAATTTATCCAGAACCGAGGTCCACGCTGGATCATCACGAGGTACTAAACTGGCACCAGCCCGATAGGTAACACGGCGCCGTGCATGCAAACTCTGGCAGTCCGACTCATTTTCGATAAACAACAAACTGGCACGAGGGTTGTCGTGGAGATTACCGGTGTGAACCGACAACTCGCTTACAAAGACGTGCAGAAAGCCGTCAGCAATAACACAGGGGGAGTAGCTGATTTCAGGGTCACCTTGCAGCGAACAGGTTCCCAACAACACGGTTTGGAAACTACCTGTCAATTCCGCGATGTCCCTGCGCAATTGCTCACTGGAAGCGTTTTTATTGTCGTTCATCGTATCACCGCTTGTTCCGTCAGTGCCTGTTTCACCAGCCAGGGCGTCAGGACTCATCATCAATGGCCCTATGATAGCGCTTTCAGCACGGCATTAAAGATGGAGGTCGCAGTTGCTGGTACAACAGCTCTGCAGGGCTCAGACAATGACGAGGTGCTGTCGCCGTGCCAAAATCTGCGGCCTGCACAAGGTCGGCAAACGACCGCTAACTCGCAGTAGCGTTGTGCATTGTCGACAGGGGGAGTATTTTGCAATCTGGTTTACTATTTCAGTTCTGTTGTCACCCCGAATACAGCTGAACGGAACCCAACATTGGATCAACTGAAGCGGCAAGCACAGATCAGCTATCCGAGCAGATGCCTTGCCCACACGCGGAGAAGACTACAGGCCATGAGAAACGCACACGCCGAAGCGGACAAGCAATTTGTTCTGCACCCGTACACTAATTTACGGTTGCACCAGGAGATCGAGCCATTTGTCATCACCCATGGTGAAGGTATCTATGTATGGGATGACCAGGGCAACAAGCTGATCGAAGGTATGTCGGGACTGTGGTGTGCCTCACTTGGATTTAGCGAACCCAGACTGGTTGAGGCGGCCACCAAACAGATGCAACGCCTGCCCTACTCCCACCTGTTCAGTCACCGCTCAACCGAACCGGCTATCGAATTATCCGAAAGGCTAATCGAGATCGCACCGAATGACATGGCGCGCGCATTTTTGGTGAACTCCGGATCCGAAGCAGTGGATATGGCAATAAAGATTGTCTGGTATTACAACAATGCGATCGGACGCCACGCGAAAAAGAAAATAATCTCGCGCAAACGCGGCTACCACGGCATCACTATCGCCTCCGGCAGCCTGACCGGACTGCCCTATGTGCATGACGGCTTTGACCTGCCCGCCATTCCGGTGATGCACACAGAGTCACCGCACTATTATCGCGACGGTAAAAGTGGCGAGTCGGAGGAGGACTTTTGCGACCGACTGGCTGAAACACTGGAGGCACAAATTCAGCAGGAGGACCCGGACACCATTGCAGCGTTCATCGCAGAGCCGGTGATGGGTGCAGGTGGCGTTATCGTGCCACCCAAAGGTTACTTTGAAAAAATACAAAGCGTTCTCGATAAATACGACATTCTGCTGATATGCGATGAAGTCATCTGTGGCTTTGCGCGCACCGGTGAGATGTTCGGCAGCCAGACATTCAACGCACGACCCGACTTGATGACCTGCGCCAAGCAACTGTCCTCAGCCTATCAACCGATCGGTGCAGTGCTGTTGACAGACAAGATCTATCAGGGCCTGATGCAAGGCAGTGATCAATATGGCATGTTTGGCAGTGGCAACACCTACGGAGGCCATCCGGTTGCAGCCGCCGTTGCCAACGAAACGCTAAACATCTATGCAGAACTTGATATAGTCAACCATGTAAAGACCCTGGAAGTGCAGTTTTTAAAGCGACTTGCGGAGCTGAAAGAGCATCCGCTGGTCGGTCAGGCCAGAGGAGTCGGACTGATTGGCGCAGTTGAGATCGTCCGCGATAAAGAAACTCGCGAGCAGTATCCGGTTGCTGACAAGGTGGCCGCACAAATCGCAAACTTTGCACGCGGTCATCAATTGATCCTAAGGCCAACACCCGGAGATTCTGTAGCGCTCTGCCCGCCACTGATCATTAACAGCAAGGAACTCGATCTGGTGTTCGACAGACTGGCTGCATCACTGGATGATATGTGGAAAACACTCAGCTAGATTGGGCCCGCTCGTGAACGCTGCCCGGTCACATAGATACCTGTAAGCCACATAGATCCCGAGGTATTTTACCCGATGGGACGCCGCTGGTGCGTTTCGTATAACTCAACGACACCCTGCGTCACAAGCTGCATACACGTCGCTTTTGCGCAGGGTGTCCATGAGTTGTGCGAACCACAGCAAACGAACTCAATACGCTATATATATGATCACCTTCGCAGTAACCACCCACCCAGCACAAGCAAAGTAGCGGTTAATACCAGGGCACATAACACAGCCTTGGACACAGTCTCCATCGTCCCCTCGATCAGCATTGCATGGATTACACTGCCAGTAACGATCACTGCTGCCAGTGTCTTGTGACTTATGCGCCATGTGCGTGGCTGCAGGCGGAATTTACGACGAGTTGCGGCAAGCACAGCGGTGGCAAACACGCACCACATGGCAATGACACCCCAAACAGAAAACGGTGTTGGTGAGGCAAACAGGAGCGCATCGACAACGTCAGGCGGGCTGGTGACCCACAGTGCTGCAACGTGAATTACCACCGTTAAAAACAACAGGCTTCCGACCCAGCGATGTATGCGTCGACCAGTCGGCACAGCAAAGCCCGGCAGATGACCGGCAGCTAACAGTGGTTGCAGCAGCATCAGCGCCATTGCAATTACACCGGCAAATCCGGCTGCAATATAGATGGGGTCGCGCCACTCGAGCAACGGGCTCAACGCGGCTGCACCGATGGGTACTGCAATGGCTATTACAACGGCAACCCAGATTGCCGTTGCGCTTAAAAACTTAGGCACGGGTGTCTTGGGCACGGGCTTAGGCACAGTGTCTTAAGCACGGGCTATCCCAGGCACGGCTATCTCGAATACAGGCTGACCCAGTAACGGACCGCGGGTACGACTCAGACAAACGCTTACTGTCAGGCGGGCTCAAGGACGAAGTGCGCACTCAGTGTGGTGTCCTTAGAACTCGACATTACCGGGCGCAGGAAAACAGTTTTAAAGTCGTCACTGTCATAGGCCAGATGCCCGTGCGCCTGACCAAAGGCTGGCACGATCTGCGGCATCTCCAGACGAAACTCTCCGTTTTCATCAGTCAGCGTAGCGCCGTGGCTGTGCGCATCGCGCTCATGACCCTCGGTTGTGTGTGCCCAAATCTGGATTCGCTGGCCCGCAAGTGGCGCACCGTCTCCGGCACGCTGCACCGTGCCCGTCATCCAGAATCCACCGCCGCCAATACGCTCCACTATCGGTGCGCCGGCTCGGTAGTTGTTAGACCCGCCACGCATCGATTGGGTGGGTGCCAGGTTTTGAGCTTGTGCGGGTGCCAGAAAACCGCACACTGAAGTGGCGGCGAGTGCACCAGCCCCGGCTATAAATTTGCGGCGGTTGGACGGAACCTTCATGACCCGTTGTCTCCTTTTGCGTAGTTGGTTTTGTGGACGGATATCATCACAACTAACATGCCCCGTGCTTTACTCTCGCGGTGCATATCCATTTTGTTTCCACACTTCGACAATCGACAGCATAAATTGTTCGGCGATATGGCGAGCTGACCCGAAGGGATTATAGTACCAGCTGGCGCATACAACCCCATTTCTGACACTGCTTTAAAAAACTCCACCGATCAGTAAGATGAATACGCGGCATCACCCATGCTTTGCCTGTTGATCAAAAAACGATGCACCCGACGGCAACTGGGGCAAGGTCATTTGATAGCTAACCGATCGGACCTGGTTGGTACGCTCGCCGCTGACCAGCATTCCCTCGTGTTCATTCGGCATAGGGTTGGGCGAATAGGGCACAGCGTCCTCGGCACTGTAAACGCAAATAAACAGTGTTCGTGGATCTTGAGACAGATTCGGGGCAGATCCGTGCAACAGACGTGTGTGCATCAGGCAGACTGATCCGGCGGGTCCTTTGCAAACGACAGCTTTACGCTGGCAATTCTCGGCCGCCACGTCGTCGATGGCACCGGTAAATTTATTGTCGTGCCAAAGGTTGTGAATTTCGCCGGTATGCGAGCCGGGCACAACCTCAAGCGGGCCGTTTTCGTCTGTCACATCATCAACCATCAGCAATGCCGTTATTACATCGTCATTGCTGTGCGGGGTGAAGGGAAAGTCCTGATGCCACTTGACCACGGTCTTTGCACCGGGCAGCTTTGAGTTTATTTTGCTGTGGTGAAACTTCACATTGGGACCGATCAAATCGACAACGGCCTGCGTCATACGGCTACTGGTCATCGCCTCTTTATAGGCATCTGAAACTTCCACCGGTGCATTTACTCGACGCAACGCCGGTGACTCCGAGCTGTGTCCAGACTCCACATCGAAGCGAGGCCGGCCATTAATGGTTGTGCCATAGGCTTCGCTATGGTCTTTACTGTCAGCAACCCAGGCCGCAAAATCCTTGCGCAGCTTTTCCAGTAGAACAGGGTCGACCGCGTCTTCAACAACAAGGTACCCATTGTCCTGAAAGAACTTTATCTGATCAATACTCAGTGTGGTCATAGTGTGACTCCTGGATTTTAATTGCGATGATCTGTCCCGCCGTGCTTTCCACACCCGCGCTTTCAACAATCAACAGTTACATTGCAGGGTATCAGCCAGCCGCTCACTCCGGCAACAGCGACCGGCCCTGCCCTCAATACTGGCCAGCTAAGTCATATTTGGTGTCAGCGCCAGCATTGTCAGCGGCCACTGACGTAATTATCATGATTCACGGGTGTCTGGACGGCGCAGACCATCGACCTTGTTTAACCAAAAATAGCACACCATGCCTGAAAAAAGAGCGACATAATGAGCAACGTGCTCGACGGCTTCAGTAGTTCAATCAGCGAGTGGTTTCAAAGCCGGTTCAGCAACCCAACCGCCGTTCAACAGGAAGCCTGGCCGGTTATAGCGACAGGCGGGCATGCTCTGATCACTGCACCGACCGGCAGTGGTAAAACGTTAACTGCCTTTTTATGGTCGCTCGATCGATTTGCCAGTGGCCACTGGCAGCCGGGCGCCACCCGCGTGCTGTACGTGTCACCGCTCAAGGCGCTCAACAATGATATTCGCCGCAATTTGCTCGGCCCCTTATCCGAGCTGCGCGCGCGCGGGCCGTTTCCCGAAATAAAAGTGCAAACACGATCTGGCGATACCTCGCAAAACGACCGTCAGCGCATGTTACGAAAACCGCCTGACATTCTGATCACAACGCCGGAAAGTCTGTCGCTGATGCTGACCACAGTTCGTGGCCGGCTGGCGCTGAACACCGTCGAAACACTGATTCTGGATGAGGTTCACTCACTGGTAGACAACCGCCGTGGTGTGTCGCTGATGGCATCTGCAGAACGACTATTGGATCTGACAGGTAGCTTGCAGCGCATCGCGCTGTCAGCCACTGTCAATCCACTGGACGCCGTGGCCAGCTATGTCGGCGGCTACGATAGCGCCGGTAAATCCAGACCAGTCACTGTGGTTAATCCTGCCTCTGAAAAGGTGGTGACGTTAAAAATTCGCTACCCGCAAGAGGTGAAACACGCTTCGGAAAACGGCGAGTCGGTGTGGGACCCGCTGGCATTGAGTTTTCGCGATATCTCATTGCGTAACCGCAGCACGCTGTTCTTTACCAATAGTCGAGCGCTGGCGGAGAAGATCACCCTGAAAATTAACGAGCAGTCGCCCGGGTTGCTGGCCTATGCACATCATGGCTCGCTGGCAAGAGAGATACGCACTGAAGTTGAACACCGGCTAAAAAACCAGGAACTGCGCGCCATCGTCGCGACCAGTTCACTGGAAATGGGCATCGATATTGGCAACCTTGATGAGGTCATTTTAATTCAGTCGCCACCGGGCATAGCGGCAACCCTGCAAAGAATAGGTCGTGCTGGTCATGGTGTGGGCGAAGTAAGCCGCGGCGTGTTGTATCCGGTCCACTCTGCTGACTTTATCGAGGCGGCCGCACTGGCCAGCGCCACTCTGCAACGCGATCTGGAACCGTTACAACCTATGGTGGGCGCACTGGATATGCTCGCCCAGATTATCGTATCAAGCTGCGCCAGTGAAAAGTGGCGCGCTGACGATCTATATCTGTTACTGAAACAGTCGACGCCCTATCATAATCTGCCACAGGAGCACTTCAACCTGGTGCTCGATTTACTGGCCGGTCGCTACGCTGGTGCCAGAGTGCGCGAGCTGCAGGCTCGCCTTATCTATAACCGCATTGATGGCACCATCGAGTCAAAAAAATCTGCGGTTTTTGCCTTGTATAACTCTGGCGGAAGCATTCCGGATCGTGGTTACTATCAGATACGCCACGCCGATTCCGGCACCAAAATAGGGGAACTCGATGAAGAGTTTGTCTGGGAGGCCAGAACGGGGGACACTTTTTCTCTGGGCACCCAGCACTGGCAGGTTAAAACCATCACCCACAACGATGTGTTTGTCACCGCCGCCAAAGCCGGCCTGGCGCCTCCGTTCTGGCGCGCCGAAAGAAACAACAGAACCTTTCACTACGCCTCGCGAATCGGTGAGTTTTTGCAACAGGCAGATGCATGGCTGGACAACAGACAACAGGCATCACTAACACAGTATTTGTGCGAGACACTGAGCTTTGATCCACTCGCGGCAGACAAACTTGTCGAATATCTGCAGCGCCAGCGTGAAGCCAGCGCCAGTCCACTTCCGCATCGCAATCATCTATTGGTAGAGCTGATCAATTCAGGACCCGGTGGATACCGCGGCCCGGACAACCTGCGACAACTGGTTATACATACCCATTGGGGCGGCCGACTGAATCATCCCTGGGCGCTGGCTTTGCGAGCCGCCTGGCACGAACGTTACGGTAGCTACCCCAAAGTACATGCAGACAATGATGCGGTCGTTGTGCATATAGAATCCGATGTCGATCCAGCTGACGTGCTGGCGCTGGTCAATCCGGTTAATCTCAACACGTTGTTGCGCAAGTCACTGGAAGGTTCCGGTTTCTTTGGCGCCAGATTTCGCGAATGTGCTGCAAGGTTTCTATTACTGCCACGACAGCGTTTTAATCAGCGATTGCCACTGTGGATGAGCCGCATGCAAGCCAAGAAACTAATGAGCGCCACACTTGAGTTCGACAACTTTCCGGTAATGCTGGAGGCGTGGCGTGCCTGTTTGCAAGATGAGTTCGATCTTGAAAATTTATCGCAGCAACTCAACGCCATAGCTGACGGGCTCTGTGAATGGAGCTTTATACAAACAGCCAGCCCAACACCGTTTGCATCTAACCTGACGTTCGATCAAATAAATCAGGTGATGTACGCCGACGATACACCGGATCAGTCACAGGACACATTGTTAAGCGAGCTGTCAGACGATCTGATTAAAACGACGGTCAGAAACGACGCACTGCGCCCGACGGTAAGCCACACGATAAACACACAGTTTACTGACAAGCGGCAGCGTAAACACCCTGACTATGCACCGCGGACAGCGGACGAGTGGAACGAGTGGGTGAAGGAAAGAGTGCTGTTACCTGCGAACGAGTGGTGCACGCAATGGGGCGATACCCCGACTGCACATGACAAACTCCTGTGCGAAATTACACTGGATGACAAGCGCTGGGTTGCCCATCTGGAAAACGCCGCCCTGCTGGTTGATCGGGGGGTTGTCCCAATATCAGCATTCAGTCCATCCGATATAAAAAAAATAGCAGCACTGCCCGAACTGCACGATGATCGTTCCACACTGACACTGACCAACGAGATACTGTCTTTCTTTGGCATCCTGAGCGCACAACAAATAGATGATTGCCTGCCAGTCGTGCCACAGAACTATCTTGACGACACCGATTTGGTGAGCGGTTATCTGCTCCAAAAGGACGATCGCTTTGTCTACTGTGACGCCGACAACCTTGAAGTGATGCTGCGCTGGCAGCGCGCCGCCAGACGACCGGTGTTTGAAACACTGGATTTTAAAACGCTGCCGGCCGTGTTGGCGAACTGGCAGGGATTCAACAAAACCTGCACCGAACAAACCATCCTCGATACCGTTGAGCAGTTACGTGGCTACGCCATGCCGGTAGCGACCATGCTGCACGATACCTACGCCTGCAGGCTGACAAACTTTACTGACCATCAACTCGACAATGTGTTTATCAATCAACAGCTCAGCTGGCTGGGACATGGCAATCAACAGATGTTTATTGCCTACCCCGAGGATATTCACCTGTTACAGTCAGATACAACACCCGCCTCACCCATAGAGCACGCTTTCGCAGACAGCAACGCACGCTATAGCTTTGATCAGATAATTTCCTCGCTGCAACAGCAGGCCCGATCCACTGATATAGAAACTGATATTGAATCGGCTCCAGCGCCGTCTCCTGCTGCGCCAGATAACACAGGCGCATATAAGGAGGGGCCTGGTAGAGAGGCACCCGGTGTGGAACGTATCTGGTGGGATGCAGTCTGGTCGGGTCGCATTACTTCCGAAAGTTTGAGCGCTATCCGCCAGGGGCTGCAACGCAATTTTAAGTTGTCAATTGATAAGCATCGAACTACACCGGCAGCTGGTTACCGTACTCGTGTTACCAGACGTTCCGTTGCGCGCAGAGCCACCACCAACACCTTGTCTGGCAACTGGCATCTGATACCGGATATCACTGAAGAGATCGACGCGCTCACAGAACTCGAACACTGTCGAGAGCGAGTCCATCTGCTACTTGAGCGCTATGGCATCGTGACGCGTGAGCTCGCTAACCGCGAATCAGCCAGACTGCGATGGAGCCAGATATTTCGCGCTTTGCGCGTGATGGAATTGTCTGGCGAGGTACTGCAGGGCCACTTCATTGATGGCTTGAGCGGACCACAGTTTATATCGCAACGTGCACTCAACAGACTGATGCAGGACGGGAAACCCGCGAGTGTATTCTGGTGCAACGCACTGGATCCTGTATCACCCTGTGGACTTGGTCTCGACTGGCCAGAGCTACCTCAGCGCCGCGTGACAAATTTTCTGTCATTTCACGGTGGCAACCTGTCACTGGTGATCGAAAATTTGGGGAAACGCCTGCAGTTCTACGTAGAACCCGAGGACAACCACATTGATCGGATACTGGAACCCATGATCCATATCGCGAAGACGCGCGGTAAGGTAAGAGTCGACTCTATAAACGGCAATCCCACACGCGGCAGTCCCTACCGTACGGCATTGGCGCGCGTATTACAGCAGCGCTCGGACCACCGTCACATCTGGTTTGAATGCTAGCGTACTGTATCAAATAAATCTTTCCTCCCGCCTTCAAGCAACCCCTGCTCTCGTCGCTATCTTTCTCTAGCGGTTGTGCGTGTCAATCTTTTGTATGTGTTGTGTCACAAAAAATGACGCGCGCGAAATAATCCCGATCGCCAACAACAATCAGATAATGAATTGGGTGTGACAGTAAAACGATGAAATTGCTGCCGACAGTAGTAAGCCGTTGCATACGGACAGCCCTGCTTGGCTGTCTGCCACTGCTTGCGGGCTGCGACACATCCAGCGATGAAGAAGATCTCACGCTGTTTAAGACCGCACAAAATCTGGAAGCGGACAGGCGCTTCCCTGCCGCTGTTGACGCCTATCGTCGGTTTATCGAAGGCGAAGGTGGAGATACACACAACACCTACGCAATGATTAAAGTATCCGTGCTGGAGGAATCGATCCGCAACGGCGCAGATCCGCTGCTGGATCTGTATCTGGAGGCTGTTGACTTACGAGAAGCCGGCAATTGGGCAGAGGCACTGACCATACTGGATTCAATGCTTGAACAGGGACCACACAGCAGACTCGCAGACGACGCGCTCTATCTCAAAGGATATATCCACCTGGTGGACAAGCGTCAATTCAGTGTTGCCTACGATCTGATGGGGCAGTTGCTTGCGGACTATCCCAACTCGACGTATTCACACACGGCACTCTACAGCCGCGGTCTTGCACAAAAGCATCTTGGCAACCTGGACAAGGCCAAAGAACACTTTACCGATCTGCGCAATCAGCACACCGGACTGACATTCGAAATTTTTAATGTACGCTGGCCTCAGGATAACTATGTTTCCAGGCTTTGGTTTACCCGCGCGCACGAACAGTTACTGTCTCTGACAGACGATAGCCGTGTCGGTATCGTACCCAGTATTGCCGATATGGAACTGCGCGACCTGGATGAGCGCGCAAATATCATTGTGGTGTTTACCGACGACCAGGGTTACGCAGACATCGGTGCAAACGGAATCGTATCGGACATTCAAACCCCGAACATCGACAGCCTTGCTGCCGACGGTATACGCATGACATCCGGCTTTGTGACTGCGCCCCAGTGTACGCCTTCTCGCGCCGGTCTTATGACCGGTCGATATCAACAGCGCTATGGACTGGACGACAATCGATTCACACCTTTGCCACTGACAGAGCAGACCATCGCCAATCGTCTGCAGAATGCGGGCTACAGTACCGGCATGGTTGGAAAGTGGCATCTTGAAATCGATCAAAACTCAAGGGAATACGATAACGATAACCTGCCGCTGGAACAGCGTACGCAGTTTTTTCCTGACGAACGCGGTTTCGATGATGTGTATTTCGGCTTGCTGAACAACTGGTGGACAAATTTCAATCTAACCGGTGAAACGCTACCGCCAAACTATCGCAAAAACACCGACTATCGGCTGGATGTTGCGACCGATGCCGGACTGGCGTTTATAGAACGCCACAAACAGAAACCGTTTTTTCTTTATCTCTCCTATTTTGCGCCACACGTACCAATGGAAGCCACCCGCGAGTACCTGGACAGACATGATGGCGTTCCGGAGACCAGGCGACAGTATGCACTGGCTATGATGTCCGCCATTGACGACGGTATTGGACGTATACGAGAGAATCTGGCGGTCAATGGCCTTAGCGATAACACGCTGATTTTCTTCATCAGTGACAATGGTGCACCCATTGGCATCCACCGACTGGACCAGCCCATAGAAAATAACGGCGCCATATGGGATGGATCATTAAACGATCCCTGGGTGGGCGAAAAAGGCATGCTGTCTGACGGCGGCATCAGAGTTCCCTATATCGTCACGTGGCCGGGTAAATTGCCAACCGGCGTCGTCTACGATGACCCGGTATCAACCCTCGACGTGGCGAGCACCAGTCTTGCTGCTGCCCGTGAAGCAATACCCGATGAACTGGATGGCGTCGATCTGTTGCCCCGACTCAGAGGCGAAAGGAATGATTTGCGGGAGCGGCCTTTGTTTTGGCGATTCTGGTCGCAGGCCGCGATTCGAAAGGGCCAGTGGAAATACCTGTCAGCAGGCGACAGAGAATTTTTGTTCGACATGCACGCTAACCACGAAAACGAAAATGTATTGGGACGCTACCCAAGTATCGCAACTCAACTGAAGAGTGAGTTAACTGACTGGTCGAACACACTGCATAGACCAGGCCTTGCGACCGACGAATTGAATAGTCAGGAGCGCGGTTGGTATGGCCACTATTTTCGCTAACGGATCGCCAACGGTTTCGCTAACAGATCGTCTACAGTTTTGCTAACGGATCATCAACGGTTTCGCTGACAGATTGTCATGGGGTTCGCTAGATTATAAAAGGGGTTGCCATCCATGGCCAACATCTTTAGTCCTTGTGTTCTATAAATCCCCTTGCCCCAGATAAATCTGGCACTGTTTACGTCATTCCATGACAACGCCATCCCTTGCGTTTACCCCTCCATGCACCTCCCTGTGCTGTAACGCTAACTTCCACTTTCAGCTATCCTGCGCTGGCCTCCTGCCCGGTTCGTCCATAAACTCCACTGTCCATAAACACCACTATCTTCCATTGCTGCAAATTGCAGCGTGCTATCATCCCTGAAGCAAATGCTCGAAACCGAAACCCACTGTGCCCGATGCATTGTTGAGGACTCTGGGCTGCACTTCACTTCCTGATCCGCTTGCCATTTCGCGACCGTCCTGTCGCTTTAGTCCTTTCGCAATGCCCGTTAACGCTTGCGCTTCCTTTCAACCACGCGTCTATATTGGGACTTCTCAAGTCAAATCGCTGTGACGATCGTCACAGGCACTATCCTGCTGTATTTATTAGTTTTTTTCTTGAGAAACGAAGTTTTCAAGGCAACCGCACAGAGCCCTCGATTGAAGCACGTGCATTTTAGATCGCGGTTTTGCTAATGCCAGGGCAGTCTTTGAAGCTCGCACCTGTGCACCACAGGCGTAGTCGTCGTTTAATCCGGTGTTTTACTGCGGGCGCTCGCCAGCACCTGTCGATACCCGGATCGAAAATCAGGGTGCAGAAATCGATAACCCGATTGCAGCAATCGAGCGTTGCTACATCGCTTGCTGCCAGCTATTCGCTTACTGTTATCCGCTCGCTGGTGCCGGCTTTCCTCAGCACGTTGTTTAGCGGTGATGACGAGCTCATCTGCAAGGAATGATTCGAGTTCAACTCGAGTGCAGGGGGCACTGTCGGACGCAAGATAGTGTGACTCGGCTGCACCCTGTTCGGCCAGGCCCATCACATGCACCAATATGCCCGCACAATCTTCGACATGAATACGATTGGTATAGCCGCCATCACCCGGATCACTGAAAATATTATTCCTGACGCGCTCGATCATTCGTGTTCGCCCCGGTCCATAGATACCACTGAAACGCACCACCGTTGCGTTTGTATGTGCGGTTACGATCCTTTCTCCCTCGAGCACCAACTGACCGTTAAAACTGACGGGTTCGGTTGGCGAGTTTTCATCTACAAGCGATCCGTCATTTTGATGGTAGACAGATGTTGAAGAAACAAACACAAAGCGCTTCAGAGAATGCAGCTGACTGCCAAGTGCATCCAGCGTGTTGGTTACACCATTCACATAGGCGCTTCGATAAGCTGACTCGTTAAAACCCGATGCAGCAAGAATATAAAGTACGACATCAAATGACCCGGTCGATAGAAACTCAAGTGTCCTGCGGTCACTGACATCGGCACTGATTGAGTCGAGCCAGTCAGGTAGCTGAGTCACATTGCGCCTGATGCCTGTGACACTATGCCCCTCATCCAGCAACAAACGAGCGGTGCGAACGCCGATATCTCCACAGCCAACAATAGCGATATTCAATTCAGGATTCCCGAGACGGTTATTTCTACGTAAAATTATTGCAATGCATTGATACAGGTTCGAATAGCTGTTTTTACCGCCTCTGTTTGCACCTCGAACGCCATGGATGCCAAATCAGACCGTTGCTCCATCTCTATCGTTTTTCGTTCCTGTGTACCAACAATCACGTCTCTGACCTGAGAAGGTAAATAAGGTAGATGAATGAAGCCTGCAACGGTATTTTGATAATTCATTGAACAATAGTGCAAGGCATAGTAACTCACTGCATTGCAGAGAAATGTGCCTGCGGTATAGGACACACGCGCAGGAATCCCGTCTGCCAGCACGTCATCACAAATAGTGTGCACCGGCAACGTCGCTTCAAATGCCGCAGGACCCTGATCGATCAATGGCCCCCGGCTTATGTCTCCGTTATTATCCTTTATTTGAAAATCAGCCAGGTTTACCGCCATTTTCTCTATCCGAATCATCGGCTCCCCGGGAGCCAGGCCAAGGCATACAACGATTCGCGGCTGATATTGATCAATCAGGGATTCAATGTTCGCTCGAATATCATGTAGCGTCACCGGCAGCACCACTGACACAATTGTTTCGCCGGCTATTTCCGTACCCGCAAGCGCTTCAGCCACCATGGCAGAGGGATTATCGGACCTGCCTGCGTACCCTTCAAAGCCGGTTAACAACATTGGCGATATCTCCGGTAAGTGGAATGTCTACGTTAGCCAATACTACCGCAGGCCGGGCAATCTGTTAGATAATTCGAGCAACTGCGGCATCTGTAGTATCAATCAATAATCGCGAGCCAAACCATGAATCTGGAAAATCCTCCTGATAACCTGCCTGTCCCGAAAGACGACGGGGCCGCCACCCACCTCCACACGGCAAGTCTGCCGGACGTAACACTGCCATCAACCAGTGGCACGCCTGTCAGGCTCAACTCACTGAGTGGTACAACAGTGATCTATATCTATCCGATGACAGGCAGGCCGGACACCCCTCTCCCCGACAACTGGGACGAAATACCCGGCGCCCGCGGATGTACCCCGCAATCGTGCAGCTTTCGTGATCACTATCAGGAATTACAGTCGTTAAATGCAAATGTATTCGGACTCAGCACACAAACCACCGAGTATCAGCAGGAAGCAAGGGCGCGCTTGCACCTGCCTTTTGATCTACTGAGTGACAGTCAGCTGCAACTAAAGCGCTTGTTGCGGTTACCCTCTTTTTCTGTCGACGGCATGGAACTCTATCGACGCATCACACTTATTGTTCAACATAGCTCGGTTGTAAAAGTGTTTTTCCCTGTCTTCCCACCGGGAGACAATGCATCTGACGTGATGTCCTGGTTGCGACAACATCAGGCGGGTTAACCCGGGTTTAAGTTAACATCAGCAACTGCGTACCCGAGCGACTTAGCCTGCGATTCCCCTGATCGGTAACGAGCAAACTATGCCCAAGCGTCATTGCCACTCGACTGTCACGGTTGATAAATATCATGTGCAGGAAAAAAACCATCTGTGGCTGTATCAACAACGGGTTGCCGGTATAGATCATTGGATGATCCACCCAGATTGGTGCATAGGCACAACCCATTGTATAGCCACACGCATTAAGTCGGTGTTGTTTTAGTCCACCGTTATCCGCCACTAGGGCATGGGCGTCGAACACCTCGCCAAGGGTATGACCCGGCTTCAGTTTCTCTTCACAAGCCTGCAGCGCTTCTTCCGCCACCTTGTGCATGGCGATATGTTCAGCTGACGGCTCACCGATAAGCACCGTGCGCATCATCGCGGCATGATAGCGACGATAGCATCCGGCCCACTCGAGCGTCAGCTGATCATTTGCATCCAGCACACGACGACCGGAATGGTAGCGACACAACATGGCGTATTCTGCAGAACCGATGATAAACTCGTTACCAGCGTAGTCACCGCCACCACGAAATACGGCGCCCTGCATTTGCGCCAGCACCTCACTTTCACTAACGCCGGGCCGCGCTGTGGCAAGTGCAGCATCCAGTGCATCATCCGCAAGCTCCGCAGCCCTCTGAATACAGGCGATCTCCGCCGGACTTTTTATAAATCTGAGCTCGTTGACCAGAGTCGACGCATCAGTCAGTGTGCAGAAAGACTCAAGCGCCGGGTTTAACTGTAGCCACTGGCTGGCATTCAACCCCACCGTATCGAGTTCTATACCCAGATTGTTACCGGCACAAGCCAGTGACTGAAGCATCGCCTTTAATTGCAAAGCGGGATTGTGGCCCTGCTCATCGGTCCAGATTCTGATATCACTGAGTGTCGAGGTAAGTTCTGCCTGTGCTCTGTCGGGCGCTCGTGTAAGCAGCGCCATTCTGCCATCGGCCCCGAGGTAAAGGCACTGAAACATGGCATAGCCAAACGTGTCATATCCGCAAAGGTAGTACATACTCTCCGGACGAAAAATCAGCAGTCCATCCAGTTTCCGCTCAGCGAGCAGTGATTGTGCGGCAGATACTCTGCTATCGAACTCTGCTCGCTCGAAATGCAGCGCCATAATGTGTTGCTCCCGTTTTTTTAATTCTTGCACAACTGCGAAAATACAACCGAAGGCGAGTGTTACAATCATGTCGACAAACGAAGCTATCGACACTGTAGAAATATCATGGCCGACAATTCAGTTCTGTCTCTGTACAAAAAATGTTGCAAAATGCCGTTCGGCAAACGGTTCTTTTCCTGGTACGGCGCAAGGAAGGCACCTTATTTCAGTACTATTTCGCCGCAGATCGAGTCGCTCGAACCCAATCGTTGTCAACTGCTGATAGTAAAGCGCAAGCGCGTGCAGAATCATATCGGTACTGTACACGTTATTGCGATTGCCAATGGACTGGAGATGGCGATGGGCTTTATGGCAGAGGCATCTATACCCAAACATTTGCGCTGGATACCCAAGGGCATGTCGCTGGAGTACCCGGCCAAAGCAGACTCGGATATTCGTTGCACCGCCACTGTCGACGCGAACGCCTGGGTACCGGGAGACCTGCAGGTAAAGGTTGAAGCCGTCAATGCATCAGGTGCTACAGTCGTCAGCGGAATCATCAACCTCTGGATCTCCGAGAAGCCGGCCAAAAAAGTGGCTTGACCTCGTTAGCAGGCAGATGATCGCACGATGCTTAAGTGTACGGCGCTATCAGTACCGCATCAGTCCGCAAACTCTGCGTCGCACATTGCCTGTATTTGACTGACACGCTGCTCCTGAGCATATCGAGCAGAGTCCACGACACAGTCAGCAACCCGGCTGCCAAAGTGCTTCATCAGCTGGTCTTCATCGTCCGTGGCTTTAACCGGGTACACGGTATCCTGACAATAGGTAGATATCGTATCGACTTCATTGGGCTGCGGAAGCGGTGCCTCTCCGGATTCGGCATGTGCCTGCACCCGTTCACGCAACAAGCGACGCAGTCGAGTGACACCTCGATCAGACGTAACCCGGTTTTCAAGCGCATGAATGGCAATAGGCCGCTGTGATACCTGAACTTCATAATCTCCCGGCTGGCGCTGCTGTTCTTCATAGCTACGCCCACCTGTCTGGCCTATAAAATCGATAGATTCCTTACCTACAATTGACGGATCATCCTGCCCTCGCGGATCGAGTCGATCGTTAAAGTAACGCCAGCCAATAGTGAGTGTGTTGGTGTTGTCGATAGGCACCATCCATCTCAACATAGATACCCGTTGAAAAATCTTGCTGCTTTCTGCCTCCTCCCAGATTGCGCCCGTTTGATTACAGTTGGGGAGTATGGAATCGGTGGTGCGGGTCCACAGATGCTCACCAACCCGACGCGTCTGCACGTTTATCATTCCCAACGGGGTATCGCGATAATCGATCAGTTGCTCCACACCGGAGGCAGCACCAAACTGGATACCACTGGACAGTGCATGCAGGTGCAATACGTGTATCGGGTCTTGCGTGTTTTCATACACCTGCAGCCAGTTGGCAGGCATGCTCAGTGAAAACGGCTTAGAGTCCGTATCCTCAAGGCACATGGTGTCATAGATCGGAAACGGTGGCTGATGCGCCGTCGGCCCCATATAGGCGAAGATAATTCCGCTGTGTTCGTACACCGGATAGGCACCCTGCGTTACTTTTTCTCGAACCGGACTGCCAACCGGCTCGGAAGGCGCATCAATCAGCCGACCGTCAACATCGAAGTGCCAGCCGTGATAGCAGCACTTAATACCACAGTCCATGATGATGCCAAATTCCAGTGAGGCACCTCGGTGTGCACAATGCCTGTGCAGTAAACCCAAATCGCCGTTTTTATCTCGAAATACAACCAGGTCTTCGGCCAGTATGCGCACCGCGACCGGCAGATCTTTCACTTCCTCTGACATCGTCACCGGCTGCCAGTAACGACGCAAATACTCCCCGCAGCGAGTGCCCGGGCCAACGTGAGTGAGTTCCGGATCTTCCGCTGGAACCTCGCGTTGATGATAGCCGGTGTATCCACCACCTGTCTGTTGGCTCATACCTGCCTCTGACCCTGAAAAAACGATAGCCTGTACTCTAACAAAATTTGCAACTGGCTTTTCATGCTTAGACGTGCGTGAAGCCGGGTTGCACCCGGGCCAGCACTTCACCTTCGGCAATTGAAAGAGTAACCTGAGCGGGTTATCGCAGCACACAGAGACAAACACACCCATGCAAATTTTAACCACCGGATTGAGGTTTCCTGAGGGGCCAATCTACCTGCAGGACGGCAGCGTACTGCTTGTGGAAATAGAGCGCGGCACACTCAGTCGGGTGGCAAAAGACGGCAGTGTGTCGGTGGTGGCGGAATGCGGCGGTGGCCCCAACGGTGCTGCGATCGGCCCCGACGGCCTGGTCTACATTTGCAACAACGGCGGTTTCACCTGGCAGACAATTGATGGACTGCTGAGACCAGTTGGTACACCCGAAGACTATGTCACTGGCAGCATTCAAACGGTGGATTTACAGACTGGTGAGGTGAACACCTTGTATCACTCCTGCGATGGCCACAAGCTCAAGGGACCGAATGACATCGTCTTTGACAGCCAGGGTGGATTCTATTTTACCGACCTTGGCAAGCGACACGCTGATGCACTGGAGCGTGGTGCTATCTACTATGCATCAACGGACGGCAAAGATATTAAAGCAGTGGTCCGCCCGATTGAACAACCAAATGGCATCGCCCTGTCCAAAGATGAAACGCGACTGTACGCAGCAGAAACGTTCAGCGCAAAAGTACGCTATTGGGATATAGACACCCCCGGCAAGCTGTTACCGCACCAGGATCCATTCGGGGTCGGCAATATTTTGTATGGCTTCCAGCGCTATGAAAGACTCGATTCTATGGCGGTCGACGGTGACGACAATATTTGTGTTGCCACGCTGGGCACAGGCTGTATTAACGCGATCGACCCCAATGGCAGTCTGGTGGCACGCATACCAGTCCCCACACCCGATGTCATGGTGACCAATATCTGCTTCGCTGGTAAAGATTCGAAACAGGCATTTGTCACGTCATCGGGGCTGGGCATTCTCTATGAGACGGACTGGCACTGCAACGGACATACACTTGCGTTTACCGGATAACTCTATTGCACAGAACAGGCTTCCTGCAAACCCGCCTATGCGGTTGCAGCACGTATCTCGGCAAACGGCACAACATAGGGTCCTTCCGGTATGATTGCTATCTCCCGATCACCCTGAGCCTGCGCGCTGGCTACAATGGCCTCAGCCAGATCATCAACCATACTTACACCGGTAATTTCCGCAGCGTTGTTGCCCAGGTTTGGCGCATAAAGCTTGATTGATCCGACACGCATCGGTTTTAGCTGCATTTCGGTTTGCCATTCATCAACATCGGCCAGTGCCTTTTGCTGTAAAGATTCCAGAAACGCTGCGGGCCCCAGCCCTACCAGTCTTCTTTGCGCTTCGCAAAATTCTTCAGAGCCAAACCCTTCAGAACACTCGGACGCGATAATCAGATCCCCGCCCGGCTCAAGTATGTCCAGAGGTGTGACCATACCCTTAACGGTCTGGTAGTACGTTTTGTCGAGTGGATACCCGGCTGACGATGTGACGACCGTTTTAAAACGTCTACCCACATTCACTTCGCAACTGCCCCTGGCAAAATCGACAGCGGCAAGATGACTTTCTATTATTTCACCAAACGATGCGTATACCAGATTTCGATGCTCATCAAGCACGGTATTAAGCGCAAGCACAGGCCCCTTTAACATGCGGACAATTTCCAGCTGTGTATCGTGCAGGGGATTGCCTTCGAGGTTGCACGACGTTGCCAGCGGGTTTTCCATAAAACGTGCACTATGAAAAGTGCGAATGGTCTCATGATGGGCCACCCCCGGCGCGATCACCTTGCGCCCCCCCGAGTACCCCGCCATAAAGTGTGGCTCAACCAGTCCGGTTGCTATTTTGATATCCGCATCCACAAATATCCTGTTCAATCCCACCGGTACCTGATGGGCTGCTGTGGTACCCAGTGCAACACAGCTTTGGTCATCGCGAGCATAATGGTTTTCCACCCGCACATTCTGCAATACCCAGGGATCTCCCAGTAGTTCATCAAGCTCGGCGTCCAGATTCGGTCGATGCAAGCCCGTGGCAACCAGAACCGTGATACCGGTCTTTGGCACTCCACCATCAACAAGCCGTTCAATCAACGGCCGCAGAAATAACCCGTTTGGCACGGGCCGGGTGATATCACAGATAAGGATGCAGGCACTGCTGGCACCCGTCGCCAGTGCCTCAAGTGGCTCGGCCCCCAGCGGGCTTGCCAGCGCTGAGTCGATAATATCAGCAGCCGATTTCGACACAGGAATCGACGGCTTGCGGATCACCGTTGTGTCGAGATCATCAGGCAGTGTCAGCTGCAGGCCGCTGTGGCCAAATGACAAATCAATTTCCATACTTTTTTACAATTCCGGTTGCGAGGGCGCGCGCAGTCTACTGCAGGCCAGACAATTCGACCAAATGCTCTGCCTGACCAGCGCGGTGCTGGCGCAGGGAACTATCGGCCCGATTGATGCTCAAAACCACCGCTGTTACAGTAGATTTACTGCGAAGAAAAGGAGGGTATAACACCCTATGAACAGACGCCAATTTCTGGCGCTTTCCGCAACATCTTTGCTGGCATCGCACGTCAATGCCAGTGATGCACTGCACGTTGAATACTCCGACGAGGTTTACGAGCAGCTGCTGGCCAGCGGGAAGCCCTTCATACTGGATTTTTACGCAAGCTGGTGACCCACTTGTAGAACTCAAGAGCGCACCGTGAGTGCACTAAAAGATGCCAGTGAGTCATACGCCAATATCAAATGGATCAAAGTCGATTGGGACATTCACCGCAGTGACGATTGGGTGAAGGAAATGCGTGTACAGTACCAGTCAACGATCGTGGCGTTTACCGATGGAAAACAGGTCGGTCGTGTCATCGGCCAGACCGGCAAGGGCGCCATTAGCGCACTGCTTGATAAAACGCTTTAACGCCACACACTCTCTTATGAACCGGGTGCCATGGCACCCGGATAAGCTTACCGTTCATACCCAACCCAGGAGAAGTAAAGACCGTGAAAAGACGCCAGTTTTTGGCAATTTCCACTGGATCTCTGATCATCACCGCCACCTCTGCCACAATCGGCACTGCAGCGGCAGATAGTCTAAACCATGTGGATTACACCCGCGATGCCTACGAGCAGGCACTTGCGAGCGGTGAGCCGTTTCTGCTCGACTTTTACGCTTCGTGGTGACCCACTTGCCGATCTCAACAGCGCACCGTGCGTGCACTGCAGGAAGGTAATGCGGATTACGCAGCCGTAAAAGTAATAAATGTTGACTGGACCATATTTAACAAAAAGCCAATCGTCAAGGAACTCAGAGTGCCGCGGCGATCAACACTGATCATGTTCAACGATGGAAAGGAAGTCGCAAGAATTATTGCACAGACTTCCAAAAAATCGATCGAAGACCTGTTCAAGGCTGTTGTCAGCTAACACCAGTAACAACTCGGGCGCCACCTGGTGCCCGCTCTACACTGTCGCGGATCACACTGATCCGCTCGACCCCTGATAAATACCTGCTTATATACTTGAGATAAGTTGAGGTACGATTGCCAGCCACTCTTCTGCCCTGGTGCTACCAAAGCTCCGGCGCATCGCGCTGAACTATTTATTTATCTGAAAAACACCAGCCTTCAGTGCACGAGCCTGAAGAGCCCTGTCTATGAGCACAAACCAGAACCAGCCAGAGTCACAAGCGCATGCTCCGCCAGTTACACGGGCGGGCCTTCGTTAAATTGAGGATAATCGTCAGTAATATCGAACCACTGCGCTTTTGAACCGGTATAAATATGGCCTCGGGGTTCCACACCCGGAGCATCGTCCAGCGCACCGGCGGGAATTACAATAATAGTGGGTGATACCCGAGGCATTGACGAGCCGCAGGTCTTACAAAAGCTGTTGCCAAATCTTTCCGCAGTCGGCAATTTATAGCGCACTACGTTTTGCTCTCCGCTAACCCACTCAAAGCGATCGGGCTGCACAAAAACGTTACTGGCATGTGCTGCTGATTTAACTTTGCGGCACCGCGAACAGTGGCAATACATCATAAACTCGGGCTCCCCCTGATATCGGTAAGCCACTTCTCCACACAGGCAGCTGCCACCTACCGCATCGGCATGCGCACCGGCTCTGGAAGCCTGATCAACTCCACCCTCAGCGTCGGCCGAATAGCTGTCATACTGAGGCAAGTCATCGGTTATGCTGTACCAGCTGGCACCGGACGAGGCGAAGATGTGTTTTTGTGGCCGAATATCAACAGGGCCATCGAGTCCACCAGCCGGAACAAAGGAATAGTCAGCGCCGTCGACTCTTTCGGGCAGCACCGAGCCACACTGGTCGCAAAAACAGCGATGAAAATTGTGCGACGACTCATAGCTGCTTATATGATCCTCGCCGGTTAACCAGCGCACGCTGTTTACACTCAGGTACGTGCCAAAGGGCGTGCCGTGAATTTTCCTGCACATTGAACAATGACAGTGCATCATATCCTGCGCCACACCCTGCAACTCGTAGGTGACGACGCCACACAGACAAGACCCCGTAGTCATTGAATTCTCCTATTGAACCAGTCCGGTATACTGTAACCGAAATAGCCATTCATATTCACCTCGGGGTATATTCACCCCGATAGACAGGGACGCTAATCCGGTTTCAGATTCCAGCCGACAGGCTCCTTCGTGTGGCTTTACAACCAGCCTGGGATTGATTCGACCGTTGCAGTCAGATCTATTCGCGACACTCGCATAGTTCGGGATAACGCCCGGAAACATCAACAGGGATAAAACACCCTATGCCAACAATCGAACTGCGAGTGCAGCCTGTAGACCTGTACAAACTGCTCAAATTTGAGGGATTGGCCGCCAGTGGCGGTGAGGCGAAAGCGCTTATCGCGGATGGACAGGTAAAACTTAACGGAGACATCGAGACGCGTAAGCGCAAGAAAATCGTAGCTGGCGATGTCGTTGAATTTGACGGTGAAACCTATACGGTTTCATTGTCGAACGACCCGGATACGACAACATAATGTGTCTGTGGTCATTTCCAGATTACGCATAACTCAAATACCGGTCTACAAGCTCAGCTTGCAAACAGTGCCACGACTCGCAGACCGGCATAGCTCAGAAGCCCGGTAATATGTCGCAGGCCCCACGGCATTTTACTGCGCTTGAGGTAGTCACACAGAAAACGAAAATCGGCTTCGCGCTGACTGATTGTGCCGAAAATACCCGAGTTGTTATCGTGCACCTTACAGACTGCTTTATTGGCGTTCTCGTACCATGGGTTAACCGGCAGCCACGAAGGCACTGAGCAGTAATTAACCTTGGGGAATGTCAGGTTCTGCCAATCGCGCTGCTCATTGCCGCAGGTGTTTTTTGTCGACCGATGCGCTGCTGTCAACAGCAATAACATCACCACAACAACCAAACCATAACGCAGATGAATACCACCTAGCCAGCGGACACCAGATCTGCGAGCTGTGTTACTCAAGGTATGTTATTCGACAGATCGGACTCGAACGCTTGCGCCGGCGCCCTAACAGTAGTCAGCCACTTTACACAGGTATTTCCATGCATACTCCGCGAAACTCCACCGCACCTGCATATCTATGACAGGTATATCGTCATGAACCGACAACAATACAGATGCGGTACCAAAACGCGTTTGCGCACACTGCCCTTTAGCAAAAACACTATGGTGCAAATCAAGTGGTGTTCCGCTGGCAAGCACCGGCCGGACCTTCTCTCCACTTAAGCGAATGACGGTGTAATAATCGCTAACGTCGACAACTGATGTCCTAGCGGGTAATTTTTCTCGAAGATCGTCCAGTTGGTTCTCTATAGAATTCAGATCCGTATAGAGCAGGCGTTCGTCTGGCCCAAGCCAATACACCGAATGCTCACCGTCGCAGCTGAAGGTATTGGCTTCGATCTCCACCGGTAGTGCCAGTACCTGCTCTACTGCCTGCTGTACAGCAGCGTTAGAGAAATCTCCACGCAGCAGGATTTTCCCAGCGAGTGATAGCTCCTGCATCAACAGTCCGTCGCTGCTGAAGTTTGCTGCAGCCAGTGGTGTAAGGATGTCAGCAGGCGTTGCCTTGTCGAACTGTGCTTTCATTTAAGGATTTACCGCCATTCGCAGATTAACCACGGGTTCCAGATTAACCAGGATTTCTATATTATCCACGGGTTAGTACTCCTTCCTTGTCGACAAACACCGGGTCGGTAACCTCAGCCTCCAGCACCTGCCCATCCATCAACCGCAGTTGCACGGTTTCACCTTTCATTGCCAGTCCATTATTCAACACACCCAGTGCTATAGAACGGCCAACATTCGGACTCATATAACTGGAGGTAACATGCCCGATTGTTGGCATGGGTGGCTGGTCTCTGACCTCGGCTACGATATGTGCACCTTCAGGTAACACCTGCAACGGATCTTTCGTCTGCAAGCCGACAAACTGGGGGCGACCGTCCCGGCTGGTATCTGCACGTGTCAGTGAACGCTTACCGAGAAAATCTTCTTTGGTTTTAGACACTATCCAGTCCATGTCCATATCAAAGGGTGTCATAGTGCCATCCGTATCCTGACCAACGATAATAAAGCCTTTCTCGGCTCTTAATACATGCATCGCCTCGGTGCCATACTGACAAAGATCAAACGACTCACCTGCTGTCGCCAACCGCTCCCACAGCAGCTGTCCATAACGTGCCGGTACGTTTATTTCGTAGGCGAGTTCTCCGGTAAAGCTGATTCTATAAACGCGTGCGGGTATACCTGCAACAAGCCCCTCACGCATGGTCATAAACGGAAAGGCACTGTTATCAGTGTCAATATCGGTGATCGACTGTAACAATGCGCGTGCATTTGGGCCATTGATAGCTGCCACTGCCCACTGCTCAGTCACGCTGGTGCAATAGACATCGAGTTCCGGCCACTCGGTTTGCAACCACTCCTCAAGCCAGTTCATAACCCTGGCTGCTCCACCAGTGGTTGTCGTCATGTGGAAGTGGTTTTCACCAAGGCGAGTGGTTACCCCGTCGTCAAAGATCATCCCGTGTTCGTTTAGCATCAAGCCATAGCGACACCCGCCCACTGCAAGCTTCTGCCAGTTATTGGTATATATCATCTCCAGAAACCACGCACTGTCGGCACCCTGGATATCTATTTTTCCCAGTGTGGATGCATCCAGTACACCGACACTTTGCCTGACCGCATAGCACTCACGCTGCACTGCTGAATGAAAATCTTCACCATCACGCGGGAAGTACCAGGGTCGCTTCCAGTCACCGACATCCTCAAATACGGCACCATTGTCGACGTGACTTTGATGCATTGGTGTGTGTCGTTCCTGCAAAAACAGCTCACCGGACTCCTGTCCGCCAACTGCCCCGAAGGTCAGCGGTGTGTAGGGTGGTCTGAAGGTAGTGGTGCCAACCTCGGGGATCTGGGCACCGCGAATATCTGCCATAATCGCCAGCGCGTTCAGGTTCGATGTTTTGCCCTGATCAGTTGCCATTCCGGTGGTCGTATAGCGCTTCAGGTGCTCTACAGACAGGTAGCCTTCGCGAGCCGCCAATTGTATATCAGCTGCGGTAACGTCATTTTGAAAATCATGAAAATGTTTGGCGGAGCCTTCCCCGACCGGATGTACGGTTGGCACCAGCCACACCGGTGCAATGCTTCCCATACCAGTGTCAGACACTGCGGGAACCTCTATAGCCTCTGTCGCATCAGCCTCTGTCGCTTCAAATCCGCAGGCGTGTGCGGCGGATTGTCCGGCTGTTATACCTTCCTTGATACAACTTGCGGTATCAAAAGTACCGTTGCAGGAACCAACAGAACTGTTCGGACTGGTTTGCTTCGCACGGCTCATATCCGGTACAAAGCCGGCAATGGACTCATCGTATACCAACTTGCCGCCACTTTGACTGAACAGGTGAGCGCTGGGTGTCCAGCCACCTGAATTAGCAACTATAGAACAGTCAATTTGCCATGCCTGTCCATGCACGCTTTTACCGTCGTCAGACAATGGCATCACTCGAACTGACCTGACACCCTTGCCACCTTCAACGGCCGTTATTGCGTGGCCGGCAAACTGACTGATACCTGCGCGATCAAGTGCCGCGGATAGTTCATCGGCTACCTTTGCGCGGGTGTCAATTAGCGTGACGGTAGCACCGCATGTTGCCGCATTAATTGCGGTTCGATAGGCACTGTCATTATTGGTAAAGACAACAATATCGTCTCCAGGCAGGACACCATATCGATTAATATAGGTATCAACTGCGTTCGCAAGCATGACACCCGGTCGATCGTTGTCAGCAAAAACCATGGGACGCTCGATAGCGCCTGCTGCAATAACCACCTGCCTGGCTCGAATTTTCCAAAAGCGCTGTCGCGGTTTGCCACTGTTGGCACCACCAGGTCCCAAATGGTCAGTCACTTTTTGCACTGCGGTAACGTAGTTGTAGTCGAAGTAGCCAACCGCCGTCGTCCGCGTTAGCACAGTACAGTTTTCACTGGCAGCCAGTGTCGAAGATAAACTGTCTATCCACTGTCTCATTGCAGCGCTGCTGTCACTGTCGAGTGACGCGCCAGGTATGGAGCCACCCACTTCATTTTGCTCATCTACCAACATGACTCGCGCGCCAGTTGCAGCGGCAGTTGCCGCTGCGGCAAGACCTGCGGGTCCGGCTCCGACAATCAACACATCGCAATGCGCATAGGTGCTGTGATAGCTGTCCGGGTCTGGCTCGGCTGGACTGATGCCAAGTCCTGCAGCTCTGCGAATATACTTCTCATAGGTCATCCACATCGACGCTGGCCACATAAACGTCTTGTAGTAAAAACCGGCCGGAAGAAATCGTGAAACAAGTGAGTTGATGGCACCGACATCAAATTCCAGACTGGGCCAGCGATTTTGCGACCTTGCCACCAGCCCGTCATATAACTCAATACTGGTCGCACGGGTATTGGGTTCTGTATAAGCGCCTTCTTCCAGCTGAATCAGCGCATTGGGCTCCTCAGAACCTGCCGCAATCAATCCACGTGGTCGATGATACTTAAAACTGCGACCAAGCAACCGCACACCATTTGCCAGCAACGCCGACGCAAGCGTATCGCCCGCGTAACCTGTGTAGGTCCTGCCATCAAACTTGAAACGCAATTCCACGCTTCGATCGATACGACCTCCGGACTCCAGACGGCGTGGCTGGCTCATGACCGGTGTCCTCCCGCGTCGTTTGTCGAGAGTCCAGGCCCCGCGCTACCGAGCTTAGCGCTACCGGGCTCAGTGCTGCCGGGCTCAGCGCCCGGTGCCTCGGGCAATGCATCACCGACTTTATAGGTCGCATAGATCTCATCGGTCGATGTATCGCGAAGCGCATTAAACCAGCGTCGGCAACCATGTGTATGCACCCATCTTTCACGATGCATCCCTTTTGGGTTGGTTCTGAAAAAAACATACTCACCCCACTGTTCATCAGTCATGGCTTGCGTGTTTTTCGGACGAGCTATGTGCGCTTCTCCGTGGCAGCTGAATTCCGTCTGATCGCGATTGCCACACCACGGACATTGAATAATAAACATGGGTTAACCTGTATCTATTTAGCGTAATCAGCGCAACTGATACACGCAAAAACACTGTATTCAGTATTTGACATCTGTATTAATGCGCAACCAACCAATGTCAGATCAATGAGCAACGGCTGCTGCCGCGCCCTCGTCAATCAGTGCACCAGTGTTGAATCGATCAATCGAGAAAGGCGCTGCAATCTCATTCATTTCACCGGCTGCAATTGAGTGGGCAAAAGCGTGGCCACTACCGGGAGTCGCCTTGAATCCACCGGTACCCCAGCCACAATTAAAAAAGAGATTCTGCACCGGTGACTTCGATAGAATTGGAGAACGATCAACCGTTACATCGACGATGCCGGCCCACTGACGCAACATGCGCAGGCGTGAAAACAGCGGAAATAATTCGCACAGAGGCCCCACCGTATGTTCAATTAAATCAAAACTGCCGCGTTGCGAGTACGAGTTATAAGCATCAGAGCCGGAACCGACAACCAGTTCACCCTTATCTGACTGACTGACATATACGTGTATGCCATTCGACATTACCACGCAATCGATAACAGGCTTAACCGGCTCCGACACCAGCGCCTGCAATGGATAACATTCAAGCGGCAGTTTAAAGCCCGCCATTTCGGCAATGACACTACTGTGCCCTGCCGCGACTGACCCTACCTTGCCAGCCTTGATCGAACCCCGATTGGTATCAACACCGACGACCCGGTTATTTTCAATATGAATACCGGTAACTTCGCAGTTTTGTATGATATCGACACCGGCCGCATCTGCCCCTCTGGCATAACCCCAGGCAACCGCATCGTGTCTGGCCGTACCACCACGTCGTTGCAACAGCCCTCCCATGACCGGATAACGGCAGTTGAGATTGATGATAGGCAACATCTCCTTAACCTGATCCGGGGTTAAGAACTCCGAATCGATACCGTTTAAATAGATGGCGTTACCGCGCCTGCCTATTTCCTGTAAGTCGTGAACACTGTGCGCCAGATGCAACAGGCCACGTTGCGAAAACATAACGTTGTAATTGAGCTCCTGACTCAATCCTTCCCACAGTTTTACCGCGTGCTCATACATACCCGCCGACGCGTCGAGCAAATAGTTTGAACGCACTATCGTGGTGTTGCGGCCTGTATTACCACCACCAAGCCAGCCTTTTTCCAGCACTGCTACATTGCTTATGCCGCACTGAGTAGCCAGATAGTATGCGGTTGCAAGGCCATGACCACCGCCTCCAATGATAACGACATCATAGGCCGCCTTTGGCTGTGGGCTGCGCCATGCCCGCTGCCAGTTGCGATGATAGGACAGCGCATTGCGAGCCAGTGAAAACAGGGAATATGCTTTCTTGGTCATATTAATATGGATTCCGTACGCGTCAGTATGTGTCAAGCCGGCGCTGGCGCTTCGCCGCCGATTTACCACAGTTGTACCGCAGCTCTACCGCAGCTGTACTGCGATTGCGCTGCAGACGTAACAATGAGGTCCGCAAACCGGGCCGAGGGCCGAGCCATGTACATCAGCGCCGCACTAAGGCCGCATCATGTGCCCTGAGTCATCGCGAAACTGGCAAGTCGTCTCGACCAGTGCGCCATCCAGCAGGATTCACTCCGGCTAAATCAGTTTACGTCAGACAGGGATCATTGGCCTGCATCGTCACCAAAAACAGAGCACAACGGTGTTCCAGAAACGACTCACCCTATGGAAAGGGCGCGCTGATGGCCTGACACGCCAACTATCAGGTAGGCGTCACACCACGCAATCTTTCACCGCGACGGCGAATCATTTCAAGCGTCGCCAGAAACGCGATGGAGATAATCACCAGTATCGTCGCGACGGCCAGAATTGTCGGAGAAATCTGCTCGCGAATACCCGAGAACATCTGCCGGGGGATGGTTCTTTGTTCGACAGATGCCATTGCGATGACCACGACAACCTCATCAAAGGAAGTGACAAAGGCAAACAGCGCCCCGGAGATCACACCAGGCAATATCAATGGCAGCTGCACTTTAAAAAAAGTTCGCAGGGGAGTTGCCCCCATACTATAAGCTGCCTGCACAAGACTGTTATCAAAGCCGACCAATGTTGCAGTCACCGTGATGATGACAAAGGGAATGCCAAGAATCGCGTGAGCCAGGATCACCCCTAAGTGGGTATACGCCAAACCGAGCTCACTGAATGCCCTGAATGTACCTGCAGCAGTGACTACCAGCGGTACGATCAATGGCGAGATTAAAAACGCCATAATATTTTTCTTGAATGGCATTTCAGAACGACTTAAACCAACAGCTGCCATGGTACCCAGTGCAGTGGCGATCAAAGTTGCAAAGAAGCCAATAAAAAAACTGTTGCGCATGGATCGTATCCACTGCGCGTTATTCCAGACATCCGCCCACCAGCCGGTGGTCGCCTCCGGATTGGCCATGCCATTGGTGAGAATATCTCTATACCAGCGCAGCGAGTAGGCGTCCGGATCACCGGATAGCATGCCCGGTGTAAAAGAGAAGTACGGCTCAACATTAAAACTTAGCGGTAAAACGATAAGAATCGGTGAGATTAAAAATACAAAGATCAAAAAACAAATGAAGCGAAATGCGTAGTACCAGACTCGCTCACCCCACCCTGCATATGCTGGAAGTGCCATATCTGTTTGTTCTACCCGAGCTTCATGTTGTCTATACCGACAATGCGGTCATAGAGCCAGTAAAGAAACAACACCACAACCATCAGGACACCAGCAAGTGCTGCCGCCAGATTCCAGTTGAGTGATTGCCTCATGTGACCATCTATGGTGTTGGAAATCATCGTACCTTCCTGACCACCCACCAGTGCCGGCGTAATGTAATAACCTATCGCCACAATAAAAACCAGAATGGCACCGGCGCCTAAACCCGGAACTGTCTGCGGTGCATATATACGCCAGAACGCGGTCCAGTTGGTTGCACCCAGGCTCTTTGCTGCACGAACATAACTTGGCGGTATGCCTTTCATGACCGAGTACAACGGTAAGATCATGAATGGCAATAGAATATGCGTCATTGCGATCAGCGTACCGAGCTTGTTGTAGATCAGTGAGAAGCGCGCATCGTCCGCAGTTATGCCAAAAAATACCAACAGATCATTGACCACCCCCTGTGCCTGCAGCATCGCAATCCATGCGGTGGTTCGCACCAGAATAGATGTCCAGAACGGCAGTAATACAAGTATCAATAAAAGATTGGATGTTTTAGCTGGCAACGTAGCCAGCAGATAGGCAATCGGGTAACCCAGCACAAGACAAAAGCAGGTCACCAGAAAAGAAATCTGTAATGTGCGAGCCATCAACGTCATGTGAATACGACGCTTTTCATCCTGCCTGACTATAGATCCGTCGCTTTGCAGTTTTAGATCAAGTGCCGATGCATAGTAACCGGGGGTGAACGTTCTGGAGGCAGTTTTCATTGCCTGCCAGACCTTAACTTCATTCCATTTAGCTTTTACATCAGGCAGGCTTTCTTTGAACGGCGCTTCAAGCTTTGCCGCTTTACGGGCACTGGATGTAAACAACGAACGCGTACCGGGATTCTCCCTGTTAACGCGTGTTGCCACTTTACCTATGGTTCTGTTTTCTCTCGCCACAACCATGTCTGCAACTACGGCTGCAAACATCTCTTCTGTTGGCTCGGAAGATCCATCCCACTCCGACAAAACTTCAGTCGTTTGCGGCATGTTTGAAGAAAAAGTGTTGTCGTAGATTCCTTGAAATAAAAAATAGACAATGGGAATAACAAACACAACTAAAAGAAATAACAGGATGGGGAGCACCAGCAAAAACGCTCTAAGCCTGCGATTGAACATCGCCTTATCAAGGCGCTTTTGCAGGAGTCTGTCGTCGATGGTGACATCGGCCGTTGAGGTCATAGATTACCCGTCTACCGAACCCGTTAAATTAACGTTCAAATAAAAACGCCCCGGTTAAACCAACCGGGGCGAAATCAAACAACAGCTTATTGAGCAAGCCAGGCGTTGAACTGTTCGGTCAACTGATCCTGGTTGTCTGCCCAGTACTCGAAGTTATTCTGAAGTGCGTTCTTCAGGTTATCAGGAGCGGTAGGCATATGGCTCGCCATCTCAAGCTCTGGATTGTCATGGAAAGAACCAACAAGAGCAGAAGATGATTTTCTCGCAGGACCATAAGAGATCCAGCTCGCCTGTGCTGCCAGTGCTTCAGTACCTGTTGAGTACTTCATGAAATCCAATGCAGCCTCCTTGTTTGGTGCACCTTTAGGCATAACCCAAAGATCCAGATCCCAAACCTGACCGTCCCATACAATTTCAAACGGCTTGTCTTCAGAAGCTACCGCATTAAAGATACGACCATTGTAAGCAGTGGTCATTGCGACTTCACCGTCGGCAAGAAGCTGTGGAGGCTGTGCACCGGCTTCCCACCAGACAACATCACCCTTGATTGAATCGAGCTTGGCGAATGCACGCTCAATACCTTCTTCAGTTTCAAGTACGCTGTAGACTTCATCAGCAGCAACACCGTCAGCCATTAGTGCCATTTCTAGGTTGGCTTTAGGGTTCTTTCGTAAGCCACGCTTACCAGGATACTTTGCCGTATCAAAGAAATCTGCGATAGTGCTTGGCGCATCGCCTTCGATCTTTGATGCATCATAAGCGTAGATAGTTGACCAGACGATATTAGCTACTGCACAGTCTGTAAAAGTACCTGGCAGGAAGTCCTCTTTAGCCGGAGTGCCATCAGCACCCGCTGGAAAATCATCAATACTGATTTCTTCCAATAAGCCTTCATCACAACCACGAACAGCATCTGAAAGCTCAACGTCAATCAGATCCCACTTAACGTTACCCGCTTCAACCTGAGCTTTAACTTCTGAAAGACCACCGTTGTAATCTTCTGAAACAACCGTGTTGCCAGTCGCTGCCATCCACGGCTTGTGATAGGCCTCTACCTGAGACTTGGTATAAGCACCACCCCAGGATACAACTGTTATTGATTCTGCTGCGTTAGCAACACCCGCTGCAACGGCAATACCGGCGGCGAGCAATGTTGTTACTTTTTTCATTGCGTGTAGTCCTCGTTATTAAACAGCCGGAATTCCGGCATACAATTTACTCGGGGCAATTGAAACACCCCGAATTGCGGGTAACCATTTCCTTATCCAGAACCGTTCATTCCCTGACTTGCATGGCTCGTGACGGAGCTGGATCGCCTCGTCAACAAACCGGGAGCCTGTCCGAGAATGAGAGTCACAGCGGGGAGGTAAAATTTTGAGCCGCATATCATGATCGATTGAGGCGCATAGATTTTCATATTCGCCGAAATGGATCGTAATAGCTGGCCAAAAGACCGCGTCCGCAGTAGATCACTCATTCTCCGACAGCCTCCTAGGCATCAAGCGCTCTGCAATCCTCCTGATGCCATCCAACCGACACCACATCACCTTCACGCATTGACGCGTGATTGGATGAATTGGGTACTTTCACAACAAAGTCATCACGCCCCAGTATTGAGACGCGAGTACGTATGTGATCGCCCAGATAGATCAATTCGAGTACCTGAGCATCAAAAATATTCGGTACCGAGCCTGGCTCCGGATTGATATCCACTCGCTCGGGTCGCAACGACAAGGTTGATTCATCGCCGTTTGCTGAAACATTGACTGCCATGGCGCTGACAGGCGAGCCATCAACGGTTCGCACAATGCAGCGATCTCCGTCTATGTCTGACACAGTGCCACGCAGCTTGTTGTTCTCGCCGATAAATTGCGCAACAAATGCGTTTTCCGGGCGTTCGTATAAATCATCCGGTGGCGCCAGCTGTTGAATAACCCCGTCATTAAATACAGCGATGCGATTAGACATGGTCAACGCCTCGGACTGATCGTGTGTTACGTACACGACAGTGACACCAAGGTTCTCATGTATGTGTTTGATTTCGTACTGCATTTGTTCACGCAGATTCTTGTCGAGCGCACCAAGTGGCTCATCCATCAAAACAAGCTCCGGATCGAACACCAGAGCACGGGCAACCGCCACTCGTTGTTGTTGTCCCCCGGAAAGCTGCGCGGGACGACGATTACCGAATTCTCCCAGCTGCACCATATCCAGCGCGCGTGCGACGCGGCTTTTCCGCTCTGATTTGGACATCTTTCTGACATCCAGCGGAAAGGACAGATTTTCTGCCACCGTCATATGTGGAAAAAGTGCGTAATTCTGGAACACCATGCCGATGCCGCGTTTGTGTGGCGGTACGTTGTTGATTGGCTGGTTATCGAGGAAGATTTCGCCGTGGGTTGCGGGCTCAAACCCGGCAAGCATCATAAGACAGGTTGTTTTGCCAGATCCCGATGGACCCAGCATGGTCAGAAATTCCCCCCTATGCACATCGAGATTCAGATCTTTGACGACCAGCACTTTGCCGTCGTAGCTTTTCTGCACATTCTGAAACCGAACCAGAGGCGTTTCAGACATGTGTATTCCGTGTGTTGCAGATAGGGATAATTTGGGTCATCAAGAAAAAGGGAGCGTGCCAGCCACCAAGTTTGCAGCAGTGAACGCCAGCACGCAACAGTTCCTCGTCGTGTGGAGAACTAGCCGTCGTTTTCATGGAAAATGACACCATTCCACAGCAAATTCAGAATTGATACAGCTGAGCTGATATTGATACAGCCTGGCACCGCGGCAAGCGGTGCCCGTGGGCAGATGCTGCTAACCAAATTTTTTCAGGCGGGCAATCAAACTGGAGGTGTCCCAACGCTGCCCGCCCATTTTTTGTACATCCGCGTAATACTGGTCAACCATGGCCGTAACCGGCACAGACGCACCGTTTCTGCGAGCCTCCTCAATGGCAATGGACAGGTCTTTGCGCATCCAGTCAACCGCAAAGCCGAAATCAAACTCGTCTTTTGCCATGGTCTGATAACGATTTTGCATTTGCCAGGATTGCGCGGCACCACCTGCCACCACGCCCATGACTTTTTCAACATCAAGGCCGGCCGCCTGGGCGAAATTCACCCCTTCAGCCAGCGCCTGAACCAGCCCGGCGATACAAATCTGATTCACCATTTTAGTCAGCTGCCCGGAACCGGCATCGCCGATTAACGCCACATTTTTACCGTAGGCAGCCAGTATCGGAGATGCCTTGTCAAAAGTTGCCTGCTCGCCACCGCACATAATCGCCAGCGCACCATTTTCCGCACCCGCCTGCCCTCCGGATACCGGTGCATCGATAAAGGCAATATCGCGTTCGGCACTGGCGCTGGACAGTTCGCGCGCCACCTCGGCTGACGCTGTCGTGTGATCAACCAGCGTAGCTCCTGCTTTCAGACCCGCCAGAACGCCATCATCGCCGTAGACAACAGAGCGCAGATCGTCATCGTTACCGACGCAGATCATCACAAACTCACAGTCTGTCGCGGCTTCGCGAGGCGTGGGCGCGGCGCTGCCCTTGTGTTCACCGGTCCATTGCTGCGCCTTTTTTTGCGTACGGTTGTAGACACTGACTGAATGACCAGCGGCCGCCAGGTGACCAGCCATCGGATAGCCCATAACGCCAAGCCCGATAAACGCAACATTGGTTGACATAATTCTCTCCATCACAGAGCTTGCAGGATTTATGGAGCCTGTCCGTGAACGATTGATCTGCTGCGCAGGCAATAGTTTGCCCGGCTACCAGGATCACTTTCGTTACGATGAGCGACTAACCGCGTGTCGCTCTCGGACTGGCTCCTGAAGGGATGTTTTGGCCGCACCACTTGTAGCAGCTATCGCACCTATAGCATCTATAGCAGCGAACTGACATCGAAACGCGGCCCGGGGCAATTAGCCTTCGAGGGAGCGTATCAAACCAGCCAGTTTCTCAATTCCCGGTTCAATTTTATCCGCTGGAATTGATGAATAACCCAGTCGCAAATACGAGTTACCGGAATCGGGCTGCATAAAGTATGTGTCGCCTGAAACCACCAGTATACCGATTTCACCAGCGCGCCGCTCGACCTCGTCTGCAGAGACGCCTGCCGGCAGTCGCACCCAGAATGCACTGCCGCCAAAAGCAGGCGCCAGACTAGATTCGGGCAGAAACTTCTGCAATGCGGCATCCATCGCACCCCAGCGTATGCGGTAACTTTGCAGCAGACGATGAACCAGCGCATCGTGGTGGCCGAGCGCCAAAAAATGCGCCACGGCGTTTTGATTGTTAGTTGGAGGATGCCTGAACATTAAACGGCGCAGCGCTCGCGCCTCACTGATCAACTCCGGTGGTCCGACCATGTAGCCCACGCGCAACCCGGGTGCCAGGGTTTTAGACAGGCTTCCAACGTAGATAACCCGGTCGTTACCGTCGAGGCTCTTCAACGCCGGTGTTGGCATACCTGCAAAATTGAGCTCACTTTCGTAGTCGTCTTCAATCACCAGAATATCGTGCATGGCAGCGCGGCGCAGCAGCTCCTGGCGACGCTCCAGTGCCAATGTAGCTGTCGTTGGTGACTGGTGACTGGGTGTACAGTAAACAACGCTACAGTCATTTACCCGATCATCGATCACCAATCCGTCGGCATCCACCGATAATGGCTGGATCCGGCAATTGCGTAACTCCATGATGTTTCGCGCATCCGGATAGCCCGGATCTTCGAAACCGACGGTATCTCCCGGATTCAACAACAGGCGCGCCAGCAGGTAGAGGGCGTTTTGCGCACCCATGGTGACCAGAATCTGGTCAGTACTGACCCACAACCCGCGCGGCGGCAATACCCGGTTCTGAATTTGTTCCAGCAGCAGCGGATCGTCGTGATCCACCGAGTCCGGCATCCATTCGGTGATGGCCTGCACTGCCAGTGACTGACGACAGCATTCTCGCCATTCATTGATTGGAAATAATGCCGGATCAGTTTGGCCAGCCGTAAACGGATACTCAAAGTCACGCCAATCTCGCAGGAATGATCCGAGGTTGCGCTGAGCGGACGGTCGAAACTTGAATCGATTGCCCCAGTTCGGCCGATCAGCGACACTTTCCACCGGCTTCGGCGCGCGCGACTTGCGGCTATTGACCAGCTCAGTATTGATAAAGTAACCGCGACGCTCTTCCGCGATAAGATAGCCTTCGTCCATCAAATGCTGGTAGGCGTGCACCACCGTGTTTCTGGCAACACCCAGTTGCCGCGCCAACTCACGTGAGGAAGGCAACGGACGATGATGCGGGATATGGCCATCGAGAATTGCGGTCACCAGTGCGCGCCGCAATTGCCCTTGCAAACTCGCACCCTTTTCGTTGGACAGCCTAATGAGTTGCTTCCACATAGGCTGGCTGGTTTTGCGCAAACGATCGGTATCAGACATGACTCAATTGCTACTCGGCAGTAATCAGCAGGCAGGATGGGTTGGTTGTTCGTCTATGAACCGTCCTGCAACTGATTTTTCCGCCAAACCCTGCAATGATTGGACGGGGCCAGTTGTGCCGGTGTACACCGAAAACAAACCACCTGATATAGTCAATGATAGTTGTTTCAGATCTACTAATACGCTTGGCGAAGCAGATTGTTTGCCTCTGATGGACAAATCCGCAGATTATCTTTGCCAGTTTTTAGCAGGTGTTGTAACGCCAACCCTGCACAAACAAGCTAATCGCCGTGCAAATGCTTTATTTCAACCGCAGCGGATCACTCTATGATACCCCATAATTTGCCAAAAATTACCGCGCACCGTGGCGCCAGTGGTAACGCTCCGGAAAATACCCTGGCAGCGATCCGCCTGGCCGCCGGCGAAGACGCACAGTGGATAGAAATAGATGTCAATATTTCCCGTGATGGCGTGCCGGTGCTGCACCACGACGACGGTCTTGAGCGTTGCAGTAACGGGCAAGGTCTGGTGATCGAGCACCCGGTGGATTATTTGCGATCGCTGGACAGCGGCAGTTGGTTTGCAGAAAAATTCAAAGGAGAAAAAATCGCCACTCTCGACGAATGCCTGGATCTGGCGATAGAACTTAAGCTGGGAATCAACCTCGAAATCAAACCCTCAAGCGGCTGGGAGTTACCAACCACAGAGCAAATCGCAAAACTGCTGACAGCAAGACAGACGCTGCCCAGCATAGTGATCTCCAGTTTCAGCCATATCGCCCTGCAGCGTGCCCATCAGCTGATAGCCGAAATCCCGCGGGCTTCGTTGTTCCTGGTACCGCCGCCTGACTGGCAGCAATTAACGCGCGAAATTGAAGCCACTAATATTCATTTACATAGCAATAGTCTGCTTACTCGCACTGTTGTCCAGGACTTCCACGAACAGGGACTGGGGGTTTTCTGCTACACCGTCGATCAGGCGCAGGAAGCCACCAGCTTGTTTGACATTGGAGTCGACGGTGTTTTCACCAACTATCCGGGGCAACTGCTGCAGCACTTTGCAGCGCCTGATTGACCCGGAAGTTCTGAATCACAGTGACATCAATCTGAGATTCGAGAGCACTGGAAAACACGGGCGACACCCCAGTGCGTACCCAGTTTAATACCAGTGGCCACTGCTGTTTCCAGCAGCAGTTATGCGTGTAGTCATCAAAGCGCCAGACGCTGGCAGCCGGCTGCCGATCAATCGAGCCTTTCACCAGTTCTGGCGGAATAACACTGTCCCGTGCTCCCACCAGGTGCAGTTGTCTCACCCTCGAGGATAATGGCGGTTGCCTTGCAGGGTCGAGCGAACCAAACAACGGCGTGTAGCCGTGGTGCTTCACCCATGCTTTGGTATCGAGGTTACCCGCTACCGTAACAACGGCACTAACCTGAGGCAGGCGCGCTGCAATTAGCATTGCCAGTGCAGCGCCGCCACTATGCCCAAACAAAACGATCTCGCGGGCACTTTTTATGTAGTCGGATTTCCCCGCACGGGCACGGATAGCAGCAACCATGCTGTCTACCACGGTCTCGGAGAATCTCTCGTATGTCCAAAGCGTGGATTCGCAATCGGTATCGTCTGCCTGCCCCAGATAGCAGGGCCTGCCCAGGTATAACGAGTGGGCCGGGTCCATTGCCATCAGGTCCAGCATCAGAACATTTCTGGAGGTCGGGTCTCTGGAAATAATGAAGCGACTGCGCCATGCCACTCCATCTCCTTCAATGTACACATGCAGCCGGTCATTAACGTGCGACCCGTAAGACCGCGCAAGCTCAACAGCTTCTGCAGACGGCTTCTTGCTGTAGACAACATGCCTGAACAAACCGCTGTCTTCGATGGAACGTTGCATTCCAAACGAAATGGCTCTTGCATCTACGTATTTTGCAGGCGGCTCCTGGTCTTTCATAAACAACAGCGAGCCGTTACATGCTGTCATCAGGGCAGCCGCCACAATCATGCAGACTTTTTGGCATAGCCGATAGAGCGAACCGATAAGGCCCGACGATTTTGTTCTGGAATGTTTCAAATGACTGCTACTTTTTTGTTTTTTTGTCTCGATTGGTACTGCCGATGGTTCCGTCCTGGCTGGATCTGTCCTGCCTGGCAGCGCCCGATTAGCCACTCTAGCTCTGCCACAACCCTTCGGACCGGGTTACGCTGTGTTTTATTAGCCCCACGCCGGTCACTCGCCGGTGTGTTCAGACCGTTTGCTTATCTCTGTTGAGCCACCCTCTTGTAGCGAAAACGCGTGACACCGCGCATTCATCGCAGCAAAATATTAAGCCCACAGGCATGTTGCATCGTAGTCCTTGCAAGATCGTGGTAACTCCCTATCTTTAACTATAGTGGAGACAATCCAACTTTTGTGGAGACAAACCGCCTAAGCAGGTGTGGAGACAAACCACCCGAGCAGGCGTTTTGTATCGTGAGAACTGATGTGTACCTTGCAAATAGCCAACTCTCGTGCGCTGGACCTGACAGAAATTTAATCTACACCAACGAACAATCGATTGACTGCAATACGGTTGCTGGCCAGATCGACACTGCAAGTCGAACAGCCGTCGCAAGTCAGCTACGAACAAAAAAGCACAAGCTGATGTCAACAAGTCAATATGACTGGCACATGCACTCAGTTGCCCTGACCGTCGACTTACGGCGGTTGGCATGATTTCGCTGACAATACGATTTCCGGAAAATTTATGAACAAATCTTTTTTGATCGCATTGTTTGCGGTTGTCGCATTGGTTCTGTGGATGCTGAGTGGTCAATTTGGCTCTGACTCTGATATCGACAGCGCAAGCGTAACCCGCGCCACGACGCAGGACGCTGACGAACGCACGAATGAAGGCGCGGGTGAACGCTCTGGGGAAATAGTAGCGATGAAAGTGCAGACTCGTCAGCAATCAGCCCGGGAGATAACCCGGGAAGTTATCATTCAAGGGCAGGTTGAACCCATCAAAGTCGTTACAATAAAATCCGAGACCACTGGCAGCATCAGGTCAATCCTGGTTGATAAAGGCCAGCGTGTCGAAAAAGATGATGTTATTGCAACCATGAGCACCGACAATCGAGAGGCAATGCTCACTGTCGCACGCGCCAGCCTGATTCAGGCAACGAACGAGTACGAAGGCTTTGAAAAACTGGCCAAACAGGGTTTGCAGTCGACCTACAATCTCGAGTCAGCGGCGGCTAGAATGGAATCTGCCCGAGCACAGGTCAGCGCCGCAGAACTGGAGCTCGATAACATCACCGTTCGTGCGCCGCTGGGTGGTATCGTCAACGAGTTGCCTGCAGCTACTGGTGACTTTATCGACCGCGGCAATCACATAGCAACGCTCGTCGATAACAGTCAGTTGTTAATTACTGGTCAGGTTCCGCAACAAAGCATTGCTGATGTAACCATGGGCGCAGAGGCCATCGCGGAGCTCATCACCGGCGAAACACTGACCGGTGTTGTGCATTATGTATCGTCAATGGCTGACAGTACGACACGAAGTTTTCGCGTTGAAGTGCTGGTCGCCTCGCCGCCCGTGCAGGCAAGAACCGGCATCAGTGCCGAAATTCGAATACCGGCCGAAAAATTACAAGCTCATCTCATATCACCGGCAATACTGGCACTTGATACAAACGGCGCACTGGGCGTCAAATCGGTCAACGACGACGACAAGGTCGTTTTTCATGCCATCGAAGTCGTTAAAACTGAAAGTGCGGGTGCCTGGGTTACCGGTATTCCAGACAACCTGAAAGTCATCACACTTGGTCAGGGATTCGTAAACGCTGGTGAAACCGTGCAAGCCATCCCTGAAGCAGCGCCTGACTCAGTTGAAGAAAGTAAAGCGGATAGTGATCCCGAAGATTTACTAGAAACGTCTAATCAGGACAGCTGAGCATGAAAGCCATAATCAAGGCGGCATTCAATCGCAACAGAGCGGTCATCCTGGTCCTGGTCTTTTTTCTGTTCAGTGGCGTTTTGTCCTATCAAAGCATCCCGAAGGAAGCCGAACCAGACGTTGCGATTCCGATAATTTATGTGTCGATGAACCACGAAGGTATCTCGCCTGAGGACAGTGAGCGACTGTTAATTCGCCCAATGGAAACAGAACTGCAAAGCATTGCCGGCGTCAAGGACATCACCAGCACCGCAACCGAAAGCCACGGCTCGGTAACGCTTGAGTTTGATGCCGGATTCGATGCAGGCACCGCACTGGCAGACGTGCGCGAAAAAGTCGACATTGCCAAATCCAGCCTGCCAGCCGACACCGACGAACCGGTGGTACACGAAATAAATGTTGCTTTGTTCCCGGTGTTAACCGTTTCACTGGCGGGCCCGGTTCCTGAGCGCACCCTGCTTAGAATCTCTCTGGACCTTAAAGAGAAAATCGAGAGCCTTGCTGGCGTGCTCGATGTGGAGATCGGCGGAAAACGCGAGGAAGTCGTCGAGATCATTGTCGACCCGGTGGTCATGGAAACCTACCGCGTTCGCTACGACGAGTTGTTTGGATTAATCCGCAACAACAACCTGCTGGTTGCAGCAGGTGCAATAGATACCGGTGCCGGTCGCATGGTGCTGAAGGTACCCGGCGTGGTAGAAGATCTCGAAGACGTGCTGAATATGCCGGTGAAAGTGGACGGAGATACCGTGATCACCTTCGGTCAGGTTGCCACAGTTAACCGAACATTCAAGGACCCCGGTGGTTTTGCCCGCGTCGATGGTCAACCTGCGCTTGCGCTGGAAGTCTCTAAACGCATCGGAGCAAACATCATTGAGACAAATCAAAGTATCCGCGACCTGGTAGCTGAGCAACAAAGACTATGGCCTGCGTCTATTCAGGTGGCGTTTCACCAGGATAAATCAAAACAGATCCGCACGATGCTCAGCGACTTGCAGAACAACATCCTGTCCGGCGTGGTGTTGGTAATGATTGTCATCATTGCAGCGCTTGGCGTCCGCTCTGCACTGCTGGTGGGCCTCGCCATACCCGGGTCATTCCTCGCTGGCATTCTGGTTATCTACAGCCTTGGGTTTACCCTGAACGTGGTGGTGCTATTTAGCCTGATACTGGTGGTTGGTATGTTGGTCGATGGTGCCATCGTGGTCACCGAGCTGGCAGATCGCAATCTAAAAAACGGCATGACGCGACGCAATGCGTATCTTGCCGCGGCGCAGCGTATGGCGTGGCCGATAGCCGCATCCACAGCCACGACTCTTGCGGTATTTTTCCCGGTGATTTTCTGGCCGGGCCTCGTTGGCCAGTTTATGAAATACCTTCCGCTGACAGTAATAATCTGTCTCGTTGCATCCCTGCTCATGGCATTGATTTTTATCCCGGTACTCGGAGGCAGCTTTGGGGGCAACAAACAGCCTTCTCTGCCCGACACAGGAAAGCAACCAAAGCGCCTGGGCGCGATCACCAGATTTTACGGAAAAATACTGTCATCGCTGCTGCGCTTCCCTACCCTCACGATGATTGCCGCAATCGTTATTCTGGTCGGTACTTACATGTTTTACAGCGTTGTGGGTAAGGGGGTTGTTTTCTTTCCTCAAACCGAACCTGAAATTGCACAGGTACAAATCCGCGCTCGGGGAGATCTGTCGATCACCGAGAAAGATCGCATAGTGCGTTCGGTTGAAGAACGTTTGTTACCGATGCAGGAAGTGCAGTCAGTCTATGCAAAATCGCTGGCCAGTGTCGTAGGACAAGTAGGGTTAGCCGCTGATGTTATCGGCATCATACAGCTCGAATTCATTGAATGGGACAAAAGACGCAAAGCCCGTGTCATTATGAACGAAATGCGAGAGCTGACCGCAGATATACCCGGTGCGATTATCGAATTTCGCGAGCAGGAAAACGGCCCTGCTTCAGGCAAACCCATTAACATAGAAATCAGTTCAATCGATCCGGAGAAACTGCCAGTCGCCGTAGACTATGTTGAATCGGTGATGCGCGATGTCGGTGGTTTTGCAGACATGGAAAACAACCTGCCACTGCCGGGTATCGAGTGGCGGCTGCTGGTGGATCGACAGCAAGCTGCTCGTTACGGTGCCGACGTGGCACTGCTTGGCAATGCCGTACAAATGGTGACCAACGGCATTCGTGTTGCGGGCTATCGCCCTGACGATTCCGACGAAGAGCTGGATATCCGTGTGCGCTTTCCGCTCGGTGAGCGCAAGTTGCAGCAACTCGATCAACTGCAGGTGCCAACCGCCAGCGGCATGGTCCCGATCTCAAATTTTGTCACCCTTGTGCCTGCCGCTAAAACAGGCACCGTAACGCGGGTTAACGCCAAACGAGTAATCACTATTCAGTCGGATGTTGCTGAAGGAAAACTGCCAACGGACCAATTAAATGCACTGCAAAGCGCTCTCGCCAAAGGGCCTGTTGATCCGGATATCAGTGTTAACTTCACGGGTGAAAACGAGGATCAGATGGAAACCATGCTGTTTTTAATGAAGGCGTTTGCCGCGGCAATTTTTCTGATGGCGTTATTTCTGATCATTCAGTTCAACAGTATTTCCCAGACCGTGATTGTTCTCAGCGCCATCGTGTTTTCCACGTCCGGTGTACTGATGGGGTTAATCATCACACAACAGCCATTTGGCATCGTGATGGTTGGCCTTGGGATTATTGCATTGGCCGGAATTGTTGTTAACAACAACATCGTATTGATTGACACCTACAACCGCTTCCGCAGCAATGGTCACATGCCGCGAGACGCCGCGTTGCGAACCGGACTGCTGCGCTTGCGCCCAGTGTTTCTAACCGCCATCACTACCATTCTGGGCTTGATACCGATGGTACTGTCGCTGAACATAGACCTGTTCAATCGCGTCATTCAGGTTGGCGCACCCTCGACCATGTGGTGGACACAGCTGGCCAGCGCAATTGCAGGTGGCCTGGCCTTCGCAACCATGCTGACCTTGCTACTCACCCCGTGTCTGCTGGTACTCAGCGACTCAATTCGTGGTTGGAAAAAAAGGCGCAAAACCACTGCGGTAAACGAATCGCAACCTCCCGTTGCACAAGCGCCCGCACGCTAGCTGCCCGGCCAAATAATTTCTGCCTGTCTATTGTCTGGCATTAACTGCGGGAGCGTAAGGACGTTTAGATGAGCGATGAGCCAGAGGGGCGAGACACTGAGGCAGTTAAAAAACCTGTGGCAGTCAGATGAATTCTGTAAGCTGCCACAGGAATGCTGGAGGAATGACTCACTATGATTTCTCAGCACATTGCTGTACTGTGCTGTCGCTCTACCACGTTGCGCAACAGCATACTGCCTGAACTGCTTTCGCCCTGCTATGAACCCGGGCACCGAGCAGTGTACTAACCTGTTCCACGGATACCACTGATTGCTACATATCGCGCTGTGTACCCGCGCTGGTATCACCGTAGTCTAAAGCCGACTATCAATCGCTGAGCAAAAGGAAAGTTGCCTCGCCCGATCCACGACGTTTTTTATCAGCAAGCACTACTGCCCTGCTGACGGTTATCATTCTATAACATTGCCATTCAGTTACAATCCGAGCCTGGAACTATAACTTGTGAAGTTTTTTCACTAAAGCGAGCATTCGATGCAAGATCGTTATAACGAAATGCTGGTTTTCGCACGTGTCGCCACGTTAGGCAGCTTTTCCGCAGCTGCACGAGAGCTGGAATTGACACCTTCTGCGGTTAGCAAGCTCATATCAAGGCTGGAGGACAGACTGGCTGTGCGCCTGTTTCAGCGCACCACCCGCAGTCTTAGCCTGACAGACGAGGGCGCGACCTTTCTGGAAAGTTGCCAGGGCATACTGCAGGACATTGAACAGGCCGAAGCAGAAGTTGCAGCGTTGCAAAGCAAGGTGACAGGAACATTAAACATCACCGCTATTTCAGCATTTGCTCGCACCCAGCTATGCAAACTGATGCCAGAATTTATGTCGCTGTATCCGGATCTGCGGGTGGAGCTATCGCTCACCGAAAGGCAGGTGGATTTAATTAACGAGCGTGTGGATCTCGCTATCCTGATCAGTGAAGGGGTGCTCGATCAATCGCTTATCAGTCGCAAACTGGCAACCAATAAACGAGTGATTTGCGCATCACCAGCGTACCTGGACAAATTTGGTGTGCCGCAAAACCCCGAAGATCTACTCAACCACAACTGTCTGACACACTCGTCAATCCAGCACTTTAACGATTGGGAGTTTCACGCAGGCGACGACATCAAAGTACTAAGTATTGCGGGGAATTTTCGAACCAACAGTGCTTCTGCGTTACACGAAGCGGTTAAAGCTGGCATCGGGATTGCAAGACTCGCCACCTTTGTTACACAGCCTTCGCTGGATTCAGGCGAATTAGTGCCGCTTTTAACCGAGCATACGCACGATACTTCCAATATACTGGCGGTTTATCCGCACAGACGTCACCTAAGCACGCGAGTTCGCGCGTTTATTGATTTTCTGATTGGCAAATTTACTCCGTCGCCGCCATGGGACAGATCGAAACACTCAGTCACGTGAAATTCTCGTGAATAAACAGGAGGAATTGATGCGAACCAACACGGTACCAAATCAGTGCAATCAAATCTTTGAGCCTTCGTTAGTCCCATCACACAAGTCGATAATGTAGCTGCCGCTACTCTTTGGATAAGACAATTGCCTGGCTCGAGCCAAACCTCTGGCGCGTTACCCTGGCGGGACGAATTATAAAAATGAAAACCTTGAAATATGCATTGGTACCGCTTTTTCTGGCGTGCGGTATGAACGCTGCCGTAGTGTCGGCGCAGGGTTCCTGCGAACGAGTAGATGCATACTGGAACACCAACCTTGATCGGCTTAACGAGAATCTGAACGACTGCGGCCTGCATACCTGGCAAAAGTGTAGCCAGGCTGCAGCCATCCACTATGACCTGAACACCGGGTCTCTGGCCCAGCGTGCCGACGCCTGTGGCTTGCAAAAACCCGAAGTACCAGGTGGAGATTTCACCGAAAGCGAAGAGCACGACAGCAGACAATGCCTCACCGCTCGCGAGGAGCTGCGCAGAGTCTTTGAAATTCGAGCACTCGCCAGGCTCGCCTGCGCGGCAGCCCGTTCAGGCGGTGAAAATCAAGAGTGGCTCGACGCCCAGTGCACCTTGCATCGGTCGCAAATGGTTAATTACCACTACCCGTTCCGCGATGTCGTGCAGCAATGCAACATAGACTACAACCAGCAGATCGCGTCCCTTAGCCCCAAACTGCTGTTCAAGGAACGAAGACTACTCAGCAATAAAGACTGAGACTGACATACACGACGCGATCACACCCGGAGCACTTGAATAGCAAGGGTGACAGCGGTCGAGCAAGCTGCTTGCAAATTATTAAGTAACGTTTGTGTTGACAAGAGCGGTAACCAACACTATATTCCCCCGCTTGCCACGCAAGTCTGTGTCCCCTTCGTCTAGAGGCCTAGGACACCGCCCTTTCACGGCGGTAACAGGGGTTCGAATCCCCTAGGGGACGCCATCGGCGTTTATCACAGTATTCCAAAGCTCACATCCGTTTACAAATCAAGTATTTAGCTGCTCTAGCTGCCCACCACAACCTCTCTGAATCTGTTTCACCTCCCGCCACGAACACCCAGTAGCCAAATTTTTTGCAATTAGACGAACAAACGCGCCTATTCTGAAATAGTTGCAAGGCTTGTAAGCTTTTCCTCTGGCTCTAAAAGTCGATATTTCTTCGTGCATTGCGCATTTGTAGTTATAGCACTATCGCTGGGTGCACCATGTGCTGGGAGCTGCGTGCTCAGGCCGCCCCTCGTGCGGCTTTTGGCCTGCAGGGTGTATGATGGGGGGCAATCACCGGTAAAAACGCCCACGTAGGAAATTGAGCACAAAAACCAGTGTAATAATTCAGGATTTATCTAATACTTCAATTTCAGCAGCAATTTTTCTTATCGCTTCGACTCCCGCTCCGTGTGGAGCAAAATCGTAGGGCGATTTTTCATCGCGTTCGGCGTCCATCAATGTTTCATCGTGCGGTACCTGACCAATAATGGTCATGCCATTCTGCTTACAGAATGTTTCGATGGCAGCCAGATCATCTTCGTGCCTGACCTTGTTGGCAACCACGCGAACAAATTGGATACCAAGCTCTACTGCCAGATCAGCGGTTCGCTTGGCGGCTTCAAGTGAACGATAATAAGGTTCAGCTACCACCAGCATCATATCGACATGGCGCGCCGTGCCGCGACGCAAATGTTCCAGACCGGCCTCCATGTCAGTTACCGTGTGATCGCCAATGGCGGTGAGTTCAGCGATTAACCCACGCACTGCTCTGTGTGAACCGCACATGCAACCCATACCTGCTGTGCCATGTTCCGGTTGGCCCATCACAATAAGATTGATGCTGTCGGCAACCTGCGACGCGTACTTATCCATGATTTCTTCTGTAGGGATAGTTTGCTGGACAAAGCTGTTGCCATCGTTGTCTTTGACAAGACGCATAATGGTGGGTGGTATGTAGTTTATCTGGTCAGCATCTTTACGGGACATGCCGAGTGTGAGTGCCAGATTTGGGTTTGGATCTCCATCTATCGCGAGAATAGGGGTGCCCTCTTCTGCAAAGATTCGAGCCAGTGTACCTGCCACTGTGGTTTTGCCCGACCCACCCTTGCCTACCGTTGCCAGCTTCATAGATTCACTCCGATGCGTTCCCGTCTATCATTGTATCTTGGAATTGATGCTCTCGCTACTAACCCTATTAACCAAAAAGCGCCCTCAGACCGCATGACCATAGACACGACAAACGTGTGTCAGGAAAACAGAGGCAGTATTCCTGAATGACTTGTCTCGCCTTGCTCAAGTCGTATCTTTTTAACCGGCAAGCCAAACAGCATCTCAAGCTTTTCTTCGGACAGTATTTCTTCAGACAACCCCCAATGCGCTTCATCAGCACTTTGCAGCAGAAGTGAATAATCTGCTATATGCGCTGCGTGCTGCGGGAAATGAGTTGTCATCAATATGGACAAGCCCATATCTTTGGCCAGTACACGTAGTGTCGATAACACTAAATCCTGATTGCGAAAATCCAGTGCCGAAGCAGGCTCGTCCAGTATCAGTACCTGGCATTCAGATGCCAACGCTCTTGCGATCATCACCAGTTGACGTTCACCGCCACTGAGCAGGTTAAAGTGCTTATCTGCGAGGTGTTCAAGTTGAAGTCTTTGCAGTGCATTGCGAGCATGCTCGTAATCTTTGGACCCGGGAGCCTGGAACATTCCCACATGTGCCGCTCGCCCCATCACAACGATATCTATTACCTTGTACGAGAAAGCAATCTCGGTTCGCTGTGCAACATAACCCAGACGACCGCCAAGTGTGGCACTTCCTGTTGCGGGTTTTAGTAATCCAACCACAGTCTTTAACAGTGTAGTTTTACCTTGTCCGTTAGGGCCGAGGATGGCAGCGACTTTTCCCGCAGGCAGACTGAAACTGATATCGCGAAATATCCAGGTTTTGCCGTAGCGAAAGCCAAGGTTGCGGACTTCAATCACAGAGATCTCTCATTCAGAAGTCCAGCCTTTGTTAGCGGCGCGGCGCAACAGTAATCCGAATATCGGCGCACCGATCAGTGCTGTGATAATGCCCACTGGAATTTCTGCGGCAATAACGGTGCGCGCCACGTTGTCTATATGAATCAGGTAGCTTGCTCCGATTAGCATGGCCGCTGGTATAAGTACTTTGTGATCGGGGCCGGTTAACATCCGTGCAAAATGCGGGATCACTAATCCTACCCACCCGATTACACCCGCTGCAGCCACCACCGCAGAGCTGATCAGTGCAATAGCAATCAATGCAATCCAGCGGGTGCGTTCTACCTTGACACCCAGAGCCTGTGCCTCTTCGTCGCCCAGTGATAAGACGTTAATCTGAAAACGCATGAGATAAATAACAACACTACCGAGCACTACAGGCACAGCCATAAGCCAGACCTTCTCATAGCTTGCAGAGGCAAAGCTTCCCATTAACCAAAATACTATGGCGGGTAACTTGTCATCCGGGTCGGCAACGAACTTGGTGATTGATACCAGGGCCGAAAAAAAAGCGCTGGTCACAATACCTGCCAGCACGAGCATTAAAATAGACGCACGCCCTTGCTGCCGGCTGATGCTGTAGACAATCACCATGGCAAGCATTCCACAGGCAAACGCCAGCCCTATTAACAGAAAACGACTTTCAGAAAGTAAAATAGCCAGCGCTCCACCGAATGCCGCACCGGATGACACACCGATGATCTGCGGGCCAACCAGGGGATTGCGAAAGATACCCTGCAAAGCGGCACCCGCCACCGCAAGGCCGGCGCCCGCCAGTGCTGCCATTAATATGCGTGGGATACGAATAAGCTCGACTACCCTCGCCTCGGTAGATGTCCACCATGGTTCAATGGGTACAAGGTTAGCAGCCAGAATTCCGCCAACATGTGACAGTGGCACCTCAAAACGACCAATGGCCAGTGATACCAATGCGCTTATCAAAACAATAGCGATAAGCACAACAAACAAAGTCACTCTGAGGCGTGGCAAGCTCCTGCTTGCCACCATGATACTTTGCGTCACGTAGTTGCCCGCATAACTACCTGCCTCGCCAGCTCTTTGTAAAACACACCATTACTGTTTCGGCGAAAAGATCTGGTAGTCTGCTGCATCTTTATTCATCTCAAAGCGCAGGATCTTTTTAACATCGTCATCTTTGACGCCTTGTCCGTACATGGTTTTGTAGTTTGCATCGATACGTGCCGGCAGGTCCCAATCGAAACGCTCCGGATGTAAGATCATGCTGAGCCATAACCAGGTAAGTGGTGATTCCTGATTGGGTGGATCCCATCGGTATCCACCCAATGGCATTTTGTAGACACGTTTATTTTTAACGGCCGACAAATCAGCAAAAAGTGGATTGTCGTAAACATCTTTTGGTGACAGCTCTTTCTCAAAGCCGTTCAGCAAAATAACTTCAGGATCCCAGCTTATGACCTGTTCCGGCCCTACATCGACAAACATACCCAGTTCGGCTGCGGCATTATGACCGCCCGCTAAATTAATATAAAAGTTATTGTACGATTTTCCACCGGCGACTCTAAGCTTGGATAAGTAGTTCATAAAATACAGAACACGTGGTCTGTCACTGTCGGCAATCTTATCGGTCTCGGCTTTAATTTCGGCTTGCACATCATCGCGCCACGAGATCATTTTTGCCGCTTTATCTTCATTGCCTGTAATAGCCCCCATGATGGTGAGCCAGCGGCGGGTAAACTCTTCTTTTCCAATCTTTATCAGCGCTACGTTTAACCCGGCATTGGTTAGTGGATCAATGATGTCATCGTTTAAATGCCCCCATTGAAACACCAGATCCGGATCGAGTGACAATAGCGCCTCTACGTTAGGTGAGAAGTTAAAACCAGGGCCTGCGATATCCGAAGGAATCGACATTGCGTCCGGATAAAAGGTCTCGAGAATCTGGCCTTTGATTGCCGTCTTTGACAGCGGGTGCATACCCACAAGCTTATTGGTGCCGCCGTCAACTGACATAAAAAGAGAGGCGGCAGGAATCGGAATAGTAACCACCCGCTCAGCTACACCATCTATGGTAACCGTGCGATCGCGCTGATCGGTAAAAGTGATGGGTTCGGCTGCTGTAAATGATGCAGTAAGGCAAGCAACTGTTGCTATCAATATTTTTGCAAGTGAATGCGTGTTCAATTTAATAATCCTCCAATGTTGCAGCCTGCTTTGTTTGAAACTTCCAGCAGACCTGCTTTTTTTAAAACTGATTGAGCTACTATTGTGAGAGCCTGGGCTTTTTCGGGAAATTTATGAATAATCCAGGCTAGACCGGCGCTCATAACGTTTTCGATACCTGATTAGTCTATTTGCGTACTACTAAATGCAGGTAATAACTCTGCCCGCGCCGCCAGCGCATGAAGCTTTGGCAACTCACCTGGCAGCAGTGTGCCTGGAAAAATGTGTTCGATAAATGTCATACCTACAACAATGGTGACATCCGCCTGCCCGATTTTATCTCCTGCAAAGTAATGAGCATCAGCATCCAGCAAAGCTTCAAGAGCAGTGAATCCATTCACGCATTGACGTAGTTGCCGCTTTAGCCGATCGTCATCCGGTGGCTTGCGTCTGCGTTCTGCGTTTGCGCCCATTGCACGATCAATCGCGCCGGTTGCCAGTGCAAGTTGCTGCAAAGTCTTGCGCCTGGCAAGCCCGGACTGTGGAGTCAGTGCATCAGGACCTGCAAGTTCATCCAGATGATCAAGTATTGCAATGCTATCGACCAGTGTCTCTGTCTCGGACAAGACCAATGCCGGAACACGACCAACCGGATTAATCTTTTCACGTATTGCTTCATCGTCTATGGCAGAAATGATCAACCGCTCAAATGGCATGTTATAAAGATTGAGCGTCACTGCAATACGTCTCACATAGGGCGATAATAAACGGCCGACCAAACACGGGTATTGCATCTTCATGCTACGTCGCTAACTGATAACACGTTAAATGCGCTTAACGGATCCATAGACAACAGACGATTCGATAATTCGATTTGCAAGCCTCTAAAAGTTTTAGCTTGTTCTTCAGTGGCATTTCCAGCCAGCAAAATACGGCGTAACTTTATGAAGTTCTCGGGCAGGATGTCTGGCTTTAGGCCTAGCTCTACGGCTTTGCCATTGCCTGTGATTCTGTACCAGTACGCGCCTTTGGCAGCTTCGGCAATGTTGTTATCAGGTTGCCTGTCACTAACAAGCTTAAACGCCTCGCGACTTATCGCACGGGTGACCATTTCTACAGCGTCGCGTGCACCAGGCCCACCGAATGCTGTTTCTACCGTAATATCATTGCGATCAAGCGGCTCACCATCGGAAAGTGTTGCCCATGCGGCGCCCAGTACAGTGTATCCAACGCTCAGGCCACACAGGCTTCGTGTTCCGTGATATTTTTTTAGATCATCAAACGATATTTCAATGGGACCGTCGACATCTTTATAGCTAAGAGATTTCATAAAATATGTTTAGTTAAATGTGTTTTTCTCAGTTCGTTGCGACCTTTTTAAGCATTTGTACAAATTAAATGTCTGGCTACATTAGCAAATACGCGGCATTTGTTCACCATCTGGCATATCAACCAGTCGTTGACCACCGAGCAGAGCATTCAGGACCAACACACCGGATGGATCAGCTCGCACTTCGCCGATGAGTGCGGCACTTTCTCCTCCCGGCAGGTTTTGCAGCGTGCTAACGGCATTGTTTGCGTCTGCCTCGCTCACTATCGCGACGAACATTCCCTCGTTGGCAAGGAACAATGGATCAAGGCCAAGAATTTCAGACACTCCTCGAACTTCGGGTTTGAGCGGCAGGCTCGCCTCATCGATGAAAATGGCTGTACCCGAGGCTTGCGCAAACTCGTTTAGTACCGCCGCAACCCCTCCACGAGTTGCATCACGCATGACTTTTAGACCGGGAACTGACTGCGCTAATGCCGTGCATTGTGAAACCAGAGAGCGGCAGTCGCTGACCAGCTCAGTCTCCAGTCCAAGTTCACCACGCGCTACCATGATCGCCGCGCCATGTTCACCGATGCTATTTGAAACCAGCACACTGTCCCCTGCGCAAATATTCTTAGGTGACAAGTTTAATCCCGACGGTATCTCACCAATACCTGCTGTATTGATAAATATGCCATCAGCGCCACCGCGGTTAACTACTTTGGTATCGCCGGTAACTATACCTACGCCTGCAACATCAGCTTCTACTCTGGCACTGCGGGCAATCTGTCTTAAATTTGCAATACTAAAACCTTCCTCAACAATCACCGAGAACGATAACGCGACAGGTTGTGCACCGGATACAACCAGATCATTCACGGTACCGCACACGGCCAACTTGCCGATATCACCACCTGGGAAAAATATCGGATCTATAACAAAGCTGTCAGTAGTGAAAGCAAGACGGTTGGAGCCGGTTTTAATATGTGCGCTGTCATTTAAGTCTGACAGGGTCTGTGTGCCAAACTCACCCAGAAAAATATCGTCAATAAGCGCTTGCATGGATTTGCCACCAGCGCCATGCGCCAGTGTTACTGTTGTACCATGCACTTTTGCGGCTCGTGACTTGCCTGATGATGGGCCTGACGGTGGGTCCGACGGCGGTAATGCTGGCTTGCATGTTGGCGGTTCAGTGCACCGGGTCAATGATCAATACCTGCAGCATCATATTGATGGTACGCAGCGCAAGCGCCTTCTGATGAAACCATCAGCGCACCCAGTGGAGTTTGCGGGGTGCATTGCTTGCCATAGGCTGTGCAGTCAGTTGGTTTGATGATACCGCGCACAACATCACCGCACTGACAAATTTCCGGGTCGGCCACCTGCGCCTGTACCAGGCCAAACTTAAGTTCGGCATCATAGTGATGATACTCTTTACGAAAGCGTACACCGGATGACTCGATGCTGCCCAGACCGCGCCAGTCACATTGCTCACGTTCTTCATAGACTTCTGCAATAGCACGCATTGCCTCGGTGTTGCCATCCTCTGGTACAAGGCGTGAGTACTGATTTTCTACCTCGGCACGTCCTTCCGCCAGTTGGGTTAACACCATTAACAACGACTGCAACAGATCCAGTGGTTCAAAGCCTGCAACCACAAACGGCTTGTTATGATCTGTTGAAATAAAATCATAACCGCGATTGCCAATCACCATGCTGACATGTCCGGGTCCGATGAAACCATCGATCTTTGTTTGCGGATCGTCAAGCAGCGCTTTAAGCGTTGGAATGATGGTTATATGCTGACATATCATAGAAAAATTGTTGACGCCGCGACGCTTTGCTTCAAGGATGGTCATGGCGGTTGATGGCATCGTGGTTTCAAAACCAAGTGCAAAAAAAACAACTTCGTTATCAGGATTTTTTTCGGCTATAGCCAGTGCATCAAGTGGTGAGTAAACCATACGCACATCAGCACCTGCCGCCCGTGCCTGTAGAAGACTACCCTTCGAACCCGGTACGCGCATCGCATCACCAAAGGTGGTGAATATTACGCCGTCGGTTTGTGCAATAGTTACGCAGTCATCAACCCGCCCCATGGGCAGTACACAAACCGGACAACCCGGGCCATGCACAAACTCAATGGTATCCGGCACCATCCGTTGCAGACCATAACGAAAAATCGAGTGAGTGTGTCCGCCGCAAACTTCCATAATATGCAAGGGACGATCGTTGGGGATCGGTACTTGTTTAACAGTATTGTTTATCGCATCAATCAGTGCGCGTGCTTTTGCAGGGTCTCGAAATTCGTCAGCGTATTTCATTGATCGGCAGTCAGGGTTGAGGGCTATTTAGCATGGCTTCATGTTCCTCTGCCACCTCACCGAGCGCTTGCAATAGCTCAAGTGTTTTTTGCGCCTCATCCTCATCGACAATGCCCATAGCGAAGCCGACGTGCACGAGCACCCATTTCCCCACCAGATCATCAAGTTCACTCGCCGCGGCCACACAAGCCACATTAACCTTGCGGCGAACACCAGAGACATCGACTACCGCAAGGAACGCTTCGCGATCAGTGATCTCCTGTACGACGCCTGGTATTCCTAAACACATTTTTTGGTTCCAGCCTGTGGGCATGCCTGATTTTATCAAACCCGTGGTTTGACCAGAGTTAGTCAGGATAGCCGGTGTAGTGACAAGCCTACCGCTAATTGACCGAGCGCTATGCCACCGTCATTTGGTGGTACGGCAGAATGCTGAATTACGTGCCCTCCTGCGTTTTCCAGCGTATCGGCAACCCGGTTGGAAATCAATGTATTTTGAAAGCTGCCACCGCTGAGTGCGATCGAGGTTTCATTCGCCACCTGTAACGCCACGCCTGCCCAGATGTGAGCCCATCCCAGATGGAATCTGGCAGCAGCACGTTGCGGCATACCTGCCTGCATATCTGCAAGCAGCTCATCCCATAAAGGCGACGGATCAACAATCGCTATTGCCTGAGCCGATTCAGCAGGAGCACATGAGAGCGACAGCGGCTGTGGCAATCCGTTTTTGCTGATATAGCTGGCTGCTGCACATTCAAGCCGCATGGCAGCTTCGCCTTCATAGGATTGACGCTTTGGTGCATAGCCAAGTGCTGCGGCTACCGCATCGAACAAGCGGCCTGCACTGGATGCGACTGGCGTATTAATACCCGCTGCAACCGCGGCGCAAATGGCTTGTACCGGGTAGTCGGCCAGTGCCGCGCAGTATTCCGGTGGCCAATGCTCAGGCGAACCATAATGTGCATACAGGCGTGCTACTAAATTTCGCCACGGCTCCAGAGCTGCGGCGTCTCCACCGGGCATTGCTGCAGGCGCGAGTGTAGCGATTCGTTCTGCGCTATCGTATGTGACACGCAAAACTTCTGCGCCCCAGATTTCACCGTCAGGCCCCGCCCCGGTACCATCCTGTACCAGCGCTACAATCTCTGTTTCTGTATTAACCTGGTGTTCCACCATCAACGATGCGGCATGTGCATGATGGTGTTGCACGGCAATTATCGGCAGATCACGTGCACTCGCATAGGTTTGAGCCAACCGTGTGGAATGATAGCCGCTGTGCAGATCACACATCACTACCTTCGGCTTAACATCGAACAGATCAGTTAATCGTTCAATACTCTCTAACAGCTCATTTGCAGTACGAAAATCACCGAGATCACCTATGTGTTGCGACAAAATTGCTCGTCCACCTTTCGCCAGTGCGAACGAATTTTTTGAGTCGGCACCAAACGCGATGGCATCGGGATGATCATCAAATCCGTTTGGCAGACTGACCAGGTGAGGCGCCAGCCCACGCGCCCCACGAAGAACCTGTGTTGAACTTGAGCGGGTTATCTGTACTACGCTATCGTCAATTCGGTTTTGGATTTTCCGATTGTGCATCAACCACCCATCGGCGACATCAGCTAGTTCGCTGCGCGCGGATTCAATGTTAATGACTTGCGGCGCGCCTGAATCATTGCCACTGGTCATCACCAGCGGTTCGTTGAAAGTGGCAAGTAACAAATGATGCAACGGGGAGTAAGGCAGCATCATTCCCACATTATCCAGTCCACACAACACAGACGGTGCTAAGTCAGATGGCGTGTGCAGCGGCAGCAAGACAATTGGTGCCGCGGGTGATAACAATACTGCGTCAGTCTTTGGGTTAGTCGTCGCGTAACGCTTTGCAACTACACTATCGCGAACCATGATGGCAAACGGCTTGGCGGGCCGTGACTTAAGCAAACGCAATCTGGCAACCGCATCTTCATCCGTAGCGAGACATGCCAGATGAAAACCGCCTATACCGTGCACTGCCAGCAAGCCACTAGCTCGAAGTAGCTCAGCTGCCTGTTGCATCGTATTTTCCTGAACACAATCGCTATTGCGGTTCTCGAATTCTGACTTTCTTTCAAACCAAATCTGCGGTCCACAATCAGCACACGCCAGCGGTTGCGCATGATAGCGGCGATCAGTAACATCATTGTATTCAGCTTCACAGGCGGCACATAGATCAAACGCGTCCATTGTAGTGTTTGGACGATCGTATGGAATTTGGTGAACAATAGAAAAGCGCGGGCCGCAATTGGTGCAGTTTAAAAATGGATAGCCATAACGTCTGTCTGTCGGGTCGTTAAGTTCAGCTATGCAGTCGGCACAGATCGCGGCATCCGGCGCTACACCTGTGGTGACATCTCCCGTTGAGCTCGCAAGAATTTTGAATGGGTGACCAGGCTCATCTTTGCAATGTTCTAATGCGATGTTGTCTATACGTGCAAGTCTAGGGTGTTCGGCAATAAGCTTTTGCTGAAACACATCGGCAGCATGTTCGGGTATTAGAATGCACACACCATCAGATGTATTGCGCACCCACCCGGGCAGATCGAGTTGCATGGCCAGACGCCGTACAAAAGGTCGAAAGCCCACGCCTTGCACAACACCGGTGACATGTAGGCGTGTGGCACTCAAAATCGGGTATTGTTCAATGGGTTATCGTTTATAGTGAAGCTGGGATGAATCATATACCGATATGCGGTCATTTCGAAAGGGTATATGGTTATTCGGCACTACAAAATTAGTCGGGAACTATCGATAACGTAAGGCATGTTCGCAATCTGATAATGAGGGTGATATTCCAAAATATGGCTTACACGGGAAAAACCAGTTGAGCAAGACAAGCCATTTCCTGCTTGGATATATATCACCACTTGCTGGTGCCGCTGCGGGGTTGTTCGTTATTTTTCTATTCTACCGCGATTTAGATTTCTCGCAGTTTGTTGTCGAATTAAAGCAGGCAAGGCTTGTGTGGATTGTCGTGCTGGCGCTCGCAATTCTGATCGAGCAGCTGATTCAGGGGTGGAAGTGGCGACAGTTGCTGTACGACTTTAAACCCATAGCAAGTACGCGTCTCACCGGTGCGTTTTTTGCCGGATACTGCGCTAATTGTTTCGTGCCACTGGGTGTGAGTCCGCTGGTGCGCTCCTGGCTGGTTGCCCGACTCGAGAGTCTTAAAATGTCGACCATCCTTGTGACAACCACTATTTCCAGATTTGTCGATGGTGTTGTATTCGGATTGCTGGCACTCGCCCTCGCGTTAGTTGGAAAATTTCCGCAGATTGATGGCGATCTTCAAACCGGTATTGCCGTCGCCGGTATACTCAATTTTGTTCTTTTTTCCATCGCTCTGTGGATTCTCTTCTTTTCACGTACAAGCCTCACAAACGACAAGCCCGTCATTAGCCGAGTGGTTGATAAGCTTGCGCTAAAAAGTCGTGGAATGCTCGGTGACCTGCGCAGCGGATTAGTTGATGGCATCATTTGGCCGCGCCAAATTACCCGGCAGCTTGGTATCGTTGCAGCAAGTGTTGCGATGAAGATTGTATCGACAACGCATTTCCTCTGGGCAGGCCTGGCGCTAGGTGTTTTACTGCCTCCGCTCGACTATTTGTTTCTCATGGTGTTTGCAGGATTTGCACTGGTGCTTGGTCGATTTATTCGAGTGCCCGGCGGATTTGTGATCGGTTCCGGCTTCGCTCTCAAGCTGCTAGGCGTGCCTGATGAAACCGCTGTAGCAATGATTTTGCTGACCCATGCTATGGCATTAGTTCTTGTGGTGGGCATTGGTACGTTTGTGCTGTGGCGTAGCGGAATGAGTATTCGGTTGTTGCGGACGCAGGAGTTAGCTTGAATAGTGTCCGTATACAATATTGTTGGTAATTTATCCGCTTTGCCGGCGAACGACCTGATTCCGGTGTGTGTCCGTAGTGACGGTTGGTCGTGTATCTGTTTGGTTCAGACATAGCCGTGGGGGGATAAGTTTGCGCATCCACCATGTGCGGTACGTCAGGTACTTAACTTACCGGCAATCTGGCGACATTATTCACTGTATGTTTTGTGAGTTGGTTGCGGCGCGTTGAATCTTCTCATGGTCTAAGACGGTGCAAACGACGATCTCACTTTAGCCGCCCAAACACCATCGACTTCAACGATAACCCAAAGGGATCTGAAACTGAGAATTTGCGTACCGTTCGAATCGTAGCGACAAACCCTGACATCCATGTGGACTTTGCTGGAAGAAGAATCCACCACCTTAATATCTTCAAATGTTGAACGCTGCCAATTTGAACCCGCCCGCTCCAGGAAGTCTTTCAAATAGTGATCAGCGGTTTCCCACGTTTTCCAGCTTGCACCGCTTAACCGGTGATGAGGAAAATGCAAGGTCTTAGCGATTGCAAGGGCATCGCGACTATTCAATGCATCGATGTGAGCATCCATCACCAGGTAGGCTTGCTGTATGGCGTTTTCACTCACTTGAGGCAAAGACTCCCTGTTAACTTCGTCGCTCCGAACACCGCATTAAAATCCATAGACTTACTCCGGGTTGTCAACGAGAATACGATTGCTCAAGGTCGTATCAGGTACCCACTTTGACAGAAAATTGAGTAATTGCGTATCCTTCGGCATTGCGTGAGAGATCTGTGGGTGTGGCCAATCGCTGCCCAATCCAGCCGATCTGGATTCGTTCGGACTAAGCCATCGACGATATCATCAACATCAGAATAGCCTGGGTGATGACCGTCCGATACCCCAAATTCACACTCGTAAGTCAATCACCCAGTAAATGTTCGTATTATACCAGCCCCTCATGGGAGACCCTCGGCAGACTCCCCGTACAGTCGAATGGGGAAATAGTGTCACCCTGCAGACATTCAGTGCTTTCCTGGCTGGCTATCACTCGTAAGCTACAAAACAAAAAAGCAGACACTGCTTCTTGTGAACTTGACGGCTACCTATCGTAGCGTCAGCTTAGGGAGAAAGAAACAACTGTCACTCATACGCGCTTAAATCCTCAGAAGAATCAAGCAACCTATCACTGTATTTTTTGAGATTATCTTCTAACTCCAGCCACGACAACTTACTTCCATGATTTACATGGAATGTTGGTCTAAATTGCTCTGGATCATCAAGTGATGCCGCATATAAATTCATACCGCCCTTATAATGATCTGCTTTAAAAGCGATTGGAGATCCACAGTTTCTACAAAAATGCCTGCTGACACCCTTGGACGAATTGTAAGTGCCCGGTGCTTTACCTAGCCATTTAAAATTCTTGAGTGGCACACCCAACCAGGCAACAACAGGAGCTGCACAATTTCGCCGACAATCATCGCAATGACAATAACAAGCCCATGTAACTTCGCCTTCGTACTGCCATCGAATATCTCCACACAAACATCGACCTGTTGTGACCATATCTAACCTTTCTTTCTGTTCTTGTGCTTGTCAGACATAAAAGTGGATTATAACGCTGCGTGCTTAAGATCGTTGATTGCGCAACTTGTTAATCGGAATTATACACAAGCACATGGGGGCCACCCATTAGACTTTATCCGTCAAGCCCCCGCAGTAAAACTTTCTCAATCAATTGAGAAATCGTCGTAACGCACGCTGCTCAGTTGTCCACGTACTGTATTCTCG
>CAYMVV010000026.1:0-64408 GCA_964393885.1 uncultured Granulosicoccaceae bacterium | reverse complement strand
TAATTAGCTCTTCACGGCCGTCTTCGTTGACGTATTTTTCTAGATCTGTCATCTGATTCCCCCTGTTCGGATTTATGAGTCACAACTGCAGGCGCCCCTGCGCTTTATAACCACACGATATATACACGTAATACAACGACGCGTTACAACCACCATGGCACCCCGTGGCTGGTTCGGAAACCTCCTGTACTTTCCAGGATTATCCGGGAGTTCGTTGCCAACACTGTTTGACACCGATTCAACCCAATTATGTACCTTTTACAACCTTTACTATACCCCCAAACCGTCACGGGTTTCCAGCCTCACCGCTACAAAATGACGTAATTTGTAATATTATACTGAAAACTCTGAAATGTAAGTTGAAAACAGCGCTGTAACGCGGTAACTTTTCACTACAGTTAATCAATAACCAATTGAGTACCAATTTAAACCAATATGATCAGAGCGCTCACAGCCAAGGCTCTCGTCGAGTATGTTGTCGACGACCATGGTGGACTCGAGCGCAGATCCACAACGGGCAAAGTAAATCGACAAATTGCCGAACCCGGTCGTTGTAAAGCGACTGAACCCCACTGAATAGCGCCCGACTGGACAGTGGTCGACACAGCGGGAGGATGCCTTGACGACAAAGCCGGCTTCAATCACAACCGCAACGCGATTGCGCATCGGTATCGCCTGCACACGAAGACCGGGTCACACGGTGGTGCAGGATGTCTGAGGCAACATCAGGTTCGGACCCAGCCGCACGCTCTCAATCGGCTTCGGTATCAGGATATAGCGGCGATGCAGGGGCTCTGTCAGCCGAACTGCGCCGCAAGATTTTGGCGGGCGAATATCGACACGATGAGAGGCTCCCCGCCGAACGGTCACTGGCACAACAATTCGGTTGTTCCCGCGGCACGGTGCGCTCGGCTATGGACAAGCTCGAAGAGCTCAGACTGATCGAGCGGCGGGTAGGCAGCGGCACTTTTGTAAATCACCATGCCACTGCGGATGAAACTGAAATTGCCAACATCACCAGCCCGCTCGAGCTGATAGACGTACGCATGGGCATGGAGCCTCAAATAGCTCGCCTCGCGGTTATCAATGCCACTGCGGTTAATCTGCGCAAGCTAGAAAACGTATTGCTCGACCTCGAAAAACTCACCAACAGCTGCACGCCTGAATCGTTCACCGCCGCGGATCAAAACTATCACCTCGCACTTGCCGAGTGCACCGGTAACGCACTGATGATCTGGCTATGTCAGCATATTCATGATGTGCGCTCGCATCGGCAATGGAGTTCTATGAAAGACCAAATTCTAAAGCCGGCACAAATTGCAATTTACAACAAGCAGCACCGGCAAATGTACCAAGCCATTTTTAGCCGCGATATCGATGAAGCCGCGCGAGTTACTGTCGAACACCTCGACACAGCCCGCAACGATCTGCTGGGAGCATCACGTTGAATGTGTTAGATCGCACGATCATAACGCCGCCCGGGCAACAGTACCTCGCTGACAAGACTCTGGCATCCGGTGCCTCTGGCATCCTGAGACCGGGTATTAACAGCCTGCCCGACGGACTCGAGCGTTATCCACTGCAGGCCGGTGGAATGATCGTGCTGGACCTGAAGCCCGGTGACGAAATTAAAGTCATCGACCCGGAGGGGTTACAGGCTTGCGAGGTTGCAGTGTTCGACCGCAACGGCGCCAGTCAGGCCAGTGCCCTCAACAGTGGCTGCCGTGAAATAAAAGACAACAACATCGGCCAACTGCTGAGCGCTTCAACTGAAAATATCCGATCTATCAATTCAGCGCTGAAAACGCGCAACATCAACACCAGCAATATTACCGCCCTCGCTTTTCTTGAAGGCCAAACCCGGGCCCAACACAGTCACTCCTGTGTATCTGATACCGAGTTAACCTGTGTTATAGCCGCACCAGCGGTTGATATGCCTGTAGACGAGCAAATCCCCCCGACCGATCTGCTGGTGTACGTCACGCGCGCAAACCCGGAGCAAAACCGGGAACCCGCGCTACCGGAACCGCTGGCAGACATGAGTCTCGACCTGCGAGTAGAACGTTGCACGTCACGGGCTTTTTCGGTCAAGGCAGGTGATTACATTCAAATCATTGATGTCGAAGGGCGTGAGTGCAGCGACTTCCAGTGCTTCGATATGGAAAAGCTGGATCAGGGTATTGAACGATGCCTCGATGCAACGACCACCAGAACATTGATGGCTAACGCCTATCCCCAACCCGGCCTGCACGCCAAGTTCTATGATCAGGATATGAGTGCGATGGTAGAGGTCATACGCGATACCTGCGGCAGACACGATACCTTCGGTTTAGCCTGTACCGCAAAATATTACGACGACGCAGGCTATCCAGGTCACGTCAACTGCAGTGACAACTTTAACCACGCACTGAGTGCACACGATATCGCCGCAAGACCGGGCTGGATGGCGATGAACTTCTTCTTTAACACCGGCTATGACGATCACAACCAGCTGTTCTCGGACGAGCCCTGGTCGCGGCCCGGTGACTATGTACTGTTGCGTGCACTCAAGGATCTGGTCTGCGTATCATCAGCCTGCCCTGATGATATAGATCCGGCCAATGGCTGGAACCCAACTGATATACACGTACGGGTTTACCCCGCCAAAAACGAATTCTCTACCGCGGTGGCCTACAGAATGACTCCTGACGCTGAACCACAACTCACCAAAGAAACCGCTTTTCACAGCCGAACATCAAAACTCACGGGCAACCTGACCGAGTACAACGGCTACTGGCTGGCCAACCGCTTCAACAACCATGGACCGATAGATGAATACTGGGCATGCCGCGAGGGCGTGATAGTCACTGACCTGTCACCGTTGCGCAAGTATGAAATCCTGGGACCGGATGCGGAGGAATTACTGCAAACCTGCGTGACTCGAGATGTCAGGCGCTTATCGCCTGGTCAGGTCGTCTACACGGCAATGTGTTACGAAAACGGTGGCATGGTAGACGATGGCACAGTGTTTCGCATGTGCGAGACAAATTTCCGCTGGGTAGGTGGCTCCGACTACAGCGGTGTCTGGTTACGACAACAGGCACAACTACGCAACCTTAATTGCTGGGTAAAATCTTCTACCGACCAGCTGCACAACCTGCAGGTTCAGGGACCAAAAAGCCGCGATGTATTAAAAGAAATAGTCTGGACGCGGCCCGACCAGACACCACTGGAAGATCTGGCGTGGTTCAGATTTTCAGTTGCACGTATCGGTCACGAGAAAGGCACACCGATACTTGTCTCTCGCACAGGTTACACCGGTGAACTGGGCTATGAAGTCTGGTGCCACCCTAAAGATGGCACCCAGGTGTGGGACGCAGTGATGACAGCTGGCAAGCAGCACAACATCACACCGCTAGGCCTGGAGGCGCTCGACATGCTTCGCATTGAAGCCGGGCTTATCTTCGCCAACTACGAGTTCAGTGATGAAACCGACCCGCATGAAGCAGGCATCTCGTTTACCGTGCCACTAAAGAGCAAAACCGATGATTTTATCGGTCGTGCAGCACTGCAGCAACGCAAGGACAACCCACAGAGAAAACTGGTTGGACTCGAACTACAGGGTGATGAACCAGCTGCACACGGTGACTGTGTACATCAGGGCCGTCAGCAGATTGGTATAGTAACCAGTGGCACCCGCTCGCCGAAACTATCTAAAAATATTGCGCTTTGTCGAGTAACTGTGGAGCATTCCGAGCCCGGTACGCAAGTCGAAGTGGGTAAACTGGATGGGCATCAGAAACGCTTGCCTGCGACTGTCGTTAGCTATCCGTTTTATGATCCAGACAAGTCACGAGTTCGAATGTGACCGTTAAGCTAGCGGTCGTCCAGCGGCAGTATAGCCATCTACGTCAACGAATATCTGCGCGACATCTGTAAGAACATGTCGCAACCATTGCGCGACTTGTTACTCCATCCCCAGCGCCGCTTTTCTTTGATTGGCCCAGGTTCGTATTATCTGATCGACTGCCAGCCCTATAAACGCAACACAGAAACCAAGCACGAGCCCATTGCCAACGCCGAGACGATCGGACAGTGACTTGAGTATAAGCTGACCGAGATCATCCGTACCAATCATTGCCCCGATAATCACCATCGACAATGCAAACACCACTGTCTGATTAATACCCAGCGCGATATGCGGAAACGACAAGGGAAACTCGATCGACACCAATCGCTGAATCCGGCTTACGCCTGACATGGAACCCGCATCCTGCAATGCATCCGGTACGCTTCGTAAACCCTCTACCGTATAACGAGCCGCGGGTATGGTGGCGTAAACGACAATTGCAATTAATACCGAAGTGTCCGTTACACCGAACAGCATCATCACCGGTATCAAATAGATAAACGACGGGAAGGTTTGAAAAGTGTCGCACACGGTTAGTATAAAGCGCGAGGACGACGGATGCTGAGCGCAGAGTGTCCCGACCACAATTCCGATAAAACCCGAAATAAGTACCGCCATCGTCACCAGGTAGGATGTGATCAATGCCCTGTCCCACCATTCGGTCAGTGCGATGAACAACAAAAAGCCGCCCACAATTAACGCAGATCTGATTCCGCCGACGATAAAGCCGGTACCCATTGCCAGTGTGAAGGTAGCCACAACCGGCATACCGAGATACGCATTCTTAACCGGCACCAATACTTCGACAATCAACCATTCGTTAAAACCGGTGAGCGCAAAGAAAAAAGTATCCCACATCCAGTCAACACCTGCCTGCCAGAAGGGCTCTGTGGTGATGCCTTTATTATGCGGAATCAGATACAGATAGTTAAAACCATCTCTGAATATAAATGAACCGATCCACGCGATTACAGTGCCTGCCACAAACACAACGAAAAACATCAGGGAGTACTTGTGGCGCTCCCTGAATGACTGATCAGCAAAATAATCAGTTTGCTTGTTCGCCCAGGCAAGAGACAATCTATCGAGAACAATCGCAATCAATACTATGCAAACGCCGATCTCCAAAGCCAGGCCAATGCGCAGACGATTTAACGCAATCAGCAGATCATTACCTAAACCCTTCGCTCCTATAAGTGAGGCGATAACGACCATAGCCAGGCACTGCATAATGACCTGATTAACGCCGATCAGAATGTCGCGCCGCGCCGTTGGAATGAGCACCCGTCGCAGCAGTTGCCATTCGCTGCAGCCCGACATTAGCCCCGCTTCCGCAACCTCGGGCGGTACTTTTTTAAGGCCCAGAATGGTCAAACGAACCATCGGGGGCGTTGCAAATATGATAGTGGCGATCGCACCGGCGTGGTCGCCAATGCCGAAAAAAACCATGACCGGTATCAGGTAGGCAAAGTGCGGCATTATCTGGGCAACGTTAAGAAACGGATTGAGTATTGTTTCAACCGTTTTATTTTTATAGGCCCAAACACCCAGCGCCAGACCAATAAAAATTGCAATCGGCGCCGCGATCAACACGAAGGACAGCGTTTGCATCGACGGCTCCCACTGTCCAAATACAGCGATGTAAACAAACGCCGAGCCGGCAAATAATGCGAGACCAATCCCGCTTAACGCGTAGCCCAGTATTGCCACGCCAGCTGCCACCACAGTCCATGGCAATGCAGGCCAGCGCGCCCATTTATTCTCTGTTGCCCAGTCCCACCCGGTGAATCTGACGATTGTCTTTACACCACCGAGCAATATCTCGCGCACAAACTCGATCATGAAAAGCACAATGTCAGAGATCACTCGCGTTATTTCTCTTAGCAGCGCTTTTTGCTCGTACTCTTCTATCTCGGGATCATATACCTCTATTGGCAGCCATTCGAACATCAGAAAGTCAACAGAGTTGTTGATTACGACCGGCATTTGTTTGAGCAACGGAGGCAACCGCCACAGCCAGTTGCCATCAGAAGGCGCAATAAGCATACACAACAACAGGAAAACAGCGATCAGCAAAATAAACTGCAGGAATTTTCTCTGCTGAAGCATCTCCATCATGAACCTGTACCTGAAGACAGTTGTGAGCGGCCACCAAACAACACCTTGACCACACGCGACGCATGAACGGCGCCGACGACCTGGCCTGTATCATCAACCACTGATACAGGTTTACCTGCATTTAATACCGCCTCTGCAACCGTTTCAATTATCGCGTCTTTCGACACTGTCATATCGCTAACGGATTCGTCCGGATTAAACGCATCCATGACAGATTCAATTTTTAAAACCTTCTCACGCGGCACTTCTTCGGTAAACTTCCGCACATATTCCGTAGCCGGGTTCAACACAATATTGGCAGGTGTGTCGAGTTGCTCGATTATCCCGTCTTTCATAATTGCTATTCGATCAGCCAGGCGCAGCGCCTCGTCGAAGTCGTGAGTGACGAACAAAATGGTTTTACCGAGAACCCCCTGCAGGCGCAAAAACTCATCCTGCATCTCTTTTCGTATGAGTGGATCCAGTGCGGAAAATGGCTCATCTAGAAACCAGATATCCGGCTCTATAGCGAGTGATCGTGCAATGCCTACCCTTTGCTGCTGCCCTCCCGATAGCTGGCGCGGGAAATAATTCTCGCGACCCGAGAGACCGACCAGATCGATCATTTCCGATGCGCGCTGAATACTCTCCTTGGTACTGACACCTTTGACCTGCAACGGGAATGCGATATTCTCCAACACCGTTTTATGCGGCAACAACGCAAAGCTCTGAAAAACCATACCCATTTTGCTGCGTCGCAACTGAATCAGCTGCTTGCTGTTCATTGCCGTGATATCCTCACCTTCGATATAGATATTGCCGGCAGTCGCACGGGTCAGTCTTGAAATACAGCGCAACAGAGTCGATTTCCCCGAGCCTGACAATCCCATAACGATGAGCAATTCACCCTGATGCACTTCAAATGACGCATTGTTCACTCCCACTATGCAACCGGCTTCCTGAAACCGCGCAGCGTCAACGACGCCGCCGCATTCCTGCATCATGCGCTTCGCGCTGTCACCGAAAATCTTGTAAACAGAATCGCAACGGATAACCGGACTTTTCAATTTTGAAGCTGATGAGGACATAGAGGTAATGTTAGCTCTGTTTTTTTATTTTTGAATCTGCGAGTCATAGCCAGCCCTGCTACTCATAATTTGGCGAACTGATCGCGCAGAGTTTTATATACACAACACCCGTAATTACCATGCTGGTCCTCTCACTCCGAGTACTTGCCGATCTTTACTAAGCTAGACACCATCGATATCGTGAATAGTACAATTTGATGTGGCGCAAAAAAAAAGCTCCCTGATTCGACTTCGCGCCAGGGAGCTTTCGGTTACAAGCTATTGCCTGACATGTTTTATTGCAGGCATCTCATGCACTAGCCCTACTTGGTCCAGGGCATCCAGACACTTTCGTTGTCTTTGAGCCATTTGGCAGCCGCATCTTTGTGGTCCATCTTGTCTGTATCAACAAGGGCAGCCATTTGACCGATCTGCGTTGTCGTGAAGTCTACCTTCGAGTACGCAGTATAGGCTGCCGGGTGAGTTTTAGGGAACTTGTAGTTCGCCGCTTTCTTCAACCAGCCTTTAGGCGAGCCACATTTACCATCGCCACCATCTTCCTTGCGGCATCCTTCTTCATAGGGAGGGAATTCTATAAAGGTAAAGCCATCAGCATCAGTGAAGTTCGGCGTCCAGTTAAATACCACAGTACCGCGGCCTTCTTTCTTCGCTGCTGCCAGTTCAGTCCATAGCGCATCTGCACCACCTGCAAATTTGACTGTCCAGTTATCGGCAAGACCTAACGCTTCAAGTCTTTCAGGCATTAAGTCACCGTGCCAGCTTTGCGGACCTTCGAGCCAGCGGCCCTTTCCACCGGAATCAGGCGTAGTAAAGTTAGCATGGCAATCTTTCAGTGCTTCCCAATTCGGCAAACCGGGGCAAAGATCTTGTTCGATTACCCAGTTAGGAACGCCCATTTCTTCAAGCGTGGTTGCTGAATGGGTGCCAGCATCTATAACGCCGCCTTTGGCCATCGCGTTGTAAAAGGATTTGCCGAATGTAGACTGCCAGACTTCATGAGAGATGGTCACGTCATCGTTACGAATAGATTCGTAAACCGCTTGCGAATCTGCAGGCACGTATTCTACGTTGTTGCCCATACTCTCGAACATACCGCCGATGACGTAAGCCATCACAATCTGGCTGGACCAGTTATGTATGGGTATCACTATGGGTGATGTACTGTCCGCAGCTCTGGCTATACCTGTTGCGGACAGCAGCGAAACACAACCGGCGACCAGCAGCGTCCGGAACATTTTTGGTGTTTGAAGCTTCATATTGTTTATTCCCCCGAAGGATTGAATGACCCGCGATCAGGCAAATAAGCGGGTTAGGTACCACGACTCCGATTTTACAATCAGGGCCTTCAAAAAGTACCATTGGAACGTACCATTATTGTCCCAGATAGACAATTAACCGGATCGAATAATTTATCCTCCACTGTTTTTAACCAATGTTGTACCAATACAATCACCCGGGCATCCTTCGACCTCTTGTCACTCTGAATTCCCTGCCTTATCCGACAGGTAAAGCGACTGGAGAACCATACCAACCACAGCCACCAACCATAGCGTGACCAGCTTGAATTTTTCTCACCACCGCATCCAGCAGTCGCTTTGCATTTTGCAATACAGATATCTGAGACACCTCAATGTTACTAAACCCTGTCCGGTTATGGTTTACCTGCTGATACTCACCTGGCTATCCTGCTGCACAGTTAAGGTGTTGGCCGAAACCGGCCTGGAACTGAACGCTGCATCTGACACTGCACTCACATCGCAAACGCCTATTTTGCTGATACAAAACGACTGGACCAGTCAGTTGGTACTCGCCCGCATTGTCGGCCACATACTGGAAGATTCAGGTTTTCCAGTGGAATATGTCAGCTTTGATTCCCAACTACAGTTTCAGGCACTCGCTGATGGCTCGGCACACTTCCAGATCGCAGCCTGGGAAGGACCAATGGTCGAGGCATTCGAGGAAGGTCTTCGCATCGGTATGGTTGACGCTGGCACACATACGGCAACCACGCGCGAGGGTTGGTGGATTCCACAGTACGTACTAGATGCGTGCCCCGCCGCTGCAAACTGGCAGGGGCTGAATGACTGCGCACACCTGTTCAACAACAGTGAAACAAGTACAACAGGCCAGTTTATTGGCCCACCGGCAGACTGGGGGAAGAACTACGCCCGTCGTATCGCTGCACTGCAAATGAACTTCCAACTCACCCATGTCGAAAGCGAGCCTGAGCTTTGGTCGAGGCTACAGACAGCCTATGATGCCAGGCAACCTGTCGTGCTATTTAACTGGACGCCTAACTTTACCGACGTTTTATATGACGGGCGCTTTGTTGATTTCCCGGAGCCAGTACCTGCGTGCGAAACAGACGCTGCATGGGGCCCGAACCCGGATGTAACGGGCGATTGCGGTGACCGCAGCAGCAATTGGTTAAAAAAGGCTGCATGGAGCGGGCTCGCGCAGATACATCCCAAAGCATGGGAGATACTAAAGAAGATTGACTTTACCAATGAGCAGATTGCAAGCGCCATAAAGATGGTAGACATTGACGAACAATTGCCGGAAGACGCAGCAAGGTTATGGGTAACGCAAAACGCACGGGTCGTCGAGCAATGGCAAGGTCGCTGAGCAATCAGTGACGCAACCGAAGCATCACGCTTTTTCAACTACTTTAATGCTGCTACCATACCCTGTCTGTACGCTGATTCAGCTTGTATCTTCGCTCCATGTCAATGCGTATTTCAGGATACCAACTGACATCGTCAATCTAGATATAGTTAATTGAGGATTTTATGAACAAACGAGTTGCAATCATTGGCGCCGGACCATGCGGCACCGCAGCACTTCGTGCCTTCCAGTCTGCAAAACAAAATGGCGAGGACATCCCCGAAGTGGTCTGTTTCGAAAAACAGGAAGACTGGGGCGGACTCTGGAACTATACCTGGCGCACCGGACTTGATGAATACGGCGAGCCCGTTCACGGTTCAATGTACAGATACCTGTGGTCAAATGGCCCGAAGGAATGCCTGGAGTTTGCAGACTACTCTTTCGATGAACACTTTGGCAAACCCATCGCCAGCTATCCACCACGCGAAGTACTGGCTGACTACATCAAGGGACGTGTTGAGAAAGCCGGCGTTCGCGACTGGTGCCGTTTCCGCCATCCGGTAAGAAATGTTCAGTATCACAAAGACTCTGATAACTTCACCGTTACCGCACATGATCTCGTCAACGACAAAAGCGTAAAAGAGAGCTTTGACTACGTCATTGTAGCCAACGGGCACTTTTCAACCCCGCATGTGCCGTACTTCGACGGCATGGATAAATTTGGCGGTCGGGTATTGCATGCACACGACTTCCGCGATGCACTTGAGTTTAAAGACAAAGATGTGATGGTCGTCGGCTCAAGCTATTCCGCCGAGGACATCGGCTCGCAGTGCTGGAAGTATGGCGCAAAATCACTCACCGCCTGTTACCGCACCAACCCCATGGGCTTTCACTGGCCGGACAATTGGGAAACAAAACCGCTACTGACAAAGATTGAAGGCAAAACCTGCCACTTTAAAGATGGCAGCAGTAAAGACATCGACGCGATAATTCTGTGTACCGGGTATCTGCATCACTTTCCGTTTATGGAAGATGATCTACGCTTGTCCGCCACCAACAGAATGTGGCTCCCCAACCTGTACCAGGGTATTGCATTCGAGCCGAACCCGAAGGTGATGTACCTCGGCATGCACGATCAGTTCTACACCTTCAACATGTTTGACGCACAGGCCTGGTGGGCGCGCGATCTTGTGCTCGGCAAAATCACCATGCCATCAGCAGCTGAAATAAAAGCGCACGAACAAAAATGGCTGGACCGCGAAGCGAAGCTGGAAACCGACGAACAGTACATCTGGTTTCAGGGCGATTACGTGCAGGAGCTGATTGACCAGACCGACTACCCGAGCTTCGATATCGAGGGAGTCAACAAAACTTTCATGGAATGGGAACACCACAAACATGACAACATCATGGAATTTCGCAACAACGCCTATAAATCGCTGATGACACAGTCGCAGTCTCCGACCCATCACACGCCGTGGGTTGACGCGATGGATGATTCAATGGAGGTTTACCTGAAGAATTAGTGACTCTGCCGGACGGCCAGCGGGCGAGACTTTCCAAGCATGGAGGGTCGTCGCGCATCTCCCGGCACGCATCGCCCGGCAATCACTACTTGAAAGCAGTTACCTACTTGAGCAAAACCACTTGCGATAGACAGCTAAGCAGACAAAAACGTACAACGGGTGGACGCAAACCACCCGCATGCCCCGTAATTTTGCATGAACAATTCCGCAATCCGCTCATTTCCAACGCAACTTGACGCTGATTATAGGAAGCATATTCGCACAATTTGTTGAAGTTCACCTTTTCAGGCTACTTAAGACCTTAATATCAATTACAATCCCCTTCCTAGGCGTGTCAGCTTCGGTTCATGTTAACACGTTAAACTTATTATAAAACAAGCATTTGAGGTTTGTGTGAGCGGCGATCAGGATACACTACAACAAGGTTCAACCGTAGGCTGCTACGAAATCGAGGAAGTTCTGGGCCGTGGTGGCTTCGCAGTGACCTACCTCGCGATTGATCGCAATCTCGACCTCTACGTTGCTATCAAGGAATACCTGCCTCGAGAAATCATCACTCGCAACGACACTGGTGATGTGCATCCGCGAGAATCAGAATTCGCCGAAGACTACAAAATTGGTTTGGAAAATTTTGCGCGAGAAGCCAAGACCCTCGCCCTTTTCAAACACCCCAATATCGTTCGGGTACACCAGGTGTTGCATGAAAACAACACTGCCTACATGGTGATGGACTATGAGCACGGGCAAGAACTGGCAGAAGTACTGGAAACCCGCAAAAGCCTGCCCGAGGAAGAATTACGCCCTATCGTTAAACCCGTCCTCGACGCAGTAGCCGAAATCCATCAACAGGGCTACGTTCACCGTGACATCAAGCCTTCAAACATTTATCTGAGAGACAACGGAACTCCGGTACTGCTGGATTTTGGTGCTGCTCGCTACACGATGAGCGAAACGACCCAGCAACTAACAGCAGTCGTGACCGTCGGCTACACCCCTATTGAACAATACAACGTGTCCGATGCCGATCAGGGCCCCTGGACAGATATTTATGCGTTGTCGGCCGTCCTGTACGAGGCTGTTACCGGCAGCATGCCGGTCGATTCAGTGACCCGCGCGTCCACCACACTCACCGATGCAGCGGATCCGCTGGTACCTGTACGCAACAAGTCCCTTCACCCCTGCTCGGATGGCTTCTACCAGGCCATCGACTGGGGCCTAAAAATGGATCCCTTGCAACGACCAAGATCCGTCAGCGAATGGATTACCGCGTTAGACGGACAACCGCTGGCAGCACCGGAAAGCCAAGTGCCGGAAAACCCAGTACCACAAAGTCCAGCTCTGCAAAGCCCGGCACCACAAAGCCCAGCTCTGCAAAGCCCGTCTCCACACAGCCCGGCACCGGCGCACACACCAGACCGACCTGTGCGGGCGTCCAAACTTCGAATCCGCGACAAAACACCGCCCGCCACTGAAACCGAGGCGCAGCAACGCACCAGTGTCGAACTCGCCATGCAGGATTTTGAGAAGGAGCATCAGCCTGGCGCACGAATTGAACCCAGTTTTAGTGCATCGCTGGATGACATTGATCACGAGGGTTCAGATCCACAGGGCCGCGCTGAGTTACCTCGGCAAAACACTGTCGCCAACGACACTGATCAACGCCTGCGAGCGGAATCAACAAACACCGCTTTCTCCCCGCTTGAAACGAAACAGCCACACGATACTACCGTGCCGGCGACGTTGCCCGAAGGCAGTCTCAAATCGGAGCGCGAGGCCATTGCAGATGAGCGCGGAACCGCAGCGGCCGACTCTACTACGACGCATCCCTCGCAAGTCGCAGCCACAGCGGCGACAGCAGCAGCCACAGCGGCGGCAGCAGCAGCGATGCTTCCAGCCGATTCCGGAAAGTCTCACACCCAGGAGATTCGCGATGTGGTCCGCCGCGATATCATGAAACGGGACGTCGAGTCTGCTGAAGTAAAAGCACAGGCGGACGAGCCGGGCTATCAGGGCCCTCCACCAGCTGCCAGGGAGCCGCGCAAACCCGGACGTATTCTCACGCGTGCCGATGCAGGGCTTGCACATCAGGGTGCCGCAGCGTCGGTTGAGCTACCAGCGCAACGCGGTGCTCTGCTACCCGACGAAATGCAGTCTGACGACATGCAAATAGACCAATCGGATTGGGACTACGAGCCGCCTGACAGTCAATCGAGATGGAAATGGCTGATTCCGGCTGGTGGCCTGATGGCTGTGTTTGCCGCCTCATTGCTGTACGTCAATCGCCCGGAAGTGTTCCAGTTCGACAGAAACCAGTTGCCGGAGCTAACCGTTGACGCCGCGCTTGAGCAGGCGCAAGACAAAGTCGCCAGTAGCGAGTTTATCTTTCCCGCCGGTGAGTCCGCTCTCGACTATTATCAACTGGTACTTGGCAGCGATCCTGACAATGCCGAAGCGCTGGCAGGTGTCGATCTCGTCAAACAACAGATTAAGGGAGAAATCGCCAGGCACATGGAAGACAACAGCCTGTCGGAGGCTAACCGATTGCTCTCCAGGGCAAACAAGGCAGGATTGCGTATCGATGATGTCCCGACGGCAGCTGGTAGTAATATTGCGTCCCGCCAGGTTACTGCGATCGACCAGGACTTGTCTCCCTTTGTGCAGCGAAAGATAGCGGAAATCGAGCGGCAAATTGAAGTTGGTGACGCGGAATCTGCACAGGCCCTGTTCACCGAAACCGACAAGTTTATACCTGATCCTGACGTGTCACGCACATTGCAAAGCCGCATTCAGGCATTGCGTGAGGGTGAAAGCCAGTCAGATCCGGTCGACACCCGGACAAATCCTTCGACCATCGCTGACGCCAGTGATCAGCCGGACCCGGAGCTGGAACAATCATCGCTCGCCAGAACCGATACCGCACTCGACTCTGCCACCGGATTGGCCGGCGCCGTGCCTCCGATTACGAACAGTATTTCCAGAGTAGCTGGTAACCCGTACACGAATTCAGAGGCCCCTGCTCGCTCCACCGAAAACGCTGCCGAAACGACCGATTTGGCCGACGACGCGGTTGCGGACGTTGCCGAACCTGCCGCATCTGACCTTGCCTCATCTGACCTTGCCTCATCTGACAATAGCACCAGATCCGGCGTTGACTCGTCTGACGCAGATGACGCGTCCGACACTGCTGACGCAGTCTCTGACACAGATGACACTGACGCGGTGTCTGACACCACCAGCAACCGAGGCTCTGATATAGATCCCCCGGTATCCGCCCCTCGACGAAGTTTCATAGAAGGCCGTGGCGAAAGTGCGCAACACCTGAATCGCTTACGCACGGCGCTAGAGGCGAAGAATATGAATCGTGTACTGCAAGTCAGCAATGGCTTGCCAAAAGAGCGCGTTGATTTTCTGAACCAAATGTTCAGCCGCTATGACCGACTGGACGTGGTGATCGATCGCATCCGCAATCAGCAGGGAGAGGTGTCAGCGAGACTGAATGTTTCGATGTTCAACAAGCGTAACGATGGCAGCTTTTACTCAGCCGGTCGCTGGAACGGGGTAACCCTTAAATCCAGCAAGGTGGGTGAGCAATGGCAAAAAATAGAGTGGTAGAGCCGCGCGGGTAAAGCTCAGATGCCTTGCTGCGCCCTCTAACGCAATCTGCGGGTCGAGCGGCATCGACGCTCTTTCAATTTTTGTATCAGCACAACTAATCTAGTTCAACCAGTAATTATTGGTTGAATTGGCTTTCACATCAACGTAGCGTATGGATTCCTGCGACTACTTCTCAAAGCTCGATGCATTCCGACATTCTGAAACGCGCTGTAAACGACGCGCCGTTCCGCGAAGATCCAGCACGGTCTTTCACATTGCCAGCGCGTTTTTACCTCGACGCCGGTATCTTTCAAAAAGAGCTGGAAACAATTTTCTATCGCAACTGGTGGTACGCCGGCCACGTCAGTCAACTGCAAAACAGTGGTGACTATCTGACCTCGACCATCGGCGATCAAAATGTCTTTGTCGTGCGTGATCGCAACGGGGATTTGCGTGGATTTTACAACGTTTGCCAGCATCGCGGGCATGAGCTACTCAATGGCTCCGGTCGCACCAACATAATAGTATGTCCCTACCACGCCTGGTCCTACGATCTCGACGGCGCGTTGGTTGGTGCACGTAACAGCGAAAAAATGGCCGGTTTTTCCAAATGCGATTTCTCGCTGAAGCCGGTGCAGGTCGAAGTATTCTGTGGACTGGTGTTCATCAATCTCGACGAAGCAGCGCCATCATTGGCGGTTCAGGCAGGCAACCTGGAAAGCGAGATCCGCAGCTATTGTCCTGATGTCGATCAGCTTGCGTTTGCTCAACGCGATAGCTACCACGCCACTTGTAACTGGAAGGTGATGATTGACAATTTCCTCGAGTGTTACCATTGCCATACCGCACACCGCGATTTCGTTGACCTGGTCGATATGGGAAGCTATCGATCGATCGCAAAGGGCATTTACTCCAGCCATATTTCAAACGCTGCAAAATCAACGGAAAACACTGCATACCAGTTTGAAAAAGGTGACGTGGACTTTGGATACGCCGGCTGGTTTCTGTGGCCCAATCTTACAATCTGGGCCTATCCGGGTGAGCCTAACCTTTCAGTATTACAGATGATCCCGGACGGTGCCGGCAACACCATTGAGTATCAGGACTGGTTTGTTCCCGACGGCCAACCGACACCTCAATTAATTGATGCCATGAAGTATCAAAAGGATATTCTTCAACCAGAAGACATTTCGTTGTGTGAAAGTGTGCAAAGGGGCCTCAAGTCCAGAGGTTACAACCAGGGACGCTTTGTGGTCGATTCAAACCGCAGCGAGCTGTCAGAACATGCGGTACACCACTTTCAACAGATGGTGGTCAATGCACTGGATGCCGACCTGACAGACTAGTTGCACTCGCCCTGCGAGCACAAACGCTCGCAATTCACAAGACGAACTGACCCGCAAGGGCAAATGATTGCGGACTGTGCTGCCCAACAGCTATTGAGAGTTCTGACTCTCACAGTCGTTTGTAATTTCAACCTGAAGTACAGAAGATGTATTGCTTTCACGAGCCAGGAAAGCGACATCATTGCCATTGATCTGCGTCAGAATCAGATTTACCTCACCGCTATTATCCTGCCTGAGGCCGCTTAGATTGAATTGGTATTGCTGCCCGCTTAGCCAGCTGGCAGTGAGACTGCCTACGGCAGCAGCGGTCGGCGGTACCAGCAGTTCTTCATCGCTTTCAGCCCACTGGAAAAAATCAAGTTGAGCCACCTCAATGGTACCGTCGCCCTGATCATTGGCCACAGTGACAACAAGGGTGGCATTACCGGTTAATGTAGCGTCCGACGGCAGTGCAAATGCCAGCAAGGTGCGACGATCATTACTGTCAACGCGCAACTGTCCATTATTAAATACTTCAGTACCCTGAATATGCAGATCTCGAATCAGCGCGAATTCGCTGGTTGACGTCGTCACGTTACATTCGCTGTTCGACGACGCGATCGTGGTGACTACCTGAAAACTTGTATATACCTCTTGCGCATCAGCCGGATTACGAACGTCTACTGTAAATGATAGCTGACTACCCTGCGCCGCTGTGGCTGGAGGTACCCACTGAAGAATATTGTCAGCGCTATTCCAGCTGAACTGAAAACCGGACGCTGCGAGCTCAAAGGCAGCACCACCACAATCAATTAGATCACCCATGGGTTGCGTGGCCAAAGTTCCGGCAGAAATTACCTGGACCGGTACCTCATCGACACTACAGCTAACTGACTCACCTCTATTGTCGGTATTCGCAACCAGAGGATTAGTCGCTTGCTCGCGTTCAATGTAATTGGGTACACCGTCTGCGTCGGTGTCGATCTGTAGATTAAAGTCGGTTTCGGTGAATTCCACCGACTGCTGATTTGTCGTTATCGCTACCGTCATTTGAGCCTGTGCAACGACAAACTCGACGCCATTAAAATTGTCGAGCAATGACACATCGAGCACCACACTTGCACCCGCTGTTACAGCGCTTTCAGCCATGTAAGTGTTGGAAGCTCTACTCAGACCAACCGTTTGTCCGTCAACCTGAAATTCAGCATAGACTGCCGAGGGGTTCTGGATGATCGAAGGCACGTCGAACATCGTCGTGAAAATCAAATCACCCGGCGTTACACTTTCGCCTCCTGCATTCTCACCGCCCTCACTTTCACCACCCGCAGACTCGCCACCTGCATTGGTGGCTTCAAAGATACTGGTACCGGCGACCAGCTCTGCCAGATCTACCAATCTGTCTCCATCGCGGTCTGGCAGTTGGTATTCTGTATTCGAAAATGTGATCGTTTGCTGGTCGAATAATGAGGGGAGTTCCCGGCTCTGACTCGCCACCGACAACTTTTCCCCCGTCACCTCTTCGATAAATTCTGCAGCAACAGTAACGGGCGCCCGATCAACGGTAAAGAACGCGCCGCGAAACTGATTATCCGATCGCTCCAGTTGCCTGATACTGTTACCTATCGACGCCTCTACGGTGTACCTGCCACTGTTGTCAATGGCAATCCCTGCGGGCTGTTCTACAACGACGTTGATATTAATCAGCGCAGGCGCGTCGGTCGCATCAAATGGATCGGTGTTTTCTTCCCGCTCAATGATGTTGCTCACGGAATCGCCATCAGCATCGTGAGCATCAAAGTTATAGACTGAGCGTCGTAGTATCACCTGTTCGTCAGAATTGCCAGTATTAACCTGTTGCGTGCGGGTCGCCAGTACCAACGGTTCGCCGTCTACCAGCTCGCTGAATTGAATACTGATCGGCACCGTTGTGTTGGGTGGCGCTGACACATCGCCACTGAACACACCATTGCTGGAAGGACTCAGCAGCACCTCGACACCGTTTACTGTCGCAGTGGCGGTAACTGCAGCAAGATCGACAGCCCGGGCACTGCGAATTCTGTCGGGTGCGGATAAACTCAAACTATCCGCATCGAGTTGATCAACCGAGCTGTCACAGGCGACTACAAACAATGCCACGAATCCGACGAGCAACGCACGGCCACCAATTCTGCGGCCACATGAAACTGCCAGGCCAGCGCGTCTGCTGCTAATTACACTCATCACTAGGCGACTCTTTGTAAGACATTTAATTCAGTAGGCAGGTGTCACGCCAGCCAGGCGAATAGTGATTCAAATTAACAAATCGTTCGTAGTAGCTGGCCGAAGGACCACGTCCTCAATGGACCATGCGTTCCCGACAACTTTGATCCAGCCTATTGTTTGTTTCTGTTTTTCTTTTGTTGAAATTCTTCGAACCAGGACGAGCTTGTGCGCTTCGCACCACTCAGAGCACCCTACTGTTTGTCTGAATTAGGCCTTTCGATCTAATCGGGTTGCTTCCTCACGTAGAGTGATGTGAGGGAAACGAAACGCACCAAACCGTCGACTCGACACCACACACTCGCCTTTTGGCAGAGTTTGTCAAAACTTCTTTCGAGCAGATTTCATGTTGTTGATTGCTAAGCTACAGCGCACCTCTTGCCAGGGAATAATCTCCTAAGGGCCATCCGTGATAATAGTCAGCGTCACCGTATCCGGGCTGCCATCCGTTGATCCACCGCCATCGCCATCGCCGCCACCACCGCCACCACCAGCCGCACCGGCCAACGCTCCGAGCAACACCAGGGCACCCAGGCCCAACAAGACGTTTCTGGAGCTGACTCCGGGGCCTGCGGGTTGCGAAGCTGGCGGGGTGACTACCGGCTCGGTGACCGGACGGTTATCAGCCACTACGGCAGCAGGCTCAAGCGGCAGTACAATTGGCGCATACTCAAAGCCTCGATTGGTAACGTTGCCGGCTGAGTCTCTGGCCTCGATGTAGTACTGTAATCCTTCGTAGGCACTCTCTTGCGTTTCCACCGCAATCATGTACTCATCAAGCGAGTCAAATAAAGCGCGCATCGGTATCCGGGTAAACTCCCCTTCATCATTCTGCCGGTAGTACAGCGTTACCGAATCGACCTCGAAGTCGTCTGACACCCGGGCGAGAAAGGTTTGCAACTCACCTGCAACTCCCGCGCTATCAGCCTGGCGATGAATTAGAACGGGTGGCTCGGTATCGGCGACCTGAGCGGATGCGATACCCACCATTAACTGGCTGACCGCAATCAGCACGGCCAGCGACAGGCCAATAATTCGTTTCATAGTGGATAGCATGGTCATACTCATTGTTGAACCGGCACCTTTTGACGAAACTGTGAACTATTCACCATTCGCGCACAGGCCGCAACCACCAATGATTTTTACTGCCGATTGGAGTTAGTTGCAATCGCCTTTGCTATTAGCTTCGGGGCTAATCAAAAGATCGTATCATTGCCAAGCAATAATCGTGATCAGCATCGCTGGACAAGCTAAAGCGATGGGACGCTATCAGTGCAGACTTCGGCTGTTTAGCCGGATTTGAGCAGGCTTTTCAAGTCAAACGAGGTATCTGCTGCCTGATCGGCAGTTGGCGAAACTCCGGCGTCAATCAGCTTTCTGGCCATCATGTGATCCCGCGGCATGTTGACTGAATCAACCGCTATCAACTTGCCAGCGCGGTAGTGGTAGACAGAAAAGCTGTTCGAGCCGGGCTCTCCGCGGGTTACGTACTCGTCCGCATCGAATGACAAGCCCGCCATTTGCAAACTATGCTCGCCCTGGTCAGACCAAAACCACGGCACAGCGTTATAGCTGCTGAAGGCGTTAGCCGCGGTCGCGACTGCCACGCTACTACTTACAGATGCGACCACATTTGCAGCCACGGTGCGCGCCTGATCCGTCGCATTCTGGATGGATTCCAGTCTCAGCCTGTCAACACTGGCATACGGGTTAGGATGGTTGGCGCAGTCACCGGCGGCAAATACAAACGGATCTGATGTACGGCAGTGTTCATCTACAACGATGCCGTTATCGCAGTGCAGACCCGCGCGTTCGGCAACCTCTATGTCAGGGATTACACCCACACCAACAACCACCAGTTGAGCATCCAGTTGTGTTCCGTCTGCACAGACAACATGACTTACCCCGGCTCTATCGTCGGAGGAACCGGATATCGCGGTGATCGCCTCCCCCAAACGAAGGTCCACACCCGAGTCCTGATGCATTTGCTGGTACCACTGTGAAATAGCCGGTGCAACTGCGCGTGCCATCACCCGATCTGCGGTGTCAAATACGGTTACCTTCTTGCCCAGACTGCGCGCTGCCGCCGCTACCTCGAGGCCAATAAACCCGGCACCAACCACAACCAGACTGTCGATTGCCGCCAGCCGGGATTTTATCGCCCTGCTGTCAGACAGATCACGCAGAAAATACACACCATCCAGGTCAGCGCCCTTGATGGGTAACTGCCGAGGCAAGGCACCAGTGGCCAAAATCAATGCCGAGTAGGATTGCTGATCCGCACCACATGAAACTGATTTGGCAGCCAGATCAATTGACGTAACGCGGCAGCCGAGTCGCAAATCAACCGATTTGGCGGGATAGAAACTCGCGGGCCGCATCGGCAGTTTGTCTTCATCGACTTTGTCGAGCAAAAAACCCTTAGACAAGGGAGGCCTGTGGTATGGCGCGTCGCTCTCGGCCGAATACATAACTACAGGACCATCAAACTTGCTTTTACGCAAAGACAGGCAGAGCTGCACACCGGCCTGCCCGGCACCAACAATAACTACCGGATCAACCATTCTCGGCTGATTGTCTGCGGTGAAACACTAGTTTTGCTCAGCCGGCAGATGAACCACCATGCCGTCCATGTCATCCGTAACGGAAATCTGACAACTGAGCCGACTGGAATCGCGGCGTTCCTCTGCCGCAAAGCCCAGCATTTCATCTTCCTCGCCTTCCATCGCCGGCAGTTTGGCTGCCCACTCGCCCTCAATAAAGCAATGACAGGTGGCACACATACAGGAACCCCCGCACTCGGCCTCAATACCATCGATGTTATTGGCGATAGCATTTTCCATCAAACTGACACCCGACTTTGCATCGACAGGATGCTCGGTGCCGTCAGCATCAACGTAAGTAATTTTTGGCATTTCTGTTCACGTGTTATCTGTGAGCGGAATGATAATCCAACAGGGAATTATTGGCTACTAAACAAATGAAACGCCGTACTTCGGACACAACTTGCAGTGGTGCAGGTGGGTCGCAAATACCGCAACCGCCTGCTGTTATCGATCCGGTCGACTAGTGCACCAGCAACACCGGCGCATGTATTCCCTCGCTGCCAACAATGACGTAGTTGCCGTCTGCGCTGAAGGCAACCGACTCACTTTGAGCCATACGATGGGACGAGACGATTTGCGGCTTGTTTCGCAACGCCACCGACCAGGGCTGCCCCGCAATTTTACGGTAGAGATATACGTGTCGATAATTCGCGATGACCGCAAGCTGGTTATCGGAACTGATATCCATTGCCGTTGGCCCCAGCAAAAAGCTTGACCCCAGCCGTTGCTCAATCCAGCTGTCGCCGGGAGCCCAATGCAAGCCCATTGTTTTACCCAGGCGTTTGGCCACCAATTGCGCTTCAGGTGTTTCCAGCAACAGAGGCAACTCATATAACGAAGACTCCGCTCCGCGCTTCGCCACGAGGTAAATGGCGCTGTCTTCCTCAGATACGGCAATGGATTCGACATTTTGCGGGCCATCTTCGTAGGCAAACGCAATTTTTGCGTCCACTCTCAGCTGACGAGTTGTTGCCGCCGCAAACGCGGGTTCAGCTTCACTCTGCGCACCTGTATCCCCGCCCGCTGATGGTTCACCGGCTTTTGCAAATGTTACACGTGGCGCAGTCAGCAGCGGCTCTTGCAGCACATACATGACGGAATGTTCTCGGCGACGCAGATTGTCGCCCGTATCGGCGATCACAATCCACGATTTACCATTGTGTTGAAAACTTGCCAGGTCCTCCCAGTCAATGTTGCGCTCTGGCAGGCGGAAGGTTTCAATGTGCCTGCCGGTTCGATCCATCGCGAAAAGCTCGGCTCGATTACCGCTGTCGTTGATTGCCCAAAACACACCCGGGTTTTTGTACGATGCGGCAAGCCCGCTCAATTCATCGATTGCTGAAGATTCCAGATAACCGGATAGAACGGTGGTGACATCACCCTGAAGCGGGCCGCCAGCCTCCACAAGACTGGCTTGATACAACGGCTGCGAGGAATTTTTTGCAAGCCAGCTATTTTGCGAACGTTGCGCCAGCTGCTGGGTGCACCCCATCAATAGAAGCATCAGAGTTGTGGCGATCGCACACCGCTGCATTCTCGAAGCAGCCGGCTCTCTTGCGGCTGATGGCTCTGGTGTGACTGATGGCTGTCTTGTGGCTGATGCCTGTCCTGTGGCTGGTGCCTGTCCTGTGGCTGATGGCTCTGGCGAGGACAGCGCACCGCATTGTTTGCTGGCAAAAAAATTCACTTCCCGGCTTTCCCCGATGTTGCTTCCCGCTTCACTTCCCGTGTGGCTAACGCACGCATGGCGTCTTGCTGCGGGGCATTTTCCGGCTCTACCTCTTCTCTCTGCGCACTGTCATCGACGCGGGCATCAGGTTCCAATCGTTCTTTCATTTTCAACGACACCACTGGTGCAGAAGGATCTGTTGTCTCAGCTGCAACCAACTGCTCTGCGAATTGCCTGGCGTGCACAGCGACGGGGACCGACACCCGCATCCGCGAATCCGGTTCACGACGTTCCTGCAATCGTTCGATCTTGCCATCAGTATGAATCATCACAATATCACCCGATCGAAGATCACTGGTCACGCGCTGTACGCCGGTAACAACACAAAGACCATAGGCGGTCGCTGCATCGGATATATGTGGCGGGAGATCATCCGTCCCGGTGATGATTGCTTTTGCCAGACTGAACAGGTAGCTCCAGTTTTCGGGGACTTCCCTAGCAACCAGAATTTCACCCTCACGAAATTTGTCGAGCTCCGCTTCTTCTCTGATCACGTGGACGATGCCACTCACTGCATCCTCACCGATCATTTTCAGCCCGTAAACACTCTCTGGGCGCTTGTGACTTACTTCACTTGATCGCATAGCCTACAGTTCCTGAAACATCATTCAATTTATTGTCAAACACCAGAATCCTCATTACTAGCGTCGGACTCCAACACTACTTGCAGCCCATGTAATACGGCCACAAACACTATCCGGAAACCAGCTATCTCGACTTCATCGACTTTTCAATCGTCAGTCGCAAATAGCCAGTAACAGTTTCCCCAGATCGCAGGTTTACGGCTGACCTGTCAAACAGTTGATGATCCTTGTATCGCTTTAGCCAAAAACTGCAAACGCTGTTGCAAAATATGATAAACGCCATGATCCTGATCAAACATCGCGGTCAACAACGAATTACCAACCGGGTAATAACGCTTTTGCTTGACGGGAGCTTTCCCTGCTCTGCTAAAGCTGCAACGCGAAAGCTGCAAAACCAAGCTGCAAAGCAAGCTTTTGCAGCGCATTGAAAAAGCAGTAAACAGGTACGGTACTACCTCCTGCGATACATGCTGTTACAAACTTCAGACTGTGGGTTGGCGTGATGTTATTGACAACATGAGAGCCCGTCCATACCATCAGTCAGGGTCTAAATTTATCGTTGATGCCCTGCAGTTTTTCGTATCGGATCTCTGCTTTCTCCATACACAGAACCTTCAGGAATCCGTATGCTTCGCACATACATGGACTGGCTCATAAAATTTCGCTGGATCGCGATTCTCATTACCCTGGTGGTTGTCGGGGCACTGGCCTCCGGAGGCCGCTTTCTGTCGTTTACCAGTGACTATCAGGTTTTCTTCGGTGAGTCTAATCCACAGCTTGCCGCTTTTAACGAGTTGCAGGATACCTACTCAAAGAACGACAACGTTCTGATCATGCTGGAGCCTGCCGACGGCGAAGTATTCAATCAGGACACCTTGCAGGCGGTTGTCGCGCTGACCGAACTGGCGTGGCAAACACCCTATTCCAGCCGAGTAGATTCACTCAGTAACTTTCAGTATACCTACGCTGAGGAAGATGATCTGATTGTCGAAGATCTGATTGAAGATGCCTCTGCTCTGGATCAGCAAACGCTAGACAAGCTTAAGAATATTGCGCTGGCACAACCACTGTTGGTTAATCGCTTGTTGTCGCCGTCAGCACATGTAACCGGCATCAATATCACCTTCGAGATGCCTAACGTCGATGCAGCTACCGAGGCCATCGAAGTCGTAGACTATCTGGACGGCGCCCTTGCTCAGGTGCAACAGGATCACCCCGACATTCGTGCCTATAAAACCGGGGTCGTCGTCATGAACAAAGCGTTTCCAGAAGCTTCGTTCGCAGACATGAGCACGCTGATACCCGCCGCGTTTGGCATCATTCTGCTCGGCTTTTTAATCTTCACACGCAGTATCTGGGGAACGCTGGGGTCATTGATTGTCATGATTATGTCAATCGTAACGGCGATGGGCACCGCTGGCTGGATGGGAATTGTACTGACTCCCCCTTCTGCATCTGCCCCTACCCTGATACTGACACTGGCAGTGGCAGACTGCGTACACTTTCTCGTTACCTTTTTCCAGGGGCTAAAAAGCGGGGATGACAAGTACACCGCCATCAAGGAAAGCGTGCGGGTGAACTTTAATCCAATCTTTCTCACATCGCTGACGACTGCCATTGGATTCCTGAGCATGAACTTCAGCGACTCTCCGCCGTTTCACGACCTTGGAACCATCACCGCGATCGGTGTGATCTACGCATTTCTTCTATCGATATTCTTTTTGCCAGCGCTCATGGCCGTGTTGCCGGTAAAGATGGCAAAGCAATCCGGCTCGGCTAAAAGTTCGATGGACTGGCTTGCGAATTTCGTCATCAGGAACAACAAACCACTGCTGATCAGCATTGGCATCCTGATTGTCGCCCTGGTCGCCATGATCCCGAAAAACGAATTGAACGATGTGTTCGTTAACTACTTCGACGAGACTATTCAATTCAGATCCGATACAGACCATATCAGTGAGAACCTGACGGGTATGTATTTCGTCGATTATTCAATGGACAACAGCGACCCCAGTGGTATCAACAAACCCGAATATATCGCTCAGCTGGAACAGTTTGAGCAGTGGCTGCAGCAACAACCGGAAGTGAAACACGTCAATGCCCTGTCCGAAACCTACCGGCGTCTGAACAAAAACATGCACGGTGATGACAGTAGTTATTACCGCGTCCCCGAGGAGCAGGAACTGGCTGCGCAGTACCTGCTCATGTATGAAATGTCATTGCCCTTTGGCCTTGATCTAAACAATCAGATCAACGTCGACAAATCTGCCAGCCGGTTAACCGCTACACTGGAAACGCTGTCTTCGAAACAGGTCTTCAATTTTGAAAACAGAGTGAAGGACTGGATGGCGGACAATACCCCGTCCCTGCTAACCGAGGGATCCAGTCCGACCATCATGTTTTCACACATAGCGAAACGCAATATTATTAGTATGCTGTCCGGAACAACAATCGCTCTGATCCTGATTTCCGGTATCCTGATGGTGTCCCTGCGTTCAGTTAAGTTTGGCATACTAAGTCTGGTACCGAATCTGGTGCCTGCTGGAATGGCATTTGGCGCCTGGGCACTGTTTGTCGGTCAGGTTGGACTCGCCGTATCAGTGGTGGCTGCAATGACCCTCGGCATCGTGGTAGACGATACAATCCACTTTCTGAGCAAATATTTGCGCGCGCGCCGTGAACGGGGCATGAACACTGAAGACGCAATTCGCTATGCATTCAACACGGTTGGCGTGGCCCTGTTTATCACCACCGTCATACTCACTGCAGGATTTATGATCATTGCACAGTCAACATTCCTTGTTAACGCTAATATGGGCTTGCTCACCGCAATCACCATTTGTATTGCACTGTTCGTAGACTTTCTGTTTCTGCCACCCCTGCTGATGCTGGTAGATCGGGACAGGGGCGAAGGTCTCAATACGTCAAACGCGACAAACACAGAGCTGGCTCCCGGATAGGCTCCTGCTATCCGGATGAAACATTCGAGTTCGGCAATTTCCCCATTACATTTTTATACAGGACAGGTCATGAATACGCTTAAAAAGCTAACTATCTCAATACTGACCGTGGGAACTCTGGGTTTTTATCTGCCCACAGTCACTGCACAGACGGAAGAAGAAAAGGGACTGGCAATAGCCGTAGAAGCTGACAAACGCGATGTGGGTTTTGTTGACAGCACCGCCAATATGAAGATGGTGCTGCGCAACCGTTCCGGCAAGGAGAGCGTTCGCAATGTGAGAGTGAAAACCCTTGAAGTCACGGGCGATGGCGACAAGAGTCTATCTATCTTTGATGAGCCCGCTGATGTCAAGGGCACCGCAAGTCTGACCTGGTCTCACTCGCAAAAACCCGATGAACAATGGCTATACCTGCCCGCGTTAAAACGCGTTAAAAGAATCTCGTCCAAGAACAAATCGGGCCCGTTTATGGGCAGCGAGTTTGCCTTCGAAGACATTGGTTCGCAGGAAGTCGATAAATATACCTATAAGTACCTTCGCGACGAAACGATTGAGGGCGCGGACACTTTTGTACTCGAGCGCTACCCGACTGACAAGAACAGCGGTTACACCAAGCAGGTCGCATGGATAGAAAAGGAACGTTATATAGCACTCAAGGTTGAATACTATGATCGCAAAGGTGCTCTGTTAAAAACACTGAATGCCAGCGGGTTCGAGCAGTTTCTGGGCAAGCACTGGCGCCCGACCCAAATGGATATGGTCAATCACCAAAGTGGCAAATCCACTACGCTGCGATTCGAAAACTACGCATTCAAAACAGGGCTGTCCGATAGGGATTTTGCGAAGAATGCACTTAAAAAGCTTCGCTAAACGCGCCCGCACTCACCCATTGGTATTACGTCCGTTGCACGCCGACGAACTGCCGTCGGCTACACATAAGTTGCGTGGTTTTACAGGAACGGCTGCTGCTGCCAGCTTTTCTATTGGGCTGTCTGCTGCGCTGGCCATGCTGGCTACTAACGCTCATGCCGTGGACTGGCGCGGTAATATCTCTTCAGAGTTAACCTATTTTCCGGAAACCTCTGTTGGACTCGACAACTGGAAATCTCGCGCCTCTATCGCCGCTGATATCGAGATATTTCATGACTTCAATGACAACGTCACTTTAACCGTACACCCTTTTGCACGGTACGATCAACGAGACGACGAGCGTACACACACTGATTTCAGTGAACTGATTCTGACCACCACAGGTGATTCGTGGGAGTTTAGCGGAGGACTCGGCACTGTGTTCTGGGGTGTCACCGAGTCACGCCACCTGGTTGATGTAATCAATCAAACAGACGGTGTCGAAGGTGTTGATGACGAAGACAAGCTCGGCCAGTTAATGCTAAACCTGAATCTGTATCGCGACAGCGGTGAGTATCAGTTTTTCTTCCTGCCGCATTTTCGTGAAAGAACCTTCGCCAGTATTGACGGCAGGCCGTTCATCGGTGCAGTGGTTGACGAGGACCTCGCTCAATTCGAATCTGACCGGGGCGACAGACATATCGATGCCGCCGTTCGCTGGACCCAAAGCTATGATTACTGGGATATTGGCCTGCACTATTTCAATGGTACTGCTCGCGACCCACTGCTGGTGCCTGTGATTAGCAATGGAGCAGTTTTAGTCAGAGACGGCGTTGTTGTGCTGGCACCTCGATATATTCAAATGCAACAGGTCGGACTGGATGCACAGGCCCTGTATGGTGATCTCAGCGTCAAAGCGGAAATAGTCGGCCGATACGGCGATGAAATCGACGATCATTTTGAACTGGTGAGCGGAATAGAATACACATTGGTCGGCTTCTACGAACGGATTGATCTGGGCATCGTCGCAGAATACCTCTGGGATGAACGTGGAGATGAGGCGACACACCCGTTTCAGAATGATTTCCTCGCCGGTTTCAGGTTCGCGTTAAACGATGAAAGATCAACAGACGCACTATTCGGGATCATTCAGGATTTCGATGGAGGAGCGACTGCTATATCGCTCGAAGGCAGCACCCGGGTATTTGATGCACATCGTTTGACTATAGAAGCGCGTCATTTTGCCAATACGTTTGACGATCCAACTTTTGCCGGGTTTCAAAACGAGAGCTTTATCAAACTGGACTTTAGCTACTTCTTCTAGCCATAATCAGGTTTTAGTCATCAACTAGAACCGTTATGGCCGCAGACCCAATTCAGCAAACCGCAGCAAGAATAACCGGTAGCGCACATCCGGCGCTGGAGCGACGCCTCAAACAGGATATGTTTCAGGCAATCACTCGCGTCAAGCCCGATCTGGCGACAGGTGTAGACTTTGACAAAGACGTCATGAGCGGCACATTCTTTGAAAATTTGAAACCCGCCCTGCAGGGCATTGCCGTGGTCAAGCTCGAAAATGCAATCAGCTTCTACGACCGCATCGGCTGGAAAGATGCCTACCTGGAAAAATCGATCGCGGAATTACTCACGCCGTTCCAACTGGAAAAAATCACTGAGAAAATCGAGTTGAAATCCGTTCATGAACTGTCTTACGTTTCGCACAAACACATCGACAAGCTACTCGGCAAAATAGAAGCGGCAAAACTATGGGAAATGCTAAAAGGGTATCAACTGGATAGTTGATGTGCTTTTCAGGCGGAGTTACTTTAGCAGGACAAGCAGCCAAAACCCGGTTTTGTAGCTAACTGGCTCTGCGCGTGACTGTGGCAGCTTGGGATTGATGGTGTCAGCGGGCCACGTAATCAGCCATCATCGTGTAAGACCAGAACTTTCGAATACCAACGCCACTCACGAATATCGATGTCTTTTCTCGGGCCACATGAGTAAAACGGCATGGCACATAAAATCATATTGCTTTGGCTCGCAGCATTTCCACTCATGGGAAGTCCAGGCCCGGCAACAATCAGTCTGGCGGGAGTTGGGACAGGATTTGGATTTCGCAACGGGCTACAGTACTTAATTGGTATTGTGCTTGGTACCATCGGAGTTCTTATACTAGTCGCTACCGGCATTACCACCCTGGTGCTAGCCATACCGACATTTGTAACAGTGTTAACGACAATAGCCGTAGTGTACATTTTGTATCTCGCATGGAAAATCGCAACGGCACCCATATTAGCAACAGACGTCACGACCAGCATTGCACCTTCTTTAGCGAGTGGGTTTGTTCTTGCCATCGCAAACCCGAAGGCGTTTGCCGCAATCGGAGCCGTTTACACCAGCCAAACTCTGATCAATAACAACCTTATTGCTGATAGCGCTCTTAAAATATCGGCGCTAACAGTTGTTATCGTGCTGGTGAACACAGCGTGGCTATTATTTGGTTCCTTTTTTTCCCGACTGTTACACCACAGGATACTTGGCAGAGTCGCCAATTTAGCGTTTGCAGTTATGTTATTAGTGTCGGTGGCACTCGCGCTGATTAACTTCTAATGTAGTGAAACAACTCGCCTGTCCTACGTCCGCTACAAACCGAATGCTGCCGTTCGTCGCGCCGATGTCAATCAGACAAGAGAGGCGACATGCCCTATAGGAAGAACCTTCAGCTTCGATTTCCCGACGGAATAGTGTAATCATTCGACCTCCATACTTTTCAGGCCTAACAATATGACAATGCTGCCGGATTTTCGACTGGAAACCCACTTTTCAAAATGGGAATTCAAGGCGCGTTATCATATGACCGCGTCAGATGCTGAAAGCATGACAATGCGAGAGTTGCTGCACATGGCAACACCAGAAGAGCGAGAGGCCTTTGACGGCATGTGGCTGGGCTACACCGAGACTTTTGGCGACCCTGACCTGCGCCGCGAAATTGCCACCACCTATCACAAGCAGGATGCCGCTACCATTCTATGCTTTGCAGGTGCCAGCGAAGGAATATTTGCGGCGAATACAGTCATACTGGACAGCGACAGCCACGCCATCGTAGTAACACCGAACTATCAGTCACATGAGACTCTGCCCGTTGCAATCTGTGAAGTAACTGGCGTGCCTCTGGATCCCGACGACCACTGGTCACTTGATATAGACCGGGTCGCCGATGCGATTCGACCTAACACCCGACTTGTGACCATCAACTTCCCGCACAATCCAACCGGCGCAATACTCCCGGTGGAACGCTACAATGCGCTTGTTGAATTGTGTAGAAAACACGGGATATACATACTGCACGACGAAATTTTCAACGGCCTTGGACCATCCGGTACAAAATACCTTCCATTCATCGCAGATATCTATGAGCGCGGACTATCGCTTAATGTGATGTCGAAGTCTTACGGATTACCTGGCCTGCGTATAGGCTGGATTGCCTGTCAGGATCGACAAATCATTTCAAGGATGGAGCGCACGAAGCATTATCTTTCCATCTGTAATTCCGGCCCCAGTGAGCGACTCACAATTATTGCGTTAAAAAACAGAGAGAAGATACTTTCACGCAACTGCTCAATTATCGACCAGAATTTGCCAAAATGGGATGCCTTTTTCGCACGCTATCCAGAGCTTTTCGAGTGGAATCATCCCGACGGTTCCTGCATGGCGTTCCCTCGCTATGCGGGATCTGATGGTGTAGACCAATTTTGTGCGTCACTTGTTGAGCAGAGTGGCGTTTTGTTCCTGCCCGGCACGATCTACTCATCTGAATTGGGTGACACACCAAAGGACAGGTTCAGACTGGGCTTTGGAAGAACCGGTCTGGATCAGGGGATTGCCGCAATGGATGCGCATTTGCAGCATGCCGACAAATAGCTTCAATAATCCCTGACAAATTTAACGAAGACCGGTCATACGCAAAGAGTGATCGCAGGGCCGCTTTTGGCCCAGGACGTCTTCAGCCGGACAGTTCGTCCTTCTCCCTCTGATAATCCGCTTATCGGCGTTTCGTCAGACATTCTGTCATCAGTTCTCTGTCTCGAAACGTCATGTTAAATCTGCTTTCCCTTGCGATCCGCAAGTTTGCCAAGTGACAGCATTTAGCCAGTAGCAGTACGCTCTGGTTTTGCAGGCATAGAAATAAGCCCTTTACCTCTACCCGACTTGAAATAATCTCACGACAGCGCACCACTAGCCGGAGTGGAATCCACTAGCTCTGTAATTCGGGAATATTTTCAAACAAGGCGAGTGCTTCAGGATTGGCAAGCGCCTCTTTGTTTTTTACCGGCTCACCGTGGACCACATTGCGAACAGCCAGTTCAACAATCTTGCCGCTTCTGGTCCTTGGAATATCTTTGACAGCGACAATTCTGGATGGTACGTGTCTGGGTGTGCAGTTGGCCCGCACTCGATCTTTGATCTTTTGCTGTAGCTCGTTATCGAGGACGACGTCCTCACGCAATCGAACAAACAGCACCACTCTTGTATCAGACTGCCATTGCTGACCTACCACCAGTGATTCGACGATCTCGTCCAGCAACTCGACCTGCCGATAGATTTCAGCGGTACCGATGCGCACACCACCTGGGTTAAGTACGGCGTCTGAACGACCGTACACCACCATGCCTCCGGTTTCGGTGAGCGCAACAAAGTCTCCATGACACCAGACATTGTCAAAGCGATCAAAATAGGCTTTATGGTATTTACTGCCATCTTCGTCGTTCCAAAAACCGATGGGCATACTGGGAAACACATTGGTGCACACCAGCTCACCCTTGTCGCCATACACCGGTTTACCGGCGTCATCGAACACTTCAACAGCCATACCCAGCAGCCGACACTGAATTTCACCATGGTAAACCGGTAACACCGGGTTGCCGCCCACAAAGCAGGCAAGTATATCGGTACCACCACTGATCGACGACAAACACACATCCTGCTTGACGTTTTCATAGATATAGCTGAACCCCTCTGGCGACAATGGCGAGCCGGTTGACAGTATCGATCTGACACTGCCGAGATCATGCGTGTCTGCGGGTCTCAGCCCCTCTTTGCTCAGCGCATCTATATACTTGGCAGATGTACCAAGTACATTGATGCGCTCTTGTTCGGCGAAATCAAATAGAACATTGGCGTTGGGATAAAACGGCGAGCCGTCATACAACATCAGTGTTGCGCCACTGGCGAGGCCGGTCACCAGCCAGTTCCACATCATCCAGCCACACGTTGTAAAGTAGAAAAGGCGATCACCACTATTGATATTACAATGCAGATTTTGCTCTTTCAGGTGTTGCAGCAATGACCCGCCAGCGCTATGCACAATGCACTTGGGAACACCGGTAGTGCCTGAGGAATACATAACATACAGCGGGTGAGAAAAAGGTAACTGCTCAAACACTGGCATATTTGCACTGTGGTTATCACAGAGGGTGGCATAGTCTATTGCGTCTGGTATGTCGTCTCGGTGTGATATCTGAACGGGTAGCGAGGGGTCTTCAAATGGTATTACGACCACATGCCTGACGCTGCCAATTTCCTTGAGAAACTCTGCAACCTTGTCCATTGAATCATGGAATTTTCCATTGTAGTAATAGCCGTCAGTCGTAAACAAAACTTTGGGTTCTATCTGCCCGAAGCGATCCACTACACCGCGCACGCCAAAGTCGGGGGAACTGGATGACCACACCGCACCAATGCTCGTGGCTGCAAGCATGGCCACAATGGTTTCAGGCAGGTTTGGCATAAAGGCGGCAACACGGTCGCCCGCGGTGATTCCAATGCTGCGAAGGTAGTTGGCAACTCGCGCCACCTGCTGATGGAGTTCATCCCAGCTAAGCGTGCGGCTGACGTTGTCCTCAGAGCGGAAAACGAGCGCCGGATCAGACCCGTGTTTTTGCAAAAGGTTTTCCGCAAAGTTTAACCGCGCCTGCGGAAACCAGCTAGCACCAGGCATTTTTTGCGGGTCGAGCAATACCTTGTCGCCGAGCGCGCTGGACACCACACCACACCAGTCCCACACCGACAACCAGAATTTTTCAGGCTCCGCCAGCGACCATTGATACAAGGCGTCATAGTCGGCAAGTGCAACGTTATAGTCATCACTGACCTTTTGGCGAAAGCGTGTCATATTTGCAGATTGAATCGACGCCGATGGTGGCTGCCAAAGTATTTTGGACATGACTGTTTCGCTTACTGGTTTGTTTTTAAGGGTATTTCACACCGCTTTGTATTATAAGCGCTATGCAATAACACGCCGTCACCTTGCCATCGCATAGAACTCGGTGTTAGGTCTCATATCAAACGCGTTGGCCAGCCTATTGGACATGCCGAAAAAGGCAGAGATACTCGCTATATCCCAGATATCCTCATCGTCAAAGCCGGCTTCACGCAATGTCTGTTTGTCTGAGTCGTCGAGTTGATCGGCCTGCAATGCAACCTTGACCGCATAATTCAGCATCGCTGATTCACGCGCTGTTATATCGGCCTTGCGGTAGTTGGTGGCAACCTGATCTGCCAGCAACGGGTTCTTTGAATATATTCTTAACAGCGCGCCGTGTGCAATAACGCAATACTGACAGTTGTTGGCTGCACTGGTCGCTACCACGATCATCTCTCGATCGGCTTTGGACAAAGCGCCCTCTTCTTTCAACATCAGCGCATCGTGGTAGTCGAAAAAAGCGCGAAATTCCGCTGGCCTGCGAGCCAGTGAAATAAATACATTCGGTATAAAGCCGGCCTTGTCGTGTACTTCAGTGATGCGTGCCCGAATATCGTCCGGCAACTCTGAAAGCTGTGGCAGTGGCCAGGCGCAGGGCACATCAGTAGATTGGGTCATTGATTCTTCCTGTTTCTGCAATTTAACTGAACGCTATTCCGGCAACCTGCCTGACCTATTCATACGAGCGCACATCATCTATTACCTTGCCATCATTCGGAAGTTCGCCAACCGAGACCAGCCTGGCCTCGCCACGCAGTTTGCAGACTTCCTTCAAACTGCTGGTAAGCCCGGCTACCAGTGATTCGTCAGATGCTGTGGTTTCGCACAGCAACGTCATCGAATCAAGGGCTCCCTCGCGATCAACCACCAGTCTGGCTTTACTGACTTCAGGATGCCGGCGTACGACTTCGGCTACCTGCTCCGGACGCACAAACATTCCTTTAACTTTCGTTGTTTGATCGGCCCTGCCCATCCAGCCAGCTATTCGAACGTTGGTTCTGCCACAGCCACTTTCGCCCGATAAAAAACGCGTCAGGTCACCGGTGGCAAAACGAACCAGTGGATAAGCACGGGAAAAACTCGTTACTACAATTTCGCCGACTTCGCCTTCTGCCACCGGATCACCGGTGCCCGGTATAACCAGTTCTACAATTATCTTTTCATCGACAATCATCCCGTCCAGCGAATCCGACTCATAGGCGATCAGACCGGCGTCCGCCGTGCCATAGCTCTGTCGAACGGTCAGACCCGACGACTCAAGATCTGCTCGCAATGAGGGTGGCAATGCCTCACCGCCGACTGCGGCCCGCTTCAGACTGCTGACATCAGCACCCGTTTCATTTGCCTTATCGAGCAATATTTTCAGGAACGAGGGTGTGCCAGCGTAGGCCACAGGCTTTAAATCACTGATGGCTGCCACCTGCAACTCAGTCTGCCCGACGCCAGCCGGGAACACGCCACACCCTATTGCGGCCGCACCGGATTCGAACATGAACCCGGCGGGTGTAAAGTGATAGGAGAAGGTGTTGTGCACCAGATCGCCCTTGCGTATACCTGCAGCAAACAAGGCGCGCCCCATCCGCCAGTAGTCTTCACTGTGGTCTTCTGGTTCATAGATTGGACCAGGCGAGGAATACACTCTCCTCATGTGTCCGGGTGCGGCTGTCGCCAGCCCGCCAAACGGTTTCAGTGCGCTCTGTCGCTCTATCAGATCACTCTTGCGGGTTACCGGCAAACCGGCAAGCTCGCTCAGCGATGTGACAGACTGCGGATCTACATCGGCAAGAATTTCAGTGTATGCCGCGGCTGAATCCCTGGCGTGCGCGATCTGCTTTGGTAACTCCATCTGCAACGCAAGGCTGCGGGTCATTGCATCCCGGGTTTCCAGTTTATCGAAGTATTCGTTAATCATGAGGGTGCGCCTGCATTGTCGACCAATAGTAAATTATGCCCTATTGGCCCGCATCAGAGTAACCTGCTTGGCCTCACGGGTATCACGCACGGAAGTCTGTCAGTTGCACACCTGGTCTTTTGCACGTTGTGAAGCATACAGTGCAGAATGTGGAGAGGGAGACTGACACAAAGTACTGAGCAGTTAAAATCAGGTAAAGAATCCGCGACTTGCATTCGAGCGATGGGTCAGGCGTTCACTCAACTGATTTCCACGAGCTTATGACAGCCAGCGTTTTCTGCGTTTGTAGTGTTTAACATCGCGAAAGCTTCTCTTATTGCCATCACTGACACCCAGGTAAAACTCTTTTACGTCGGCGTTGTCGCGCAAATCTGCAGCTTTTCCATCCATCACCACACGCCCGGACTCAAGAATATAACCATAGTGCGCATAGCGCAGTGCGATATTGGTGTTTTGCTCTGCCAGTAAAATCGACACGCCTTCTTCTTCGTTCAACTGTTTGACGATCTCGAAAATTTCTTCAACCAGCTGTGGCGCCAGCCCCATTGATGGTTCGTCAAGCAATATTGTTTCCGGGTTGGCCATTAACGCTCTGCCAATGGCACACATTTGCTGTTCACCACCAGAGGTATAACCGGCCAGTGATTTACGACGGTCTTCTAGCCGCGGAAAGTATCGGTATACTTTTTCGAGGTCGCGCTGGATTGCAGCTTTGCCATCACTGCGCGTGTAGGAACCGGTAAGCAAGTTTTCTTCTACCGTCAAATGTTCGAAGCAATGACGTCCTTCCATTACCTGGATCACACCTTTTTTTACCAGCGCCTCTGGACTTAGATCTGCTACCAGCTGGCCCCGGTAGGAAATAGAGCCCTTACTGACAACGCCACGTTCCGAGTGCAGTAAATTGGAGATTGCTTTCAGCGTGGTCGTTTTGCCCGCGCCGTTACCTCCGAGCAGCGCCGTAATGCCGCCCTCGGGGACTGTCAGACTGACACCCTTTAACACCAGTATGACATGGTTATATATCACTTCGATATTGTTTACGTTAAGCAAACTTTCAGTCACGGAACTGGCTGCGCTATCTGATGGTTCAGCCACTGCGGGTTTATTCATAATCTGGGATCGTCATCAAGTGTCAATTCAACGGTAATCGTTAAACACCCCCCTTTAATCGGGGGGGTGCAGTACTTAAAAGTGCTGCTGCAGTGAAGCTCTGCAGCGCAAACTCCTATGCACACTCTTTAATTTCGATTTTATTTTCCTCGGCGAAGGCGGCACTGTCTTCGTCGATCAGCGGTTGAATGACCGCCATATCAGAGGGCGCAAAATCAGAGATCAAAGACCACGTGCCGCTCTCTGCATTCCATTGCTGAACTGCACCAAGACCGGGACCACCATGATTGGCGCAATCAACCGAAAACTCGGGGCCAAAGTCGGGAATACCAAGCGCATCCATCTTGGCGCTGTCAATGGAAAGTGCCTCCATACCATCTCTCATCTGAGCCGGTGTGATTTCTTTCGTGCCATGCATCTCCTGGGCTAACTTGGCAGCTTCAACCGCCAGCAGCGCTGCGTACATACCGCGATTGTATAGCACTGTACCGATCTGATCGCCCGCGCCAGCCGCTTGATTTGTCTCAACGACATGCTTCTGGATGTCATCAAAAATCGGAAAATCGCTTCCCACGCCATGGAAGGTCAGTGCTTTGTAGCCGTTGGATTTTTCACCTGCCGGCAATACATCGTTTTCCGACCCCGACCACCAAATACCGATGAAATTTTCCATTGGGAAGCGAATGTTTGCTGCCTCCTGAATTGCCACCTGATTCATCACACCCCAGCCCCACATAAATACATAGTCAGGACGCTCGCGGCGTATTTGCAGCCACTGAGACTTTTGCTCCTGACCCGGGTGATCAACCGCAATTGGCGTAAACTTATAACCGTGGATTTTGGAAAGCTCCTCCAGCGTGCGGATTGGTTCCTTGCCATAGGCCGAATTATGGTAGACCAGCGCAATAGTCTTACCTTTTAAATCACCACCGTTAATATCCAGAACATGATTAACCGCGTGTGAAGCGCCATCCCAGTAGTTGACCGGATAATTAAAAATATGACTGAACACCTTACCGTTTTTGGCTGATGTACGGCCATAACCCATCGAATGAACCGGAATGCCATCGGCAGTCGCCTTGGGTATTAGCTGGTAGGTGATACCAGTGGACAACGGTTGATAAACCAGTGCGCCTTCACCCTTGGTCGCTTCATAACACTCAACACCCTTTTGCGTGTTGTAGCCGGTTTCGCACTCCAGGAGTCTGGCCTTTACGCCACCGATGCCTCCATCGCGCTCGTTAACCAGCGTCAGGTAATCAGCGTACCCGTCGGCATAGGGAATACCGTTGACTGCGTAGGGGCCGGTTCGGTAACTCAGTGATGGAAACACCAGGTCAGCAATTGCCGCTGTCGACGTTAACGCCGCAACCACGGCGAACCCGGCTGCTTTTAAGCCTTTCATATACATTCCTCTTTGCAAGTTAAATATACCGATCATTCGGTGCTCTGTAGCGATTGGGCAACCGCATCACGCACTGCCCGGCGTAATTTGCGATTGCCATGTATCGTCATTTTCAATTACCACACGCTGCACATCAAACTAATGCGGGAAAGGCCATAGCAACAGCTTTTCCTTGGCCAGCCGCCACAACTGAGCCAGTCCATGAGGCTCAACGATCAAAAAACCCATGATTAACGCACCCACAATAACAAACTCTATATGAGCTGCAATATCTGTCGGCCAGCCCAACCCATTGACCATCACATTTTTCAGCAACACCGGCACCAACACCAAAAAGGCGGCGCCGACGAAACTACCGAGAATCGATCCTAAACCACCGATAATGATCATGAACAGAATCAGAAAGGAGAGCGTTATGCTAAACACTTCACCTACTTCAACCGCCCCGAGGTAAACAGAGAAAAACAAAGCACCTGATACACCCACGTAAAAAGAGGACACGGCGAACGCAAGCAGTTTCGTCCTGAGAGGATCCACTCCGATTATCTCCGCTGCGATATCCATATCTCTAATCGCCATCCAGCTGCGCCCGATGCGTCCCCTGGTCAGATTTCGTGCTATCCATGCAAGCAGCACTACTATGGTAATACAAAACAGATAGCGTACCGGTGCCTCGGCATTTGGACCGGTGATGGCCCAGCCAAACATGGTTCGTTCCGGTGCGCTGATTTGACCGGATGCAGAATAGTTATAGAACCACGGCACTTTGTTGAATAACCACACCAGAAAAAACTGCGCCGCAAGTGTGGCAACCGCCAAATAGAAACCCTTGATCCGCAGCGATGGAAGTCCAAACAACAACCCGACCAGTGCCGTAACAACGCCGGACAGCAACACAACAATAAAGATACTGAGATCCGGAACGGCGGTCATAATTTTGTAGCACGCATAAGCGCCGACAGCCATGAAGCCACCGGTGCCCAGTGATACCTGACCACAGTAACCGGTTAATATATTCAGACCCAGAGCGGCAATCGCCAGAATAAGGAATGGCAGCAATACGGCACTGGCCCAGTAGTCATTAATAATGAACGGCACCACTAAAAAGGCAAACGCCATTAACGCGTAGTAAGCCCACCGGTCCAGCTTTATTGGAAAGGTCTGGAGGTCTTCCCGGTAACTGCTTTTATAATCACCTGCCTGACGATAGAACATTTGAATTAGCCCCCGCTATACGCGTTCAATGATTTTGTCGCCAAACAAACCTTGCGGGCGAAACACCAGGAAGATCAGCGCGAGCACATAGGCAAACCAGTTTTCGGTCGCGCCACCAATTAGTGGACCAATACCATATTCAAACAGCTTTTCACCAACACCAATGATCAAACCTCCGATGATTGCGCCGGGGATAGAGGTAAACCCGCCGAGGATTAATACCGGCAGCGCTTTCAGTGCGATAAGCGACAAAGAAAACTGCACACCCGACTTTGCCCCCCACATGATGCCCGCCACCATCGCTACAAACCCGGCTATTGCCCAGACGATTACCCAGATTTTTCGCAGACTGATACCAACGGACAAGGCCGCCTGGTGATCATCGGCAACTGCACGCAGCGCCCTGCCGGTGCGAGTGTACTGGCTGAACAATGTCAGTGAAATAACTAAAATGACAGCGACCACCGTCGCCACGATATCAAGTTTATCGATATACATGCCGTAGTAGGTTGTGCCCTCTGCAGCCCAGCCTGCGGTGAAATCCTCCAGCCAAAAAGAGGCGCCCTGCGGCACGCCGACATCCAGTACCTTTATTTCAGAGCCCCACATCAGGTCTCCCATCCCTTCCATAAAATAGGCAAGGCCGATGGTGGCCATAAATAATATGATGGGATCCTGATTGACCAGGTGTTTAAGCACCAGTCGTTCAACCAGAAACGCAAAGACAATCATCACGACTATCGTCAACAGCACAGCCAGTACGGCGGGTACAGTCCAGCCAAAACTGTGAATACTGGTACCGAACACCGCGTTGATAAGATGCGCAAAAGGCACCTGACCCGTTTGAATGCCCACCAGTGTCATCGCCGCAAACAAGGCCATAACACCCTGCGCATAGTTGAAGATACCGGACGCCTTAAATATCAGCACAAAGCCGAGAGCGACAAGCGAATACATGACGCCGGCCATCAAGCCGTTGAGAATCACTTCAATCGTATTTAAAAAATCAGGAGACATGTGTGCTACTCATGTGGGACGCCGAGGTAGGCATCAATGACTGCCTGGTTGTTTCTGACTTCATCGGGCGTACCGTCGCCTATTTTTTTGCCATAGTCGAGCACAACGACCCGATCCGATATATCCATCACGACGCCCATATCGTGCTCAATCAACGCGATCGTCGTACCGAACTCTTCCTGTACTTCCAGAATAAACCGCGACATATCCTCTTTTTCCTCGATGTTCATTCCAGCCATTGGCTCATCGAGTAGTAACAGCACCGGTTCTGCCGCCAGTGCCCGGCCAAGTTCCACACGCTTTTGCAGACCATAGGGTAACCGGCCCACCGGTGTTTTTCGAATCGTTTGAATTTCCAGAAAATCGATGATTTCCTCGACCTTAACCCTGTTTTCAATTTCCTCCTGTTCTGCGGCACCACGCCAGAACGCCTGCTTGAGAACACTGGTGCCCATGTGGGTAAATCGACCGGTCATGATGTTATCGAGCGTCGACATCCCCTCAAAGAGTGCAATATTCTGAAAGGTTCTGGCGATACCCTGATGGGCAATCTGGTGTGGTTTCATTGGAAGGCGTTTTTGACCGCAGTAAAAGACCTCACCCTGCTGTGGATGATAGAAACCGTTGATCACATTCAGCATCGACGACTTGCCGGCACCGTTGGGCCCGATGATCGCCCTGACCTCCCCCTTAACCAGATTGAAAGAGATCTCTGTTAGCGCCTTAACCCCGCCAAAGGACAGCGAAATATTCTGCACACTGAGAATTTCGCCACCCGGTTCAATGTTACTGACAAGCGCCAGGCCATCATTTTTCATCAGGTAGCCTCTTTCATCAGGTTGCCTTGCTCACAAAGTAGCCTCATGACAGACCAGAGGTAGAGCTTGCGTAAACGGTTTGCGGTTACCGTGTCTATGCACGGGCTCATGCACTTTTTCTCATCGGTTCAGCACTGTAGGTCTGCATATCCTGAATTTTTACGGTAGCTGATATTTCACCACGGCGACCATCCTCGAATACCACTTCGGTGCTGATGAATTGTTCAGTTGATCCATCGTAGAGTGCATTGATTAAGGGTTCATAGCGCTCGGCAATGAAGGAGCGTCGAACTTTTTGTGTGCGTGTCAGCTCGCCATCGTCCGCATCGAGTTCTTTGTGCAAAATCAAAAACCGTTTTATTTGCGCACCAGCCATCAATGGCTCCCTGCTCAAATCCTGATTCACCTGATCAATATGCTCCTCAACCATTTTATAAACTTCCGGATGCCCGGCAAGTTCCTGATAAGACGCGTACGCTATATTGCTGCGCTCCGCCCAGTTACCCACGGATGTCAGATCGATATTGACAAACACTGCACAGAAAGCTCTGCTGTTTCCAAACGCCACCACCTCTTTGATATTCGGAAAAAACTTCAGTTTGTTTTCAACATATTTTGGAGGAAACATGCCGCCATCACTCAATTTGCCGACGTCTTTAGCCCGGTCAATAATACGCAGATGACCATTGTCATCTATGAATCCGGCGTCGCCGGTGTGCACCCAGCCGTCCGCAGTTTTTGTAGAGGCTGTCGCTTCATCATTTTTATAATACCCGAGGAAAACGCCTGGTGATCGATACAGTACTTCACCACTATCCGACACTGAAAGCTCTACATCGATTGACGGCTTACCGACGGTATCCGGATAGATTTCGCCGTTTGGCTGAGCGGTTACGTAGACACTTGCCTCGGTTTGTCCGTATAGCTGTTTCAGGTTGATACCAAGGGAGCGATAGAAGCGAAAGATCTCCGGGCCAATTGCCTCACCCGCTGTATAACCCACCTTGATTCTCGTCATACCCACGCGGTTTCGCAGCGGTCCATAGACGAGTGCACCACCGATGGCATATAAAATCCGGTCTTTCAATCCAACGGATTGCCCGTTAAGTATCCTTTCACCACACCGGTCAGCGACCCCCATAAAGTAGTGGAACATGCGACGCTTAAAGCTGCTGGCATCTTCCATACGCACCATGATATCGGTAAGCAATATTTCAAATACTCTGGGCGGTGCAAAGAAATAGGTAGGTGCTATCTCGCGCCTGTCCACGTCTATTGTTTCGGCACTCTCGGGGCAGCAAACACAGTAGCCGGCGGTTAAGAACTGGCCATAGGAAAATACATGATCGCCAACCCACGCCAGTGGCAGATAGGCGATGATTTCCTCGCTGCTGTCGAGTCCGTCAAAGGTATTACCATTTAATGAAGAGATCAGAAGGTTGTCGTAGGAGAGCATCACCCCCTTGGGCCTGCCGGTCGTACCAGAGGTGTACAGCATGACGCACAGATCGGCACCTTTGGTCGATTCGATTCCCTGCAGCCAGTCGGCCTCGCGTTCAGGCGATGCTTCAATTGCCTGCCTGCCGCGTTCTATAATGCTGTCTATCGAATACAGGCTGCTTTCTTTATAGTCGGCGAGTCCGCGATGCTCGTCGTATAACACACACTTGAGATTGGGTAATTGATCGGTGAGAGACAGTAGTTTATCGACCTGCTCCTGATCCTGACAGACCGCGTATTCAACTTCCGCATGCTCCAGAACAAACTGCATCTCATCGGCAACTGATTCGGCGTAGACAGGTACTGGTACTCCGCCTAGAGCCTGCACCGCGCTGAAAGTCCAGTAGAGCTTGGGGCGATTGCTGCCAACCAGCGCGACTTTGGTGCCCGTCGTTACACCTAATTCTGCGAGGCCTATGGAATAGTGTCTGACCTGGGTGAGCAGTTCGGCCCATGTCCAGGTTTGCCAAACGCCAAAATTCTTGTGGCGCATTGCGGCGCGGGATGCCATTCGTTCGGCATTGCTGAGCAGGTACTTCGGAAAGGTGTCGAGTTGACGAGCTGAGACATTGGGCATGTACGAGTTTTCTCTCCGATGGTGCTTCAAACGATAGCGCACCGCAAAATCGTTTACGTAAAAGCAAACCAGCAGCCGCGTTCCATTGCCTTATCTTACAGGTATATGCATTCCCTTACCTGTCTGAAATCGCAACTTTATTCCATGATGCACGAAATTTGGATTCCCTGAGCGAACAATTTTCCCTCTTGACTGTAAAAGCCTCGCAGTGCAATGGTCGGGCGCTGATCCTCCGCCTTGCCCTAAAACCAGGCGCCCTGTACGACCACACGGCCTCTTTTTTAAACGCCTCCGTGCGGAACTCCTTTATGCACAAATCACGGGTTACAAATCACCGGGTACAAATCACGGGCTGCAAATCACCGGGTACAAATCACGGGCTGCAAACCGGTACCAAATAAAAACGGGGTAAAAACTCAAGCGCGGACTCGAATTACAAAGCCTGTGACGAAGCGGCTCCAACCATGCCCTCGAGCACAAGAACCCGGAGGCCCGCCCGTGTGTGGGCTGTCTACAACGCAGATTCTTGTCTGGACGGGAATTTGAGATGACCGCTAACCGATGTCGAGAATCGCTTGTGCGGAATTTTAGTCAAGCGGGTTTTAGAATCGTATCGGTGCCAACCAGTGACTGCAGTACAGACGGGATACCGACGCTGCCGTCTCGTTGCTGGTAATTTTCAAGAACTGCTACCAGTGTGCGACCGACCGCCAGCCCGGAGCCGTTGAGCGTATGCACCAGTTTGGTCTTGCCATCGGCGTTTCGAAAGCGTGATTTCATCCGACGCGCCTGAAAGTCTGTGCAATTACTGCAAGAGGAAATCTCGCGATAGGCATCCTGGCCAGGCAGCCACACTTCAATATCATGTGTTTTTGACGCCGCGAATCCGGTGTCGCCACTGCATAACGTCATTACCCGGTAGGGCAGTTCGAGCTTTTGCAGAACAGTCTCGGCGTGGCCGGTTAACTCGTCGAGGGCTTCCCAGGATTTATCCGGGTGAACAATGTGCACCAGTTCCACCTTCTCAAACTGATGTTGCCGGATCATGCCACGGGTATCCTTTCCATATGAACCCGCCTCTGAGCGAAAGCAGGGAGTATGGGCAGTCATTTTGATTGGCAGGTCATCAGGGCTGAGAATTTTGTCGCGCACTAGATTGGTGAGCGGCACCTCGGAGGTTGGTATCAGGTAGTAACCACTGTCCCCTTCCAGCGCAAACAGATCTTCGGCAAATTTAGGCAGCTGTGAGGTGCCGGTCAGAGAGTCGCTGTTAACAATGAATGGCACATTGAGTTCGGTATAGCCGTGTTCTGTCGTGTGCAGGTTCAACATGAACTGCGCAAGTGCCCGATGCAATCTGGCGATTTCATTGCGCATTACCGTAAAGCGGGAGCCCGTCAACAACACACCGCTATCAAAGTCCAGTGCGCCCTCGCGAGACAGATCGCCGGTTAAATCTACGTGATCCAGCGGATCAAAATCGAAATCCCTCGGCTCGCCCCAGCGACGCATTTCAACATTGTTGTCTTCACTTTTACCCTCAGGCACCGAGCCATCAAGCAAGTTGGGAACGGACAGACTGATCGCCTGAAGCTTTCCCTGTAACTCGGCCAGATCCTGCTCGCAACGCTTGAGCTCGTCGCCCATGTCGTTTACTTCGGCAAGCAGTGGCTCAATGTCGTCACCCCTGGCTTTTGCAGCACCGATTTCTTTCGACCGCTGGTTACGTTGATTTTGCAACTCCTGGGTTTTCGTCTGCAGATCTCGTCGATGCTGCTCCAGAGAATTGACGACATCTGTATCCAGGACATAGTCACGCCGCGCCAGCTCCTTTGCCAGCGATTCAAGATCAGCGCGAAATAGTTTTGCGTCAAGCATCTGGTTTTGGAAACTCCTTTCAAAGCGTGGATTATAGCAAGTACGGGCCTGGCAGAGCACCCATTATCGCCGGGCTGCCAGAATCCTGCCGAGCAACCAAAAAACGAATCGCTATGACAAACCAGTATTACCTGGCGAAAAACGTTGTTATTGTGAATCCGATTAACACCGCGCCCAGACACAACAGAACATTCAGTAACACGCTGGCGAGGGCTATCCGCCACAAACCCTGCTGCCACAGCAAGAGAGTGTCCAGCGAAAACGCAGAAAAAGTGGTGAAAGCACCCAGTAAACCGGTTTGAAAGAATAACTTACCCGCTTGAGCCGCATCAGTATGCAATAACAGGTATCCGGCGAAAATCCCAATCAACATTGACCCGACAACATTGACAAGCAAGGTCCCAAGCGGAAATATCAGACCAGCCTGAGACGCGAGACCGACCACGAGATAGCGCAGCATCGCACCAACCGCACCACCGAATCCAACCCACAGCAGAGCCGTCGGTAAAAGGTTTGTCTCGGTGCTACTCACGAATGGCTCTCGATACGCCTGTCAAGCTTGCAAAAAACGAATAATCCCCACCGCGAAAAAGATTGGGCCAGTTGTCTGCGATCACGAGTATGAATGGCAATCCGCATCGGTTGATAGAACTGCCGGATCAAAATACGCGCTCGATATTTCAATCTCCGGCTATGACCAACTGATCCCGGGAAGCCTCCTGGTTGCCTAATTCTGGTTGGTTAATGTCACACCCGCGACACCGATCCGGGCGGCAACGCTGATTACGAGCACGATCGGCACAGTGAATGCTTTTATGCGACGGCGATATTTAGCAATCAAAGGATACAGTACATGAGGCTTTATTCGGCTGTTTTTACACTGGCCATCGGTATCACACTGACTGCCGGCTTCAGCGCTTCTGTGCAGGCCAACAACCTTTACCAGTGGACCACCAGTGATGGCACTCCCACCTACTCGCCGGATCCGCCTCCAGCGGGTGTCGACTTTCAGATAGTAGGGCCAGATCTCAAACCGCTGCCAAAGCAGATCGATTTTACGCAACCACCGACAGCAGCAGCCGCCAAAACGCCGAAAAGTACGGTGAAATCGCCGGTCGTCCCATCTACTCAGCAGCAACCTACAGCCAAAACTGTGCCGCAGCCCACGCAGCAAGCAACCACGGGGCCAGCAACCGCGGGGCCAGCAACCACGAAGCCAGCAACGCCGTGGAAGCCGGTCAGATACGCTGACAATCCAAACGCACCAGCCAAAAAGCAGGCGAAAGCACCCGCACAGCTACCTGAAGATCCGGTTGCAATCGCCCGCAACAGTCCAGAGTGTGTCAGTGCGAAGCAGCAAATGTTACTGCTGGAAGGTCGTTTTGCACAGGCGCAAACAGATCAGGAGATGGATCAGGCGGTGCTGCTGTTACGAGACCATAAAACAGCCCTGCAGGTTGCCTGCAAAGTTAACTGACATCCCGGGAGCTGATCCTGGATTTAGAGCGGCAGCAATTAACAAGACGGCTAAAGGACCGCGTCCGCGATAGATCATCTGTTGCCGGACAGGCTCCTGACGGGTGCCCGATCAGCCCATTGCCCGGACTGATTGCACAGCGAAAAGCCATGGCCGCGGTAGAGCAGATAGCGCAACCACTTGTACAAAAAACGGTTCAGGCGCCACGAACCATCGAGTCCGCGGGTCTTGCGAGGATGCTGTTGACCATGCAACAGGCCGCTCATGACCTCTGCAGATCGGGCATCATGGTAGACACGAATGGTCAGATCAGGCTCGGCAGTAGCCCGCAGCCCCATTTTTGGTTGACCTTTCATCGGTGACGCTGTGTTGAGAAATCGGTAAGTTAATCGCAAAGTCGATGTATAGGGACTCTGTTCTGTCAATTGTAAATACAGCGTCATACACCCGGGAACATCAGACACTGTGGTTGCGATCGGTCCGTGTTTAAGGTCGGGAATCAACAGCCTTAACTGCACATAATTGCGCTCATACAGCTCCATCAGATTGCCGAAGCGCTCTGTAGTTTTGGTTCTATGCTGTACAGGGCAATGCATTGTGCAAGTGATGCCTTCACGTTCTCTAATTAACACACTATTGTAGAGTAATAAGCTGGCCAATACTGTCAAATAGTCCGGTTGTGGTTCTGAAACGAGACCCTGACGGTAAAAGAATATAATTGCAACAAATTGTTTCCAATAACAGCTACCGGACTTTAAACTTGCACATCTGGCATATATGTTGATAATGCTCGCGCTTACAGACGAGTTTCTAATGAACCGTGTGAGGATCGTTTTTATCGGTTTTTGCGCTTAAAAGAAGATTTTGGATGGCAAAAGAAGAAGCAATTGAAATGGAAGGCACTGTGGTCGACACACTGCCAAACACCATGTTCCGGGTAGAATTGGAAAATGGGCACGTTGTAACAGCCCACATTTCAGGAAAGATGCGTAAGCACTACATAAGAATTCTAACCGGCGACAAGGTAACAGTGGAAATGACACCATACGATTTGACAAAGGGCAGAATCACCTACCGCAGTCGCTGACTACCGATTTGCTGTCGGCTCTCGTGGTCGGCTTTTGTGGCCTCTTCTCCCCGCACCTTTGCCCTCCGGTTTTTGCCCCAGGTTCCTGTGACTGCCTTCTGACCCTTTTCGCGCCACGCCAGCGGTTTCTCTAAAACTATGGTAAGGCGTCGTTTTTTTAAAACGCTACGCTCGCAATAACAAAGACTGCATAAAAAAAGGCGCAACCCTGTTGCGCCTTTAGTTTTTCATTCCCCTACCACGTGTTGTGCGGAGCTTGTTTACTTCAATAACAATTACGATCCATCAGATGGATGGACCACGACAGTCATCATTTCACCTGCCAGTCAACCTGCCAGGCTAGACAGTTTCACGCTAGACAGTTTCTTCAGCGTTTTCAATGGCGAACGTTAACTCGCCAAACTCGTCGAGTTCCACCCGCACCTTGCCGCCTTTCGACAGCGTGCCAAACAGAATTTCATCCGCCAGCGGCTTTTTAATGTTTTCCCTGATTACACGACTCATCGGTCTGGCGCCCATTTTGACGTCAAACCCGTGCTCGGCGAGCCAGCCTTTGGCTGAGTCGGCGATATCGATAATCACATTTTTATCATTAAGCTGCGCTTCGAGCTCAAACAGGAACTTGTCAACCACATTGAGTATGGTGCTCTTGTTGAGAGGAGCGAACTGAATAATGCTGTCGATCCGGTTGCGAAACTCTGGCGTGAAAAACTTGTTGATCGCCTCCATGCCGTCGCTCGAGTGATCCTGAACTGTAAAGCCAAGACTTGGCCGACTGATGGACTCTGCACCTGCGTTAGTGGTCATTACTAAAATCACATTACGAAAGTCAGCCTTGCGGCCATTGTTGTCTGTCAAGGTACCGTGATCCATGACCTGCAACAACAGATTGAATACATCCGGATGCGCTTTCTCGATCTCGTCAAGCAGCAATACACAGTGCGGGTTTTGGATAACAGCGTCGGTCAGCAACCCACCCTGATCATATCCAACATATCCCGGAGGAGCGCCAATCAAACGTGATACCGTGTGGCGTTCCATATACTCAGACATATCGAAGCGCAGAAACTCGATACCCAATACTTTTGCCAACTGCTTGGTAACCTCGGTTTTACCAACACCAGTTGGTCCTGCAAACAAAAAGCTCCCGATCGGACGATCTTCCGGCCCCAGTCCGGAGCGTGACATTTTGATGGCTGAGGACAGTTGCTCGATCGCCGGATCCTGGCCAAAAACCAGCATACTGAGATCACGTCCGAGGTTACGCAGCTTTTCCATATCTGTCGAAGAAACACTCTTCTCCGGGATACGGGCAATTTTCGCGACGATGGTTTCAATTTCCTTGACACCGATGGTCTTTTTACCCTGCTTGGTCTGCAGACGACGACTGGCACCGGCTTCATCGATAATGTCGATTGCCTTGTCTGGCAGAAAGCGATCATTCACATAACGATCTGCGAGCTCGGCAGCTGCTTTCAACGCGTTGCTGGAGTACTTAACATCATGAAACGTCTCAAAGTTACCCTTGAGACCTTTGAGTATCTCGACGGTCTCAGACACGGAAGGCTCGGTCACATCAACCTTCTGGAATCGTCGTGACAGAGCACGGTCTTTCTCGAAAATACCGCGATACTCCTGGTAAGTCGTCGAGCCCACGCACTTCAGCTCACCTGATGCGAGCATCGGTTTGATCAAATTCGACGCATCCATAACACCGCCAGAGGCAGCACCCGCACCAATAATTGTGTGGATTTCATCGATAAAGAGGATGGCGCCCTCTTCTTTTTGAAGCTGACCAAGCACTGCTTTCAGACGTTTTTCGAAGTCACCTCGATACTTGGTACCGGCAACCAATGCGCCCAGATCAAGCGAGTAGATAGTACTTTCAAGTAACACGTCAGGCATATCGCCCTCGACGATCTTGAGCGCAATACCCTCTGCAATCGCGGTCTTGCCTACACCGGCTTCACCAACCAGCAGAGGATTGTTTTTTCTTCGCCTGCACAATATTTGCGCAGAGCGCTCGATTTCTTTCTCACGGCCAATCAGGGGATCTATCTTGCCTTCTTTTGCCTTGAGGTTCAGATTGGTTGAGTACTTGTCCAGCGGTGAAGCTTCAGCCTCAGCCTCTTCGCCACCGGCTTCGCTGGACAGATCCTCCATGTCGCTCTTGTCTTCATCGGCAATTTTGGATATGCCGTGCGAGATGTAATTGACCACATCCAGTCGTGTCACATTTTGTTTATTTAGCAGATAGACGGTATGTGAGTCCTGCTCACCGAAGATCGCCACCAGCACGTTTGCGCCAGTAACCTCTTTCTTGCCGGATGACTGGACGTGAAACACAGCTCGCTGCAGGACCCGCTGGAATCCCAGTGTAGGCTGAGTCTCCCGGTTATCGGAATCGTCCAGTAACGGTGTGTTCTCATCTATGAATTCAACGAGTTCAACGCGTAGCGCTTCAAGATCGCCGCCACAGCTTCTCAAAACCTGGGCTGCGGTCGGATTGTCGAGCAATGCCAATAACAGATGCTCAACCGTCATAAACTCGTAACGCTTTTCGCGTGCTTCTTTAAAAGCATTGTTTAGTGTGAATTCGAGTTCTTTACTCAACATCCCACGGTTCTCTCTCTGGTTATTTATTTTTTATTATCTTTAAAAACACAGGTTACGCCTCTTCCATATCACACATTAATGGATGCTGATTGTCACGTGAAAACTGATTCACATGGACAACTTTTGTTTCTGCGACCTCTCGCGTAAACACACCGCAAACACCCTTCCCCCGACTGTGGACATGGAGCATTACCTGCGTCGCTTTCTCCCGATCCATAGAGAAAAAGCTTTCCAGCACCGTTACGACAAACTCCATCGGAGTATAGTCGTCGTTCAAAAGTACCACCTTGTACATTGGTGGCTTCTTGAGTGCCGGTTTGGCAACTTCAACTGCCGTTCCGGTATCTTCGGACAACTCTTTGTCAGACATATAACCTTACGTTAATACTTTCGACATTATGTTTAACACCTGAATAGCGCCGTCGTTGACAACAACCCCAAACAAACCGTGAAAAACCCGGTATGGTATTGATTCAACAGGCGATGACGTCTCCCTGGCGGCGCTTGCCCCGCAAACTAATTATGGCGACTGTGATACAGGTTTCAATGTAGAAACAGCCAATTAAAGCCCTTTTGTGCTCAAGTTGACGTCAATTAGCTCTATTTGACAGCAACCTGAGGCAGCGCACTCGCCCAGGCGAACACAGCCACCACCAACAATCATTCAACTGCTCATTAACCGCATCGCCTTTTACCGCATTACCTTGACCGCATTGCCTTCATTGTCGTCGTCCATGATTAGCACAATTATTTCTCTCTACATTGCCCGCCAGACTCAAAATCTACCTTCCTCACTACGACCATTTTTTCTCGCACAACCTGGTGTGAGGTAACCGGCACCATCGCCGAGCAACTGCCCCACATGTATCGTAGTTGACTATGTCAGTTTTTCCTTGGCGCCGCGAGCCCTGAACCTCGCGAGACTTGAGCAGGGAAACCCACATTTAAGTTGCTTTGTCTACCTAATAGACATCACAGCACGGCCACAAACACCCTGTGACTCACTCCAGATTCAAATCATTGCGAGTCCCATGGCATAATATGACTCTGCGCGGGCATATGTACCTTGCCGCGAACGCGCCACACCCACTCGCCACCCGCTCTAGCTCGGACAAACTTTTGCGAAACGAATTCAAAAAACTTATACAGCAGATCGGTGAAGACCCGTCGCGTGAAGGCCTGGTTAAAACGCCTGAACGTGCCGCGAAAGCGCTCGAATTCCTGACACAGGGCTACAGTCAATCTCTCGACAAGATTGTCAACAAAGCGGTCTTTGAATCAGACAGCGATGAAATGGTAATCGTCAAGAACATCGAACTATATTCGATGTGCGAGCATCACATGCTGCCATTCATCGGACAATGCCACGTTGCCTACTTACCACACGGCAAGGTGATCGGGCTTTCGAAAATTGCCCGTATCGTTGACATGTACGCAAGGCGCCTGCAGATTCAGGAGAATCTGACCAAACAAATCGCAGACGCGGTGCTGCAGGTAACCGAGGGCCAGGGTGTCGGCGTGGTTGTAGAATCGCGGCATCTTTGCATGATGATGCGCGGTGTTGAAAAGCAGAATTCGACGATGACGACCTCTGTGATGCTCGGCCGTTTCAAAAAAGACATCAACACTCGCAATGAATTTCTGAGCTTATTGCGATAGGGGAATTCGCCCGGCTAGCGGTGCGCTGTCGCGCGACAAGTAATACATTCCCTGCCGGAGGCCTTCATTTTTGAAAAGACCAAAAACGAAGCAAAAAGTCTTTTGCGGCTAATCAGCCCAAGGGTTCCTTCGGAATTTTGAGAGTGATCGTGCAAGCGGGCCGCGCAAACAGCCATCCATGGCTGACAGCGCTCTCTACGCCATCCATGGCGCGCCGACCCACTTGCACGAGCACTCTCAAAACTGATTAAACGCGGAAGATCAAGATCTAAAGCAAGAGCAAGAGCAAAAGCTTTGCGTTTTTTTATCGAGCTCTATTGGTCGGTTCTCCCGGCGAAATCGCACTCGTGGTGCAGGCATCTTTCGCCCCTGTTCGGCAAAATGCCCGAGCTCCGGACAGCGCTCCAGCTACACATCCGGTCACAAGTGACACCCCAGAATCTCCGCTCACAATGGATCCTGAATTCATGCACCCCATTGCGCTTTACTGCAAAATTAGGCAAAATTTTCAGCAAAATTAATAGTAAGCGCTAATTTCAGAAAAATATGCAGACTTTCCAGCAATCCTTTGCGCATGCCTGGCACCTGGTGGTAACAGGCGATGCCACCCTTCTGGAAATTGTCCTGCTATCGCTGCGCGTCAGTATTACCGCTACATTGATTGCCTGTGTTGTGGGTCTACCGCTGGGTGCACTGCTGGCCACACAAAATTTTCGCGGCAAGTGGATTATCAACCTGCTGGTGAATACATTGATGGGCATGCCACCGGTGGTTCTGGGACTGGTCGTGTACATGTTGCTGTCGAATGCCGGCCCTCTCGGCTGGCTACAGTGGCTGTACACTCCGAGTGCGATGATACTGGCTCAAACCGTACTCATCATGCCGATTGTGGCTGCGCTATCTCGTCAGGTAGTTGAAGATCGATGGACAGAGTGTCGCGAACAATTTCAGTCTTTATGTGTTCCCTGGTACCGTGCCGTGTTCACCATGCTGCGGGATTGCCAGACCAGTCTGTGTACTGTCGCCGCAGCTGGATTTGCCCGCGCAATTTCCGAGGTAGGCGCCGTGATCGTGGTGGGTGGCAATATCAATCACCTGACCCGGGTAATGACCACCGCTATCGCTCTTGAAACCTCCAAAGGCGATCTTGCCCTGGCACTGGCGCTGGGCTCTATCCTGATGACGATAGCGCTGTTCGTTAACGCAGTGGTCCTCGGTACGCGCCAGAGGCTGCAGGCGTGATCGACTCCGATCAAAGCAACGCCCGTGACACAATCGATTACCCGACACCTGGTGATCACAGTGATACCGTAGGTGAATGCAAGGACAATGACCACTCGCTACTACCGCTCACTGTCCACGCATTGGGGTACTCTGTTCACGGGAAAACGCTTCTGCGAGACATTAACCTGACCATTGAGAACCGTGGCATCAGTGTGATTCTGGGCCACAACGGGGCTGGTAAAAGTCTTTTACTGCGGGTCCTGCACGGCTTGCTGACACCCAGCCAGGGAACAATAAGCTGGAACAGTCAAAGTGCGGCTCACCCGCGTATTCGCAAGGCGCAGGCAATGGTGTTTCAAAAGCCTGTGCTGCTGAGACGCAGCGTAGCGGCGAACATAGACTATGTACTCGCGCTGAGACAATCCGCCAGTCGCAAGCAACGCGACAGTCTTTTGCGTGGCGCCAACCTGCAGGCCCGGGCAAAACAACCCGCTAACTCACTGTCTGGTGGGGAGCAGCAGCGCCTGGCAATCGCCCGCGCGCTGGCGACCAGTCCATCCGTGATTTTTCTAGACGAACCAACTGCCAGCATGGATCCGACCGCCACCATTGCCATTGAGCAGCAGATACGATCCGTTAACCGGCAAGGTATTAAAATCATCATGGTGACGCACGACATCGCCCAGGCGCGACGTCTCGCCGACGACATTGTCTATCTGCATCAGGGCTCAGTGGCTGAACATACCAATGCGCACGACTTCTTTGCACAAGCCCGTTCAAGTGCTGCACAAAACTACCTCGATGGACAACTATGAGTCGAACGACACCTCCGCTACCGAGCCGCCTATTTACGGCTTTTATCTTCAGTGCTCTGCTGGCAATACTCTCCAATACAGGCGCGGCCGATGATTCTATTCTGCTGCAGTCGACGACCTCCACAGCGAACTCGGGACTATATGATTTCCTGCTCCCCAGGTATCAACAACACTCTGGCATGCAAGTTAATGTAGTCGCCGTCGGCACCGGACAAGCCATCCGCAATGCGTCAAACTGTGATGCCGATGTGCTGCTGGTGCATGCCAAAGCGGCGGAGGAAAAGTTTGTTGCAGACGGATACGGGGTGGAAAGATTTGATCTGATGTACAACGACTTTGTCGTGGTTGGCCCGCAGGCTGATCCTGCCGGCGTAATTGGCACAAAAAGCGTCACCAAAGCGCTATTAAAAATAGCTGAGTCCAAAGCGATTTTCGCATCACGTGGCGACCTCTCAGGCACCCACAAGAAAGAACTTGCGCTCTGGAAAAACATCGACATTGATACGCAGGCTGTCAGTGGCACCTGGTATCGAGAGACCGGTTCCGGCATGGGAGCAACACTTAACGCCGCCGTTGGAATGGGCGCCTACACGCTCACAGACAGAGCAACCTGGCTGAACTTCAAGAACAGACAACAACACCGGATCGTATTTGAAGGTGATCAGAGCCTGTTTAATCAGTATGGCGTAATACTCGTCAACCCCGACCAGTGCCCAAGGGTGAACGCAGCTGCTGGCCAAGCCTTTATCAACTGGTTAACGGGCACGGAGGGCCAGCAATTGATAGCGACCTACCAACTCAATGGCGAGCAGCTTTTTTATCCCAATGCCAAATGATATTGCCCGAGTCATTCATGCAATGGTGAGCCTTTTGAGCAAAGATTTGTTTACACCGCGCCTGTGTTGCAGGTATTCCAACGTCGAATACTCATGGATGTTTGCACTCAAAAACGCGGTGTGAACCTGGAATCAAAGACCGGGCAAGATGCTGTCGCTTTCGTGAATAATCCAGTCAGCCGTTAAATCGCACATCGAACAACCGATCTACCCGGTATCCTTCAAGCTCTTCAACGCGCGAAATAAACACCTTTGAGCGGCAGAAGCTCATAAAGCACTGCATCTGCGATTCGAAGAAAAATCGACGATCGACCAGCAAATCCAGCGGTTCTTCTACGATTGGCACAAAGCTCAGTTGATGCTGAATCGCAAGCGATTGCAAGCCAAGCGCGCAATCAGCACGCTCCTCGGCAACCGCCAGAACGGAGTCTATTTCGCTTCTGGCTGTGGCGCTAAAGTCGATCCTGGCAGCATCTATACCTTCCTCCTGCAGCAGATGCTCCAGCAACAACTGGCTGCCCGCGCCTCGCTGTCGCGCTACCACCCGATACTTCAACAGGTCTTTCAAATGTGCGATCCCCGTACCGGGCCGAAATACCAGCCCACGCTGTCGCCTGACCCACCTGACCAGCACGACAGACTCGCCTGAAAAGTTATTCGCGACCAGCGGTACATTCCATTCATGAGTTTCGCTGTCATAGAGATGGACGGCAATGAGTGTTGCCTTGCCTTTCTCAAGTTTTTTGAGTCCATCGAGGCTGCCGTCAAACGTAGAGGGAATACCGCACTGCGACTCACGAACCGCCCACTCAAGCAATGGATCGTGCGAGCCCGCTATCAGCGCGGGCAGACTCCCCAGCGGCATGGAATCGCCGGTTGAATGTCTGGCAAGCCAACGGTTTACCGCCTCTCTTGAAAACAGTAGTTTTCCAGTTGCGCGGGTACAGGGAATCAGCTTTTCTGCCGCCAGATCGTAGACCTTGCGTTCTTTCAGCCGCAATAGTTCCGCCACCTCCCTGGTGGTCAGGTATTCATTTTTATCCGGGTTTTCAGTCATGCTGCTTTACTGGCTGCTCGTTCGACATGCCGCAGAGCGTCTACAAGCACCTCAACCCCCGCGCCTTTCTTCCACGAATTTTCACTCAGATGCCGACGCCACAGGCGACCACCCGGCTGTGCCTGAAACAGGCCCAACATATGACGTGTGATTCGGCCCAACGGTACTCCGCTGGCTGTGCTCGACTCAATATAGGGCAACATCACCTCGACCAGATCAAGTCTCGATCTTTTCCGCGCGGGCTCCCCATAGTACAACGAGTCAACCTCGGCCAGCAGCCAGGGGTTGCGGTAGGCCTCACGCCCCCACATCACCCCGTCAAGTGCCCGAGCCCTGCTACTCTGGTTGCGGTGCGTCTGGCCCATGCTCTGCTGATCCGGGCCCTGCTGATCCGGGCTCTGCTGATCCGGGCTCTGCCGCCCTGCGCTCATCTGTTCAGCGCTCCAGTGTTCCCGGTGCTTGTGTTGCTGGCGCTTGTGTTCGGATTCGGGCTCTTCAAGGAAGGCTCTTGACTGGTCATGGGTGCACAAGCCACCGTTCAGAACAAACGTCAATTCGGGCAGCTCAGCCTTGATGCGCTGTACAAATTCATAACGCAATGGCGGCAGTTCGCGGTTTTCCTTCGGGCTTAAGCCGTCCAGCCAGGCCTTGCGGGCGTGAACCACGAAGGTATCGCAACCACCGCCGGCTACGACTTCAACAAAATTCGAAAATAATGCGTAAGAATCGTCCCGATCGATGCCGATGCGACACTTGACGGTTACCGGCACATCGACTTCCCTGCGCATCGCTCGGACACAATCAGCCACCAGTGCCGGCTCAGCCATCAAACAAGCTCCAAAGCGGCCACTTTGTACACGATCGCTCGGGCATCCGACATTCAGATTGATTTGCTGGTAGCCGAACTGCTGGCCGATGCCAGCGCACTCTGCCAACGCATCAGGGTCGCTGCCACCCAACTGTAAAACGGGCGGCCGGGCGCCGTCCGGTACGTCAAATCCAAGCAAGTGTTGTCGGTCCCCGAAGATTATTGCGTTAGTCGTGACCATCTCGCTGTAAAGCAAAGCCTTATGACTTAATTGATGATGAAAGTAACGACAGTAGCGATCCGTCATCTCCATCATGGGAGCGACCGCAAAAGCATGAACCGCCGGTTCGGGCGTATTTGCAAATGTTTTAGGGGAATTGGTCACAAGAATTGGTCGGCGGTAAACAGGGTCAATTACAACAGTTGGATCGCAACTTGTCAGCGTAATCCGACATTTTGATCCAACCGCGGCACTTATTCAATACTTCAGCTTGTAACTATAGCCAACACCAATGCAGCGTGCCTCGGGTACCCGGGACAGAAATCTTCCGGTGTGCAGCACTGAGTGGACGTATTTGCTATTTCATCGCGCCATCTTTACAGTCCACACATAATTAGCCAGAGTCTCATTGCCACAGCGCCCTGGCGCTGGCAAATATTGATATTCGTGCCGCACTCACCGTTCCGCAATTTCAGTGTCCAGCAGTGGTCAAAACTGAAAGATAGCACTGCCATTCCGCTCTCCGAGAAAGAGCTGGAAGAATTGCGAGGTATCAACGAACGGGCCTCAATCACCGAAGTTGAAAACGTCTACCTGCCGCTGTCGCGCCTGCTCAGCTACTACGTGGCCTCTGCGCAGACCCTGAATCGTCAAACCGCCCAGTTTTTACATGACGACACACCAAAAGTGCCGTTTATTATCGGCGTAGCTGGCAGTGTCGCCGTGGGCAAGAGCACCAGTTCAAGGATTCTGCAGACCCTGCTGGCCCGATGGGAGGGCCACCCGCGCGTTGACCTGATCAACACTGACGGCTTTTTGATGTCGACTGCCGAGCTGGAAAAGCACAATCTGATGCGTAAGAAAGGCTTTCCGGAAAGTTACGACAGACAGGCTCTGCTGACGTTTTTATCCGATATCAAAAGTGGCAGACGCCAGGTAAAAGCACCGGTCTATTCGCACCTGCGCTACGATATCGTACCGGATGAATTTCATGTAGTAGACCAGCCCGACGTGCTGATTGTCGAGGGCCTCAACGTGCTGCAGGCCAGTGCCACAGCCCCGGGGGAGCCGCGTACGTTTGTGTCGGATTACTTCGATTTTTCAATCTACGTTGACGCCGATGAAGAAGTCATCAAACAGTGGTATATCTCTCGATTCCTGACCTTCAGACGCAGCGTCTTCAAGCAGCCCGACGCTTACTTTTCACACTTTGCCGAGCTCGATGAAGAAGAAGCCATTGCGACCGCCTCGGAAATCTGGGACAGCATCAACCTGGTTAATCTGCATGAAAACATACTGCCTACCCGGCAGCGTGCTGATTTGATTCTGCACAAGAATAAGGATCATGCAATTGACGGGGTTAAGCTTAGAAAGCTCTAGCCCATCTGGCCTTCTGCACAATCAGCAGACTTCTGCCACACAGACGTCCGGGCATAATGTAATTCACGGCCGGACCGTCGACATCTGCCAGCGCATGCAGAGTGAACTTCCTGCGCTATCTCCAAGCCCCCGCCAATAGGTTCCGCAGACAAATGCTCCGCATCGTCTGATCAGGCTGATGTTGTATTTTGAATATTAAAACAAAACGCACAAGCGAGGTTTGCGCAAAAAAATTCAATAAAATGTATGAATTTAGTTGAGTATCTGAAAATTATTGTATATAAACACAGTATGATAATAACCGCCTCTTATCAAGCACCCTGACAACTGAACCGTTGCGAAAACAGCCATGCTGACTGACAGACAAAAAGAAATACTTGAACTCATTTGCCAGGGCATTCGTATTGACGGCATGCCTCCCACACGTGCAGAAATTTCCTACACACTCGGGTTCAGCTCAGCCAACGCTGCAGAATCACATCTGCGAGCACTGGAACGCAAAGGCATGATAGAAATTCTCCCTGGCGCATCGCGTGGCATCGTCATTCTTCCGGAGGCGGCAGAATATGTGGAAGAGTGTCGTATTCTCACCACCGAAGAAGAGGCAGTTCCTCTACCGGTTATTGGTCGTGTCGCTGCCGGCGAGCCGATTATGGCCGTTGAAAATATCGAAGATCATCACCTGATTGACCCACAGTTATTCAGCCCGCCAGCCAACTACCTGCTCAAAGTTAAAGGTATGAGCATGTGCAACGTCGGCATTCTCGACGGAGACCTGTTAGTCGTACACAGCACCAAAGAGGCTCGTAACAAGCAGATTGTTGTCGCTCGCGTTGACGATGAAGTGACAGTAAAACGCTTTCATCGATCACGAAACAAAGTCACTCTGTTCCCTGAAAACGACGATTTTGAACCGATAGAGGTAGACTTAAAGCAGCAGGATTTTTCTATAGAGGGAGTTTACGTTGGCGTATTAAGGTACAACGTTGGCAAGAAGCGGCGTTAACCTGTATAGCATCAACAGGCCAGTCGAGCTGTTTTGTCGAGTTGTTTTGAAAATATAATGACTCTCGAAGCGCTGCTAAAACACCCGGCTCTGTGGAAGGGTCGACAGCAACATAACGCGAGAGATACGCTCGCCACAGGCTATGCTGCACTCGACGCCGCCCTCCCCTCACAAGGCTGGCCGATTGGCGCACTTACCGAGATCATGACCACTGATGAAGGCATTGGAGAGCTCTCTCTATTATTGCCCGCGCTTGGCACACTGACATCCGCTCAACAGTGGATCGCCCTGGTTGCCCCTCCTTATGTCCCCTATGCACCAGCGCTGATCAATGCCGGCATCTCACTTGAATACACATTGATCATTGAATCGCAAAGTGATTATAAAAATTCTTTCTGGGCGGCAGAGCAAATGTTAAGAAGCGGTGTGTTCTCTGCGGTCATTTTATGGTCGTCCAACAATGGCGACGAGCGACAACAACGCCGCTTGCAACTGGCTGCAGAGCAAGGCAAGTCATGGGCAGTTTGCTATCGCCCCTGCCGCACGGCACACAACTCATCACCGGCAGGGTTGCGTATGGTTCTGCGACCTGTTGATTCTCAGGACAACTGCTCGCAAACCCGCGACACCCAAAACAGCACTCAAAACCATGCTCAGAACAATGCTCAAAACAATGCTCAGAACAATGCTCAGAACAAAGACACCCGAACCCATCAAGACAGTGAATTGCAAATAGACATTATTAAAAATCGTGGCGGGCGCCTGCAGTGTCTGCACCTTGGTAACGCCTGCCATCGCAAGGCTGACAATCTGATTGCAATGTCCCGTCAACGGTTCAACACATCTGGGTTCAACACATCTGCACAGGAAACAGCACCAGACTAATAAAGTAACCGAATAACAACAGACAAGGCGAACACAATAACCATTGAAAACAGATCAATCGACAAAAAAATCGAACAACACTTCAGATAAGCACAGAAGCAATCATGGCAACCATCGTCAGCAGATATGGGCAAGCCTGTACTTGCCTGACCTGTTACTCGACGATATGCACAGCTGCATACAAACCACCGCCGCTGAACTCGACCATGAGTCGAGCAGCAGCCCTGAGCCAAACAATAGCCCTGAGCCAAACAACACAAAGCCTGCGCATTGCAAAAATACAACGACTGCAAGTGCCATTGCTATTGTCGAACGCGTCAGTAACCGACAACAGATACGCAGTTGCAACACCCACGCACAACAGGCTGGAATTTATACAGGCATGGCACTTAACAGCGCCTACGCAATACTGCCTTCACTAACAGCTATTGAATACGACGCAGAAAAAGAGGGGCTATTACTGCAACAGGCAGCCGAATGGGCCATGCAGTTTTCGTCCATCGTCTGCCCACATGGAAGCAATCACATTCTGATTGAAATCGGCGGCAGCAAGCGTCTTTTCGACAGCTATGAAAGCCTGCTTGCAACCATTGAAACTGAACTCGAAAAACTCGGCTACACCAGCCAGATGGGTATAGCCCCAACCCCTCTGGCTGCCAGCCTGCTCGCTCGCGCCAACATCCGTCGGGGCATACTCAATACCGACAGACTCGCCACCATCATCAAACCACTGTCTGTCGGCTATCTGGAACTCACCCCCGATATACTGCAAGGTCTGTCACGTTCAGGCATCCGCAGTGTCGGGCAGTTACTGGAAATATCACCCGCATCACTGACGCGCCGCTTTGGCCCGGCCTGCTGCAATTATCTCGACCGGCTACTGGGTCGGCACCCCGATCCTCGCACCCCGCTGCGCCTGAGCGATACTTTCACCAGAAACACAACACTCCCGATCGAGGTTCACGACACAAATGCCTTACAGTTCGCCACCCAGAGAATGATCAGTGAACTGGCTGCGTTTTTGATTGCATGCGATCGCGGAGTCAATCATTTCACCTTTGTGTTACTCCATGAACGACATGAAAATACCCGGCTGGAATTGCGTTTTTTACAAGCGACCAGTCAGGCAAGACACCTGCATCGAGTACTAAGCGAACGACTCTCCCAAACTCAACTACCGGCACCAGTCAGTGGTCTGCACCTGACGGCCAGCACCTTCTGCGAAATAAAACGCGACGCCAGTGACTTCTTTCTGAAAAGCCGCAGCCAGCAAAACAGTCTTGGAGAGGTGATCGACAAGCTGACATCCCGTCTCGGAGATGACGCCATCTATACCCTGGCTGTCGTCGATGAGCATCGCCCTGAAAAAGCCTGGAAAAAGTCGTTTCCCGAGGTCAGGCAAGAGCCTGTTGGCAACTGGCCACAGCGCCCGCTCTGGTTACTGGAAGCGCCGAAGCCTGCGACAGGAGATCTGCAACTGGAGGGAGACGCCGAACGCATAGAGACCGGCTGGTGGGATAGCAATGATGTGCGGCGTGACTATTTTGTCGCCAAAGACCGGCGCGGCACCTGCTATTGGGTTTTCCGGGATCGTGGCAAGCAGGGTTCACTGTTTATTCACGGTATATTTGCCTGATCCGCACATCTTTCTCAAACACTGCGCAGGCCTAGTGGGCCGTTTGGAAAGTTCGGTAACACGGCTCGAAGCCACGGTCGCCATAGCTGCGTTAACCTGTTGTCCAAAGCACGGGTTCGACGTAGGCCCTGCTATGCCTGCATTTTTCGCCTTGCTCTGACAACCGTGGCTGTGAAAAGTCTGTTACCGAACTATCCGCACAACCCACTAATCAGATTGCTACTACAATAAAAAGAGAAAGTTTCGACCAGCTTGTTTGATTACTCAACGCTTGATTACCCGGCGATCTACTACTTCTCAACCGCTACACTGCTGCCCTGCGCTTTCTGACGTCGGGCAAGTACAGACTCACGATGCGCTATATACCCGGCAGATCCAACCAGAATGGATCCACCAATCAATACAAACTGATCAACCGGCTCACCAAACAAAACGATGCCAGCCAGTGTTGCCCATACAAGCTGCAGAAAAGACACAGGCTGCAATGCGCCGATTGGCGCACTCATAAAAGCCCGTGTCATCGTGTAGTGACCCAATGTCGCAAGTACTGCAGTCAGAGACAGCAGCGCAATTTCTGTGGCATTCGGTTGAACCCAGTTGAGCAGCGCTACCGGCAATAGCGTTATCGTACACACCAGCGACAGGCTGGCGACAATCAGTAAGGGCTCTACGTGGTCGCTGAGCTTCTTGGCCAATATAAACGAGATCGCAAACAACGGTGTCGTTGCCAACTGCGCCAATTGCCCCATCGACACCTCGGAAAACCCGGGCCGCACAATAATCAACACCCCGACAAAACCGGCAACCACTGCCATAATTCTGCGCATTTGCACTACTTCACCCAGAAACAAAACAGCCAGTACGGTCACCACAACGGGTGTTAGATAGCCGAGCGCGGTTACCTGTGCAATCGGTATATGCGCCATCGCATAAAACCACAGGATGACACCAAAGCCATGCGCTATTCCGCGCCACAACATAATTTTCACCGCACCCGTTGCGCGAAAGCGGCCATAACCCCGCAGAAACACAGGCAGCAGTAACAAGGTTCCCGCCAGATAGCGAATAAAGGCTGCCTCCGCTGCAGGCACACTTGTGCCAACGTAGCGAACGGTTATGGTGACACCGACGAAACACAGCCCGGTGAGGAACATCCACCACATACCCAGCGCGATGGAATTATCCGAGAGACGAGGCAAATCGTTTTCCTTATGGCGAAATGGGATCTGCAATACCTTGCAGATAAAGGGGTGAAGGGTCCCGAAATCGGGTTTACCAACTGCTGTGGATAAAGACACAAGACAGTCAAAAAACACCTTTGAATGTGTCTATTTAGCTACTGGCTGTATCAGCTCTTATACAAAACATCATCATGCATGATGACAAGGTGTTAAGTACTCTCGATAATGCCCCGATCGCGCAGAACTCACTGCATACTGCTGACTCTTAATCACTGTACACTCCCGGCCTTTGCATAACACCCACAGGTTAATCAAATGATAAGGTATTCTGCAGTCTTGGGCTTACTGGCCATTGGCCTGTCAGCTTGCGATAGCGAGGGCATCGATCGCCCGTCAGTGCTCTCAAACGGCGCACCAGTTACTCCGTCACTTGATGTTACTGGTGGAAACACTGGTATCGATTCACAGTCGGATGAATCAGGTTCACAGCCAATCGTGATCACACAGGCGGGTGACGATGCTCAGAACGACAATGCCCCTCAGAACACCGGTAGCAATGAACAACCAATCGTTGTGCCAGCGCCGGTAAATGATGCAGACCCGTCAAATGAGATCGACAACAACGATGAGGACGCTGACGACATCAACCTGCTCGGTGGCAGCGGCTCCAGCGATGGCGGTCAAAACACTCCGGACAGCAATGCCGACACGGGCGACGACACGGGCGACAATGACGCAAACGACATCAACATGCTCGGTGGCAGCGGCTCCAGTGATGGCGGTCAAAACACTCCGAACGGCAATGCGGGTACGAGCGACGATGATGCTGACGATATCAACATGCTTGGCGGCAGTGGATCAAGCGATGGCGGCGAAAACAGCCCGGCGACACCCGAGCAGACTGACCCCGTAACAGACAACACACCGGATGCCGGTAATCCGACTCCCCAGCTTAGCGGGGAAGATACGTCGATTTCACTGCAGGCACCAACCGCCGGCACCACATTCATCAGCACCACAAGCCCGGTCCGCCATGCTGGACCGGAGTGCAGTTTTCCTAATAAAGACGAGAACGACAATCTGATTTTTAACGGCAACTGCCCGACCGTAACACGTGCCGGCAACGTTGCTTTTGGGGACTTTTTGTTATCCAACAACACCTGGAACGATTGCGCGTCAGCATTCGAAAACTGGTCTCAGTGCATTTCTGTTGATGACTCGTCAGGCACCGTAAAAGCACGCTGGGACTACGACTGGGGCAATGAGACTGACGTGAGAGGCGCGGTCTATCTGGTTAAATCCTATCCTGAAGTGATATACGGGGTGAAGTCACCAGGCGAATTTTCTGCCTCGACTCTGGCAGAAACGGTTGTCGCCACAGGCATGCCGGCAAAAGTGTCAGACCTGCCTTTCTATCAGATCAGTTACACCGCTTCGAGTGAGGAATTCCCGACACGCAGCAAAGTCCTCAACGGCCAGACTATTAATGGCGAGCGCAATATTGCCATCGAATCCTTCTTCCATGAACTCGGTGGCGACTGTGACGTCAATACCCTCGTTCGCAATGCAACGTCCAGCAACCAGCGCTTCGAATTGATGGTATGGGTCGATGCCGGCGCCGAGCGCCTGCCAGCAGCACCCAATGACTACATCACAACAACGTCAATCGACGGTCAGCAATACGATGTCTACACCAAGCCGTCGGATCGAG